>NZ_DATMLW010000153.1:0-126482 GCF_035570375.1 Bradyrhizobium sp. | reverse complement strand
GTCGGCATCCTGTTCGATCGAGCCGGATTCGCGCAGGTCCGACAATTGCGGGTGCTTGTCGTCGCGGTTTTCGACCTGACGCGACAACTGCGATAGCGCGATCACGGGAACGTTGAGCTCCTTGGCTAGCGCCTTGAGGCTCGTGGTGATCTCGGTTACTTCCTGCACGCGGTTGTCGTTGCCGCGCTTGCCCGATCCCTGCAGGAGCTGGATGTAGTCCACCACGATGAGGTCGAGGCCCTTCTGCCGTTTCAGGCGCCGCGCCCGCGCCATCAATTGCGCGATCGACAGGCCGCCGGTCTCGTCGACATAGAACGGCAGCGACTGCAGCTCGATCGAGTAGTCGCGAATTTTTTCGAAGTCAGTTTCGGTGATGCCGCCGCGCCGGATGGTGCTCGAGGGGATTCCGGTGCGCTCGGCGATGATACGGGTGGCGAGCTGTTCGGCCGACATTTCGCAGGAGAAGAAGCCGATGATGCCGCCATTGATCGACTTCATGGTGCCGTCGGCTTGAACCTCGGCGCGATGCGCTTTGGCGACGTTGTAGGCGATATTGGTGGCGAGTGCAGTCTTGCCCATGCCGGGCCGCCCGGCCAGGATGATGAGGTCCGACGGCTGCAGGCCACCCATCTTGGTGTCGAGATCGCGCAGGCCGGTTGCGATGCCCGACAATTTGCCGTCGCGCTGGAAGGCTTTGGCCGCCATGTCGACGGCGACGGTGAGGGCCTGCGAGAAACGCTGGAAGCCACCATCGTAGCGGCCGGATTCCGCCAATTCGTACAGGCGACGCTCAGCGTCCTCGATCTGCGCTCGGGGCGCAAAATCGACCGGAGCCTCAAACGCGACATTGACCATGTCCTCGCCGATCCGGATCAGATCGCGGCGAAGCGAAAGCTCGTAGATCGTCCGCCCGTAATCCTGCGCGTTGATGATGGTGGTGGCTTCGGCGGCAAGCCGCGCAAGGTATTGGCCGACCGTCAGGCCGCCGATGTCGGTGTCGGCAGGAAGGAAGGTTTTCAGGGTCACGGGGGTGGCGACCTTGCCCAACCGGATCAGACTGCCGGCGGTCTCAAAAATTGTCTGGTGGATCGGCTCGAAGAAGTGCTTCGGCTCCAGAAAGTCCGATACCCGGTAGAACGCGTCATTGTTGACCAGGATCGCGCCCAGAAGACTCTGTTCAGCTTCGATATTGTGGGGCGCGCTCCGGTAGGCCGGGTTACCCGGATCGGGGGTGAGTTTGAGGACGTTCGAATCGGGCAAGGCCATGACGCTCGAGTGTTCTGGGAACTTGGGCAGATTTGGGCAGACAAGGGCGGGGATAAAGCGCCTGTCCCGGGCAAAGCGGAAGCGGCGAGATGCCTTATGCCCGATTCACACAATCGGCATTGGGAATTGCGAGGGGCTTGCCGGTCGGGTGCTTGACGGCTTTTTGCGGCCGCCATCGCGGGAGATCGAGCTCTCTCGCCGAAATTTTCCTTGTGGCTGAACCTTTTGACCTGCGGGCAGACCCATTCTCGGGGACAGGCGAAGTTGCCAGCCCCGGCGCGCTGGTCAAATCAGGATGAGGTAGATCAGCGCAAAAATGGCCGCTCCGCTGGCGGCGGCAATCAAGGCGTAGTCGGCCCGGGTGTCCGCATCAGGGTCGAACGGAGATTGAGGGGTTTTTTCGGCCATACCAGAGATTTAAGGCGGCCGCGGCAGGTTGCCCTGTGAAACAGGTCACATCTTGCCGATTTCTTTTGCGACACGGTCGCCAGGAACCGGTTGGCGGGATCGGAATTGGTAAGAGTGTGCTTTGCGTATGAAGGGAAAAGGACAGGCGATGGACCAGCTGCCACAGTTGTGGCGAACCGGAAGAGGCCAAACCCTGTGGCTGTCGATGCTGGTCGAGGCCATGGAGAGGTTTTCTGCACCCGAGTGGCGGAACGTCCGCTGTGATGCGGTGGAGTTGGCCGCGTTACGCGCCCAGCTTGCACGACCTGCGGCGCCTTACCCGATGTTTTCTTCTCGCTTCAGTTTAAGAAACTAAAAGATCGATCCGCGTCGGCCGTCAACCGCCGGCGATCTGAAGCCGCGGCCTTTTCCCACGCTCCAGCCCCCGCAATTTCGCTTCCTCGCGCACGATGTAGTCGCGGGTCATCGGTACGACGCCCTGGCGCTTGGCGAGCTGGATCTGGAAATTCATCAGGTTCTGCTTTCGAAACGCCATTTCGGAAGAGGCAAGATAGAATTCCCACATTCGCGCGAAGCGTTCGTCGTAGAGCTCTATGGCTTCCTGGCGCCGTGCCATGAAGCGCTGGCGCCACGCCTTGAGCGTCTCGGCATAGTGCAGGCGCAGTATTTCGATGTCGCACACCAACAGGCCAGAGCGCTCGATTGCCGGCATCACCTCGGAAAGTGCGGGGATGTATCCGCCCGGGAAAATGTACTTCGCAATCCAGGGATTGGTGGCGTCGGGACCCTCCGAGCGACCGATCGAATGGAGCAGCATGACGCCGTCATCGCTGAGAAGTTCGGCGCATCGCTTGAAATAGATGTCGTAGAAGTCGACGCCGACATGCTCAAACATGCCTACCGATACGATGCGATCGAACGGACCTGGAATGTCGCGATAATCCTCAAGCAGAAATCTTGCCGAATGCGTCAGGTTTTTTTCGCCAGCGCGGGCGTTGGAGACCTGCAGCTGCTCGTTCGACAGCGTGACGCCCGTAACGTCGGCGCCGACGGTCTCGGCCAGATACAGGCCCAGGCCGCCCCAACCGGAGCCGATGTCGAGTACCTTGTCGCCGCGCCCGATCATTAGCTTGGCAGCGACGTGGCGCTTCTTGGCGAGCTGGGCGTCCTCGAGCGTCGCGTCGGGCTTTTCGAAATACGCACAGCTGTACTGCTTGTCGGAATCCAGGAACAACGAATAAAGGCGACCATCAAGGTCGTAGTGGTGGGCGACGTTGTTTTTCGCCCGACCGCGCGGATTGAACTGCCTGATGTGTCTGGCCAGATAGCGCAGCCACCATTGCAGCCTGGCCCAACGCGGCAGCATTTCCGGTTGGTCCATCAGGATTGCCAGCGCGTCTGCGATCGAGGCATTCTCGACGACGAAGGTGCCGTCCATGTAAACTTCGCCGAGCGCAAGTTCAGGGTTGAGCAGAACGCTGCGTTCGGCATCGCTAGTCAGAAATCGCGCGAACACCGGCTGGCCGGTCCCATCGCCGCAGGTAAATTTCGCCCCGCTTGCGGTGGTAAATGTCATCGCACCGCGCTGAATGAACTGCCGCAGGAAGAAACGCAACAAACGGTCCATCGAAACCACCGATTAGAGCGATCCCGGTAGAAGGTCCCCTGTCACAGGACGCGCCGGAAGCGCAAAGGTTCCAACGTCTCACCTGATCATAAAGGCGATGGAACCTGCCCGCTAGTGCCTTGTTCACAAAGCAGTTATTCGGAAATGGTGCATTTGTGCAGCCGCGCCATAAGTGCGCTTCCATTCGCGGGATAATCGGCTAAAAGGTGACCCGCCGCCGGTGCCCGGCGACGGCGCACTGCATGCGATTTCAAGCGTCTGGGAGAAGTGAGGAATGTTGGGCCGAACGCTCCGTTTAGCGGCGGTGACGCTTTTCATCGGTACTGTAGTCTCCGCAGCGCTGGCGCAGGCGCAAAATCTCGAGGCCGGCAAGAGTCCTTCGCAGCTCTTTGCTGGCACGTGCAACGCCTGCCACAAGACTCCCCGAGGTCTCCTCAAGACCGTCTCGGCCGGATCGCTGCCGGGCTTTCTTCGGCAGCATTACACGACCAGCGGCGACATGGCCGCACAGCTCAGTAGCTTCCTTATTGCCAATGGCGCCAGCGATGGTCGATCCAGACAGGGGCCAGATGCCAAACCCGCCGCGGTGACCGATCAGGTCGACCGGCAGGGCCGCAGGTTGCGCGCGCCGTCACCCCAGGAAGCTGCGAGGCCGGAAGCCGATAGCGCCCCGCTCCAGGCCCGCAGACGGCTGGCGCGCCCGGAGGCGGCCGACACAGCGAAGCCGGCTGCGGACGGACAGGCGGCACCGGCGCAGGCCGGGGGCGATCGCGGCCCCGACGGCCGCAGATTGTCGACCAAACAGCGGCTAAGCAGACGCGCAAGGCCCGGCAGCGAGGAAGCGCCCTCTGCCAAGGAGGAGCCGCAGAAGCTTGAACCAGCGATCGACGACAAGACGAGGCCCGAAGCCGCAGCCGAGGAGATCGGCAAACCCGAGACACCAAAACTCTCCGACGAAGGCAAGTCCGAAGCTGCCAGGGTAGAGACGCCCAAGGAGAGCGGCGGCGAGACACCTGTGCTACGGTCGGGGCCACCCATTACACCCGCGCCAGCCGCTTCGTCGGCACCCGGCGCTGCCGCCTCGGGCGGCTCAGCGGAGCCTGCGCCGGGCGCAGGTCGGCCCGCGGCGCCCGCGCCCTCGGAGCCGCCAACCGCCGCCATAACGGCTTCCGCTCCACCGCCTGCGCCTGCCGGACCACCCGCCCCCCCGATCTCGCAATAGGGTGGCGGCGTCGGTCAGGGCTCCTGAGTTGGAGAAGCGGCAGAAATCCAAAGCCCGGCCTGATCGGGCCGGGCTTTGTCGTAGTCTCTCGGAAAACGAGTTTACTTCTCGGGCGGAGTACCTTCCTGTGGCGCCAGATCATTGGGGCGAGCCTCAGGATCGAAGAACTCTCCGGCGGCGGCAAGCGCTTCGGCAGCAGCGTCCTGATCTTCCTGACGAGTCGAAATCTCTTCGCCGCGGTTGATGCGTTCGGCTTCGTCCGCGCTGCGCGCGACTGTGACCGTCACCCCGACTTCGACTTCCGGATGAACGGCAATCGCAATCTGGTGCTTGCCGATGGACTTGATCGGTGCGTCCAGCATGACCTGGCTGCGGCTGATGGCGACGCCTTCGTTCTGGAACGACGCGATGATGTCGCGGACGCTCACCGATCCGAACAGCTGACCGGTTTCGGAGGCTTGACGAAGGATGGTGACGTTGCGGCCGTCGATCTTTTCCGCAACCTTGCTTGCCTCGGTCATGGCTTGCAGGTTGCGAGCCTCGAGCTCGGCCTTCATGCCATCGAATTTGGCGCGATTGTCTGCGGTCGCGCGCAACGCCTTGCCGCGCTTGAGCAGAAAGTTGCGGGCAAATCCGTCCCTGACGCGAACGACTTCGCCCATCTGGCCCAGCTTGGCGACGCGTTCCAACAAGATGACTTCCATGTTCGATCTCCTTTCGAGTTATTTTAAAGGCTTGAAAGATTTTGGATGCGGGGAGGGCGGCGACCGCCCTTGCAGATATCGCCTGCGCAGCCCGAAAACGGCATCGGCCAATCCGAGCGCGGCGATCAACAGGATGGGCCAGCTGAACAATGTCACGATCAGGTAGCTGCAGCTGAGCCAGATGGACCGGTTGTTCAGCGCGGCAGTCAGCGTGTGCAGCACGGCAAAACCCGCCAGCGCATAGGCGATCGTCAGTGCCGCGGCAACGATCTGAGCCACTATCGCGGGCAGACCGGCGGAGAAGCATAACGCGATGGCGGCAAACAGGACCGCAAGCGTCAGCGGTGGCAAAGCCGTGCTTTTCAAGTCAGGCCACGGACGGCGCAATTGCCCCGAGGTCGCTGCGATCTTCGCCGCGAGCCACAAGTTGAGCGTCAGCGTCGCCATGACTATGATGGCGGCCGCAGGTGGTGCGAGGATCACCAGCGCATCGATCCTTCGATCGCTGAGTGCGACATCCGCCGATTGAAGGATACGCGTCAGCGAGCTGCGCATCGTGTCGTGCATCGCTGCGGCGTCCGAGCCGAATGTCAGCAGCGTGGCGGTGATCGTGATCGTCGCAAAGACTGCGATCCAGAGCAGGATTCGGCCGACGGGATACCATTCGAGCGCCGCTGCGTCGTCGGCTGGCGCGGCGTCCGTGGCAATTGGCCGGCCGAGCAGGGCAAGGTGTCCAAGCCACCAGGCCGGCAGCGCGATGGCAAGGACGAAGGCAGCGCAATAGGCAAGGCCGAACGCCAATCCCAAAATGCAAGCCGCGGTTATACCGCCCGCCGCTGCGCAGAGCGGCCCCCATCCGAGCGCCGCGACCATGAGCGGCAGCGGCGCGAGATAAAACAGCAGCAGCGAAACCAGCGCGCCCGAAATGATCGAGGCGAACATCGATGCCGACGCCAGGCCGGCCGCCATTGCAATGAGGAGAGTCGCGATCATCAGCTGTCCCGCCCCCTTTCGAGCGGTTAGAGGCTTTTGCAAACCCCAACCATCGGCAACCGGACGACCCGGAAGCCTTATGAAAATTTGCGATCCGCGGCACTTGAGGGCCGCGAATTCAGGCTCGGCCTTAACGAATGACGTAAGGCAAAAGACCCAGGAAACGCGAGCGCTTGATGGCGCGGGCGAGTTCACGCTGTTTCTTGGCGGAGACTGCCGTGATGCGGCTCGGCACGATCTTGCCGCGCTCGGACACGTAACGCATCAACAGCTTGGAATCCTTGTAGTCGATCTTCGGCGCGTTCGGGCCCGTGAAAGGGCAGGTCTTGCGGCGACGGAAAAACGGACGGCGTGCTCCAGCTTCGGCCATGATTCTTACTCCTCGTCCGCAGTGTCGGTATCATCGCGCGGGCGGCGCGGACCGCGATCGCCGCGGAATCCGCCGTCACGGTCGCCGCGGAATCCGCCATCACGGTCGCCGCGGAAATTGCCGCCACGGTCGTCGCGTTCACGGTCGCGATCGGCCTTGCGCATCATGGCCGAGGGGCCTTCCTCGAGCTCTTCGACGCGAACCGTGAGATAGCGGATCACGTCTTCGCTGATCCGCTCCTGTCGCTCGATTTCGGAGACGGCAGCCGAGGGCGCGTCGATATTCAGCAGCACGAAATGCGCCTTGCGATTCTTGTTCATGCGATAGGTCAGCGAACGCACGCCCCAATTCTCGGTCTTGGTGATCTTGCCGCCCGCCTGCTCGACGATGCCGGTCATTTGGGCGGTCAATTCTTCGACCTGTTGGGTGCTCGCGTCCTGGCGCGCGAGAAAAACATGCTCATAAAGAGGCATGACTGTCCTTTCCTGTGTTGGCGCGAGTCGCCGGCGGCAAGCCCTTCGAACCCTTCGGAAAGGACTCGGATCAGCTCAAGAAGGCGGAAACACGGGACGACGGGCCAACTGGCCCTGCCACATCAAAATCGCCGCTGCGGTGAAATTGCTGAGACCGTCCGTTCAGCTCCCGGCCGGAACCCACGGATGGTCGGCTTTATACGGATTTTGAGCGCGCTGGCAAGGAAAAGCCGCGGGATCGAGAGGCCAGGGGGCTGCGCGAAACCGTCCGACCGCTTGACACGAGCGGTGAGAGCGGTGTCTTTCGGCCCAAATCGGCAGTGCGGTCGGCAAAGTCGACCGGCTTGGTGTCGATTATGGATCTAACATATTGAAGTAAAACATAAAATTACATTGTCCCTTCCGTGAGCAATGGGGCAGGCAAGCGTCCAGGGGTATTGATGACGGCAGCATTCACGTTCCCGGGGCAGGGCTCCCAGGCGGTAGGCATGGGGAAGGCGTTGGTGGAGACCTTTCCCGTCGCGCGCGCGGTATTCGATGAGGTCGATGCGGCGCTCGGAGAAAAGTTGACGACGACCATCTGGGATGGTCCGGCCGAGACCTTGCAGCTTACGGAGAATGCCCAGCCGGCCCTGATGGCGGTCTCGCTTGCCACCATGCGTGTGCTGGAAAGCGAAGCCGGTTTTTCAGTCGCCGCTCACGCCGCCTTTGTCGCGGGACATTCGCTCGGCGAGTATTCGGCGCTTGCGGCCGCCGGAAGCCTCAGCATCAGCGACACCGCGCGGCTCTTGCGCATCCGAGGCCTTGCCATGCAGAAAGCCGTTCCGGTGGGCGTCGGCGCAATGGCTGCCTTGCTGGGCCTCGATTATGAGGCGGCGGTCGCAGTCGCCAACGAAGCGGCACAAGGACAGGTCTGTCAGGCCGCTAACGACAATGGTGGCGGCCAAGTCGTCGTCTCCGGTGACAAGGCGGCGGTTGAGCGGGCGCTGGAGATCGCCAGGAGCAAGGGAGCCAAACGCGCCATGTTGTTGCCGGTGTCGGCGCCATTTCATTGTCGGCTGATGCAGCCGGCGGCAGACGCGATGGCAGAAGCGCTGGCCGGCGTGACCATCAAACGGCCCGCATCGGCGCTGGTATCGAATGTGCTGGCCGCGCCGATCAGCGAGCCCGATGAGATCCAGCGCCGACTGATCGAACAGGTCACGGGAACGGTGCGCTGGCGCGAGTCCGTCGCCTATATGGCAAACCATGGCGTTACGCGGTTTTTCGAAATCGGTGCGGGCAAAGTGCTGACCGGGCTGGTTAAACGGATCGCCGAGGGCGCCGTTGGAATCCCGGTCGGCGGGCCCAACGATATCGGTGCCGCCAAAGGCGCACTCGCAGCGGCGCAGTCGGGCTGAGCGGGGGAAAAGATGATGTTCGATCTCACAGGCAGGACGGCGCTTGTTACCGGCGCGACCGGAGGCATCGGCGGCGCGATCGCACAGGCCCTGCACACGCAAGGCGCGACCGTCGCCATTTCCGGGACGCGGCGCGATGCGCTGGATGCGCTTGCAGCGAAACTCGGCTCGCGGGTCCATACCTTGCCCTGCAATCTCTCCGATGTCACGGAGGTCGAGGCACTGGTCCCGGCGGCAGAAAAGGCCTTGGGCCAGGTCGACATTCTCGTCGCCAATGCCGGCATCACGCGCGACAATCTGTTTGTGCAGTTGCGTGATGAAGACTGGGACGAGGTGATCAAGGTCAATCTGACCGCAACCTTCCGCCTGGCGCGCGCCGCGACCAAATTGATGATGCGCAAGCGCTTCGGTCGCATTATCGCGATCACTTCGGTGGTGGGTGTCACCGGCAATCCGGGCCAGGGCAATTACACCGCGTCGAAAGCCGGGCTGATCGGCATGATCAAGACGCTGGGTGCCGAATACGCCCGGCGCAACATCACCGCCAACTGCATCGCGCCCGGCTTCATCGCGACCCCGATGACCGATGCACTCAACGAGAAGCAGCGCGAAGCGATTCTTTCCAAGGTTCCGGCGGCGCGGCTTGGTACGCCCGAGGAGATAGCCGCGGCGGCGGTTTTTCTCAGTTCGAATGAAGCGGCCTACGTCACCGGACAAACCATTCACGTCAACGGCGGAATGGCCATGATTTGAGGGTCGATGGCGGTCCCAACGGGGAGGCGAATCGCCGCTTGGACAGCCGGTCAAGGCTTGTAGTCAAGGCTTTCGAAGTATGATAACCGGACCACCGGCGGATGGGCAAAGAACACCATTGCAGGATGAGGAAACCCTGTATATTGGCGGTGCGGAGCCTGCCGTCGTTCGCCGGTCCGTGTCGGCCATGGCGGAGCCAAATCAAGACTATGCGCGATTGCGAAGGAAACAAACGACCAACGATGGCTCGTACGTCTTGGGTCGGGTCCAATGGAACAAGCACGAGGTTGAACGATGAGTGAGATTGGCGAGCGGGTTAAGAAGATCGTGGTCGAACACCTTGGTGTTGAGCCCGAAAAAGTGGTCGACAACGCGAGCTTCATTGACGACCTCGGCGCCGACAGTCTCGATACCGTCGAGCTTGTGATGGCCTTCGAAGAAGAGTTTGGCTGTGAAATCCCCGACGATGCCGCCGAGACGATTTTGACCGTCGGCGACGCGACAAAATTTCTCGAAAAGAACGCGAAAAGCTGACGCCCGCGCGCGGTACCGATGAAGCCGGAAGGGTCGTGGCCAGGCGGTCCGTCGGCTTGTCACCACGGACCGCGAATCGCAGGCCGGAGTGGTCAATATGAGGCGGGTTGTCGTCACAGGCCTCGGCATGGTTACGCCACTTGGCTGTGGCATCGAGCCGACCTGGAAGCGTATCCTCAACAGTCAAAGCGGCGCCAGGAAGATCGACACGTTTGATGTTTCCGATCTAACCAGCCAGATCGCCTGCCTGGTGCCCCGCGGGGACGGCAGCGACGGCACGTTCAATCCCAACCAGTGGATGGAGCCGAAGGACCAGCGCAAGGTCGACGATTTCATCATTTTTGCGATGTGTGCGGCGCGCCAGGCGCTCGACGACGCCAATTGGCATCCGCTCACCGAAGAAGATCGGTGCGCTACCGGCACCTTGATCGGCTCCGGGATCGGCGGCCTGTCGGGCATTGCGGATACCGCGGTACTGCTGAAGGAGCGCGGACCACGCAAAGTGTCGCCGTTCTTCATTCCCGGTCGGCTGATCAATCTCGCCTCCGGTTACGTGTCCATCGAGCACGGTCTGAAAGGACCCAATCATTCCGTGGTGACGGCCTGTTCGACCGGCGCGCACGCGATCGGCGACGCGAGCCGGCTGATTGCGCTCGGCGACGCGGATGTCATGGTAGCCGGCGGAACCGAATCACCAATTTCCCGGATAGGGATGGCAGGCTTTTGTGCCGCGCGCGCGCTGTCCACCGCTTTCAACGACGCGCCGGAAAGGGCTTCGCGTCCTTACGACAGGGATCGCGACGGCTTTGTGATGGGAGAGGGCGCCGGAATCGTGGTGCTCGAGGAATACGAACACGCCAAAAAGCGCGGCGCAAGGATTTATGCCGAGGTGGTTGGCTACGGATTGTCCGGCGACGCCTATCACATCACCTCGCCATCCCCGGATGGCGATGGCGGATTTCGCAGCATGAGCGCCGCCATGAAACGCGCAGGCGTTTCGGCCGCGGACATCGACTATATCAACGCGCATGGAACGTCGACACAGGTCGGAGACGAAATCGAACTGGGGGCCGTTGAACGGCTGCTGGGTAACGCGGCTTCCAAGGTATCGATGTCCTCGACCAAGTCGTCCACGGGCCATTTGCTTGGCGCGGCCGGCGCGGTCGAGGCGATTTTCAGTATTCTGGCGATTCGCGACAATATCGCCCCGCCGACGATCAATCTCGAGAACCCTTCGGTGGAAACCGCGATCGATCTCGTGCCGCAGATGGCGCGCCAGCGCGAGATCAATGTGGTGCTGTCGAATTCGTTCGGTTTCGGAGGCACCAACGCATCCGTGATCTTGCAGCGCGTTGCCAATTGACGTGCGCCCTGTCGAGGAGAAGTCCACCGTTTCGCCCCATATCGGTGATATTTCCAGATGCGGGCGCCAGTGGAGTTGATTTGACGTTCGCTAGAGCCGCAGGCTCGCAAGCGAGTGTCAAATCCAAAACTCCACTAGAAACCTAGATTTGCTAGTGGTCCTTTGATTCCAACTTCGCAAAAGTGCTTGCCGAGACGGGATGCGAATGTTGGAATCGGACCACCAGACTATCGGCCGATGCAGGCACGTTTGCGAGGCCACGTTGAACCGACAGGATTCAGGTCGCATCGATGAGTGAGAGGCCGCCCATTTCGCCACGGAGTCCGCGCGCTGCGCTGGAGCCGGAACAGGTTCCGCCACCGCCACGTCGATCCCAGCGTGCCCGCAATCCCTTCGTCGTGTTCGGCAATGCTGTCTTCACGATCATACTGCTTTTGATGATCGGCGCCGGCACCGTTTATTTCTACGGCAAGCAGAAGATTGAGGCAGCGGGCCCGTTGCAGGAGGACAGGATCGTCAATATCCCGTCGCGGGCGGGAATGACCGACATCGCCGACATTCTGCAGCGTGAAGGAGTGATCGATAATAATCGCTGGGCGTTCATCGGCAGCGTATTTGCGCTGAAGGCGCGTTCCGAGCTCAAGCCCGGCGAATACCTGTTCCAGAAGAATGCCAGCCTGCGGGACGTCATCGGCACGATCGTGGAGGGCAAGGTGGTGCAGCACGCCGTCACGATTCCGGAGGGTTTGACATCCGAACAGATCGTGGGCCGCCTTTCCGAAAACGATATCTTTTCGGGCTCCGTGCGGGAGGTCCCGCGCGAAGGCACCTTGCTGCCGGAAACCTACAAGTTTCCGCGCGGCACCCCGCGCGAGCAGGTGATATCGCGCATGCAGCAGGCGCAGAAGCGCGTGGTTGCCGAGATCTGGGAGCGCCGCAATCTCGACACCCCGATCAGGACGCCCGATCAGCTCGTGACGCTGGCCTCCATCGTCGAAAAGGAAACGGGCAAGGCAGATGAGCGCAGCCGCGTTGCCGCCGTTTTCGTCAATCGGTTGCGGCAGAAAATAAAGCTGCAATCGGATCCGACCATCATCTATGGTCTTGTGGGCGGGAAGGGAACGCTGGGACGGCCGATCAAGCGCAGCGAAATCCAGCAGCCGTCTCCGTACAACACCTATGTGATCGACGGGCTTCCGCCCGGCCCCATCGCCAATCCGGGCCGGGCCTCGCTCGAGGCGGCGGCCAATCCGGCGCGAACGCGTGACCTGTTCTTTGTCGCCGACGGCACCGGCGGCCACGCCTTCAGCGACACTTACGACCAGCACCAGAAAAACGTCGCCAAGCTCAGGACGATGGAAAAGCAGATCCAGAACGACACCGTCGAACCGGCCGACGAACCCCCGCCAGCCGCCGCCGGCGCGCCGCCCGACGCCAACAACCCGACGGCTTCGACGGCAAAGCCGGCGCCGGCAAAAAAACCGTCGCGCAGCGCCGCCCCGGCTCGCCAGGGCGCAGCACAATCCACCGCCTCGCCGGTCGTCCAGCAGTAGCGCGAATCGCCAGCCGGCGATCAAATTCCGCTTCCGTGCAAGACGAGATAGGCTTGCACAGTCCCAAAGCGCGATGCCTGATGGTCGAATAGCCTCGCGGCTTGGGTTATTGTTTCGTCCAGAATCACGAACTCGTAAGCTTTTTCCGGAGAATTGACGCGATGGCATTGTCGAGCATGACCGGCTTTGCCCGAAGCCACGGCGCCAGCGGACCCTACGCCTTCGAGTGGGAATTGAAGTCGGTCAACGCCAAGGGTTTCGACCTTCGCATGCGTCTGCCGCCGGGATGGGACGATCTCGAGGCTCTCACCAAGAAGCGCGCCAGCCAGGTGCTGTCGCGGGGCACGGTCTATGCCAATCTGAACGTCAGACGCACCGCTGCTGCCTCGACCATCCGCGTCAACGAAGAGGTTTTGGCCTCGATCGTCAAGGTTGCAGGCACGCTCGCCGGCAAGCTCGATGCCGTGGCGCCCAGCATCGACGGTCTTCTCGGGATCAAGGGCGTCATCGAAGTGGTCGAGCCGGAAAGCAGCGAAGCGGAGGACGTGGCCGCGAAGGAAGCCGCAACCGCGGCGTTTGAGCAGGCGATCACCGATCTCGTGGAGATGCGTCGGCGGGAGGGGATCTCGCTCGGCCAGATTCTTTCGCAGCGGATGGATGAGATCGAGCAACTGGCGAAGAAGGCGGAGGCCGCACCCGGCCGCAAGCCCGAGGCGATCAAGGCGCGGCTGGCCGACCAGATCGCCGCGCTGCTGGAGTCGTCCGACCGGTTCGATCCCGACCGGCTCAATCAGGAAGCGCTCCTGATGGCGGCAAAAGCCGATATTCGCGAAGAGCTCGATCGCATAGCCTCGCACATTGCGCAGGCTCGCGAGATGATCGCAAGGGGCGGACCGGTCGGACGCCGGCTTGATTTTCTCGCACAGGAATTCAATCGCGAGGTGAACACCTGCTGTTCCAAGTCCAACGACGTCGAATTGACCAATATCGGCCTTGAAATGAAGAATGTGGTGGAGCAATTCCGCGAACAGGTCCAGAATCTGGAGTGAACCATGGCGATTGACGGTCAGGGTTTTGGCGGGGTTGAGCGCCGGGGACTGATGTTCGTGCTCTCATCGCCGTCGGGCGCGGGAAAGACGACCTTGTCGCGCCTGTTGATGGAACGAATGCCCGACATGCGAATGTCAGTTTCGGTCACGACGCGGAAAAAGCGGCCGGGAGAAGTCGAAGGCCGCGACTATCATTTCGTCGACAAGGCCCGTTTCTTCGCCATGGAGAAAAATGGCGAATTGCTCGAATGGGCCACTGTGTTCGACAATCTCTACGGTACACCGCGCAAGCCGGTCGAGGAGGCGCTGGCCACAGGGCATGATGTGCTTTTCGATATCGATTGGCAGGGCACCCAGCAGCTTCGGCAGCGTGCGAGGAGCGACGTGGTGAGCGTTTTCCTTTTGCCGCCTTCGGCGGAGGCGCTGGAGAAACGTCTTCACAGCCGCGCACAGGACGCCGATGACGTCATCCGCGGCCGCATGAGCCGCGCCAGCCATGAAATGAGTCACTGGGCCGAGTACGACTACGTGGTGGTCAACAGCGACCTCGATGCCGCTTACAGCAAGATTGAATCGATCCTGCAGGTTGAGCGGCTGCGGCGCGAGCGGCAGATGTGGCTGTCGCAATTCGTTCGCAACTTGCAGCGGCAATTGGAAAAATAGGTAGCCGTTACGTTCGCGCCTGACCCGATAGCCGCCTCGGGAAGGCTTCGCCCGTGCGCTTGCCCCGTCGGCCGGCATTACCGGCAGTTTGGGCGCGTCGGCGCTGCAGATCCTGCACGCCCGGATCATCCGACAGCACGATGCGGTCGTCGTCGGTCAACTCCCAGATCGGACCGCGACGCGCACGGAATTTGCGCGGCTGAGGCTGTCGCTGGCGGCCGAATTTGGCGATAAGCCCGCTGGCCAGCGTGAAGGCGCCCAAGATGGCGACCAGCAATGGCATGAGGCCCCGATCTCCGTTCGGCGAGGGGGCTGCGGCAGCGGGAATGATCGTCGTATCGGCCGGTGCAGGCGCAGCGACCGCGCTCGGCGCAACGCTGGATGCCGAACTGTTGGCCGCGGGCTGCTGCGGGCTCGCGGCTAGGCTCATGCCCGACGGATCCGGCCAGCGTGAGGTGGTTGCGGCCGGTCCCGCGTTTGCACCGGCTGCATTCGCTGCCGGCGCAGCGTTCCAATCCGCGTTGGCCGGTGGCAAATCGGCACTTGGCGCATCGTTGCGGTTGGTTTGCGCCGGCAGTTCTTCGGCACGCGCGTCGGCAAAGGAACGCTGCGCCTCTGTTTGCGGCGGCGGCTTTGGCGAGGACAGGATGTTCTGTGGGGCTCCTTGCGAAACCTTCTCGCCTTGTGCGCGGAGGTACCAGCAATGGCGTTGGGTGGTGTGATCGATGCGGTAGTACCAATGGTTGCCCGCAGGCGCATCGCCTTTCGGATTGGCAAGACAATTGTCGGGCGCGGGCGTTTCGGCGTGCGGGGCGGCTGTCAGCGGGATGGTTGCGAGAATGCCGGCGAAAACGGCTGACACGAATTTCGCGGTTTGGGTGGGCATAGACCGGCTCCGGTAACAATACGCGATACTTTCACGGTCGAACCCTCGCAAAGGACTTGGGTCGCAATACGCCGCAAATCCGGACAGCATGGGGCTTAATTCGGGCTCGCTGATTGCCGCGGGGGGAGCACGCAGTGCCCCGAAAAGGTTGCTTTGTACCGGCAGCTGAATGCCGTCACTCGCTCGCCAGCACGTCGCTGAACAGCACGTAGCGTTCGCCATCGAAGCGCACCAGACGCATCTGCTTGATCGGACGCAGATCGGTCGGGGTGGTCCTCAGCCGGATTCCGGGCAGGGGCATCGGCAATTCCATATCGAGATGAGAAGCCTGCTTCATGATGTTCTCGCGTGTCAGATCGTCGCCGCACTGCTTGAGGATTTGTACCACCGCAAACCCGATATTGTAGCCGTAGGGTGCGTAGTAGTCGCTTTTGTCGATCCGCGGATTGTACTTGTCCATCCACACATTCCACGCCTGCATGGCGGGGTCGTCTTTCCACTGAGGATCGGCCGGGTCCTTCTGATAGGCCGCCGAGATCACGCCCTTTGAAGCTTCAAAGCCGGCCGGACGGATCGCGCCGGATATCGAAGATCCCACGCTGACCACGAATTTCAGCGGATGCCAGTCGATGTCGTAGGCCTTGCGAATGGCCTGCGCCGCGAACCTGGGCACTGCGGCGATCAGCAAAACGTCCGCGCCCGAGGCCTTCAGTGAAACGATCTGGGAATCGATTGTTGGATCGCTGGTGTTGTAGGTCTGCGTCGATACGATCATCGACGATGCACGCTCACCCAAACCCCGTTTGAATCCGACAAGGTAATCGCGGCCAAGATCGTCGTTCTGCGCGATGACGCCGATTTTTGCGTCGGGTTTTTCGGTGAGCACGTGTCTGGCGTAGATTTCGCCTTCGGACGCGTAGTGCGGCGTCCAGCTCATCGTCCACGGAAAATGCGCGGGATCGTTGAAGATCGTTGCACCCGAGCCCACGAAGAGGTGGGGCACTTTCTTCTGATTGATGTATTTGAGAACGGCCATATTGGGTGCGGTGCCGACCGGGTTGACGAGAAACAGCACCTCCTCGCTTTCAATCAAACGCCTGATCTGCTCGACCGTCTTGGGTGGACTATAGGCATCATCGAGGCTGATGAAATTGAGCTTGCGCCCGTTCACGCCGCCCCGTTCGTTCACCATCGCGAAAAAGGCTGTAATCGAAACCGCGCCGGCCGAATAGGCGGAAGCAGGGCCGCTATAGGGCGTGGTGGTCCCGATCTTGATCTCATGGTCGGCGGCGCCGGGACCGTATCGCTTCTGTGCCTGAGCTGGCGCTGCGGCAAGGGCAATCGCGGCCAAACAGCCAGCCAGGGTCGGGATGGTTCGGGAGCCCATGAGACTCTCCTGTTCGAACCGGCAAAGCGGCCGAACTTCCAATTCAGTTTTTCAGCACGATACGTCCGACGACTTTGCCGGCGCGCAAGGCGTCAATCCATTTCTGGACGTCCGCCATCGGTTCCTCCCGCATCGGCGTCGGTTTGATCTTGCCGGCGCGGGCAAGAGCCATCAGCTCGTGCCCTTCGGCCAGCGTTCCAACCATGAAGCCTTCGATCGTCATGCGCTTGTAGATCCATTGCACCATCGGCAGGCTGAAATTGCCGCCCATCAGACCGGAAACCACGATCTTGCCGCCACGCGCCAGGACCGAAACCGCAAAGGCCATCGATTTCTCGTTGCCGGCGAAATCGACGATTTCGTCGAATCCGCCCTCGGTTTCCTTGATGATGCGCCTGGCTACTTCGGCTTCGGCAGGATCATAGGCGAAGGCAGCACCGTTCTTGAGCGCCGTTTCGCGCGCGGCGGGGCTCAAGTCCGCAACCGAGATCCTCTGCTTGAACATCGTTTGAGCAAAGGCCAACCCCATCATGCCGACGCCGCCGAGGCCGATCAGCAAGAGATTGCGCTGCCGCGGTCGATCGACCAGGCGCTTGAGCGCGCCAAAGGCGGTCACGCCCGAGCACATCAACGTCGCCGCCTGATTGACCGGCAGCGGATCGTAATCCAGGAGGTACTTTGCGTCGGGCACCAAGACGTGGCTCGCAAAGCCGCCATCGATGCTGACGCCGAGAAACCGCTGTCTGGCACAGAGGTTTTCGTCGCCCTGCAGACACTCGCGACATTGGCCGCAGCCGATCCAGGGAAAAACCGCCTTGCTCGCACCGATCAACTCGCTCGATATTTCGGGACCGACTTCCTCGACGACGCCGGCGATCTCATGTCCCAATGTGAACGGCAGGGTCATGCCGCGCGTGGTGTCGAGGCGCTTGCCGCCGCCGAGATCGGCATAACCATCCTGGATGTGAAGGTCGGAATGGCACAGTCCGCAACGTTCGATTCGGACCAGAACCTCCCGCGCCGTTGGCTTGGGCGTATCGACGATGGTTTCGCACAGCGGCGCATCGAATTGGACCAGCGATTGGCGTCGCATGAGCGGCATGGCGTTCTCCTTGGGGGATATTCAATTGCTTTGGCGAATATTGGTCAATTCCCGCGCCATGGCAACAAAGCCGCTGATCGGAATGGTTTCTGCACGGCGGGTCGGGTCGACGCGGGCCGCAGCCGCGAGCTTTGCGGGATCGACCGATAAGGATTTGAGGCTTTGCCGCAACATTTTCCGCCGCTGCCCGAATGCAGCCGCAGCCACCTGCTCCAGCGCGCGGCGATCGCAGGTTTCGGGAGCGGAGCGGGGTATCAGTCGCACGACGGACGAAGTCACCTGGGGTTGCGGGACGAAGGCGGCCGGCGAAATATCGAACAGGATCCTGGTTTCGGCGCGCCAGTTTGCGAGCACGCCCAGCCGCCCATAAGCCTCATCATTTTCGCGCGCGACAATACGTTCGGCGACCTCGCGCTGAAACATCAACACCATCATGTCGTACCAGGGTGGCCAGGGTTCGAGCGACAGCCAGCCAATCAACAGCTGGGTTGCGATGTTGTAAGGCAGGTTGGCGACGATTTTGCCGCGGGTAGACCCGAGAAACGGGCGCGGGTCGAACTGCTGGGCGTCGGTGCAGACGACCTCAAGCCGCCCCGGATAACGGTGGGCGATCTCTTCGAGAGCAGGCAGGGCGCGCTGGTCGCGCTCCACCGCGATCACGTGGCGCGCGCCGAGCGCCAGCAAGGCACGCGTCAGTCCGCCCGGACCGGGACCGACCTCGACCACCGTTGCATCTTCAAGCGGACCTGCGGCACGCGCGATCCGCGCCGTCAGATTGAGGTCGAGCAGAAAGTTCTGGCCGAGCGATTTGCGCGCCGACAAGGCATGCTGGCGGATGACCTCGCGAAGTGGCGGGAGATCATCGATCGCGCTCATGCCGGCTGGGTCGTCGCCAAGCGGGCGGCAAGCCGCAGTGCCGCGATCAGGCTCGACGGGTTGGCCTTCCCGCTTCCCGCAATGTCGAACGCCGTGCCGTGATCAGGGGAAGTACGAATGAAGGGCAGTCCCAACGTCACATTGACCGCATCCTCGAATGCCAGTGTCTTGATCGGGATCAGCGCCTGGTCGTGATACATGCAGATGGCGCAATCGTAAGTACGGCGCGCGGTCTCGTGGAACATCGTGTCCGCCGGCAGCGGCCCTCTGATGTTCATGCCCTCGCTGCGGAGAATTTCGATGGCGGGAGCCACAATGGTTTCCTCGTCGGTGCCGAGTGATCCTTCTTCGCCCGCGTGCGGGTTGAGGCCGGAGACGGCCAGTCGCGGATTGGCGATGAGGAAGCGTGTCTTCAGGTCAGACGCCACAATGCGAACCGTCGTTACGATCAGGTCGGTTGAAAGTTGCGCGAGCGCTTCGCGCAACGAAACATGGATGGTCACCGGCACCGCGGCCAGCGCGGCGGACCACAGCATCATCACGGGCTGTGGCGTCCGGCCGCCCGTCGCTGCGAGTTCGGCGAGATATTCGGTGTGGCCGGGATGGCGAAAGCCCGCGCGATAAAGCACGCTCTTTGCGATCGGGTTGGTGACCACCGCACTGGCCCGTCCGGCCGTTGCGTCGTCGACCGCCTTTCGTATCGACGACATGGCGGCCTCGGCGCTGGTGCCATCGGGTTTACCAGGTTGTGCAGTCGCTGCTTGGCCGGTGGCGACCACCGGCAAAGCGTCCGCGAACACGTCGCATGCCTGGTGGGCACGAATCTCGGCCAGCTTGAGCTGAACTCCAAGGCTCTTTGCCCGCCGGGCGAGCAGGCCGGGATCGCCGAGCCAGTAAAAGGGCGGGAGCTTCAGCTCATCACGGCGCAGCCAAGCCTTGATGGTGATGTCGGGTCCGATACCTGCGGGTTCGCCTGATGTCAGCGCGAGAGGCTTTGCCATACGTCAACGATATTCGATCATCGCGGCTTTGCGGACTTCATGCAGGTACCATTTCGACTTGGCCTCGTACTTTTCGGAAAACATCTTTTCCCGAATTTCCTTCTTCTTGGGCGTATCGATCTTGGTCGGCTCCCTGGCACACAAGGCAACCATCTCCACCCCCTGCTTGGTCACTTCGGGTGCAGTCAAGTGGCCGATCGGTGTGTTGTCGAGAAGTTCGCGAAGGGAGGGCGGAATGTCGGCCGATGTCTTGGTCACGGCGCCCGGAAGCGCCGCGTTCTGCATCGATTTGAAGAACGAGTTCACTTCAGCGCAGGTCTGAATTCGCGCGCGCAGGGCCTCGGCCTCCTTTTTTCGCGTTTCGATGGCGTCGGCGGCAGAGCCCCGAGGGACGATCAGCACGACCGGCTGCATCTTGTATTCGAACGCCTGGGCGTCTGTCTTCTCCTCGATGCCTTGTTCCTGGAGCTTGTCGGTAACATCCTTTTCGCCGACCTGGAGGCTTTCCTTGTAGCGGCCACGGACCAAATTGCTCCAGACCATGTCGGCCCTCACGCGTAACTTCAGCGTGTCCGCTCGAATGCCCTGGGTTTCCAGGGATTTCGTCAGCTGTTCGGGCGTCACATGCATTCGCGAGCTCATCGCGGCGTAAGATTGATCGACGTCGCTCACAGAGGGATCGATGCCGAATTTCTTTCCTTCCTTGATCTTGACCTTCTCGTCTATCAGTTCGTCGATCACCTGCTTTCGATCGGGCGGTTTGTGGGTGCTGAGCATGAGCAACTTGCTGCGTTGCTCGATGTCATAGTTGGTGATGGGCTCGCCATTGACCATCACGACGATCTGCGCCTGCGCCGGCGTCCACGATCCCACCAAGACCGCGGGCACTGCGCAGCCCAGGATGAGAGCCCAAAGTCGACTTGGAATGTTGGTGAGCATGGTCATATTCGCTACGTTGGTCAGTCCCTGGGGGGTTGGAATTGACATTCGGTCGGCCCGCAAACTCGTGTCTTGCCGGCGGTCCTTGGATTCCAGCATTCGAAGGGGGCAAAATGCTGGAATCGGACCACTCAATTCTGGCAACGCCCCGCCCGGTAATTCGCCGGGTCAGATGCCCGGACTTTATTGCGCTGTCGTATTGGTACCGGCGAGGGTCCGCAAGCCGATCTGCAACATGAAAGCGTGTCCAAGTATTGGCGGCGAAGTTGTCGTTGCGTAGGAGAAGGACGTCACGTAGTTCGCCGCCAGCACGAAGCAGTCATCCACATAGCCGGCGCCGACGACGTATTGATTGATCTGGTTCGCAACAAGATCCCATCGCGCAGCTCCCGAGGCCACCCAGTTCGAAGCAACCTTGACCGATCCGCTGACAAGAATGCCTTCGCGGCGCGTCAGAAAGCCGATATCGGGTTGAGCGGCGTAATCGCCGTACAACACGCTCACCGACCAGCGGTCGAAGTTGGCGCGGCCTTCAGCCTCGAAGCGCTGGACGTTCCAGGTCGCCTGATCGAATCGCGCGCGTGTGCTGAAAGTAAAGACCTTGTTCGGCGAATAGCTGAGGCTGGCGACGTAATCGGATAGCGGGGTCTGCAGACCCGAATCGACCGCGGTATTGGTCACGTCGTGCACCGCGAAGGAATTCAGGCCGAACAGTTGATAGGATTCCCCGAACACCGCCGTGATCGCGCCGCCGCGATCGAACTGGGTGGTCGCCTGCACGCCGGCGTTGGCGCGGCCACCGCCTTCAACGCGGTCATAGCCAGAGAATTTGTCGACGCTGAACAGGTTGCTGGTATCGAACGTCATGCTCTGTGCGTCTTCGTTCGGCAGCTTGCCCGCATAGGGTTCGTTGGGACGGATGATGACCTGGGCGATCGGCTCCACGGTCGTGGTGCCCCACGGCTGAACGTTGATGAAGGGATAGCGATATTCGAGGCCGACGGTCGGCATCACCCGCAACGCCTCGGTGTCGCCGACGGGCAGGAAGTTCGAGACACCGGGCTGGTTCGAAATCGAGGCGTTGATGGCGTCGGCGCGAACACTGGCGAACGGGGTCCAGATTTCACCGGCCGAATCGGTGAAGGATCGCCGCCAATTCACCTCACCCGTCGCACGCGTGTAGGTTCCGGGCATGCCCCGCATCAGACAGTTGGCAGGCACGATACTCTTCGCCGGATCGGCAGAAGTTAATACCGAACACGCGCCGGTCGCGGCGGCCACCGCATTGATCGGATCAAACACCGCCTCATCACGCGTCAGATTAGTGAAGTTTGTCTTGTAGCTGACCTCGCCGCCGAGCACCGAGTGGTTGATCACGTTGGAATAGTCGATCACCGGCCAGATGACCGGCACCTGAGACTGGTTACCCGAGAGGCTGAGATAGTAGATCGTGCGGGCGTCGAAATAGCTGCGGTTGCCGACGCCCGTCAGGTAGAGTTGGGAAGGTGCTTCCGTCGGCAAGGCAAGAAACGAGCCGAACGCATCCTGATAAACAGAAAGCCTGTAGTCCTGCAAAAACTGAATGTCGGACAGCGCGACGCCTTCCCAGCCCCAAACCCATTTGTCGTTCAGCGCGAACTCGCCTTTGGTCTCGACGTCGCCGCGGAACCGACGATCTCCCGGCAGAGAGCCAAATGCACCGGGATCAAGTTGGTCGATGCCGGCGGCGCGGATTTGGTAGGCGCCATCGATCAGCCGCTGACGGAACTCACCCTGGAACAGCACGCCCTGCTGCGTCGTGAAACGCGGATTGAAGGTCAGGTCATAGTCAGGTGCGATCGCCCAGTAGAACGGTGTCTCGACGCCGAACCCGTACGACGAACTCGTCGTGTAGGACGGCATCAAGAAGCCCGTCTTGCGCTTCACGGTCGGATCGGGCGCGGAAAAATACGGGATATAGGCCAGGGGAACACCGAAAAATTCGAGCTGCGCGTTCTCGAAGTAGAGCATCTTGTTGATCTGGTCGTGAATGATGCGCATTCCCTTGACCTGCCATAATGGCGGCTTCTGCGGATCATCCTTGCAGGGCGCGCAGGCCGTGTAGACGCCGTTCTCGAAGACGGTGTAGTTGCCGCTGGAGCGGTCGGCCCGGCTCGCCGCCATGTGGGTCGAATCGGCGGTGTCGACGCGCAGCGAATCGACGAAGCCGTCGCGATAGTCGTCGCTTAAATCCAGGATACTGGCGTAAGTGATCTTGCCGTCCACATCGGTCAGGCGGATGTTGCCTTCGGCGTGCAGCCGCTTGGTCTTCTGATCGTAGATGACCTTGTCGGCCTCGACGCTGGTCCCGTTGTAAAACAACTGGACGTTGCCGACCGCCGACACCCGGGAGTTGTTGTAGTCGTAATCGACCTCGTTCGCCTGAACGAGCATCTGCCCGTCATTGGCCGGCCGGGCCGTTACCGGTTTGGGAGGCCTCGGATTGTAGGTGTAGACGAAGGATTGCGCCGAGGCCGTGGGTGCCGTTGCCAGTTCAAGGGAGCCGGCCAGGAGAAGGCCAAGGAGGATGCCGACAACCGGCCCGCAGGCAGCAGGCAAGCGAATACGATTGCGGCGCGCGAACGCGCGTCGCCCGAAGGCAGACGACGACCTTTCTTGGAGGGCGGCGACAGCGGCCACTACCCGTCCTCCTGGTACAACAAGGCCAAAAAGCCGGTGAGGCCGCCCACGCAGACAGGCAGCCACGCCGATGCGATCGGATGCATCAGTTCAGCCTTGCTCAAATCCTCGGTTACTTTGGATAGAACGTAGAGCAGAAAGCCCGCTCCAACGCCACTCAAAACCATCTTTTGCACGCCCCCGAATCGGAAGAATCGGAGACTGACGGCAGCGGCCAGCATAACCATTGCCGCAAGCAGAAATGGCTGGGCGAGGAGCTTGTGGTATTGCAATCGGTACCCGGCGGTCGCGAATCCGGAGCTTTCAGAAGACCGGATGTAGCCGGGTAGTTGCCAGAAAGACACAGTCTCGGGGGTGGAGAAGCTGTTGCGAACCTGGGCCGGCGTCAGGCTGGTGCTGAGCGAAAGGCTATCCTGCTCAACCGGGGGGGCATCGAGGGTGTAGCGCCGCACAGATTTGAATAGCCAGCGCCCTTCCTCAAGGGTGGCCTGCTGCGCCTCGAGTCGTTCCCTGAACCGGTAATCATTGTCGAAGCGGAATATAGTCAGACCCGTCAGGCGCACGCCCTGCTGCTCGCTACGGGCCGCGTTGATGATGGCCTGGCCATCGCTGTTGACCTGGTTGATCCAGAAACCGGACGCATCCTGCACGCCGCCACCGGGCGCCGAACCGAACAGCTCGGCTTCCATCCGCTTGGAGAGTTCGCGCAGATTCGCAGACATCGGATTGTAAACGGCCGTAGCGGCGATCCCGAGCATGATCGCGCTCGCCAGCGCCGGCGCAATGAATTGCCAGGCCGAAACGCCGGCAGCCCGTGCAACCACCAATTCCAGTCGCCGCGAAAGGGCCAGATAGCAGGTCATCGCCCCGATCAGGATGCAAAACGGCATCATCTTTTCGAGCAATTGCGGAACGCGGAACAGCGAGGTCTCCGCCACCGTAACGGCGGAAACCTCGACCAGCCCCGACGTCTTGCGGACCATCTCGATGTAATCGACCAGCACCAGAAGCATGAAAATGCCGGCAAACACGCCGAGCGCCGAGACCACGAAACGGCCCGCGAAATAACGCCCCAACGTGTTTGTGATCATGCTCATGCTGCGGCGGGCCTTCCGAACAGCCGCAGCAAGCGCGCGCTCGATTTGTTGATGGCTTCCATCGCCGCTGCCGGCGGTTCTATGACGATTCCGCCGACGATGATCCAAAAGCTTGCGCCGATCGCTGCAGCCAGCATCAGATATTGGACAAATGCCGCGAGCGGTGTTTTGACCGCCATGACGGAGCAGGCGAATCCCGCCATCCGCAGCCCGAAGACGGCGAGGATGGCCCCGCCGATCGAAAAATTTCGGCTCTGCCGCGTCGTGCGTGGAGCACCGAGAAAGGCAAAGGTGAGTGCCGCAAAGGCGAAGGGATAAATTGGTGCCATGAAGCGGTCATGCAACTCGGCACGGAATTGGCCGGGCAGTTGTTGGTAAACCGGATCGCTGGCGGAAGGCGACAGCAGTTCCCAGAGATAACGTTCGCGAATGCCGAGCGCGACGTCGTGGCCCTGGTTGGAGAACTTCGACATGTCGAATCCGTAGCGACCGAACGCTACCAGTGCCGGGTCGCGCTTGCCGGCCTCGAAGCGCTCGAGATTTCCATCTTCCAGAATCAGGATTGAGCCGCCTTCGTTCTTAACGATCGTGCCATGGTCGGCGACGATGCTGATCCGTTCCTTCGGATCGCGGCGGTCATCGATGAAGATTCCGACCAGCAGGCCGCCCGGTTGGCGCTCGCGGATGCGAATCGTGAGGTTTTGATCGAGTTGGGCGAAGCGGCCCGGTTGCAAAATATTGGCGAGCACGTCCGCGGTGATTTCGGCATCCCACTGCTTGAGCCTGCGCATGCCGTCGGGAGCGAGATAGGAGGCGATGAAGGCAACCAGCAGCGCTACCACCAGGGTAGCGAGCAGAAATGGATGGAACAGCCGGAGCGGCGACAAGCCGGCTGCATTCATCACGATGATTTCCGAATCGGTCGCAAGCTTGTTCAGCGTGTGCGAGATCGCGATCATCAAGGCGATCGGCGAGATGATCAGAACCAGTGCGGGAATGACGAGGCTGGTGACGCCAAGGAAGGTCAGGATGGTTTGTCCTTGGCTGGTCATGAGATCGATGCCGCGCAGCGCCTGGGTAATCCAGATCACGCCAGTGAGGCTGACCAGGACCACCGCAAACGACGCAAGCGTCGTGCGAAAGATATACCTGTCGATCGACCCCATCGTTACCGCACGACCCCCGTCAGACGCGCCGGAATAGGCAAACTCGACCAGTCCCCAATCGGGAGCCCCCTGACCGCGGCCGCCGCGCTCCCTGCCGGCTTATTCTCACTATCATCCCGTTGATCCGTCAACAAAATGGCTGCTCCAAGGCGCCCTTGCGGGATAGTTAACAATTCGGCTTATGTGGCTCCGCAGCCACGAGGCCCCTTGGCAGTGCGGCGGGGGACGGGCCATAGTTGGCCCGAGCCCTGTCGGACGTCTATCGCGCCCGGGGAAGAGTGCATTCGAACGCCGCAGCAGCCTCCCGCCCCGGCGACAGCCCTGATTTTGGAGGATTTTCCCATGACCGACGCCGTCAAGGTCGGCTTCGTCCCGTTTTCAGCCCCCGCTCGCGGGACTTTGGTGGCCTTTTGCGATGATCGGCTGGAATTCGGCCCCGCGACCGAAAAAGTGCTGGGCGATGCGATCGGCTTGGTCAAGCGGGCTGCCGAAACCAACCAATTCAAGGGGAAAAGCGCCGCGGCGCTCGACATTTTGGCCCCAGAAGGCCTTAAGGCCAAGCGCCTGATCGTGATGGGTGTGGGCAAGCTTGTCGACATCAAGGACACCGACTTTCTCAAGCTGGGCGGCGCGGCCGCCGGCAAACTGGCGGCCGGCAATGGACCGGTGACCGTCGTCGCCGAACTGCCCGGTGGTGCCATGAAACCCGCTCAGGCAGCCGCCATAGCCTCCGGCATCCGCCTGCGAGCTTATAAATTCGATCGCTACAAGACCAAGAAGAAGGAGGGCGAGGAGCGCACCCTGCGCGCCGACGTCTCGCTCGCGGTGGACGACACAGCCGCAGCACGAAAGGCTTTCTTGCCAAACGCACAGATTGTCGACGGCGTCATCGTCGCCCGCGACCTGGTCAACGAACCGCCGAACGTCCTGTTTCCGGTGGAATTCGCCCGTCGCGCCACCCAGCTGCGCAAACTCGGTGTCGGAGTAGATGTGCTCGACGTCACCGCGATGAAGAAGCTCGGAATGGGCGCGCTGCTCGGTGTCGCCCAGGGTTCGGCGCGGCCGGGCCGAACCGTCATCATGCGTTGGAATGGCGGCATGCGCGGTAATCAACCGCTTGCCTTTGTGGGAAAGGGCGTCTGTTTCGACACCGGCGGCATTTCCATCAAACCATCGGGAAGCATGGAGGACATGAAGGGCGACATGGGGGGAGCGGCCTGTGTCGTCGGATTGATGCATGCGTTGGCGGCGCGGAAAGCGAAGGTCAATGCGGTTGGTGCCATCGGCCTTGTCGAGAACATGCCCGACGGCAACGCGCAGCGTCCCGGCGATATCGTCACCTCGATGTCTGGACAGACCATCGAAATTATCAACACCGATGCCGAGGGCCGGCTGGTTCTGGCGGATGTGCTCTGGTACGTGGCGAAGAAATTCAAGCCGAAATTCATGGTTGATCTTGCGACGTTGACCGGCGCGATCATGGTCGCGCTCGGCACCGAATATGCCGGCCTGTTCTCGAACAATGACGAACTGGCTGAACGCCTGACCAAGGCGGGACTTGCGACGGGGGAACGCGTCTGGCGCATGCCGCTGGGTCCGGAATACGACAAGCAGATCGATTCGCAATTCGCCGATATGAAAAACACGGGCAATCGCCATGGCGGCTCGATTACCGCGGCGCAATTCCTGCAACGCTTCGTGGACGGCACCAATTGGGCTCACCTGGACATCGCGGGAACCGCGATGGGGGCGCCGAAAACCGAGATCAATCAAAGTTGGGGTTCAGGATTTGGCGTTCGGCTGCTCGATCGGCTCGTGGCAGATTATTACGAACGCTAGGTACGCCATTCGCCGTTCGTGCGGGCAACGCGAGTTCGACGGCAATTTCGGACCGAAGCGAGTCGCCACAAGGCCGGATGGCTGGTTCGCCTCTCCCTCTAACCTTCGCAACAAGCGGCAGCGGAATACGGATTTGAGAACCGGGGGCTGAACCGATGACGGAAGTTCTATTCTACCATCTGCAGGACATGACCCTGGAAAACGTCCTGCCGCCACTTCTTGAGAAATCGCTGGCGCGCGGCTGGCGTGTCGTCGTGCAGTCGGCGTCGGAGGAGCGCGCCGACGCGCTGGACGCTCACTTGTGGACCTACCGCGATGATTCCTTTCTCCCGCACACCACCTGGCGTGCCGGCGACGCTGAGGATCAGCCGATCGTGCTTGCGGTAGAGGAGGGCAATCCGAATCGAGCCAATGTGAGATTTCTGGTCGACAGCGCCCCGTTGCCGGAGGACTCCGGTTCCTATGAGCGGATCGTGTTGGTTTTCAACGGCGACGACGGCGAGGCACTGGCGGCCGCGCGCACCGCCTGGACCGATTGCAAGACGAGGGGATTCGAGGTGACTTATTGGCAGGCCGACGAAAGTGGCCGGTGGCAGCGGCGCGATTAGTACGTTCCTTCGATCAAAGATAATGTGTAGTTTCCATCCGTGACCTTGTATAAAGCCACCATCGTGCCGCAAAGTGATGGTGGGACAATCGCTTAAGGCGTTGCTGGGACCGCTTCATCGTGACAGCCAAATTTCATCGTGGGAATTCAGTGCTGGCGCTGCTTGTGCTGGCGCCCCTGATCGTGGGCTGCGGAGCCACGACCTCCGATATCTTTTCGTCCGATCTGTTGTCGAAAGATGCGGAGTGGTTTTCGCGCAGCGGCAGGCTTTTCATCAGGAACGTTTCGATCGAGACGCCGCCCTTGACCCCCGACAAGCCCG
This sequence comes from Bradyrhizobium sp., assembly GCF_035570375.1. GTDB lineage: Bacteria > Pseudomonadota > Alphaproteobacteria > Rhizobiales > Xanthobacteraceae > Bradyrhizobium. Next base: position 98,203 of record NZ_DATMLW010000153.1, on the reverse strand, counting down.
TCACTGCCGAAGATCTCGTCAGCGCCGAGGGCGCATGCCCCGGAATGACTTCCGCCGGCGTTGCGTCAAACGCCAATGCTTCCTCCGACGGCGCGGCTGCCGCCACCACAGGAGCGGTTGCGCTCGGCCACACCGAGTGCGATGTCGTTCGTGGAATCGGCGCGCCCGACAACGTCAGCATCTCAAACAATGCGCGTGGTGAGCGGGTCGCGGTGGTTAATTGGTCGCGCGGACAACGCGCCGGAATCTATACATTCACCGCCGGGCGGCTGACATCGATCGAGCGCGGAGCAGAGCCCGCGGCAGAGCCGAAGGCTGCCAAGCCGAAAAAGAAAAAGCCCGCCGCGACCTGATCGCTTTTCGCTCTGCCGCGTCTGCCGGTTCAGCCGGCCGCCTCGTCATGTTGCGAGCTCGCCGCCAGCCATTCTTCCTCGGCCCGATGCAGCGCGTCTGCCGCGCTGGCGCGGGCCTTGCTCAGTTGCGCAGCCTGCTTCGGATCGCGCTTGAACAGGTCCGGGAGTGCCAATGCGGCGTCGATCTTGGCAATGATGTCACCGATGCGTGCAATCTCCGCTTCCGCGTCCGAGATTCTTTGCTTCAGAGGTTGGCGCTTTTCTTTGCCGTTGCGCGATGCCTTGTCGCGGTCGACGCTGCGTTGGTTGTTGTCGCGGTCGCGGGAATTGGATCGCGCGCCGCGCGCGGACAAAACCGTGCGACGATAATCGTCGAGGTCGCCGTCGTAAGCCATCACCCCATGGTCGGCCACGACCCAGAGTTGATCGGCACAGGCCTCGATCAGGTATCGATCGTGGGAAACCATGATGACCGCGCCGGGAAATTCGTTGATAGCCTCGGCCAGCGCCGCCCGGCTGTCGACATCGAGGTGGTTGGTGGGCTCGTCCAGGATGATCAGGTTGGGGCCGAAGAAGGTCGCAAGGCCCAACAACAGGCGCGCCTTTTCGCCGCCCGACAAACTCTCGACCAGTGCGTCGGCTGCCTTGCCCGAGAAGCCGATGGCGCCGGCCCGGCCGCGCACATTGGATTCGGGCTGGTCGGGCATCAGCCGGCGAATGTGATCGTAGGCGGAGGCGTCGACGTCGAGTTCGTCGAGCTGGTGCTGCGCGAAATACCCGACCGAAAGTTTCTCCGCACGGGTGACCTGGCCCGAGAAAGGCGCCAGCTTGTTGGCCAGCAGTTTGACGAGCGTCGACTTGCCGTTGCCGTTGGCGCCCAGCAGCGCGACGCGGTCGTCGGTGTCGATCCGCAACGTAATGCGATTGAGGACCGGCCGCTTCGGCTCGTAGCCGACCGACACCTGATCGAGAGCGATGATTGGCGGCGAAAGCATTTTCTCGGGTGACGGGAAGGAAATCTCGCGCACCTCCTGCGTCACCAGTGCGGTCACCGGCTTCATTCGTTCCAGCATTTTGACACGGGATTGGGCCTGGCGGGCTTTGGAAGCCTTGGCCTTGAAGCGGTCGACGAAGGCCTGCAATCGCTTGCGCTCCTCGGCCTGCCGCCTGGCGTGCCTGGCCTCCAGCATTTCGCGCGCTGCGCGCTGTTCCTCAAACGACGAGTAGCTTCCCTTGTAGAGCGTCAGCTTGCCGCGATCGAGATGGAGGATTTGATCGACGGAAGTCTCGAGCAGGTCGCGATCGTGGCTGATGACGATGACGGTCCGCGGATAATTGGCCAGATGATCTTCGAGCCACAGCGTGCCCTCGAGGTCGAGATAGTTGGTAGGTTCGTCGAGCAGCAGGAGGTCAGGCGCCGAAAACAACGTCGCGGCAAGCGCGACGCGCATACGCCAGCCGCCCGAAAATTCGGAACAGGGTTGGTTCTGCTCGGACGCCGAAAACCCCAGACCGCTGAGGATCGCAGAGGCGCGGGAGGGAGCGGAATGGGCGTCGATATCAGCCAGCCGGGTGTGAATCTCGGCGATGCGAATGGGATCGCAGGCGGTTTCCGCCTCGCGCATCAGGGCGTCGCGCTCGAGGTCGGCTTTCAATACAACCTCGAGCAGGCTCTCCGGACCGTCGGGCGCCTCCTGCGCGAGGCTGCCGATGCGCCAGCGGGGCGGAAACGCGATGGTCCCGGTCTCGGTCGGCAAATCGCCGCGGATGGCGCGAAATAGCGTCGACTTCCCGACCCCGTTTCGCCCGACGAAGCCCACGCGTGCGCCGGGCACGATTTGCACGGAACTGTGATCGATCAGAAGCCGCCCGGCAAGGCGAACCGAAATGTCCGTGATGAGGAGCATACGGGCTTTTCACCGCGACGCCCGGAAAACGCAACCCGTATGATGAGGGCCGTGAAAACAATTCTCCAGAAGGACCCTTTACCGCTGGTTCGACTTCGTTCCGCCATTTTCGCGCCGGCGCAATTCTTCGACCAGGTAGGAAAGACGCGAGGACAGGCGCGAGGGCTCCAGCCGGAAGTTCTCCTTCAGTCGTTGAGCAACAGCCTCACGAATCGAACGGCTCGTCTTGTGGTCAATCGGTTCGCTATCGTCATTGATTCGATTGTCCATGACGCAGTGCCTCCCGGCGATTTCAAAGTAGTGTCGAACCAAGTCATCGAGATGGAAAATGTTTCCGGAAAGGGGCCGCATAGTTTCGGCTTTAGTTAAGTTTTAATGAAGCCGACGAAAGTTCCCGACGGTTGAACAAAACAATAGCCCCGGTCACACCAGGACCGGGGCTATTGAGATTCAGGATGGCCGCAGTGATCAATAGCAGCGATTGATCAGCCGCCAACGGGGTCCCCAAGGGGTCGGAACCAGCCGCCGCACATAGCAGCCGCCATAACCGTCGTAGCCATAGCCGTAGTAGGCGGGGCCGCCGACGAAAAAGCGCGAGCCCACAAAGCCACGATGCCAACCGCCATGCCAGCCGCCCCAGGCGGAGGCGGAGGTCGGTGCCAGCGCGGCCGCACCCAGCGAAGCCGCGGCGACTGCGACAAGCGAGAGTTTGCGTAACATGGTTATTCTCCTCAGATTCGGCGCTCGCGCGCCATCGGTGAAAAGCACTGCCCCTGACGCCTGTTCGAAACGGGGAGGCGTTGGGTTGACAGAAGGCTACGCCGTGGCGGCTGAACGAGACCGGGATGACCGTTTCAGAGAGGGTTCACCTTGGTGAAATTGTCGTAATCCTCGCGGCAAATACCCGCCGGCCGGGGCCGTCGCAGATCAGCTGTCGCTTGCCGTGCACCGATGGCGCCGATATAAGCCCGCAACTTCCATCAGCGCTCCCCGGGGACGAAATCATGGCGATCGAACGCACCTTTTCCATCATCAAGCCGGACGCGACCGCACGCAGTCTGACCGGCGCCATCAACGCGCTGATCGAGAAGGCCGGGCTTCGCATCGTTGCCCAGAAACGTATCCGCATGACCCGCCAACAGGCCGAAACTTTTTACGCCGTGCACAAGGCCCGTCCCTTCTTCGGCGAGCTGGTGGATTTCATGACTTCGGGCCCGGTGGTCGTTCAGGTCCTCGAAGGCGAAAGCGCCATTCTGAAATACCGTGACGTAATGGGAGCGACCGATCCGTCCAAGGCCGCGGAGGGCACCATCCGCAAGCTGCATGCAAAATCCATCGGTGAAAACTCGGTGCATGGTTCGGATGCGCCCGAGACGGCGGTAATCGAGATCGCTCAATTCTTCTCGGGCAACGAAATCGTCGGCTGATTGACAGCGGCGCGGGCGGGCCATCTAGTGGCCTGATTCCAGCAGTTTTGGTTACAGCGGTCATCTTTGCGAAGCTGGAATCGAGGGACCATTGGCAAATGCAGACACGAGTGGGGTTCCGGGTTTGATATTCGCTTGCTCGAGTCAGCGGCCTTGTGGCTTGCGAGCGGCAAACCCACTCCGCTGGCCGACGTGAGGTGCGGGCCGCAAGCCGCTTGCGGTCGAGGGGGGTAGGCTGTGAACTGGCTTTTGCAGGTCGTTGATCCCGCAAACATAGGCGCCTTTTTCGCGCAGACCCGGGTCGACATGCAGACGCCGGCGTTTTGGCTGGCGGTCGGCAAGATCATCTGGATCAACGTGTTGTTGTCCGGCGACAATGCGCTGGTGATCGCGATGGCCTGCCGCGGCCTGCGCGGCCGCCACCGCCTCTGGGGCATGATCATCGGCGCCGGCATCGCCGTCATTCTGCTGATCGCCTTCACCGGCGTCGTGGCGACCCTGATGGCGCTGCCCTATCTGAAGCTCATCGGCGGCATCGCGCTGATCGTCATCGCCGCAAAGCTCCTGGTGCCCGAAGATGAAGACGACGAAATCGCCGCGGGCACTACGCTCTGGCACGCGATCCGCATCGTCGTCATCGCCGACATCATCATGAGCCTGGACAATGTGATTGCGGTAGCGGCCGCCGCCAATGGTCAGCTCTCGCTCCTGATCCTGGGCCTCGCCATCAGCATTCCCATGATTATCGCCGGGGCCGCGCTTATCATGCTGGTGCTGGACCGGTTTCCGGTCCTGGTCTGGCTGGGCGCGATCCTGCTCGGCTGGATCGCCGGCGAGGTGATGGAGACCGATCCGGCGGTTCAGCCCGTGCTGCACCAGCTTCTCGACGGGACCATTGCTCTGCATATCGATGCGCAGTCGGCGGTTCTGGGGATATCGCCGAATCTCAACCTGGTGGGAGAGCTTGACGAATACATCGCCTCGATCCTCGGCGCGGTTATCGTCCTCGTGGTTGGCTCAATCTGGCGAAGGCGAAGGCTGCGAGAGCTCGACGATCTCGCCCTGCCTGATCGGGGTGAGGTGATGCAGAAGTTCGAACGGTCGTAGGAGGCGATCCCGTGGCCGGGTTGCCCGCAATCCCCTAACGCCGGACGATCGATCCCGAGCGACCGACGAGGCGAGCGAGCTGTCGGAAACGGCCGCCGACGCGGTCGGCGACCAGGTCGACCAGCTTGTGCTCGAACACCAGCATGAGTTTGCGGCCATGACTGCGAAAATGGGTCGCCGGCAGCACGTCGGTCTGCGCCGCCGAGATCAGATGGGCGACGCGCAATGCAGCGCCCAGCAGGCGCGCGCGCTCCAGCATCGCGGGCGGCACCAACTCCTGAATCTCCATGGGTGGTTCGTTCTGCTCGCTGAGGCCCGCGTAGCGGAAAAAAACCGACAGCGCCACGAAGGCCCGGCCCTGGTGGCTGATCGAGCCGAAATTCCCGTTCAGAATAAGATTGAGCGTTTCCTCGCCGCGATGGTCAGGGTGCACCCGCCATCCAATGTCGGACAGAAGGCAGACGGCGTGGCGCAGGCGGCGGTCTTCTTCCGTTTCGCGCAATTTCACCACCCGTACCAGACGATCGGTCCATTCGCTCAATTCCTCGGCGTGACGCGCCGACCGCGACAAGAGCTTGTTCAGTTCCTGGGCGGCGCAGATAAATCCGTCCCTGGCGCGTTCGTTTTCCGGCAACATTTCGTAGAGCAGGCCTTCGCGCACACCGAAGGTGGAAAATACGATGGTCTTCGGTTGAGCGACCAGAATGACATATTCGAGAACAAGCGCGGCATAAGCCAGCAACGGTCGCCGCGCGTCGGCAATGACCTCGATATCGGCGAGCATGTCGGCCGCCGCCAGACGACGCACGCGACGCACGAAATCAAGCGCTTCCTGCGCCGGTATCGAATAGCCGTGCATGACTCCGAGCTGATATTCGCTCTGGATGATATGAATGCGCGCCAGCGCGCGCCAGGTCCCGCCGACGGCGTAGAATGCGCGGCCACGACCGGCCCTGAGATGCGCGATCCCGGAAAGCTCGGAACTGACGATGCGCTCGGCGCGCTTGAGTGACTTGTGCGACAGATCCTGCAGCGCAAGGCTCCCGAGCGGCAACGTGACGCCGCGGCGAACGCGGTTGCCGCGTACATTGACGAGTTCGAGAGATCCGCCTCCGAGGTCGCCGACGATGCCATCCGGCCTGTGAATGCCCGAGATGACGCCAAGCGCAGATAATTTCGCCTCGCGCGGCCCGGACAGGATTTCGATGGGCACGCCGCAGATGCGTTCAGCCTGGGTGATGAAATCCGCCCCGTTGCGGGCATCGCGGCAGGCAGCGGTGGCAATCGCGTGCACGCGACGTACCTTCATAACCCTGCAGACTGCGCGAAATCGCCGCAACGAGGTCAAGGCCTTGTCGACGGCATCCGGGGCGAGCAGCCCGGTCGTCTGGACTTCCCGGCCGAGCCCGCACAGCGCCTTTTCGTTGAAGATCGTGATCAGGCTGCGCGCCATCGCTTCATAAACGACGAGACGCACCGAGTTCGAGCCGATATCAATGACCGCGACGCTGGGTGCGCGCTTGCGCGGCCGCTTCACTGGCAATGCCCCTTATGACGATTGCTGGCGCTCGGTACGGCGGGTGAGGCGGCGCGGCGATGATTCCTTGAGCGACTTTCCACGGCCCGAAAGACTCGGATTCGTCATGAAATAATTGTGCAGGTTGAAGGGTTCCTCGCCCTTCGCGGCCTTCATACGCGTTGACGATCCATCCGGCAACAATTGCCAGCTTTGCTCGGTATCCTTGAGGTTGGCCACCATGATCTGCTCGAGAACCTGCTGATGCACCGTGGGATTTTGCAACGGACAGAGGATCTCGACGCGGCGATCGAGGTTGCGAGGCATCATGTCGGCCGAGGAGATATACACAGCCGCCTTCGCGCTCGGCAGGCCCTGGCCCATGCCGAAGCAATAGATGCGGCCGTGCTCGAGGAATCGGCCGATGACCGATTTGACGCGGATGTTCTCCGAAAGCCCCGGGATCCCCGGCCGCAGGCAGCATATTCCGCGCACCACCAGTTCGATCGAAACGCCGGCCTGTGAGGCCTCGTAGAGGGAATCGATGATTTCCGGATCGACCAGCGCGTTCATCTTGAGCCAGATCGCGGCAGGCTTGCCGTGACGGGCAAAGGCCGTCTCGGCGCAAATATGCTCGAGCATTCGCTTGCGCAGGGTGAGCGGCGATACCGCCATTTTTTCGATGTCGCTCGGCTCGGCATAGCCGGTGATGTAGTTGAACACACGCGCAGCATCTCGTCCGATGATCGGATCGGAAGTGAAATAGGACAGATCGGTATAAATTCGCGCGGTCACCGGGTGGTAGTTTCCCGTCCCGGTGTGGACATAGGTCGTCAAGCTTCCGCCTTCGCGTCGAACGACCATCGACAGCTTGGCATGGGTCTTGAGTTCGAGAAAACCGTAGACCACCTGAACGCCGGCGCGTTCGAGGTCGCGAGCCCAGCGGATGTTGGCTTCCTCGTCGAATCGCGCCTTGAGCTCGATCAGCGCCGTCACCGATTTTCCCGCTTCAGCCGCCTCGGCCAGCGCGCGCACGATCGGCGAATTGATTGACGTGCGATAAAGTGTCTGCTTGATGGCGACGACGTCGGGGTCGCGCGCGGCCTGTTGCAGGAACTGCACGACGACGTCGAACGATTCATAGGGATGGTGAACGATCAGGTCTTTTTGCCGGATGGCGGCGAAGATGTCCCCGCCGTGATCGCGCACGCGCTCGGGATGGCGGGGGACATAGGGCGCGAATTCGAGATCGGGCCGGTCGAGCCTTGTGAGTTGCGAAAGCTCGTTCATGGCCAGTACGCCGTCGACCAGAAAGACCTCGTCATCGGCTGCGGAGAGCGCGCGCTGCACGAAGGCGCGGAGCTCCTCTGGCATTTTCGCTTCCATTTCGAGCCGGATCACCGATCCCCGCCGCCGCCGTTTCAGCGCGGTTTCGAACAGGCGGACCAGGTCTTCGGCCTCTTCCTCGATTTCGAGTTCGGAATCCCGGATGATGCGGAACGCGCCCTGACCCTTGACCGTGTAGCCAGGAAACAACCGACCGATGAAGAGGCCGGTTGCCTGCTCAAGCGTGATCAATCGCACCGCGCCGTCCTTGCCCGCAGGCAGGCGAATGAAGCGATCGATCTTGCCGGGCATGCGAATGAGAGCGTTCATCGGCTTGCCGTCGGAGAGTCGCGCCAGTTGCAGCGCGACCGTGAACCCCAGACTCGGAATGAAGGGGAAGGGGTGCGCGGGATCGATCGCAAGCGGGGTGAGCAACGGGAAGATGTTGTGGAGGAAATGGTCTTCGATCCAGACCCGCTCGGGCTTGGTGACATCACGCCCGTCGACGAGAATGATGCCAACGTCGGCGAGGATCGAGCGAAGGTCACGCCAGATCGCCTGCTGGTCGATCGCAAGCTGTGACACCGTCTCGTTGATGAGCACGAGCTGCTCGGAGGGCGTCCGTCCATCGGGACTGCGCTCGGTGATACCTTCGCGTACCTGGGCCTTGATGCCGGCGACGCGGACCATGAAGAATTCGTCAAGGTTATTGGCGGAAATCGAAAGGAACCGCACGCGCTCGAGCGCGGGATGGCGCAGATTGACCGACTCTTCCAATACCCGGCGATTGAAATGCAACCAGGACAGCTCCCGGTTAATGAAACGTTCCGGGCTGCTGGCAATCGAGGGAATAGCGCCCGTGTCGCTATCTTTCTCTTTAGTTACAATGGTTTGTACGGAATCCATTAGGTTCTGGTCCAATTCAAGTCACACCTTTTTGGCGATTCCGGCACGGACGGCACAAACCATGTGGGATCGCGGTGACGCTTCAATGACATGATGTTCGCCCCACCCCTGCCGTCAAGGTGCGGGGGAAGGGTCTGTCAGCCCACTGGCGCGCAGAACCTCGGCTGCCAGCGCGCGGGTGACTGGCCGGCCGAGCCGCAAGGCCTCGGCGTCCAGGAGTTCCACGACCCGCCGCACCGCCGCGTAAGAGCGCTCAATTCGGTTGGTCAAATAAGCTACCACGGTCTCGTCAATGGCAAGCTGGCGGTCCGCACAGAATTTGACGATCAGGGCGCGAAACAGGTGATCGTCCGGCGGAAGCAGTGAAACGGTCGGCAAGGCGCGCAACCTTGAACGAAGGTCTCGCAGCTCGATCTGAAACGCGGTGGGCGGGGTGCGGGCGGTGATTAGCACGAACGCTCCATCTTCGCGCGCCAAGTTCAGGAGATGGAACAGCGCGCGCTCGTCGACATCGGAGGATTTCAAATCTTCCAGGACGAGCGCTCCCGTGGCCAACGCACCCGGCACCGCGGTCGCCGTCAATGCGTGCGCCGATATCCCGCGCGCGCCCGACTGTTCCGCCCAAATGGCCGCGAGATGGCTCTTGCCGGAACCTTCGGGTCCGACCAGCAGCATGATGCGGTTCGGCCAGTCCGGCCAACTATCGATCAGGGCAAGGCCGGCGGCATTTGCCGGTCCTTCGAGGAAATCGTCGCGTGTAAAGCTCTCTGCGTGCGGAAGAGCGAAAGCCAGCTGACGGGGTTGAACGCGGCCTGCCACGCAAGAGCTCCGATTCCGAAGTTCGCAAGCTATCGCGGCGACCTCTGATGCGAACTTCGGAATCAAAGGAGCTCTGGCAACTTTGCTGATTCTAGTGCGGCTTTGAATTTGAAGTTCCTATCACGAACTTGCCGCGATACCGATAGGAACTTCAAATTCGCCGCACTAGTCTCCATGCCCGGTCGAGACGCGGGTGTTCGGAACGGGTGGTCCGATCCTAACATTCGCCTGTTGCTGTCGCGAACACTCTTGCGAAGGTTTGGATGAGGGGGCCACCGGCAATCGGCAAATCCATCCCGCTAGCGCGCCTCGATGGTGCTCATATGCCTTACCCACTCCACGAGATAGAGAGATACGGAAACCAAAGTAAAGACCGTTACCAGAAACATCAGGATCAGGTCATACGGCGTCGGCGTGAAACCGAAGCTGAGCGAGGCAAGGACGAGTGCCGCAAAGGCCACCTGCGCCGCCGTATTGAGCTTGGAGACCATCAATGGCTTCATCGGGATTGGTTTGCCGAACAACCATGACACAATCACGGCGGACACGATCATGATGTCGCGCGAGACCACGAGAATAACGATCCAGCGTGGTACCGCGCCCCAGATTCCGAGCGCTACATAGATCGAAACCAGCAGCGCCTTGTCGGCCAGGGGATCGAGCAGGGCTCCCAGTTCGCTGGCCATGTTGAATCGCTTGGCGAGAAAACCGTCGACGGCGTCGCTGACGCCCGCAATCAGGAAGATCGCAAGGGCGATTTCCATCTGACTGGAGGCAATCGCCCAAACGATAATGGGCACCAATATGATGCGGCCCAGCGTGATGATATTCGGAATACTCAACTCGGTCGCTTCCCGGTACCGGCCTGTTGTGCGAAGGATCCCGCCCGTTGCGGGGGTGAACCGGTCCTTGTCTACATAGTATATGCCCGTATTCGTTGCGAGCCATTGCACACCGGCGGAATCCGACGTAACCCCACCGCACCAGCATCTGGAACATGCCATGGCCGAGCGCAGGAACGGGGTGAGTTACGCCGATTCGGGCGTCGATATCGACGCCGGCAATCGCCTGGTCGATCTCATCAAACCGATGGTTCGCGCCACGGCACGCCCGGGCACTGACGCCGAAATCGGTGGTTTCGGCGGATTGTTCGACCTGAAGGCGGCCGGCTTCAAGGATCCGGTTCTGGTCGCCGCTACCGATGGCGTTGGCACCAAGGTCAAGATTGCGATCGAGACCGGCCTGCATGGCAGTATCGGAATTGACCTCGTGGCGATGTCGGTGAACGACCTCGTGGTGCAGGGCGCAGAACCGCTGTTCTTTCTGGATTACTTTGCCTGCGGCAAGCTCGATCCGGAGGCGACGGCCGCGATCGTCGCAGGGATCGCCGAGGGCTGCCGGGAATCCGGCTGCGCGCTGATCGGGGGCGAGACCGCCGAGATGCCCGGCCTCTACAAGGAAGGCGATTACGATCTGGCAGGCTTTGCGGTCGGCGCCGTCGAACGGGGCGCAGCCCTGCCGCGACCCGATATCGCGGCCGGCGATGCGGTGCTGGGACTTGCCTCTTCCGGCGTTCATTCCAACGGCTTTTCCCTGGTGCGCAAGATCGTCGAGATCTCCAGTCTCTCGTTCGAGGCCCAGGCTCCGTTCTCGCCCGTCATGACGCTGGGCGGCGCCTTGCTGACGCCGACGCGGCTCTATGTGAGGTCATGCCTGCGGGCGATCCGGGAAACCGGGGCAGTCAAGGGGCTTGCGCACATCACCGGTGGCGGGTTCACTGATAACATCCCGCGAATCCTGCCGAAACATCTCGGGGTCGATATCGACCTGGCGCGTCTGCCTGTGTTGCCGGTGTTCAGATGGCTGGCGCAGCAGGGAAGCATCGCCGAAGCTGAATTGCTCCGCACTTTCAATTGCGGGATAGGCATGATCGCTGTCGTAAGGGCAGATGCGGTCGAAGCGATCACGGAAGTTCTCGCCGACGCGGGTGAGAGCGTCACGGCGCTGGGCGAAGTGATCCCGGCAACGGGCGAGCGCCGCGTGGTCTATAGCGGCCATCTCGATCTTTCATGGTGAGACCGGACGTGGATCGTGCCTCACCGAAACGCCGTGTCGCCATCCTGATTTCAGGCCGCGGTTCGAACATGACCGCGCTGATCAAGGCGGCGATGGCTGAGGATTATCCGGCCGAGATTTCGGTCGTGATGTCGAACAGGGCGGATGCCGGCGGTCTTGAAATGGCAAGAGCAAGCGGAATCCCTGCGGTGACGATCGAGAGCAAACCGTTCGGTAAGGACCGTGCGGCGTTCGAAGCGGTGCTGCAGGCGAGCCTCGACGAACACCGCATCGAACTCATCTGCCTTGGTGGTTTCATGCGGCTTTTGACCGCCGAATTCGTGCAGCGCTGGTATGGGAGGATGCTCAACATTCATCCTTCGCTGCTGCCGTCGTTTCCGGGCCTGGACCCTCACGGTCAGGCGCTGAGCGCGGGCGTGAAGATCTCGGGAGCGACCGTGCATTTCGTCACTCCGCAAACCGATGCAGGTCCCGTCCTGATGCAGGGAGCGGTAGCGGTTCGCGACGACGATACGACCGATACGCTGGCAGAGCGGATCCTGGCCGTCGAACACCGTATTTATCCGGAGGCCTTGCGTCTTCTTGCCGGCGGCAAGGTTCGTCTCGATGGCAATGTCTGCCGCCTGGAAGTCGGCGGCGTCTCAAGCGAACCATTCATTTCGCCTGCACCGATCGAGCGGCGTTAGGCTCAAGCAGCGTTTTGAATAACAAAATCCCCCGGCACCGGCCGGGGGCATCAGGATTGCTTGCGCGGATCGTGACGAAGCTTAGGAGACCTTCAGATTTTCAGCGGAAGTCTTGCCGCGGTTTTCCACAAGGTCGTATTCGATCACCTGATTCTCATTGAGAGTTGTGAGCCCAGCACGCTCGACAGCCGAGATATGGACGAAAACGTCCTTATCGCCGACCATCGGCTTGATGAACCCATAACCCTTTGTCGGGTTGAACCACTTGACGGTGCCTTTTTGCATCGCCTGTCTCCTGGTCTAGACGTAAAGAAGACGCGGCCACGCTTTTCGCGTGCCACGCCACAAGCGGGCTTCCGGATGTCTGCTGAATTTCCTAGTCGCGAAACGCACAGCCGATCGGCCTAATTCCGATTGTGGCACAGATTGCAACACGAAATTTGCGTGTTAGCAAGCTTCTGGCGGGGCTCGGGAAATCAGGTGTGGTACGGTCCGCCCGATTTCTGTGGCCCAGGAACAACAAAGCCCGCCAATTGGCCCTTACTGTGGGGGCCTTGAACGATTGATGGTCCCTCTGAACTGGAGGCAAATCGCCGCATCGGGGGCGATTTGGCGCTATTTCAGCCGTCGCGGTTATTTGGGAATAGCGTTAATGGGCTGGTCCTCGGCGGAGGGGGAGACCGGGGCCAGCGGATGGCTTGAAAGTCCGTTTTTCGCTTTCGCGATGGCGGCTCCTTCGCAAGCGCAAAGGCCGATCCCGACTCCGACCGCTGTGCCGTTACCAACTCAGAGAATTCGGCCGCGGCCAGTTTGGCCGACCTCGGCAGCAATTTTCTGGAGCGGCCGGCGGATCATTGAACGGGCGGATTCCTCCACGCCTGGCGAAGCAATCCGGGCGGCGGCAGCGCCCCGGAGGCGGCTGAGGGGCACTATACCGCAGCTGGGGGAGGTCTGCGGAATCTCAACCAGAACCGGGACGCAGCTCGACTTTGTCGTGACCAGCGGCAGACCTCAGGCGGTGTTGCCGGAACAGGCGCCCGCGTCAATGGCGAGACTTTGCATTCGCTGGTTCTCCTCAAATTGGATCGAGCCCGCCGGTTCAGGTTCCTGTGGAGGACAATTAAAACGGTTGAAAGAACGAATTGACACCCGCTAAAGTCGTGAAGGTCAGGGTGGCGGAAGCGGGTTTGGGCTCGTCATTTCATTTGCAGCGCCGCACTTCGAGCTTTTTCCTGAGAAGGAAATTCGGAATTTGCACGATGCGATTTCGTGGAAATCAGAGGCCATCTTCGTGGAAAATCGGAGGCCATCGGGACCAGCCCGGAAATCACGACAGCGACGAGAAATTCGACAGGTCGAACCCGCTGCCGCCCGCGCCAGCTACTTCGCGAGTCTTTCAGCCAGCTCGATGAGGATGCGCCGGTCGCACGGATCCTTGATTTTGCGAAAGGCGACGACGAGCCGCAGCCCTTCGACGACATTTAGATCGATCTGATTATCCCGAAGGAGCTGTAGCAATTTGTCGCCGGGGTGATCGGGATCCTCAGTTTTCACCGCGAGAGCTCCAGAAGAGAAGAACTGATGGCGAGCCCCGAAAACGATTTCAACGAACTGGCTTCCATAATTTCGACGGCGATCGAGAAGGCGCGGCAGCTGAATCTGCACACAAGCGCTTATATTCTATCCATGGTTCTGGTGGAAGTATCGGAAGCGACGAAAGCCGCTGCTGTTGAGGACAAGGGCGACGCCAAGCCTTAGTCCTGCGCGTCGCTCGTGCGGTGTCCGGCAAGCGACCAGGAATGCTAGCTGCGCTCGACCTTGACCACCCTGCCTTTTTCGATCGCCAGGGCCACCTGGCCATGTTTGAGCGCCAGTGCCGCCTCGCCGAAAAGTTCGCGGCGCCAGCCGTGCAAGGCGCCGACATCGGCATTGTCGTCGGCTGCGATCTGCTCGAGATCGTCAACGGTTGCGATCACCTTGCTTGCAACCGCATGACGCTCCGACGTCATCCGCAGCAGGACCTTGAGAAGCTCGACGATGGCGGTGCCATTCGAATAGCTGCGGGGCTTCTCGATCTTCGGCAGGCTCGCCGGGTCGCGGGCGAGCCCGCGCTGCACCGCGGCGACGATATCGGCGCCCCATTTCGATCGGTCAAAGCCCTTGGGCAATGAGCGAAGGTTGGCGAGCCGCTCGAGGCTGGTTGGCGCATGGATGGCGATGTCGCTGACCGCGTCGTCCTTCAGAACACGACTGCGCGGAACGTCGCGGCTCTGCGCCTCCTGTTCGCGCCACGCCGCCACCTCCATCAGCACGGCAAGTTCCTTCGGCTTGCGCACCCGCGTCTTCAGCCGTTCCCAGGCGCGTTCGGGATGGAAGTCGTAGGTCTTCGGGCTTGTCAGCACCTCCATTTCCTCGCTGACCCAGTCACTGCGGCGGCGCTTTTTGAGATCGGCGTCGAGTGCGGCGAACACGTCGCGCAGGTGGGTAACGTCCGCGATCGCGTAGTGAATCTGTTCTTCGCTGAGGGGCCGGCGCGACCAGTCGGTGAAGCGATGGGTCTTGTCGGGTCGATGACCGGTGATGCGTTCGACGAGCTGGTCGTAGGCGATTGAATCGCCATAGCCGAGCACCATGGCCGCGACCTGGGTGTCAAAGATCGGGTGGGGAACGATCGCCGCCCGATGCCAGACGATCTCGATATCCTGGCGCGCGGCGTGGAAAACCTTCAGCACGTTCTCGTTGGCCATCAGGTCGAAGAACGGCTTCAGCTCGATGCCCTCGGCCAGGGTGTCGACGACGACCGCCTCATCGGCGCTTGCCATCTGCACCACGCAAAGCAGCGGATAATAAGTCGTCTCACGCAGGAATTCGGTGTCGACGGTGATGATGCGGTGCTTGGCGAGACGATCGCAAGCGGTGGCAAGGTCGCCAGATGTAGTGATCAGATCCATGAACGGTCCATAACGCTTTCAGTCAGGGCGTTCGGCCGAAAGCGCTGATATGTCAAGGCTCTTGCGGCGAAATCGAGGCTTGAATTTGCCGCCAGGGCCGTTTTGGCGTGGCCCGATCGCGTGCAGGCTCCCGGCCGCCCCTATCCGTTCATGCGGGAAGCGAAATCGACCCTGGGTCAGAAATCGCGCACGTGCCGGCCGGACGGCCTGCGTGCGGATGGAACCAGCAGAACGATGACGCACAACGCGAGCATCGCAAGCCCCATGAATTCGAAAACCAGCGCGTCCACGATCAGCCTCCCAAACAAACCGGTAGATTGGTTGGGATGCCATTGATCGCTTCTTAATTTTCGCCGGCCGGGGCTGGCCCGCCGGTTCCAATGTTCGGTGAAGGGTTAACGATTTACGTCCCGCAAGATTTACGTCCCGCAAAACGTCTGAAGCACGCGCTGGTGCGGCTCGGGCGGATCAGCGTAGGCCGACAGCGCGCTCTGGTCTTCGTATGGCTTCGACAGCACCTCCAGAAGTTCCTCGAAGGGCGCGTAGTCGTCGCGGCTGACCGCCGCCTGGATGACTGCCTCTATGCGGTGATTGCGCGGAATGAAGGCAGGATTGACGGAACGCATCAAAAGAGCTCGCTCGGCGGCCGATTGCGGCTCATCCTCGAGACGCCGGCGCCACCGCATCGCCCATTCGTCACAAGCGGCGGGGTCGGCGAATAGCTGGCGCAATTCCTGATCCCGCGCGGGCTCGAGCGCGGCCTCGCCCAGACGGCGGAAGGTGAGGGTGAAGTCGGCCCGGTTTTTGGCCATCGCGTCCAGGAGATCCTGTATCAGCGCTTCATCACCGTCGCGTTCGGTGAAAAGGCCGGTCTTCCGGCGCAGCCCGGCCTGATACGCCGCCGTAAACCTCTCCGGGAATTCGCCGAGAATGAACTGCGCCTGCTCGATCGCGTTCTCCTTGTTGTCGGCCAAGAGCGGCAGCAGGCATTCCGCGAAACGAGTCAGGTTCCATAGCGCGATGCGCGGCTGGTTGGCATAGGCGTAACGGCCCAGCTCATCAATCGAAGAGAACACTGCCGCCGGGTCGTAATGATCCATAAAAGCGCATGGGCCGTAATCGATGGTCTCGCCTGAAATCGAGGTGTTATCGGTATTCATCACCCCGTGAATGAACCCGATCAAGAGCCAGCGCGCGACCAGGTCCGCCTGCCGCGCGATCACGCCTTGCAAAAGCCTGTGATAGGGACGCTCGGCGTCCGCCGCTTCCGGATAGTGTCTGGCCAGGACGTGATCGGCGAGCCGGCGGACACCCTCGGTATCGCCGCGCGCCGCGAAATATTGGAACGTCCCGACCCGAACGTGGCTGGACGCGACTCGGGTCAGCACGGCGCCCGGGAGCGCCGTCTCGCGCATGACGCTTTCGCCGGTGATCACGGCGGCGAGCGAACGCGTGGTCGGAATTCCCAGTGCCGCCATCGCCTCGCTTACGATGTATTCGCGCAAGACGGGGCCGAGCGCGGCGCGCCCATCGCCCCGCCGCGAAAACGGCGTCGGTCCTGACCCCTTGAGCTGGATATCGCGGCGTACCCCGTCGATGTCGACGACCTCGCCGAGCAGGATGGCACGACCGTCGCCGAGCTGCGGCACGAAATGGCCGAACTGGTGGCCGGCGTAGGCCATGGCAATCGGTTCCGCACCCGTTGGAACGCGCTTTCCCGCGAGGATTTCGGCGCCCTCAGGGGTCTCCAGCCGGTCCGGATCGAGGCCAAGCCGGGTCGCCAATGGCCGGTTCAATTTGATCAGCCTGGGCGAGGCCACAGGCGTGGGTGCCACCCGCGCGAAAAAGCCTTCCGGAAGCGTCGCATAGGTATTTTGGAAAGGGAAATGCACCGTCATGCCATCAAGATAGGCATATGTTTCGATTACACAATCGGCTTGCGAATTGCGATCCCTCGCAGATCAGGCGCCGTGCCCGCTTCAGCGCCGTTCCGGCACCCCTCCCGGGCAGGGATTTCATCCCTCATTTGGTTGCCGTGCCTGAAAGCCTCGGGTAAACCCTCAGCCTCTTCGGGCAGGCGCTGGTGATCCGATTCCAATGCTCGCCGCCCTCCGCCATCAAGTTCTGGAATATCCATGCATCGTTACCGGTCCCACACCTGCGGCGCTCTCCGTGAGAGCGACATCGGCCAAAGCGTTCGCCTGTCGGGCTGGTGCCATCGCATACGCGATCATGGCGGCGTGCTGTTTATCGATTTGCGCGACCATTACGGCATTACCCAATGCGTCGTCGATCCGGATTCGGCGGCATTCAAGGATGCTGAAAAGCTGCGCTCGGAATGGGTGGTGCGGATGGATGGCGAGGTGCGCCGTCGTCCCGAAGGCACCGACAACCCTGACCTGGCGACGGGTGCGGTCGAAGTTTACGTCAGCGAAATCGAGGTGCTGGGGCCCGCGGGCGAATTGCCGCTGCCGGTGTTCGGCGAGCAGGAATATCCTGAAGACATCAGGCTTAAGTACCGTTTCCTCGACCTTCGTCGCGAACGCCTGCACCAGAACATCATGAGGCGGGGCGCGATCATCGATTCCATGCGCAAGCGGATGAAGGAGCGGGGGTTCTTCGAATTCCAGACTCCGATCCTCACAGCGTCTTCGCCGGAAGGCGCGCGCGACTTCCTGGTGCCGTCCCGGATTCATCCGGGCCGCTTTTATGCGCTGCCGCAGGCGCCGCAGCAATACAAGCAGCTATTGATGATGTCCGGCTTCGATCGCTACTTCCAGATCGCACCCTGCTTCCGCGACGAAGACCCGCGTGCCGATCGCTTGCCCGGCGAATTCTATCAGCTCGATCTGGAGATGAGCTTCGTCGAGCAGAACGACGTTTTTGCAGCCGTCGAGCCCGTCATGACAGGCGTGTTTGAGGAGTTTGCGCAAGGCAAGCCGGTGACCAAAAACTGGCCGCGGATTCCGTTCGCCGAAGCCATACGCAAGTACGGCACGGACAAGCCCGATTTGCGAAACTCAATCGTTCTTCAGGAGGTCTCCGAGCATTTCCGCGGCTCCGGCTTCAAGGTCTTCGCGCGGATGCTCGAAGATCCGAGGAACCAGGTCTGGGCTATACCGGCAAAGGGCGGCGGTTCGCGCGCGTTCTGCGACCGGATGAATTCGTGGGCGCAGGGCGAAGGCCAGCCTGGGCTTGGCTACATCCTGTGGCGCGAAGGCGGTGAGGGCGCCGGTCCGCTCGCCAACAACATCGGAGCGGAGCGAACGGCTTCCATTCGCTCACAGCTTGGATTGAACGAAGGCGACGCGGCGTTTTTCGTTGCCGGTGATCCTGACAAATTCTGGAAATTCGCTGGCCTTGCGCGCACCAAGCTCGGCGAAGAGCTCAACCTGATCGACAAGGAGCGGTTCGAGCTCGCCTGGATCGTCGATTTCCCGATGTTCGAATACAATGAGGAAGAGAAGAAAGTCGATTTCTCGCACAATCCGTTTTCAATGCCGCAAGGCGGGCTGGAAGCGTTGCAAACGCAGGACCCGCTCACCATCAAGGCGTTCCAGTACGACATTACCTGCAACGGTTACGAGATCGCTTCCGGTGGCATTCGCAACCACCGCCCCGAGGCCATGGTCAAGGCATTCGAGATCGCCGGCTATGGCGAGAAGGATGTCGTCGAGCGGTTTGGCGGCATGTACCGTGCATTCCAGTACGGCGCGCCGCCGCATGGCGGCATGGCCGCAGGTGTTGATCGTATCGTCATGCTTCTTTGCGGTACCACCAACTTGCGCGAGATTTCGCTGTTTCCGATGAACCAGCGGGCAGAAGACCTGCTGATGGGAGCGCCATCGGAGGTCACGCCGAAGCAGTTGCGCGAGCTTCACATCCGGCTCAATCTGCCGCCTAGCTGAATCCGAAGCCTTCGGGGTCGCAGGAGACCGCAGGGGGAATCTATGTCCTATTCTGAAGATCTTCACGCTGCCGCGCTCGCCTATCATCGGTTACCGCGGCCGGGAAAGCTTGAGATCCAGGCGATCAAGCCGCTCGCCAATCAGCGCGACCTCGCACTCGCCTATTCGCCAGGCGTGGCGGCTGCGTGCACCGAAATCGCCGGCAATCCGGCGGAAGCGGCTTCGTTGACGTCGCGTGCCAATCTGGTGGCGGTAGTAAGCAACGGCACCGCGGTGCTCGGACTTGGCAATATCGGCCCGCTGGCCTCCAAGCCGGTGATGGAAGGCAAGGCGGTTCTGTTCAAGAAGTTCGCCGGCATCGACGTGTTCGATATTGAAATCGCCGCCGATACCATCGAGCGCGTGGTCGAGACCGTGGCGGCACTCGAGCCGACCTTTGGCGGCATCAACCTTGAAGATATCAAGGGCCCGGAGTGTTTCGAGATCGAGGCGCAGCTCAAGGCGCGCATGAAGATTCCGGTGTTTCACGATGACCAGCACGGCACCGCCATCATCGTCGGAGCCGCCATCACCAACGCATTGCTGCTGAACGGCAAAAAACTCTCAGACGTCAAGATCGTCTGCTCCGGAGCCGGTGCTGCGGCGATCGCCTGCCTCAATCTTTTGGTGTCGATGGGCGCTCAGCGCAAGAACATCTGGGTTTGCGACATCGATGGCGTGGTGCATGAGGGCCGCAAGACCCTGATGGATCCCTGGAAGGCCGTTTATGCGCAGAAAACCGACAAGCGCACGCTGGCCGAGGTGATCGCGGCCGCTGACATATTTTTGGGGCTTTCCGCGCCGAATGTGCTCAAGCCCGAGATGGTCAAGCAGATGGCGGACAAACCTCTGGTGATGGCGCTGGCCAATCCCACGCCGGAGATCATGCCGGATGAGGCCCGAAAGGCGCGCGCCGATGCGATGATCTGCACCGGCCGCTCCGACTTTCCCAACCAGGTCAACAATGTCTTGTGTTTTCCTTTCATCTTTCGCGGTGCGCTCGATGTCGGCGCCACCGCCATCAATGAGGAAATGAAGAAGGCTGCGGTCGATGCCATCGCGCAACTCGCGCGTGATCCGCCGCTGGATGCACTCACGGCTCGTTTTGACGCCGCTGACGCTCAGGGGTTCGGCACGGGTTCGTTGATACCGACCCCGTTCGATCCGCGGCTGATCCTTCGCATCGCGCCCGCGGTCGCCAAGGCAGCGATGGAATCGGGCGTTGCCTCGCGCCCGATCAAGAGCTTTGAGGATTACGCCTCGCAGCTGCAGCGCTTCGCGTTCCGCTCCGGGCTTGTGATGAAACCGGTATTCGCCAAGGCGAAGACCCAGCCCGTGCGCGTGATTTATGCCGAGGGCGAGGATGAGCGCGTGCTCCACGCCACTCAGGTGGTGCTCGAGGAGAATGTGGCGCGGCCGATCCTGGTCGGGCGTCCGTCGGTGGTCGAAACGCGGATCAAACGGTATGGCCTCGCCATCAAGGCGGGCAGGGATTTCGATCTGGTCAATCCGGAGGACGATCCGCGCTACAGGTCCTATGTCCAGTCCTACATCGATATTGCCGGCCGGCACGGCGTGACGCCGGATGCCGCGCGCACCGTGGTGCGAACCAATGCGACGGTGATTGCCGCGCTCGCGGTAAGCCGCGGCGAAGCCGACGCCATGCTTTGCGGCGTCGAGGGCCGCTATATGAGCCATTTGCGCCATGTGCGCGAGATCATCGGCTTTTGTCCTGGCGTGAGTGATTTCGCGGCGCTCGCGCTTCTGATCACGAGCAAGGGTTCTTATTTCATCGCCGATACGCAGGTGCGGCCGAATCCGAGCGCCGAGGAGCTCGCGGAAATGGCGGCGCTGGCCGCGAGCCACGTACAGCGCTTCACCATCAAGCCGAAGGTCGCGTTCGTGTCGCACTCTGATTTTGGCAGCTATGATACGGAATCTTCACGCAAAATGCGCCGTGCCACCACGCTCTTCAAGCACAACCATCCCGAAATCGAGGCCGATGGCGAAATGCAGGGCGACACCGCGCTTTCGGAAACGGTACGCAAGCTGGTCCTGCCTCACTCGCAGTTGGATGGCGAGGCCAATATCCTGATCATGCCGAACCTCGATACCGCCAACGTCGCCTATTCGATGATCAAGGCACTCGCCGACGCGCTGCCGGTCGGGCCGATTCTGATCGGGACGTCGCGGCCCGCTCACATCCTGACGCCTTCGGTGACGGCCCGCGGCGTTTTCAACATGACCGCGGTCGCCGTCGTCGAGGCCCAGGAGAAAGCCGGACGCCAGCAACCCTCGCTGTTCGGCTAGCCGAACGGCTGGATTCGGTTTGCAATTGCGGGTGAGAGCAAGCGATTTGACCGTTTGAAAAGCTGAAACGGAATGCTCATAATCTCCCCGCGATCAAGCGAACCCGCCATCCAGTGAGGCCGACCATGCCAGCGTTCATTACTATCGGGCGAGTTCTGTTCGCCCTGCTTTTTATTATCTCCGGAGCCTCCAAGCTCCTGGATCTGGCGGCCACGGCCCAGATGACGACGAAGATTGTCTTTCCGGCCGCGCTCGCGCCCTATGCATCCCAACTTGAAGGCCTCACCGGGATGGCAATGCCGCAAATGCTGGCGATCGCGGCGGGAGCGCTCGAACTCATCTGCGGCATCTGCATCGCGCTCAACTTCGGCGCACGCTTCTTTGCGATCGTGCTGATCCTGTTTGTAGCCGCCGCAACATTCTACTTTCACGATTTCTGGAACCAGGGCGGTGCCGAGGCCCGAAACAACATGATCCAAGCGATGAAGAATCTGTCGATGATCGGCGCATTGCTCATCATCGCGGGACTCGGGCGGCCGTCATCCGCCGCAGAACCTGCCTATGACGTTTGAAGTACACGCCGCCACGGCGTGACGACGACGCCTTCAGCCGCATCCAGGATCTGGCCTTTACCGGCGCGCAGCCCGTGAGAAGCCAAAACCTCCTGTGGGGAGAGCGCGGGAACGCCTGAAAAAGCCGGCTCTCCGTCCGGCAGCCGCACCCGTGGCGCCTGCGAGAGCCAGAACGTGTCGTAGCGATCCATGAACATGTCGAATACACCCGGCCCGCCGATGATGGCGACTGTGCCGTAGCGAACGCCGGCGCGGTCGCAGGCGGCTTCGAACGTCGCCCCACCGGGGTTCCAGAGCGTGGCCCTGGAATTGGAGGGGTCTGGCGCGAGACCGGGAATCGTGCGCGTCACGACGATCCGCTTTCTGAGCGGCGAATTCGGCTGATCCTCATGGGAATGACGGCCGTGCACGATCAGGTCAACGCGGTCGAGGGCGTCGCTGAAAAATCGCTTGTCGCCCTCGAATTTCAGATCGTCCGGCATGACATGCCTGGCGTTCGCCAACATGCCCTCGGCAGACACGATCACAAAACCTTCGACACGAAGCACCGGCCGCGGCCTTCCCGGCGCGGATCGATCTTATTCCGAGATCGTCTGCACCACGCTGGAGACGGGCCGGGAGCTTACCGTCGGCAGCTTCACGTCCTTCATGAGCTCTTCGTCATATTGCGGAAGAGTCTCCACCGGCGCCTTCGGCTTCATCTGCACGACCTTGTAGCCGCTGGCCTTCAGCTTGCGCAGCAGCGCGGGCAGGGCTTCCGCGGTATGCTTGTGGAAATCATGCATCAGGATGATGCCCTTGCCGAGCTTGTCGAGCTTTTTCATGGTGACGTCGATCACCTGCTGCGGGTTGCGCGCCTTGAAGTCGAATGAATCGAGGTCGCAGGAGAACATCGCAATGTTGCGGGTGCCGAGATAGGTCACCATCTCCGGCGGGTGCTCAAGCGCCGGGAAGCGGAAGAATGGCGCGGGCGGCGCGCCGAGCGCCCACTTCACCGCGCTGAACCCTTTTTCGATCTCTTCCTTGCGCTGATCTTCGCTCAGTTTCTTGTTGGTCAGGGTTGCATGCGACCAGGTGTGCGATCCGATAGTATGGCCGGCCGCAGCGACCTGCTTGAGGATTTCCGGATAGTAGGTCGAATGCTTGCCGATCGGAAAGAAAATGCCGGTCGTGCACTCGTCGGCCAATGTCTTGAGCACCGACGGCGTATTGAGCGGCCAGGGGCCGTCGTCGAACGTCAGCACAATCTCCTTGTCGCGCAAGAAATCGAGTTGCTTGAAATGCTCAAAGCCGAATCCCGGACCTCCGGTGGTGTCGATTTCAACCACGCGGCCGATGCCGAGTGCATCCGGATTGGCGCAAGGCTGTTTGGCCGGTGCCGGCGTCGCTGCGGCAGGCGCCGCCGCGGCGGCGGGCGGCGGGCTGTTCTTCATGGCGGGGGTTTGCGACCAAGCCGCACCGGTCGCCAACAACGAAACCGCGCTTGCCAAGATCAAACATGCCGCAATACGCATCTTTGTGTTCCTTTATCGAGATCGCCCGCTCAGATCGGCATTCGCCATTTCCCGCCCCAAGCCATCATAGCCTAGTAGGACCGGCGCGGCCACGGCAACGGCTTTTTCAAGGGGATTTGTCGGTTGAACCGGTTAATTCCGGGGTTTTACGTCCGATCTTGAGGCGTCGCGTCAGCTGGCGGCAAGCGCCCGCGCAATTGCAGTCTTTACCCGCGTATCAAGTGGTTCGACTGATTCGGCAAAGACCTCCGCGATGTAGCCATCGCGACCGATGAGGAATTTGCGGAAGTTCCAGCGCGGAACATCGCTCGGCCGCGCGACTGCGGCCCATTTGTAGAAGGGATGGGCATTGGCGCCGCTGACGATCGTTTTGGCCGCCATGGGAAAGGTAACGCCATAGTGGTGCTGGGCGGTTTCTGCGATCTCGCTCGCGCCACCGGGTTCTTGCGCGCCGAAATCATTGGAGGGAACGCCGATGATCGTGAGCCCTCGATCGTGAAACTCGCTCCAGAGCTGCTGTAATCCGGCATATTGCGGCGTGAAACCGCACAATGACGCCGTGTTGACGACGAGCATCGGGTGACCTTCATAATCTGAGAGCCTGATTTCGCCTCCCGCGAGCGCGGGAAATGAGAAGGCGTACGCCGTGATTTTCGTCATGGTGCCTTGCGCGCTGGCCTTTCGGCCCGCCAGCGGATCAGCCAGCACGCTCAGCGCCCAAGCGATCACGATCCTGCGGTTGGTCATGATCCCGCGGTTGATCATCGAAATCCCCAGCGTTCGGCCTGCCTTAAGCTTAGCTCGCGCGCCACGATCTCTCAACATGCCATCAGGGACGGGGAGCAGGACACCACGGCACCGGCAGAAGCGGGAGGTAGTATTGGTTCCATTGGCATGTCAGTTCCGGCCCCCGGCGCATGAAGGCATATTTGATCGGCTCGGCCTGGCCGACGACGATTTGCAGTCCGAAAAGTACCGTCGCGATCGGCGCAGCCCATTTGTGAAAGCGAAATTCGCTTGAGGAATCGAGCAATATCGCGCCGGCAAGGATGATCATGGGATCCGTGAGGATGAAATATTCGGATTTCAATCCGCGTCGCACCCCGAGCGTATCGATGCCGACCGCAGCCAGCAGCAGCACGAGCGCCTGTATCGCAACCTGTCTGCGGCCGCACGACCACGCATAAACGATGCCGGGCACGATCAGCCAGGTGAGGAATACAGTCGGCCGAGGGGAAGAGTGAAGCACGAAAGTATAGCGTGCAAAAACCGATGCGAGACCATCGAGCAGAAGCCAGAGAATTGCAAAAGGGCTGGACCCGCTCGCCGCAGCTGCGGTGTCCGCATCCGCAAATGCCAGCATTTTTTCCAGAGGATTGAACACCGCGATCACATTGCCGGTGTTGTACTCCAGATCGAGCGCGAGCAAGGCCAGCGCCGCGCCGGCCACGATCGCGGATAATGAAGCCAGCGTTTCGGCTAAGCTGACCTGCCAGATGGCCGCATAGGCGATCATGCAGCTCACGATCAGGAGCAGAAGCGCGGCCTGATAGACGCCGAAGTGGCCGAGCACGAGCGGGCGAAACTGTGCGGCCGCAAGGAGTGTGCGATCAAAGCCTGTCGCAACCAGCGGCCACGCCGCCCATGCCGCCGCCATTGCTGCTGCGAAAGCGATCATTGCCGCCGGAAAGCTCAATCGGCGATTGCGCCAGAACGAAACGCTGGCGCTGTCGGCGCCTCCGAAAGGCAAAATCAATACTGGCAGGGTGCCGATCAGCAGGATGGCTTGCACCTTGTTTTCCAGACCGAGAACGCAGAGCGCAGCCGCCAGCGCCATCCAAAGCGGGCGAATGACACTCGCGCGGCGGCCGATCACGATCAGGATCATCAGTGCGAAGATGACCGGGCACGCAGCCAGAAGCTCGCTGCGCAAGATGCGTGAATGCACGGCAATCCCGCCAGAAAACGCAAAGGCGAAGGTCGCGATCAGTGCAACGCGCCAGTCACGCACGATGACGCGGATAAGTCCGGCAAAAATCGCAACGCTAGCGGTCGCGATCAACCAGGCGAGAACGCGGCCGGCGCGAACGGCGCTGGTCATCGCGGCATCGAAAGCCTTGGGGTCGGCCGCCGGCGGCATCGCCGACAGCGAATAGCCGTCAAGCAGGCCGAGCCCATGCAGCAGGCCGAACCAGGCCTTCACCAACAGGATGGTGATGTAGGCGGTGTGGTCGAAGAAGGCTTGCGGCTTGCCATCGTTGAGGACAAGCGCGTTGTAGATCACCATGAAATCCATATCGGCGTTGCGCCAGTAAACCAGCGCGTAGCCGTACAGAAAAAAAGAGGCAGTCAG
The DNA here is from genome assembly GCF_035570375.1 of Bradyrhizobium sp. Classification (GTDB taxonomy): domain Bacteria; phylum Pseudomonadota; class Alphaproteobacteria; order Rhizobiales; family Xanthobacteraceae; genus Bradyrhizobium. The sequence continues at coordinate 72,433 of NZ_DATMLW010000153.1, read as the reverse complement.
CCCGGCGACGATCGCTGCCAAGCCGCCGCGCCAGCCAAGCAATGTCAGCCAGGCGAGCGCGTCTGGCGTGGCGTGGAGCGGCGGTCGGGTCCTCGAGGTCAAGGCGGGAGCTTGGTTCATGCCGGCGGTCTTTTAGCCCAGCCTCGGGCTCAAGGCGACCGGCGGTCCGCGGCTCTGGCGGCTTTCCCCAAGGGCCTAACGCAGTCTGACGATGAAATCCGTTCCTTCGCCGGTCTCGCCGGCGGCAATGCCCTGGTCGGAAACGATGATCGACCCGCCGCTCGAGAGCGCCTCGGCAATTCTCGCCATCGCATCAGCGGGGAGCTTGATCCGGTTCAGCGCCTCGGTGGGGCTGTCCTGCTCTGGCGCGGCCTTTACCTCGACTGGCGCTGCACCTTGGACCTTGCGCCGGCGCCAGCCACGCTCATCTTCGTTTCGCCGCTCGGCATGTCTGCTTGGCGCGGGGAGCGATATCACCGACCAGTGCAGGAGGTTGGCATCGTCCTTGTCGATTTGCGCGGTGAATACGTGCGTCCCCAGCGGGCGGTCGTCGGGGGAAATCGAGACCGGGACCTCGAACAGCGGTGCAAAATTCTGCCGGACGTAAAGCTTTGAGTCCTTGCGGCTGATGAACGCGGCAATCTGGCCGGCGCGCCTGGAGGCTGCAGCCGGATCGGTCTTTGCAGCCGTCGCCCTCATCAGATCGACCGGTCCGTTCGGATCCTTGCTCGGCTCTGCGGTCGCGACCGAAGGCGCTACTGCCGCCTTGGCACCTGCGGCGGACTTCTCGTTTGATCGGTTGGCCTCAACTTTTGCCGGCTCGGCTTTGGGCGCGTCTGCCTTGGCCGCGATCACTTTGGTTTCGGTTTCGGGTTTTGCTTCGCTGTTCGAGGAATCGACAACCGTTTCCGAAAGCTTTTGTTCGGCGGTCGTGCCGTGATCGGCGTGGGCTGCGTCGGACATTGTCACCGATGGCCTGGTTGCCAGCGATGTGCTGCCGGCATCCGCGGTTCGTGTCTGGGGTGTCTCGTCCGCCCCGGGCTTTGCCTCTGCCGCGATATCCGTCTTCGGCTCCGCCGTTGCGGTTGGTTGCGGCGGGACCTTAACGGACGCCAAAAGCGGATGCGAGAAGCCGGCTGGCGCGATGTCGAAAGGAGTGATGATCACGCGCGCGCCCATCTTGGTCCAGTTCCACATCTTGACGGCAAAGGCCATCGGCATGCGGATGCAGCCGTGCGAAGCCGGATAGCCGGGCAGGACGCCCGCGTGGATGGCGACGCCGGACCAGGTGATCCGCTGCATGAAGGGCATCGGCGCGCCGCTATAGATATTGGAATGATGAAATTTGTGCTTTTGGATGACGCTGAAGACACCCATCGGTGTTGGATGACCGGGCATGCCAGTGGAGACCGGCGATTCCGCAAACAACCCGTTGGGGTCGTAAACTCTCATCCTTTGCTGGGAAATCGAGATCGAGATGATCAGTGGTCCCTGAGGTTTGGTCGCCTCCTTCTCCGCAGCCACGGTCTTCTTGTCCGGATGACGGCGAGCGCGTTGGCGTCGTTGAGCGGGCGCTACAGGCGCCGGCCGCCAAAACCCGGGATCGGAGTCCGGCCAATAGTAGATTGCGGCTTCAGCCTGCGCGTCGAGGCCAATCGCTCCCGCCATCGTGAAGAGGGCAATGCGCCAAAACCGGGCGTCCCCGATGCTCAGTCCAAACCCATTCACGCGCATTACTCTGATTCCAGATCACTCGATACTTAGTTGTTGCAGACGAGTTACGCGTTCAACAGAAAGCACTTCAATACTGGCGATTTTGGCCCCGAGCGTATCAAAAAAGCCTCACATTCGGTTAAACGCCGGACGGTACTCCGGGCTTCCCGTGGGGCTGGCCATCATCTACACCCTTCGAACCTGATCACGGAGATATTGATGACACGGCAAGCCGTAAGCCATTATGACGCCCACCGGGTTTGTTGGGCCTTGCTGGCGCTTGCGCTAATCGTTTGTTCCGGCTCACCTGTCTTTGGTGCCGACGAACCCGACCTGATCTTCCGTCGCTCGACGGTATTCAAGTGGCTCAGCCCCAACGACAAGCTTGGCACCTACGGCATCGACGATCCGGAAGTCGAGGGAGTGGCCTGTCACTTCACCGTGCCGGAACGCGGCGGCATCAAGGGTTGGCTGGGCGTCGCCGAGGAAGTATCGGACATTTCGCTCGCATGCCGTCAAATCGGTCCGATCCGTTTCAAGGAAAAAATGGGGCAGGGCGACGACATGTTTCGGCGGCGCCGCTCGCTTTTCTTCAAGAAGATGCAGATCGTGCGGGGCTGCGACGCCAAACGGAACGTACTGGTGTATATGGTCTATTCGGACAAGCTGATCGAGGGCTCGCCGAAGAACTCGACGTCGTCGGTGCCGATCATGCCCTGGGGCTCCGCCGATGCGGTCGTCCAGAAATGCGGCGAATTCATCCAGTAGATCGTCGGCGCCGCGCGGCTACGGCTTGCGGTGAACAGGTCGCGGACGCGCTCCGGGTCGAGCGCGCGCGTTAGCGTCGTGGCATCCCACCAGGTGAACGAATTTTTGCGGCGCCGACACATCGCTGCGGCCACCTTGGCCATGCTGCTCCGACATCGCCCCGCAAATTTCTCCGGCGCTTGACTTGGCCGCGTTTCTGCCCTCGACATTCATTTCGGGAAGGCGGTCTGACCGGGTCGAGCTTCGAATCGTCGATCCTGCCGGATGGCGATTCGCGCCTTGCCTTCCCGTATCGAAGCGGCCATTGCCCACGACCGGTCCCCCCGGTTGAGATTGAATGGCGAGGCGCTATTGCACGCCATCATGAGAGTCGGCGCAGGCGAGCTTTGGTTCATCGATTTGCACAGCTTTTGCGTTCGAATGCGGTCTCGCATCGGCCATGAACCATCAAATTGGTTCAGTTGGTGATATAGGTGATTGAAATCGTTTGAGTTTTGATTCTATTTCGTTTGCAGGCGGCGACGAAACAATTTTTTTGTGCGACGAAACCATTTTTCGATTTTGACGTAGAACTCCGGAAACGGCACAAAGGTATCAGGGCAGAGGGGCTGAGCTTTGCCGGCGGGCTTTGTAGATGTTCTTGCGAATCCATGCAGCGGTGATCCTTGCGTCGATTGCCCTTTGCGCTTCAGCGCAGGCGGAGATCCTGTCTCAAATAAGACTGCCGGATCCGCGCGGAGAGTTCGTGCGCCAATGTGCGCCTCACATGCTCGGCCGCTGGGAGCATCCGGAATCGGTTTGTGGTTGCCTTCATGACTACGCGGTCGCCGTCGTCGAAGATGCCGACCTTCGCTCGGCGTTGTTGCGCGGGATCAGCGAGACGGGTGTACCCACCATCGAAAACGACTGGGTGCCGGCATCCAAGCGATCCCTGATCGGGGCTACTTTCACCCAGGTTGCGGAACCGACCATGCAGTGCATGTTCGATCCGGCGAAATAACTCGCTGCTCCTGCGTCACCTATTTTTGTTTGGGCCCCAGACGCGGGATGCATTTTTGCGACCGGACGATTCCGCCTGCGGTCATTCTGGTGCCGGAGATTTCCTTGATCTGGCCGGCCGGACAGGTGCCGTCATCCACCTTGACGCGCTGCCCGAGCCGCAGCTCACCAATGTCCTGCTCGCGCGCTACCTGTTGAGCGAGGGCGGGTGATACGAGCAGCAGGAATCCCAGGGCCAGAAGGGCCGGCGTCATCGGCGGCCGTCTCATCGACGGCCCACCGATCGCATCTCCTCTTTGCCGCGCGCCAATCGCGGCAGCTCACAAGCGTTTGCCGTGAAGCCAGTCTGGCGGTCGCCGGTCATCCGGAGCTCCCTGGTCGCTTGAAACCTCGCGGCAAAGTCTATTGACGGGTTGGCGATTCTGAAAGCGGTCGAGGGATGATATTGAGGCGCGCGCCGTTATGTTTCATTCTTGGTGACGAGAAAGAGAGCGTGACGCCATGAATGCCAGAGATGTGAGACGTGGAATCCTCGAGGCGGTCGACGAAAATTTCGACGCGCAGCTTGCCACCACCGCCGGTTTTGTCGCAATTCCCTCGATCCGTGGCGCGGAAGGGCCGTGCCAGGACATGATCGGCGATCTCTTGCGAGAACGCGCTTACGAAGTCGACGACTGGCCTATCAATATCGACGACCTCAGGGATTTGCGCGGCTTCGCACCGATCGAGCATGATTGTTCGAAAGCCCGCACCGTGGTCGGCACCTATCGGCCGAACAACACTTCTGGCAAATCGCTGATCCTGCAGGGCCATTGCGACGTCGTGCCGGCCGGGCCGCTGGACATGTGGGAGACACCGCCGTTTTCGCCGGTGGTGCGCGACGGCAGGATGTATGGCCGCGGCGCCTGCGACATGAAATCGGGCACCATCGCGGCGCTCTATGCGCTGGATGCCATCACGGCCGCCGGATTGAGGCCGACAGGTCGCATCCACTTTCAGTCGGTGATCGAAGAGGAAAGCACCGGCCTCGGCGCGCTCTCCACGTTACAGCGCGGCTATCGCGCGGACGCCTGTTTCATTCCCGAGCCGACTTCAGGACGGATGGTGCGCTCACAGGTCGGCGTGATCTGGTTTCGCCTGAAAGTGCGCGGTCATCCCGTGCACGTGTTCGAGGCGGGCAGTGGCTCGAACGCGATCACGGCGGCCTATCATCTCATCCAGTCATTGCAGAGGCTCGAGGACGACTGGAATGAGCGCGCGAAAAGCGATCATCACTTCAAAGCCGTGACGCATCCGATCAACTTCAATCCCGGCATCATCAAGGGCGGCGATTGGGCTTCCAGTGTGCCTGCCTGGTGCGATGTCGATTGCCGGATCGCGATCCTGCCCGGCTGGTCGGTTGCCGAGTGCCAGGCCGAGATAGTTCGATGCGTCACCGCCGCATCGCGCGAGCATCGTTTCCTTGCCAACAATCCGCCCGAGGTGGAATGGTCGGGCTTTCTGTCGGAGGGCTACGAACTGAAGGATTCCGCAGAAGCGGAAGCCGCGTTCGCGAAAGCCTATGATGCGGTCTATGGAGGCACTGTCGAAGACCTCGTTTTCACCGCGCTCACCGACACGCGATTCTATGGCCTGAACTACGGCATCCCAAGCCTCTGCTTCGGTGCGAGCGGGGCCGCGATGCACGGCTTCAACGAATATGTCGATCTCGATTCCTTGCGGAAATCGACCAAGACCATGGCGCTCTTCATCGCGCAATGGTGTGGTGTGGAGAAGTTGTGACGGCGGGCCGGAACGCCGTAAACTGCTTCGACGGAGTTTGATCAGGTCAGCGCGTGGCAAAGGAACGGGAGCATCAGGAGATGACGCCGCTCGAGAAAGTCAATTCGATGAAAATGCCATTCGCCGAGTTGAAAGGTGTCACCTTCACCGAGGCCGAAAAAGACCGCGTGGTGGCGCGGATGCTCGTTCGTCCCGACCTCTGTACGCTCAACCACACCATTCATGGCGGGGCCTTGATGGCGCTGGCGGATTCGGTCGGCGCCGCGGCGACCGTGATCAATCTGCCCGAGGATGCCAGAGGCACGACGACGATCGAAAGCAAGACCAATTTCATCGGCGGGGCGAAGGAGGGGACCACCGTGATCGCGACCGCCACCCCGGTGCATCGAGGCCGGCGCACGCAGGTCTGGCAGACCCGGCTGGAGACCGAAGAGGGCAAGCTGCTTGCCCTGGTGACCCAAACGCAGATGGTCCTCAGAAGACGCCATAACGCTCCAAAATCCGGCAAATCACGAGGATTTAACGCTTTTTGAGGCCAAAAACGGCCTTGAATTCTATGTTGCAATGCACAATATGGACCGTCTAGGGATTCGACGCCTCCTCGAGGGCTTCCAAGAGGAGTTTTCGACATGAGCTACCATGACGTTCTCAGTTCAGCCGTCGCCAGAGGCGCCGTTCGAACGCTAAGTCGGCAGGATGAGCTGACCCTGTTGCGCGATCATCTGTTGCGGCTTGATCGGGAAAGCCGCCATGACCGCTTCCACGGCTTTATGGATGACAGCTTCATCGAGCGCTACGCCGAGAAATGCGCCAATGACGGCACGATCGTCATCGCCTATCTCGAAGATGGCCTTGTTCGGGGCGCCGCCGAACTGCATCCGCCGGATCAATCCGGGGATTCGCAGCCCGAGATCGCCTTCAGTGTCGAATCAGGTCTGCGCCGGAAGGGCGTGGGCAGCATCTTGTTTCGCACGTTGATCGCGGAGGCCCGCGCGAAGGGTTATCGCTCGTTGCGGATCACAACCGGGGCGCAGAACGAGGCGATGCGGGCGCTTGCGCAAAAATTCGGAGCCCGCCTGACCTTCCGCCATGGCGAATCCACCGGCAGCATCGATCTCAGCCAGCAGCCGCAGGCTGAACCCGCGAAGCTTCGAATGCCGACACCGCTCGACGCGACGCGCGCGATGATCCATTTCAATCGCGCCTACTGGAAGTTTGTGTTCGGAGTGTACGGTTGGGGGCGAGCCGCCTGATCCCGGCTCGCCTGCTTTCCGGCGGGCTGCTTCTAACGCGCTGCGAGTGCGCCAGACCCACACTGGAATCACGGAGTTGCTAGTGCCGTTTCGGTTCCGACGTTCGCAAAAGTGCGTGCAGCGAAGTCATAGAACTCGGAACCGGAACACTAGGTGCCGGTGCGTTTGTCGTTGCCAAATCGCCGCACGACGCGGCGCTCGACCACGACCGAACGTTGCGCGCCCTGTTCGCCGGCAATCACACGGGTCGTGGAGCGGGCCATGGTACGGCCGGCCTTTTTCACTTCGGCAGTGACGGATTCGATCGGCAGTCCCATCAGGGCGGCCGCGATTTCGGCCTGCTCATCCTGATCGTCGGTCAGGCCAGTCGCCGCGAAAATCGCCTCTTCCAGCGTGGGAGGATCGTGCCGGACACGCCGCGGTCCATATTTTGTGTTCCAGTCCTGGCTCATCTCGGCCTCCTTTTCGAAGCCAATCATCTCTAGAGGTGCTTATGTTGCATTGCAATATGAAATTGAAATGGCAATCCAGCCATGCGTCATCCGATTTCCGAAGTTTTTGAATCGCCTCCCGCCGCTGCTTGCGCTTCAGGGAATTGATTCGGCAGCCCCTCGCAATTCAATCGGCTGTTGCGGCCAACGCTTCAACGCGGCGCGTCCGGCATCGGTCAGCAGATAAATGCCGCGCTCTGCGCGATCGAACCAGCCGTACACGTTGTGCAGCAGAATCTTCGGCGCGTCGGGAATGTCCGGCTTGAGATCGCGCACCCGCCGCGGTCCATCCGAGAGGGCCCATGCACATGCCAACGCCTGCTGGCGGTACGCCGTCATGATCGGCGCGCGCGTGCTGCCACCGAGCGCCGGGTCGCCCCGGCGCCGTCGATGTTCAGCAACAAGGCGCGAGCGCTTCTTCGGATCGCGGCGGGCGATGCTTGATGGCGAGACGATCACCTCGACGTCACCCGATCTGGTGACTGCGAGCATGCCAAAGCCGAGCCGGCGGCAGAGGTTGCGATAGCGCGCGTCGCTCTCGCGTCCTTTGCCGCGCTCCGATAGTCTCGCGGCAAGCCAGACCTCATCGCAGGCGGCCGCGCGATCCACCGCCTGCAAGAGCAGTTCGAGATTGAACGAAAGCTTCAATTCACCGACGACCACGATCGGCGGATCGTCGCCGCTCAGGGCGACGAGGTCGCAGCCGCCGATCTCGCCCTTGACCGTGAAGCCAAGCTTCTCAAGGAAACGTTTGACGGGCAGGTAAAGCGCTGTTTCCAAATGGGGCTCCGACGGGATGGTCCTGCGACTCACCGGTAGTGACAATTCTAACATCCGCATCCCATGGCCCCAGATATGTCTGACGAATGATTGAAATAACGGAGGTCGCGCCTGCGACCGTGATTTGATCGGACGGGACGGCAGCGGTTATTTTGTACCCCTGGAGCGGACGTGGGGACAAAGCGAGCCATGATCAGAAACGGCCTCTACCACATCACCGTGGAGATGCTTGACGGCATCAAGGGCGGCAACCAGGGAGTGATGGTCGTTCGCGATGGCACGCTGCGCGGCGGCGACTCGTTCTTCTATGCGTATGGCACCTACACGGCTGCCAACGGCAAGTGGAAGGGCGAGGTGACGAACCAGGAACATACCAGGAGCTTCGGGGAGCGGCCGGTATGGGAAGGCAAGGTCGTGACCATTGGCTTCACCGGAACCTATACCGACGACACCGCCGAAACCGATGGCATCGCGCTTGCCGGAAAACAAAGCATCCGCTTCAAATCCCGGCTGCGGCTGCTGATCCCCGATTAGGTGTGACGACGGATTTGACGTTCCTATCGGTCGCGCCGCGAGTGCGTTATCGGAACGTCGAATCCAGAGCCACGCTAGAATTATGGAGTGCCAGTGTTCCTTTGGTTCCGACGTTCGTAAGGTGCGCGCGGCAAAGTTAGCGAACTTCGGAACCGGGACACTAGACTCGACCGGGCACTGGAATCAATGCGCCGGTGATTCCGCTTGCCGCGTCGCTTGCGAGAAACAGAATGACGCCGGCCAGTTCTTCCGGCGTCACCCATTTGGCGAAATCTGCATCCGGCATGCTGGCGCGGTTGGTGGCGGTATCGATGATCGACGGCAGCACCGCATTGACGGTGATCTTGCCCTTCCATTCGGCGGCGAGAGCTTCGGTGAGGCGATGCACGCCGGCTTTCGAGGCAGCGTAAGCCCCCATTCCGGCGCCAGCCTGGAGCGCGCCCGTTGCACCGATATTGACGATCCGCCCCGAAGGAGAGGCGGCAAGATAGGGGATCGCCGACCGCGAGGCGTTCAGCGCAGTGGTGAGGTTGAGGGCAAACATGCGTTGCCAGGTTTTTGGATCACCCTCGGCGACGGTTTCGAATGCAAAGGCGCCCGCTACATTGATCAGTGCGTCGAGTTTGCCGAAATGCGCGTGCGCGGCATCCATTGCCTTCTTGGCCTGGATCGGGTCGGTCAAATCGACGTGGCCGAGTTCGATCCGATTGGCCACTGCAGCAGCTGGCGCCGTTTGCCCGAGGCTCGCCACGCGCGCGCCCTTCGCCAGTGCCGCTTTGACGACGACACTGCCGAGTGCCCCCGAGGCCCCGGTCACGACAATGACTTTTCCGTCCATGATGGAGCTCCGGGCCAGCGCGATTGACACAGTACCGCGAGACGAAAATCATTTGCAATGCTGCCGATTTTTGCGGCCAAATAAAGGTTCCAGCGTCACACGGTTTTAGCAAAGGACGGTCGCCATGCCCGACACTGCGCCCGAGGTGAATTTCCCCAGCGAGCTCGTCAGCCTGAAATATCCGCTGCCCCACCTGATGAGGGCATTGGTTGGCGAGGCACCGGTCAGGATCGTCGCGATGGGATCGTCTTCGACAGCAGGGCGAGCCGACGTGGTGCCTTACCCGCACCGACTGGAGATGTATCTGCGAGCCGGGTTTGGCGACGAGCGATTTCCCAATTTGAAGATCGATGTTCTCAACAGGGGCAGGGGCGGCGAGGAGGCGATCGAAGAGCTGCGTCGCTTCGATAGCGATATTTTCGCCGAAAAGCCCGCTTTGGTGATCTGGCAGGTCGGCACGAACGCGGTGTTTCACAACTACAGGCTTGACGAGGTGGCCGCGAGCATCACGCAAGGGCTGCGCCGGTTAAGTGAAAAACGGATGGACGTGCTTTTGATCGATCCGCAATACACCCCGGCGATGCTTTTCGACGACAAGGCCGACGCTTCCGAACGCATGGTGTCGCTGATATCGGCAGCCGCCGACGAGGCAAAGGTCAACCTGTTTCGGCGGTGGGCGCTGATGCGACACTGGCACGTTCACAATAATGTCAGTTTGGACCGGTTTTTCGACCCCAGTGATCCCGACAAGCTTCATCAGAGCGACTGGAGTACGCTTGAGGTTGCCAAGGCGCTCTGCGGAGCGATCACAAAGGCACCCCCGGCAGGCGCGTAGCGCCCCCGTTTTGGCCCAGGCCGCCAAAAGATCGATTAAAATTTGCTCGAGTTTTGTAAGCGAAATTCAGAATGATCGGGCTATATCGCCCTATCGTTCAATTCGGGGCTGGAACTGCCATGATGAGACATCTGCCTGACCACGGTTTGCCGCTTGTTCAGCTCAAGGAGCAGCGGCGGGATTTGGTCGTCGCGCTACAAAACCGCAAGGGTCCTGTCAGCAGCTGGGAATTGATGCAGATCGCCGCCGTTCAGCAGGGCGATCTCTGCTTTCGAGGACGTCATCGCCGATCTCGACGCAGAAATGGAAATGGACGCGGCCGCGTAAGTGTCGCCTCGTTGATTTGCGAATTCCCCGGTCTGCCCGGCCAATCGTCCATCTTCTGAAAACTGTACACGCGTCGCTGACGGGCGTATTGCACAATCGGTGACCTTCCGATCCAACCGCGGAGAGTCTCCGAGGGGCGAACATGACCGGGCATCAAGCCGCCATTTCCGTTGTGGCCATTCTTGTTGCCGGCGTTTTCACCGGTCCATTGCCGACATCCGCGCAGACTTTCGAAAGCTATCGCTGTGCCGACGGCACGAGCTTCATCGTGGGATTCTACCAGTATGATTCCCGCGCTTTTTTGCAGGTCGACGGAAGGGCCATCACGCTGAAGAAGCGCCTGGGCGTGTCCGGCGCGCGTTATACGGGCAGCGGCGTGACGCTTGTGATCGGCAAGGCGCGCACCACCATCAGGCACGTCAAACGTCCGGTGACGGCGTGCGAACTGATCTGAGAACGCGCTGAAATGAAAAAGGGTCGAAGCATTCTTGCTCGACGCTTTTCTATTCTTTGATCCCCGGACTCGGAGAAGCGGCGCATCTCGCATCGAACGGCATTCAGTGCTCGCGCGCTTGTCTTGATTCCTCAATCGCAGCCTCGTGATACCAGGCGCCGCTGTAAACGGCCTCGCTGAGGTTTGACCAGGCTGGATCGGCGACGGCTTTCACTTCCGTTGCCCGAGCCTTGCCGAGAGCCGCGCGGCCCCCGGCGGGGAATTGGTAGATCGTGGCTGACCTTTGATTCGAATTCGTCGTCATCGCTATCTCCATCGATCGCGGCGTAAAACTCATCGTGCGCCCGACTCGTTCGTGAGTGGTTACTGGAGATATCGGCCTTGCACGCCAGCCGTGCAACATGATCAAGAAAAAATCAGCCGATGAATAAAATGTAGGCATTTTTGATTTTGCCTCCAGTAAAGCAGCGGCCTTTCGGTGAGCGCACTGGCCATCGCCAACGTTGCGGATCGTGCACACTTTCTTGCGGAAAATTGCAGGCCGATGCCGCGCGCTTGATCGGCGTCGCGATTACGTCCGACTGCTGCCACGGAAAGAGGCGTCAGCAGGGCCCAAGTGTCTCCTTGCGACGTGGCCGGGCCCTGCTGACCGCGGGACTTTGCCGCACCCTCAGTGCCAAACCGAACGGTCGCGATCGAGGGCAAACCCCGCCGGACCGGAGCCTTTTGCACCGCAGCGATTTGGCACTTTTATTGCTTAGTAGCGCCTGGCCGATGGGGGCCGAGCAGCGTGTGAACCGACATTTTCGGTCCGCACGCCTTCGCATCATCAACTCATGAGAGACGCAATGACCAAGTACAGACTCGAGTACATCTGGCTCGATGGATACACGCCGACACCGAATTTGCGCGGCAAGACACAGATCAAGGAATTTGAGGCCTTTCCGAAGCTCGAACAGCTTCCGCTCTGGGGCTTCGATGGCAGTTCGACGATGCAGGCCGAGGGCCACAGTTCGGATTGCCTGCTCAAGCCGGTTGCCGTGTATCCCGACGCCGCGCGCACCAACGGCGTGCTCGTCATGTGCGAAGTCATGATGCCTGACGGCAAGACGCCGCATCCTTCCAACAAGCGCGCCACGATTCTCGACGACGAAGGCGCGTGGTTCGGTTTCGAGCAGGAGTATTTCTTCTACAAGGACGGTCGTCCGCTCGGTTTTCCGTCCAGCGGTTATCCGGCGCCGCAGGGGCCGTATTACACCGGCGTCGGCTACAGAAATGTCGGCGATGTCGCGCGCAAGATGGTCGAAGAGCATCTCGACCTTTGCCTTGCCGCCGGCATCAACCACGAGGGCATCAACGCGGAAGTCGCCAAGGGCCAGTGGGAATTCCAGATCTTCGGCAAAGGCTCCAAGACCGCCGCTGACCAGATGTGGATGGCCCGTTACCTCATGCTGCGCCTGACGGAGAAGTACGGCGTCGATATCGAATTCCACTGCAAGCCGCTCGGCGACACCGACTGGAACGGTTCGGGCATGCACTGCAACTTCTCCACCAAGTACATGCGCGAAGGGGGCGGCAAGGAATATTTCGAAAAACTCATGGAAGCCTTCATGGGCGCACGCCAGGACCACATCGCTGTTTACGGTCCCGACAACCACATGCGCTTGACCGGCAAGCACGAGACCGCCTCGATCGACACATTCACCTGGGGTGTAGCCGATCGTGGCGCCTCGATCCGCGTGCCGCACTCCTTCATCAACAACTCCTACAAGGGCTATTTGGAAGACCGCCGTCCGAACTCGCAAGGCGACCCCTACCAGATCGCTTCGCAGATCCTGAAGACGATCGCATCCGTTCCGACCTCCGCCAAGGCGGCCGCCGCGTAGTCGATCGATACTTCAGCCAGGGTTTTTCACCGCTATAAGATCCGCCAAGGCACAAGCTTTGGCGGATCGTGCGTTTGGGTCCATCGCTGCCGTGCTAGTGTGGCGGATTTGACGTTCCTATGAGTCTCGCCGCGAGTGCGTTATAGGAACGTCAAATCCAACGCCACACTAGAATCATAGAGTCGCTAGTGTCCCTGTGGTTCCGACGTTCGTAAAAGTGCGTGGGCAAAGACATACGAACGTCGGAACCGGGACACTGGAAGCAAAGGCGAAGGGCTAAAGGATGGCAGATACCATACGCCTGCTTTCGACTCTCGCTTTGATGGGGGCGGTCCGCAACCTTGCGGGAAAATACGAGACGCTGACCGGAACGCGCATCGACGCCGATTTCGCGCCGACCTTGGGGCTGCTTGACCGCCTGCAAAAGGGGGAGACCGCAGATGTGCTCATTCTTACCCAGGAGGGGCTTGCGGGTCTTGCCGCGACAGGGAGCGTGGTTGCGGAAAGCTGCATCGACCTCGCGCGCTCCCTTGTCGGCCTTGCGGTAAGGGCCGGCGTCGCGCGTCCCGATATCGCGACGGAAGAGGCGCTGCGCGCTACGCTTCTCGGCGCGCGATCGGTCGCCTATTCGCGTCTGGGTGCCAGCGGCATCTTCTTTGCGCAACTGATTGCAGGCATGGGAATCGCTTCGGAAGTCAACGCCCGCGCCAACATCGTTCCCCAGGGCTTTACCGCAGAACGGCTGCTCTCGGGTGAGGCGGATCTGGCGGTTCAGCAGATCAGCGAACTCAAGCAGGTTGCCGGCACCGATATCGTCGGGCCGATTCCGCTTCACCTGCAAGATCCCGCGGTTTTTTCCGCCGGACGTCTTTCGGCTTCGACCAGGCCCGAACAGTCCGACAGGCTCCTGAAATTTCTCGCCTCGAAAGAAGTGGCGCCGGCCCTGCGCGACTCTGGACTGGAGCCTTTTTCCTGAGAGCGGATATCGGATGATGCGTCCTTGATCGAACGCAAGGTGGCCGCCGGCAATCGAGTCTAGGTTTGCGGATCGCTCGCGCCGGAGGTTTGGCCTTTCGCCGATCAACGGTTTGCGCCGGAGGCCAGGCGATGATGATCGGAACAGGTTCATGGCTCACGGGTTAATAGAACAAATCCATTTCAGGAAGATCAAACTCCATGATCCGAAAACTGCGGTCAGGTGAGTACCGGCTCTATTCCCGCAAGGTAAATCCCAAGACGGGAAGGCGCCGCAATCTCGGTACCTTCAAGTCGCGCGCGGCTGCTGAAAAGCATGAGCGCGCGGTGCAGTATTTCAAGCGGCACTAAAGCATGCGCCGACCGAGGAGCCGTCTCCGCGCGGCGACTATTTCGTGCCGTACATCCTGTCGCCGGCATCTCCAAGCCCCGGCAGAATATAGCCGTGATCGTTGAGTCTCTCGTCCACTGCGGCCGTCCAGACCGGAACATCCGGATGCTCGGCCTGGAAGTGGTTGATGCCTTCGGGCGCGGCGAGCAGGCAGACAAAGCGCATGTCGCGCGCGCCGCGGGATTTTAGAAGCGAAGCCGCCGCGCAGGCAGAATTGCCGGTTGCCAGCATCGGATCCATCAGAATGACCGGCCGGTCGGAAAGGTCGTGCGGCGCCTTGAAGTAATACTCGACCGCCTGCAGGGTCTGAGGATCACGGTAGAGGCCGACATGCGCGACGCGGGCCGATGGGACAAGGGCGAGCATGCCGTCGAGAAATCCGACACCCGCTCGCAGGATCGGCGCAAAGGTCAGCTTCTTGCCGGCGATCATCGGTGCCTTCATCGGCTGCAAGGGCGTCTCGATATCGACCATCTCGAGGGGCAGGTCGCGGGTGACTTCGTAGCAAAGCAGCATCCCGATCTCGTTCAGGAGCTCCCGAAAGCCTTTGGTAGAACGGTCGCTCTCGCGCATCAGCGTGAGCTTGTGCTGCACCAGAGGATGACTGACGACGTGTACGGAATTCGAAGAAATCATGTAGTCTCCTCGCAACTCGGCCGGCCTTGAGGCGGCTTGCAGTTTTTGTGCCGAACGCGGAGCGGTTGGCGACGATCCGCCATCGCACAAAGCATCATTCGCTTCATGCAATAGGCCACATAATCGCGGGCGTCGCGACAGGTTTTTTCCAGAAAGCGTGGATTGTCCCGCGCTGCACGGTGGCAAAGCCGAAGTGCAGGATGAATCGCCCGTTGGTCGTCAACTGCGAGCGGCCGGTTCAGGAGCGGCGGAGTTGGCGCAATGGATTTTGAAAGGCCCGATGCCTTGCGATGATATGGGCAGTCCGAACGACCCACTCAAGCGGGCGGCGGTCGCCTGCTTCAGCGTGTCTCTGGGTCCGGGATTCTTGTCGCAGACCTGCCGCGCGCTGGCGCCTGCGCGGTCGGGCCTGCCTCCTGGCAGGAAAGCTGGACCCATGATCCATCCGCTGCCTGCTGGTAGGCGTGGCAACCCTGTGCCGTCGGCTGCTCGTCCGGCTTTTGGGCGTTGGCGCTGGCATGGGAATTCAAGGACGCATTCTTCGCCAGCGCTGGCGCCATCAGTGCAGCCAGGACGCCGATCGAACCAACGAAGATCAATCGTGTGATCCGCATATGAGGCTCTTCGTTCGAAATGTCTGCTTTCAAGGAAAAGATTTTGGCGATTCTTGGCCAATGGATTTTCCGCCCGACCGGATTCTCAATCATTAAAAAGCACCCCGCGGGCGCTTTGGACGAGAAGTTCAAGGCGGTCCAGCAGCGGAATTTGGCTCGCCAATATCTTCTTCCGGGCGAGAGGCAGATCGAACCAGGCGGCACGGTCGATCTCGGGAATTTGCACCATGCGACCACTGCGCCGAGGCCATTCGACCGCGACCATATTGCTGCGCACCGTGTTCACATCGAGATCGCCCTCCAATGCGAAGGCGTGAACGACCTTTCCGGACCGCTGACGTATGTCGCCAAGCGGGACAAGTGCCCCGATCGCTTGAACACCAAGTTCTTCCTTGAACTCGCGTCTCGCCGCGATCTGCGCATCCTCGCTCGCGTCGAATTCTCCCTTGGGGATGGACCAGGCACCGAGATCTCGATTGCGCCAGAAAAATCCGCCGGGATGAACGAGAAGGACATCCAAGCGATCGCCGCTGTTGTGGTACATCACGATGCCAGCGCTCATGACCGCCATGGCCGTCAATCCAGGATGCCGCGGAGCTGCAGCTTCTATTGCGCAGCAATATCGCGCGGCGAGCGACTGCCCACCAGGGCTTGCGCGATCGCCTCGTCGACGCGCTCCAGCCAGATGAACTCGAGTCTCTCGCGAGCGCCCGACGGAATATCGTCGAAGTCGCGCTTGTTCCGCGCCGGCAACATGACACGGGTGATGCCGGCGGCAGCGGCGGCGACCACTTTTTCCTTGATGCCGCCCACCGGAAGCACCAGGCCCCGCAGCGAGATTTCGCCGGTCATGGCGGTATCACTTCTGACTGTGCGTTCGGTCAGCAGCGAGGTTAGCGCGATAAACATCGCGACCCCCGCACTTGGTCCGTCCTTGGGCGTCGCGCCTGCAGGCACGTGGACGTGGATGTCACTCTTTTCGAAGAGTGAGGGGTCGACGCCGAGCTGAGAGGCGCGGCTCTTCACCAGCGTCAGCGCGGCCTGAGCGCTTTCGCGCATCACCTCGCCGAGCTGGCCGGTCAGGATCAGCGTTCCTCTTCCTGGCGTGCGTGTCGCTTCGATGAAGAGAATGTCGCCACCGACCGGCGTCCAGGCGAGCCCGGTCGCAACGCCCGGAACGCAGGTGCGCATGGCGATCTCGCTTTCGAAGCGAGGCGGACCGAGGATCGCGGTCAGGTCTTTTGCGGTTAGAACAATCCGGCTCTTGCTGCCTTCGGCGACCTGGACAGCCACGTGGCGAAAGGCCTTGCCGATTTCCCGTTCCAGATTGCGGACGCCTGCCTCGCGGGTATAGCCCCTGATGATCAGCCGCAGTGCGTCAGAATCGATTTCGGCCTGGTCTGCTTTCAGCCCGTTTGCCTCGAGTTGACGGCGGACCAGATAGCGCCGTGCGATCTCGAGCTTTTCGTCCTCGGTATATCCGGCGAGGCTGATGATCTCCATTCGGTCCAGTAGCGGACCCGGGACTGTGTCGAGCATGTTGGCGGTGGCCAAAAATACGACCCGCGACAGATCGAAGGGCACGCCGAGATAATTGTCGCGGAACGTCGAGTTCTGCTCGGGATCCAGAACCTCAAGCATTGCGGCCGAAGGGTCGCCTTGAATACCGCGCCCCGTCTTGTCGATCTCGTCGAGCATCATGATGCAGTTGCGTGCCCCGGCCTTTTTGATCGCCTGAATGATGTTGCCCGGTAGTGCGCCGATATAGGTACGGCGGTGGCCGCGTATTTCCGCCTCGTCGTGAACGCCGCCAAGACTGACACGCACGAAGGGCCGTCCCATCGCGCGCGCGATCGATTGCCCGAGCGACGTCTTGCCGACGCCGGGCGGCCCGACGAAACAGAGGATGGGAGCCTTGCCTTCCGGTGCCAGCTTGCGGACGGCGAGATATTCGATGATCCGGCTCTTGATCTTCTCCAGACCGTAATGGTCCTCGTCAAGGATGCGCCGCGCTTCGGCGATATCGATCGGCTTTTCTTCCGGCAGGCTCCAGGGAAGCTCGATCAGCCAGTCGAGATAGCTGCGGACCATGCCGGCTTCGGCGGCGCCTTCCGGCATGCGCTCGTAGCGGCGAACCTCCTTGCGCGCCTGAGTTTCTGCCTCCGGCGGCATCTTGGCCTTTGCGATGGCCTCATTCAGCTCGGTAACCTCCTGCGCCTTTCCGTCACCCTCGCCAAGCTGACGCTGAATGGTTGCCATCTGCTCGCGGAGAATCGCCTCGCGTTGACGCTCGTCGAAGCTCGCCTTGGTCTGCTGGCCGATTTCACGGCTGAGGCGAAGGACCTCGATACGCTCGGCAAGATGGCGCGAAACCTTTTCCATGCGCAGCGCAAGGTCGACGGTCTCCAGGATCTCCTGCTTCTCCTGCGGTTTGATGTCCATGTAGGACGTTGCGAGGTCCGCCAGTGTCGTGGGCGAAGTCGTGGCCTGAAGCACGGAGATCAATTCCTGCGGAGCTTGCGGGAGCAATTCGGCCGCTTCAATCGCCTGGCGTTGCAAATTCAGGAAGCGCGCCTCGATTTCCGGCGAGTTCGTCGTCGGCTCGGGTATGTGAAGCACGCGTGCCACCGGAAACGGCGTGCCCGGCAGATAATCGAGGATGCGAATGCGCTGCACGCCCTGGCAGACCAGGTGGTGGCTGTCATCAGGCGCGGTGATGTAGCGCACGATGTTTGCCATGGTTCCGACGCGATAGAGATCGTCGGGTCCCGGCTCATTCAGCTCGGGATCGCGCTGCAGCAGGATTCCGATCGGCCGCTGCTCGCGCACGGCCTGTTGCGCGGCCGCAATCGATTTCGGCCGTCCTATGGTGATGGGAATGACGACGCCCGGAAGCAGCACCGTATTGCGCACCGGAACGATGATGAGGGCGTCTTGCGGGATGGCGGCCGCGTGACCGGGGGAGGCGGTGGTGCCCTGGGCAAATTCGCTCGCTTGGTCGACCATGCTGCGCCTCCTCAACCGGATTTGGTGAGGCGCAAACCGACGCAGCCGTTGGCGGCAAAGCGGCTAATGATGTAACGGCCCAACGGCAGGGGTATGCGCCGCTCGAACCGACCCTGAGGCAGCTCGAGACGCAGAATTCGCGCGTTGCGCAATTCGGACGGCAATACCCGGTGTCCGCTGACGACAAGCATTCCCTTGTCGATCACGGCGATGACCTCATCGGGATCGACGCCCGGCAACGCGATGAGAATTAGCACTTCGCGGTCGGTCTCGAGCACGTCGATCGGCGGTTCCCAGCTTGGCTCGCTGGTTGGCCGCAAATTGAGAAATTGCTGGTGCAATCGTTCGGCGCGGGCGAGCGTCTCGATGGCGTTGGACAGCATCCAGTTGATGGGATCCTTGGTCGACATGCGTCTCAGCCTGGAACCGGTATAAGAAAGCGATAGCGTGCCCAATCAAATGACAGGAATCAAGCAACGCAGTTTCCTTGGGAGATATGGGCGAAATGCCTCTCCTGCCATTGCCCAATGGCGTTTCCGGGACAACCTGAGCTCGATCGATCGTCGTTCGCGCCTGCTAGTCCTGCATTGAGACGCCAGCAGAACGGCATGGTTTGCTTGATCGACGCGGCTCTCAGTGCGATTTACCGAGCAATGAGTCGAAGGGAAGGTTGAAGATCTCTTCGCCGTTCTCGTCGCTGACATGCAAGACCCAGCCTCGCCAGTCTTCCATGATGGGTGCCGCGATCAGGGCCTGTACAGCTAAGGTTGCTTGCTCGCAGACTTCGGCCGGATCACCTACAGCGGTGCTGCGGCGCCTGACCGGCGCGTTTTCGGGATTGGAGCAGTGCAAATAAAGCCGGGCCACGTTCCGCCTCCGGCAAAAAAAGCAAAGCGTACGGATAGCAACGCCAATTCGGGCGCGACATTCGGTTGAATCGCTTAAGGAGAAATACGGAGGTTACCAAGATTCGGTCCGTCCCGCTCCAGTTGTGCCGGCCAAGGATGGTTATCGCTGTTGAAGGTCAACGATAATCTCATGTTATGCTGCCAACTCCCTGAGTTGTGCAAAGGATTTGCTCCCTTATGAGCCTGTTCGATCAGAGATTCGATCCCGCGCGCGAGGCAGCGCTGGTAACGGGTGCGGGGAACGGCATTGGACGGGCCATCGCGCAAGCCCTGGTCGGCGAAGGCGTGCGTACCATCTTCGCCGATATCAATCCGCAGACGGTCAAGGCCGCAGTCGAGTCCTCGCCACGGCCGGAATTAGCGGTGCCGTGGGTCGGTGATCTGGCCGATCCCAAGGCATGCGAGGCGCTCCTTGCGGATGCAATCTCCGCCGTCGGGCAGGTCACGCATTTCGTCCACAGCGCCTCGCCGCCGCGCCGCGAGGCGGACCATGCATTGGCCGTCGGTCAAGAGACCTGGGAACGGATGCGGGCGGTCAATGTCGAGGCCGGGTTTCACCTCGCGCGCGAACTTGCGCGAAAACTAATCGCGACAAAACAGCCCGGCTCGTTCCTGTTCCTGACGTCGCTGCACGCCGAAACGCCGCGCAACCTGCCGCACTATTCGGCCGCGAAAGCGGCCATGGCGATGCTGGTCAAGGAATTGGCAAAAACGCTCGGCCGTTTCGGAATCCGGGTCAATGCGCTGGTGCCCGGCGCCATCGCCGCCGGTGGTTTCGTCGCCGATCCGGCGCTGGCGCGTCATATCCCGCTTGGGCATCTCGGCCAGGCCGAGGACCTCGCGCCGATAGCGCTCGCGATATTGTCGAATAGGATTTCGGCTTACGTCACTGGCGCCGCGATCGTGGTCGACGGCGGCCTTTCACTGACCAACTGGTTCGAGCCACCTGATCTCGGCCAGCTCTAGACTTCCCCCCGTGTGGCGCAACTGGCACACCCGCCGGAAATCGCGCCGCCGGCGCGTTGTCATCCGGCCATGCGTCACGGTTCCGCCTCGATTGGGCTTCGCTCTGGTCGCGCTGGGGGCCCAGACCGGGGATTATTATGTCTTCTGTCCAAGATGCCCAAATTTTACGGATCGATTTTCGAACGAGGTATATTGGTTTTTCCGTTTCGCAAGTCTCGACGAGGGCTGTCGGGAAGGGCGTTCGGCTATCGACTGTGATGCTCGGAGCGGGGTTGCTCGCGGCCTGCGCCCAATCCTCGGTCGCGACCCGGAATTTCGAAGCGCCTCCTGGCGCTAGCCGTCATGCGTCGTTGCCGCACTATCGGACTTCTTCGTCCGGGACGCGTGTCGCTACGGCAAGGCATACCCCCTTTCGGCGCCACAAGAACACAGACGGGACGCCAACGGCGTCGGGGGGCATCGCGAGCTTCTACACGGAGGGCACGCAGACGGCGAGCGGCGAAAAATTCGATCCGAATGAATTGACCGCTGCGCATCGCACTTTGCCGTTCGGCACGCGGTTGCGTGTCACGAATGTCGCGACGGGCAAGTCGGTCACCGTCCGGGTCAATGACCGCGGCCCTTATGTCCGTGGCCGGGTTGTCGACGTCTCCTATTCCGCAGCGGAATCGCTCGGCATCGTCGATAAGGGGGTTACGAACGTCAAGCTTGACGTCGTGCATTAAGCCCGTCAGCGGCCAGGCAACTATCATTTCGTCCGCGCCCTGCTCGAGGTTGCGCCGTGCTTTCGTCAGAGCTAGCTTTTGGCGAAACATGGAGGCGTTGATGCGTTATGGTTTGTTGATCGCAGGGCTGTTGGCTCTTTCGGCGCCGGCAGATGCGGCCTCGCGCGCGGAATACGTGACTATGGTGTTGCAGGCTTTCGCTGCAAAAGTGCAATGCCCCGGCATGGACGTCGTGTACCAGGATCTGGTTCAGAAGGCGCAGGAGATGCAACTGCCGGACGGAACCACCGAACAGGTGCGAAAGGCCATCGCTTACATGCATACGGGTGGAAGAATGGGCGAGCGTCAGGCGGACGACCTGATGTCGGAAGTCGCGATCGCGACACAGTCGACGGACCTCGACCAGAAGCGCCTTGGCATGACCACCTGGTGCGAAACCCAAAAAGACAAGCTTGCCGGATTTGTTCGCACCAAAAATTAGCCCATGATCCGGACCCGAAGGGCCGCGTTAGCGCAAAGCGTGCAGCGGTTTTCCTTCGCGGCAAACGCGGAACGCGTTTGCGCGGAGATCATGCGCGAACAATAAAACCAAAGCGCGATGGCGATTCGATATAAAGCCACCGCGCTTTGGTACGGGCGCGGGCTCCGATCTTTGACGGAGCGCGATCAGTTGGTTTTGGCGGCGGCGCGGACGAAAGCCGCCAGTTCGGAGTTGAAGCGCGGAGCATCCTCGTAGAACGGGGAATGACCGATCCCGTCATAGACGGAGAGCTTCGCTCCGGGGATCACCGAGGCGGTGTATTGGCCGGCGCCGAGCCTGGCGTTGCGATCTTCCGCGCCATGAGTCACCAGCACCGGCAGCTTCAGTTTGGACATCATTTCCGTCGCGTCGAGCGGGCGGCCGGAAAGGCCGGCGCGCACCTTTGGCAATACCATCATGTTGAACGCGAGCATGGTCTCGTAGTCGTCGGCGGTGGCTGTTTGGAGAAGCAGCCGTGGAGGAAGGTTCGGGTCGCGGTGATGTTGGTGAGGAGATCTTCCGACGCCATCAGCGGCAGGTTCTTCAGATTGTCGCCGATGAGGGCGGGATCGACCTTGATCGGCGCATCGACGAAATTGATGCCGGCGATCTGGCCGGTGCCGTGAGTCGAAAGATAGTCCGATATCACCCGACCGGCATAGGACCAGCCGACCAGGACAGGTCGTTTCAGACCGGCGGCATCGATCACGGCCTGAACCTCGTCACCCCAGGCCTTTGAATCCCGGTATCGCGCGGCATCCAGAGGTTTGTCTGAATTGCCGTGGCCCCGCAGATCGTAAGTCACGATGCGGAACTCTTTGGCGAGGTCGCTGTCGACCTGGCGTATCCAGGAAAGATGGCTCTGTGAGAAACCATGAATGAAGAGGATTTCGGGGCCGGCCGGATTGCCCCACTCCTGCGCGGAGATGGTCAGACCATCGGGCGTTTTTACGTTGATGGGCTTGAATTTCTGGTCCGCTGCAAGGCCCGTTTGCGCCATGGCTAGGAACAAACTGGCAGCGATCGTCGTTTTGACACAGCCGCTATCGCGCACGGTCATCGGCATCCAAATCCTCCCCTTTCTTGTCGTGGATTGCTTTTCTGGATGGAAATCGTTGCCAGCTTAGCACAGGCGGGGAACGTTGCGTAAGCTCGATTGCATCCTCAGGTTGGGCTGGCATCCTCGGTCCTGCGGCACGATCGCGGTGCGCGAGAAGTGGCGCCGGAATACATACGCTGGAATACACAGGCGGTCAGTGGAACGAGAGCGCCCACATCGCGGTTTGAACGCAATTGCGGAGCAACCTTACCGTTCTCTGCGGCTCCGAATGGCAGAACATGAGGAGAGCAACATGATATCCGAAATCAAGATTCACACCATCGCGCGTCAGATGTTTGAGAAGCATGGTACTGCGGCGATCGCGCAAGCAGCCCAGAATGCTCTGGCAAGCGAACGCAAGGGTGACGCTGAGGAAGCAAAGGAATGGCGTCACATCGAGGACGCCATGAAAATGATGCGGGGGCCGCATCAAAGCTGACGGATCGGATAGCGGCGGATGGCCTTCCGTCCGCCGCGTCGGCCAGGTCGCGCTACGCTTCCAATTCGGATTGTTCAAAACCGTTGGTGGCGAGAGCCGCTATTCTTTTGTCCGTTAGCTGCATGGTTGATTGCTCCGGCAAGCGCGAAAAATGCCAATACGGATTCGAAGTGAATCGTTCCGTATTGGCCGTCGCTCACGAAGGGGGCCCCGGAGGCCCCGCGAAGAGCTAGTATCCCGAGGACTTGTTCGAAGTTGGTGCGCCAGCTGCACTTGGCTTCGCCGTGCTGGATCGGTGACTCATCCCGGTGGTCGTGCCAGGCTTCACGTGGCTAGACTTCATCTGGTGGTGTTTGACGTGGGACTTGGCAGCTGAAGGTGCGGATTGCGGCTCGTTTTGGGCCGACGCAATGGCTGTGGTGGCAAGAAACGACGCGACGGCGAGAGCCGAGACAGTGAGTTTGGATCGCATGGAAGTCTCCTCTGCGAGATGGATGGTGCGTATCAAACCTGCGACCAGGATTTGGGTTCCTTGAATTATGCGCACTCTGGCTATGACTGGACCGCCGCAGAAAGACAGTCCCGAATGATTTTCGGAACAACTTGATCCAGCTCCGGTGCTTTTCGGGAACGCCGCATGAGGAACTGCTGACAAAGCAGAGGGATGATCACGTTGCTCCGGGCTCCCGTGCGTGCTGGCCAGCGCTCCGGCCATCATCATTCCCGCTGGCGCGGACCCTTGCGGGAACCGTTAACGGAAAGCTGTTCTGGCCTTTGAGCCGGGGAACTCGCGGTAACTGCAGTCGGTTAAAAAAAGCTTTCATTTTTCGAAAACACCACAACCACCGGAAAGACATTCCCAATTCGGATTTGCGATTGATGGTCAATGTTCCCGATTGGGAGACGATGATGGGAGTTGCAGAAGGGGCAATCTTCGTGCCCGAAGATATTCAATTGCTACAGACGACGCTGGATGAGGTTTTGACCATCTTGCCGGTCGCAAACCGCACGGCGGCGATGAGGAACAGGCTCGCTTCTCGAATTCTGGCGGCAGCGGCAAAGGGCGAGCGCGATCCGGTGCAACTGCGGATTTCCGCGCTGCTGGCGCCGGCCGACGAATGAGGCGCGCCCAGCGGAGCCGGAGCAGAGTTAGCCCGTTCTATGGAAGGATGCTCGAACAACGGGTTGGTGTGAGTTCTTGCGACAATCAAGGCAGGGCCGACCGGCGGCGTTGGCTCGCTCACCAACCGCAGAAACGAAGCGGCCCCGACGAACAAGCCGTCGGGGACCGTGATTTCTGTAGTCCGCTAGGAAGTGATCAATCGTCTCGCTGACACCTTCCGAACTGATCTTCGGGGCGGGCGGAGATATCCGAACCGGTGCAGCCGAAGAAGCCTTGCAGCCCGGCTTGGCCGGCGTAACCGAGGTGACCGAGCCCGAAGATATCTTCGATCGTCTTCAACATCGAATAGTGGTTGAAGGGAACGTTGGACACGGTTCCTGGCTTGAGGAACGGCGACAGCAGCACGCCGCCGACGCGATCGCCACCGAAGCCCGGAGTGCTGATGAAGAAGTTGGGAGGGCTGCCATCAGCGTTCTCAAACCCGAGGGTCAGCGGTTGACCGTTGGCGACCAGCGGCCCGATGTTGGGTCCAGGTTGCTGACCGCAGCAGCTGGTGCCCTGATTGGTAATGGCATTAAAAGACCCACCGTTGATCGAAGTAATGTTAAGGCCGCCCTCGTCGAACGTAATGATCAACAGACCGTCTTCCTTGAATGCGGGCGAGTTGGTGATTAACGGAACCGTCGCTTTCAGGAAGGCATTGGCGCCGACGAGGCCACCGCCGAAATGGGTGCCGTCGGTCTTTTCTCCGTTTTTGCACGCCGTCACCGCGCCGTTCCCGTCATGGCCGTCATGGCAGAGATTGGGCGTGATGAAGACAAAATTCGGCGTCGTCGATTCGTGCTGCAAGTCCTGAGCCAGCTGATTGAAATTGACGACGTGCTTGGCGCACTCGCCGCTGTCGATCAGCGAATGAAAGTATACGAAGGGATTGTGGCGCGCAGCGTATTGATCACCACCCGGAAATGCCTCGGCCCCTTGCGTATCATCGAGTTCGTTCAGGGCGACTTTGCCTTGCGGGTCGAGCGGCTGGCCGCAGGTCGTCTGCTCACGTTTTGGGTTTAGGCCCATGTCTTCCATGTAGCCTTTCCACGTAAAGCGAGCTGCAGTCAGTTGATCGGCAAGCGTCTTGAACTGAGCGGGGTAGACACAACCGGTGCCGATCGCCTGGCCATCAGGCGTGACGCCGGTGAGTTTGAAGTCATCATAGAACGTACAATCGACGTGGGTCTGCACCGTCGATGACTGGCCGCTGATCATGGCGATGTAATTGTCGAGACTGACGTGCCCCGTGCCATAGTACTGGCTCAGCAGCACACCCTGGCTCGGCAGGGTCTGCGCCAAGAACTGGGTGGCCGGATTCTGCTGAGCGGCAGTGCCGAAAGTGGTATTGAAGCCTTCGTTCTCTAAAACGATGACAAAGACGTGGCCAATCTTGCCGTCTCGATCCGCCATCGCCGACGGCGATGCCGCGAGCGATCCGGCGAGCATGGCCGCGGCAAGCGGCCATTTCAAAAGGTTGAACATGGATGATACCCCAGGAGCTGGTGAAAATTCTAAGAGACGCGGTCGGTTTCGTGACCACGCGGGGCGTGTTGGTAGCCACCGATTGTTACAAGTGCGCGACGGGAACATGATACGGGACCACGCAGGCAGCTTTTCAAGACGATCATCTGCAACAAGGAGGCGCGTTCGTATGTTGCTCAACATGATCGCACGGAGCCGCGCGCAGCCGGCACCAATCATGAACTATCCGGGCCATTGCCGGCGGACAGTGGCCTGAGGCAAGCGTCCGAGACAGACGCGGACATGGCCGGAAGCAGGCGTCTGAGCCATCCAAGGTGTCGATCGGCTCTCCTGCATCGACGCTTCCTGGACTCTGGCGATGATCGCCGCGATCCTGGTGTCGCTGGAGTTGATTTCTCAGGCCGATCGATCTCGGTGCTGCCCCAAAAGGGCATCGAAAGGCAAAAAAACGACCGGGTCTGGCGCTCCGGTAATGTTCAAGGCGCGCCGTCACGCTAGGAACCTTTTGCGGGCATCAGCATTGCACTCGTTACTATCGATGTCGTCGGTGAGGAGTGTCTGGTGATGGCAACGCAAATCGTAATGGATCGCTACGGGGATACGCGGCACAATTTCGATGCAAATGACGTGAAATCACTACAGCGCGCAGAAGCGCGGTTCAAAAAATTGACCGGCCTGGGTTTCACGGCAGCCGTACGGGGCGCATCCGGAGATGTCGAAATAGCACGCAGGTTTGATCCTGGTGCGGAAGAAACCCTGTTTTTCCCGCGGCTCGTAGGCGGTTAGGAGCCGGCTTTGCTGGCTCGCTGGTTTCGAGGTTTACGGGAGAGATTCCAGCAGGCGCACCCCAGAGATGCGCGTGGCATGAAACTATTGAGAGAATGGCTCTCCCCTGAACAACTCGCCCAATATGACGCTCATGGCTATTTTGATGTTACTGGCAGTGACAGTGGGAGAAGGTATCGAATTCACCATGGCACGGCGATGAACGTCATCGAAATCGACCACATCCGCGGCTACCCTCGGGTCGGGTTGTGTTTCACCACCGAAGCCGGGTTTGTCGCCGGCGACGTCATGCTGGCACAAAAAATTGCACTGGAGACCAGAGAGCACGGCGTCCTGGCTATCGCTCACAGGTTCGCCGTCAATCCCTGACAAGGGCGAGGCTGGGCCCCGCCACGAAACCGCACAACGTCGTTCACCGATTAATCCATGACCGAGGGTCGATCGATGGCCGCGCCTCCCTCATTGCCGGGAGAGGCTTCGCATGGCGACGGCAAACGCCTGGTCATTTAAGAGGATACGGAAAACGTCGGCGCATCTTCCGGCGAGATAGGGGGGGCCGGCTCGGACCGCGCAAATTCGGTCACGTGGCGCAGGCCAAGATAGTCGGGCTCGAAGCGGGCGAGATGAACAAGCATTCGCCAGTCGCTGATCGTAATCATCCTGGATTGCCACTGCAAAGCCCGTCTTCGCCGCAGTTCCTGTATGATGCGATTGGCGTGCACGGGTGAGATCGCGCAGGCAGCGGCGAGGTCGGACTGGGTGAACGGCGAAGGAAGCCGATGGTCGTGGGAGAGCCCGACGGCCCTGAGGCGGACAGTGATTTCGCAAATCAAATGGGCGACGCGTGCCAGTGAATCCCTGCTGCCGAGGTTGATGATCCAGTTTCGCAGGCAAGCTGTTTCTGCCATGTCCAGGTGCCGGATTGCCCGAGCAAGGCCCTCCGATTGCAACGAAATGTCGTGGAAAAAGCCACGAGGCACGAATGCCACAACGACCGGGCCAAGAGCGGTCAGGTGAGCACCCAGCTGTGACGCCGCGACGGTGTGCAGATCAGGTACGTCTCCGGGAACGTAAATTGACGTGATCTGACCGCTACCGGGATCCTTCCAGCAAAGATATCCCTGCAGCAGCAGACAGCAGTTGGACGGCTGATCGCCCTTGCGCAGGACGTGATCATGAGAGCCGAAATGGCCGATCGTATAACTCATTCTCGTGAGGAGCTCGAGATCGTCGTCTGACAGCTCAGCGATGCTCGTCAGGCGATCGGCAAGCTTTGTAAACGCAAAACCTCTCTGCATCCTTGTACTCGTCGAACTGGAACCACTCAGAATACTGCTTTGGTGCGAGCTGCGCCGAAGTAAGCATCGATAGGCAAGCTCGTTGCTCTGCCGGACGCAAGAAATATTGTTGCCGCTCAATGCGCCGGCTTCCTGAAAAGTTCCAATCTACCATGCCTCAGGCTCCATGAATGGTATTATGGGAAGGCTTCAACCCAAAGATAGTAACCCGGAGTTGTGGTTGGTCTGCCCATCACCGGTTCTGGCCTCTCCGATGCCATGCGCTTCGGGCCCGTTTGGCCGAAGGAATTTCGGGGGCGCGCATGGTGCCTGGCGGCTGGCGCGAACACCTGTGTCTGCGGCCACGGTCCCAGGCGCAGCCGATTTGGTGGCTTTTCCGTTGCGATCCCTGGGAAGGAAATGGTGCGTCGGCTCAAGGGAACGCGTCGCAAGGTGGCGGCTTGATAAGCGATGTCGAATGCTGCTGGGAACGCCGAACAAATCCGTTGGCACGAAACCGACAAACCTGTCGGACCGAAACCGGCATCAATTGAGCCCTGCGCCCGAAGTCTGCTTCCGACCTTATTGGCGAAGTGGAAAGACGTCTTCCTTGGCACCTACCGCCGCATCAACCGTGATCGCATTCTTGCGACCGCCGCGGGGGTCGTGTTTTACGGATTGCTGGCAATATTTCCGGCGATCACGGCGCTTGTTTCCAGCTACGGATTGTTTGCCGATACCGCGACCATATCGAAAAATCTCAATTTGCTGGCGATGATGCTGCCCGAGGGTTCCTTTGCCATCGTTCAGGATGAGGTCGGGCGCGTCGTTGAAAAGCAGAGCTCCTCGCTTGGCCTGACTTTCGCCTTCGGATTGCTGCTCGCGATCTGGAGCGCAAATAGCGGCACCAAGGCGATCATCGACGCGCTCAACGTCGCTGATGAGGAAGAGGAAGAACGCGGTTTCTTCCGCCTCAACCTAGTTTCGCTTGCCTTCACGGTTGCCGGGCTGATCGCCGTCCTCTTCATGGTTGGTGCCGTGGTCGTGGTGCCGCTGGTATTGGGATATTTAGGTCCTGACGCGCTCGTCGAACTGCTGGTCCAGGCAGGCCGGTGGCCGGTATTGGCCTTGGTGTTGCTGGCAGCCCTGATGGTCCTGTACCGATATGGGCCGAGCCGAAGTCCGCCCGGATGGCGCTGGCTCAGCGTCGGTGCGCTCGTGGCCCTCGTGCTTTGGCTGATCGGCTCCTCGCTCCTGTCGTGGTACCTGTCGAATTTCGGCAGCTACACCGCAACCTACGGATCGCTCGGCGCCGCGATTGGTCTCATGATGTGGATGTGGATGTCCGCCATTATCATCCTGGTCGGCGCGGAACTTAATTCGGAGATATGGCGGCAAGCTGTCGTAAAGGACAAGGCGGGTTCGGATCAAGGCTCGCCAGCGATCGCAAAAACCGCTCGCGCTACGGCAAATGTTCCGGACTGACGCTTAGCTGGCGAAAGAGAAAACGGCCGCGCGCCGCGAGTACGGCAAGAAGGACCACTGCCAGCGCCCACGAGGTCAGGCCGTGTAGACCATCGGCGCACCGCCATGCGATAAACCGCTACGCCCGGCGAGGTAACCGCCGCAGCCGAAATTGACGAGTGCCTGCAAAACGAGATAGATGCCGGAAAGCAGCCACAACGCACGACGGATGTGGCGCTAGCAGAGAACGGCGGCGGCGATCGGGTAATTTTCGACGCGTGGGCGCGCCTCATGAGCCATTGGCGGTTCTATCTCGCCGACCAAAACTTCGGCATGCCAGCGGGAAGGGTCAGCGAGCGCCGATGAGATCAACCAGATCGCGGGCCATTGCGGCTAGGTCCAGCGGCTTTTCCCACAGCTGGATGTCCTGAAATTCTTGTTCGATCGAACTGCAGTCGTAACCGGTCGTGAAGACGAACGGTACTTTTCGCGCGCGCAGGATACGAGCCAAAGGAAAGGCGAGCTCGGATCGCAAATTGACGTCGACGACGGCCGCATCGATGGCGATATCGCCGTTCACGAGCTTGGTGGCCTCTTCAAGTTCGCCAACAGGGCCCACGATGCGGGCCCCCATTTCCTTCAAGATTTGGACGATGTCGTCGGCGAGGAAGTATTCATCCTCGACGACCAGAACGCGGCGTCCTGAAAGCGGCTTTTGAACAATGGATTGCAGGGACATCTATTTTTCCCCCAAGGTCAAACAGGAATATTATGCCGGCGGAAATGCTTATCGCAAGCGGCTCTGCGAGGCCGGCTTGACGAGCAATCGCGATATTGTCGTCATCGGCGGTTCGGCAGGGGCCACCGCGCCCTTGAAGGAAATCCCGAGCCGAATACGATCCGCGGGCAGCGGTCGTGGTTTACATAATCCGCTGCAGGGTGTTGAAATTTTGACAAAGGCGGCGAGCAACGCGGCCCCGCTGACTGTTGTGGTCGAGCGGACCTTTGCGCGCCGGCAAACTCGAACGGCTCCAGAACTCAAAATGTACCGGCGCCGCGACGCCAATATTGGCCTTGCTTGCTTCAGGATTGGCATCACAATACCTGCCTCGACTCCGCGTGCCTCGACCACCCCGTCGAACATGCCCGCGATCCGGTAATGACCATCCTCTCGAAGTGCCGAGGCTAGAGCAGGAAACCGAAGCATGGTTGAAGGCGGTCAGTCACTGCAAGAAGAGAAGCGTCAGCCGAAGTCTCCGCTGATCGTCGGAGTGGGCGCGTCCGCCGGCGCATTGAGCAGCATCGAGCGGTTTTTCTCCAAATTTTCACCCGATGCTGAACAGGCGATCGTCCTTGTGCTGCAGCACAGGGAGGCCTTCAAAGAAGGCTCGCTAACAGGAACGTTCGAACGTCTGGACGGTGCTCGGATTTTCGAAATCACGGACGGAATGGAGATCAACGGCGGCATCATATACCTGTGTCCCGTCGATGCGATCACCACGATTGAGGGCCACAAATTCGCCGTCAGACCGGCCCGGCAGGCGCCAGGCGAACGAGCCGCCATTGACAGCTTTTTGGTTTCCCTCGCCGAAGAACGGGCGGGGCAGTCGATTGGCGTAATATTGTCGGGCACCGACGGCGATGGAACGCTCGGTGTTGCTGCGCTGAAGGACCATGGCGGGCTTGCGATCGCCGAGCGCCTCCCCCAGGAAGCCTCCGAGCACCTGACCGAAGGCAATACGCCGGCCGCCATTGCGGATTTCGTCCTGCCGCCGGAGGATATCCCCGGGCATATCCAGCTCTACGCTCACCATTTGCGTCGGCTCGAAGAGAAGCATGGCTTCGATGGGGTTCTCGCCTCCGAATCCTTGTCCCGCATCGCCGATATTCTTCGCAACAAGACCGGAAGCGATTTCCACGGTTACAAGCAGAACACCTTCATGCGGCGTGTGCAGCGGCGGATGCAGGTCGTGCAGATCGATGACATCGCCGCTTACGTCGATTTCCTCCGTTCCGACAGGGATGAGGCCCAGCATCTCTTCACCGACCTTCTGATCGGCGTCACAGAATTTTTCCGCGACAAGCGCGAGTTCGAAGTTCTCGAAACCGAGGTGATTCCCCGGATTTTCAACGGCAAGGCGGCGGGACAACAAGTTCGGATCTGGGTTCTTGGCTGCGCTACGGGCGAAGAAGCCTATTCGATTGCGATCCTGCTGGCCGAGCACATGGCAAAGTTCGAACCCTCTCCGCAAGTGCAGATTTTTGCAACCGACATCGACGGCCGCGCGCTGGCCGCCGCGCGAGTCGGGCGTTATCAAACCGGCATCAAAACCAATATGTCGCCGGAGCGGCTAGCCCGCTGGTTTGTGCGGGAGGGCGATACCTATTGCGTGGTGAAGGAGCTGCGCGAAATGTGTATCTTCTCGCAGCACAACGTCATCAGGGATGCACCGTTCTCCAGACTCGATTTGGTCTCATGCCGCAACCTCCTGATTTATCTGAACGCGGATTTGCAGAATCGGGTCATTCCGCTTTTCCATTTCGCCCTGTTGCCGGACCGTTTCCTCTTCCTGGGTAGTTCGGAAAATGTGACGCGGTATCCGAAATTGTTCGTGCCGGTCGATCGTCGCGCGCCCATCTTCAAAAAGCTCGACACCGGCAGCCGGCTGCCGCCGGAATTTCCGATCACCGCTGCGGCAGGGAGAACTCTTGAGGGTCCTCCGCCCCGACTCGGTCCCGACGTCGGTCTCGAGCGCCGCGCCCAGCGCGTCGCCGAGCGACATGGGCCGGCCTACGTCATCACCGACGAAGATTTCCACGTTCTCCACTTCTCGGGCCGCATGGGGCGATATATCGAACCTACCACCGGCACGGCGACACTTGATTTGCTCGGCCTGGTCCACCGCGATCTGCGCCCGGAGCTGCGTACCGCACTAAGTCGGGTACGCGAGGCGAACGAGCCGGTGCTGGCGGAGCAGATCAGGCTCGGCTTGAACGGCCACAGCCTGCTCGTGGACATCACGGTTGAGCCGATTTTGGAAGCGCCGACCGGGCGGCGCAATTTCGTCGTCCTGTTCAAGGATGGAACGAGCCGTTCTGTCGATGATGGGCACACAAACCCAGACGGGTTGGTGCGAACGGAGCATGTCGAACGCCTTGAGAGCGATTGGCGTATCACGCGCGAGCGTCTGCAAACGACGATCGAGGAGTTCGAGAACACGAATGAAGAGCTCAAGTCTTCCAACGAAGAGTACCAGTC
This sequence comes from Bradyrhizobium sp., assembly GCF_035570375.1. GTDB lineage: Bacteria > Pseudomonadota > Alphaproteobacteria > Rhizobiales > Xanthobacteraceae > Bradyrhizobium. The sequence goes on along the minus strand of NZ_DATMLW010000153.1, from coordinate 40,058 downwards.
GCTTAATCAAGAGCTGCGATTGGGAAATGAGGAGCTGGAAGTTTCGCGGCAAGAGCTTCAATCAGTCAACGAGGAATTGACAACAGTCAACCGCGAACTGGCGCGCCGCGTGCAAGATCTGACGCGGGCGAACAGTGACCTCAAGAACTTCATTGAGAGTACCCAGATCGCCAGCGTTTTCCTTGATAACGATCTGCGCGTGATGAATTTCACGCCGGCGGCCATTACCGACGTGCTGCACCTTGTCGAAACCGACGTCGGTCGTCCGATCGCGCACATCAAGGCCCGCATCCCGATCGAGGAGCTCTTTGACGACGTCCGTCAGGTGCTGCGGACATCGTCGAGTAGCGAGCGGGAGCTGACGGCACCCGATAGCGGAACGCGATTTATCGTGCGTATCCTTCCGTATCGCGGCATCGATAATTTCATCGTCGGCGTGGTCATCACCTTCATCGACGTGACTGCGATCACCCGCGCCGAGGAACGTCAGCGTCTTCTCCTGGCCGAGTTGCAGCACCGGGTGCGCAATACCCTGAGCGTCGTTCGCTCGATCGCCCGGCGTTCGGCTGAAACCAGTACCAGCGTGGAGGAATATGCATCTCACCTCGATGGCCGCCTGAATGCCTTTGCACGGACGCAGGCGGTCGTCACCCGCGATCCTGAAAGTGGCGTCGACCTCGAATACCTCATCGTGGAGGAACTGCTGGTCTACAACGTGCGGGAGGGCGAGCAGCTGCGCATCTCGGGTCCGACCATGCGTTTGCAGCCCAAGGCCGCGGAAACCTTTGCGCTGGCGATCCACGAACTCGCCACCAATGCGATCAAATACGGCGCGCTGAGCCAGCCCGCAGGTCGGATAGACATATGCTGGCGCGCCGATAATGCCGCCGAGCCGGCGCAGCTGATCTTCGCTTGGCGGGAGAAGGGAGGTCCGTCGGTGACGCCTCCGAGGCGCAAGGGCTTCGGAAGCGAGTTGCTCGAGCGGACCATAGCCTTCGAGCTCAAGGGCAAGACCACGTTGGCGTTCGATCCGGCCGGTTTTTCCTGCACTATCTCCGTTCCGATCACCCGCCGGCTTGTTCGCACATCGATAGCGGGTGTCTGATGCTGATCGTGGGGCAGGAAAGCGGTCACGAGCAGGCGGTCCTTCGCCGGCTCAACGCACTACGACGGCTTTCCGAGGAAGGTGCGGTCGCGGTAAAGGCGGCGTTGCTCGAAAGAACTGTCAAGGTCGCGGCCGGCGAGGACGTCGCTTGCGAGGGCGACAGGCCCGACAAGGTGCGGATATTCCTTTCGGGATGGGCCTGCCGCTACAAGGTCCTGGAGGACGGCAGGCGGCAGATCGTGAATTTCGTCATGCCCGGAGAGACATGCGACGCGCACGTCTATCTTCTTTCCGTCATGGATCATTCGATCGGGACGCTGACGCCGGTTGTCTATTCCGAGCTTGATCGCGCAGCATTCGAGCATTTGATCTCGATCGATCGATCCGTGGCTGAGGCTTTCCATTGCGAGGCGCTCGCGGACAGCTCGGTCCAGCGGGAGTGGGCGATCAACCTCGGTCGTCGGGACGCACTGGAGCGTGTCGCACATCTGCTTTGCGAGCTGTTCGAGCGCTTGAGAGTCGTAGGTCTCGTAGACCGACAATCCTTTGCCTTTCCTGTCACTCAGATGGATCTGGCCGACGCGACCGGCCTGTCCACGGTGCATCTCAACCGAACGCTGCAGGAACTGCGGGCGTCGCGCCTGATTACCTTGAAAGACCGATCTTTGACGATCCACGATTTCGAGGCCTTGAGCAGAATGGCTATGTTCAGCCCGAGCTATCTTCACCTGAGGTATAAATAGTAATGAAGCCCGAGCTGGCAGCGCGATGCAGCCAGTGGTTCGTCTGGACGTCTCGGATGCGTGGGAGCGCGAGCATTCGTCCCGAAATAAATAAGGAATTCGCTTAAATCCAGCCCGAGGGGCCGAGCGTCCCTTTTGCAGTCACGTCGAGGGTGAAGGCTTGCTCAAGGAGCGCTTCTTGGGACTCTTGCTCAACATGGTGATCACATTGTCTGGGGTCGGGGCGTCTGGAGATCCCAACCACGCCTCGATGCGCAATGCCGTTTCGGCCTGACGGACCTTGCGCCAGAGCAGGGTCTGCTCCACTCCGGGCGGCAGATTTCTCGCCCGCTCCCGCAGTCGCGCCGCTTCTTCCGCCAGGCGCTCGGCAAGAGAGGTGGTCTGCCTAAAACGGCGACGTTTTTTCACCATGAGTTACTCCTCATTGTTCGCCCGATAGCCGGGAATCACTAGCTCCTGAATCACGGTGATGCGCTAACCTAAGTGAATTTCTCGGGCACATTTTTTTTGAGACGAGATTCGCTGGGAGGTGAAAAACGTCGGCGCCGCGCCGGGATGGAATTGAGCATCGTCGATGGCGTTCTGCAGGGCGTGGTCACTTCGCTCGGCAGGCCGAGCACACACCAGAATCTGGTTTGCGCGACCGCGGCTTTCAGAGACGACGATCGTCGTCCTTGGAGCTACGCGGAGGTGTTCTGTGGCGCATCGGGGCCTGCGCCGATTCCGTGCATCATCCCAAAAATCCGCGCGCAAAAAGCGCGCCGGCGCAAGGCGCGACTGGCGCGGTATTGAATTTTATTTCCGCGAGAAGGCTTGTGGGCGCAAACTTGATGCAATCGGCTCGCCTCGCCCGTTGAACGAGAGACGCCGCGGAATTCATTTGGAATACAGTGTGCCTGCTCGGGCGCGCCCCCCGCCAGTACCGCCGGTTTAGAGAAACAGCCGGGACATCCGCCCCAAGATTTCACTTAGAATAATGCGGGACGCACTTTTCGGAGCAATCGTTGGAACGCGATCCACCCACCTCGCCCGTAGGCGGATCGGACCCAGACGGCCTCAGTGTCTCACTGAGGCCGTTATTTTTCTGGCGCGTCCGAAAGCGTCCGATTCCGCGAAAGCTTATCGCAGGACACGCGATCTGCATGAGAGGACGGTAAAGGTCCCGGCGTTGGGATCGGCGCTCCGCAAAAATCGCAATCGAACCCTCCTCGCGCTCCCGGACGCCGCCGAAATCTTCGAATACATCGTCGTCCGGCGAGAATTTCTACGACGTGCCAGCCATCCGGGGCGCTGCCACCGAGGGCTCGATTGCTCCATCATCAGGCAAAAACGCCGCGCGTTACCGCCGCGATCAGTGCGGCTGGTACTGTTGTTGCGTCACAAGTGTGATATAAGTCTGCAGCTTGAGATTGCTTTTCCCCGGATTTTCGGCAAGCGACGACGCTATCGCAAATCGCATGTGTAACCGCCGTCAGCCTCCTGCCGGCGCAAGTATGGGTCTAAAGCAATGACCGCCGCACCAACCGCAGGTTCCATCCAATCCAACGTGCTTCCGGTGGGTGCGACGATCGGCGCCCTTGGTGTCGTCTATGGCGATATCGGCACCAGTCCGCTCTACGCGCTGAAGGAAGCAGCCAGGGCAGCCGCAAATGGCGGCGCGATCAGTTCAGCGTCGATCCTGGGCGTGGTGTCGCTGATATTGTGGGCACTGATCCTGATCGTATCCATCAAATATGCGCTCCTGATCCTGCGTGCTGACAATCGGGGTGAGGGCGGCATTGTCGCGCTGCTGGCGCTGCTGCATGCGCGTAACGCCGCGCCGGGCACGTGGCGGGCGCAGCTGTTGGTTGTCGGCCTCGTGGGCGCTGCGCTGCTCTATGGCGACGGCGCGATAACGCCAGCGATATCGGTGCTGAGCGCCATCGAGGGGTTGAAAGTGGATGCGCCCTCGCTGAGCCCCGTTGTCGTCCCGGTCACGATCGTCATCCTGGTCGGCCTGTTTGCCCTGCAAAAGCGCGGGACAAGCTTTCTCGGCCAGATATTTGGACCGGTAATGTTTTTCTGGTTCGCCGTGCTCGCGGCATTGGGTATCCACGGCATCATCAAGGCGCCCTTCGTGCTTGCGGCCCTCAGCCCCCACCACGCGTTCGGGTTTCTGCTGCATGAGGATATCCGCATCAGTTTTGCAGTCCTCGGCGCCGCATTTCTTGCGGTGACGGGCGGTGAGGCGATGTATGCCGATATGGGCCATTTCGGCCGGGTGCCGATCCGCCTTGCGTGGTTCGGTATCGCGCTGCCGGCGCTTGTCCTGAACTATTTCGGACAGGCTGGCATGTTGATCACAGATCCGACTGCGCTCGATCACCCCTTCTATCAGCTCGCACCTGACTGGGCGCAGTATCCGCTCGTCGCACTCTCGGCGCTGGCCACGGTGATCGCCTCGCAGGCGATTATATCTGGGGTTTATTCGCTGACGCAGCAGTCGATTCAACTTGGTTTCCTGCCGCGCATGCAGATCAACCACACCACCAGTCACGCGATCGGCCAGATCTACGTGCCGCTGGTGAACTGGTTGCTCGCAGCGGCAACGTTGGGCGCCGTCATCGGATTCGGCAGTTCAGATGCGCTCGCCGGCGCTTACGGCATCGCCGTATCGCTGCTGATGGTCATTACAACATTGTTGGCTGCTTTGGTTGCGATCCAATGGGGCTATTCGCCCGTGATCGTGATCGCCGTGAACGGCTTCTTCTTCATTATCGACTGCATCTTCTTCGCGGCAAATTCGACCAAGCTGTTCGAGGGGGGCTGGTTTCCGCTGGTATTGGCATTCGCGGTTGCGTTCCTGATGCTCACCTGGCGAAGCGGCGTCAGGCTGGTCGAGCGCGCGCGCGGCAAGCTGCGACAGCCGGAGGAAGAGCTGATCGAAACCGCGATCGCCAAGTGCCACGCCCGGCTTTCAGGGACTGCGATTTTCCTGGCCTCCACGCCAAATGGGGTTCCGCTCGCCCTGACGCAGTTCGTCAAGCACAATCATTGCCTCCATCAGCGCGTGCTGCTGGTGACCGTCTTGATCGAGGAATTGCCACGCGTCGCTGACGAAAATCGTGCCGAGGTAATCGAAATCACAGAAGGCATCACACGGGTAATCCTGCACTTCGGATTCATGCAGTATCCGACGATTTATGAAGGGCTGAAGCTCGCCTGCCAGCAGGGCAAGCTGCAAGGGATAGATCTTTCCAACGTCACCTACTACGTCGGCCGCGAGACGATCATTCCACGCCAGGATGTTCCGGGCATGTGGGTGTGGCGTGAATCGATTTTCGCATTCCTGCAGCGAAATGCCGAGCGGACGGCCGCGTTCTTCGATGTGCCCACCGGCCAGGTCGTCGAGTTCGGGACCGAAATCGAGATTTGATCTCGAATGCTATTGTGCGCCTGGCGTTGCAAGATGGGTTATCTCATCTTCGCCAATCGTGGATGAGGTTGCGGAACAACAGCTCGATCACCGCAAGCGTCACGAGGAGGCCCGTCAACATCAGGATCAGTCCCACCGGGGTAATTGTGGGATCGGCTTTCCGCCCTGCGGTCGGCGAGATGTCGATCTGCTCATCCCTGCTGGAAACGACTGGCGAGGCCACCTGCACGACGTCGACCCACCGATCGAGCCAGTCCATCCCGGGCATTTCAATGGCGGCAATGGACGTCGGTACATCCGAGGCCCCGATCGGTGTATCAGCCGCCAGCATCTCCGACATCGCATTGCGCCATTTGGGCTCCTCGACGAGAGGCGATCGACTGTCCCGCCGGGCGTTTTGATCTTCGCTCGGCTTGATGCGGGCGAGCCGCTGCCGCGGTGCCGTCGCATCCCAGCAGTGGCCCGAACCGTGCCAGAAAAGATGCGAGGTCGAAAATTGCTGACGCGCCTCGGCCATAGTCATGCAGGATTTCGACGCATGTGCCGGCGTGGTCGCCACCAGGGCAATAAGGATCACGACGGTGCGCATGGGCTGCTCCGTGTCTCATCGCTACGGCCGCCGCCGAAATTCCCCGCGCCCTAGAATCACCTTGTACGAGTCTAGGTTTGAAGAAGTGCAAAATATGACCGATTTTAAAGGACAATGTGGCCATCGCTGTCTCTGGCCCGCTGGCGTTGCGCATCTCGGGGCGCAAACGTACTACGCCTGAATGATCAGAACCCCAGGGCCGCCCTAATTTTGTCTTACCTGGTTTGTTAGCAATCGCAGGATGGGGTTCCTTTCTGATGACGGCAGACGAATGATTCTTCGCAGATCTCGGCGTGCGATGTTGATCGCGCTCGGGCTTGCGTTCGGCCTCTGCGGTCCGGTCGCCGCCCAGTCCGCGAACCAGGCAGAGCTGATCTCGAGCTTTCGGCTTCAGCACGGCGAAGGCAAGGTGAAGATCGACCCCACGCTCAACCGGATTGCTCATGAGCAGGCCGCGGCCATGGCAGCCAATGACGTGCTCGATCATTCTGTACTCGGCCCGTTCGGTTCGCGCGTGGCGTCGGCAGGCTCGCATCGAGCCGCCGAAAACATCGCCTTCGGATATGACAACTTCCCGAAAACCCTCGATCAGTGGATCGCCTCCAGCGGACACCGCAGCAATCTGCTGTTGCACGACGCATCGCGCGTGGGTGTCGCGAGCGCCAGAAGTTCGAAAAGCGGCCGCACCTATTGGGCGATGGTGATCGCGGGAGAAGACGTCCGCACCAAGCCGGCGAAGGGAGAAAAGACGAGGGTCGCGACCACGCCGGAACAGACCTGCCGGCTGAAGATTCTCAGCCTTTGTTTGTGACATAAAGCCTACCTGGTCGATCGTCCGACCATGAGCAGGATGCCGCCGATCTGCGGCAGCAATGCCAGCAACACCAGTCGAAGCATCGCGAAGTCGTCGCCCGTTGGCCGCAGGGCGCCGCGGCTGATCCATCCAACGATCCGCACCGCCGCTTCCGTCTGAGGATCGGCGCTCTGCTCGACCGACTTCATCGCTGCATCCAGCGCCTGCCGGCGTTCATTGACGGTTGCCTCGCGCTCGCGGCAGAACCTGCCCACCCCGTTCCTGCATTCGCGATCGCGCGCCGCCATCGCATCATTGAGCGCGGCCTGGGCCGATGCAACGGCGGGCGTCACGCGGGAGGCGCGCATCATCGTGGCGTCCGCGATGTTCAGCGATGCGAATCCGATCCCGGCCGTTACCGCAAAGACGAACGTCATCGCCCAGAAACTCCAGGCGACCAGCGCCGTGACGCGCTGGCGGGCCTGCCAAAGTGCGGCCGCGCAGGTCGGCATGACGAGCGCGACAAGATCTGCAGCCACGCCAACGGCGAGGAAAAGCCAGCCCGCAATGTCATTTGATCCCAGCGAGCGCGCAAACCAGCCATTCATGGTAATGCCGACGCCAGCCAATGCGAGCGCAGCGGTCGATAACAGCAACGCTGAGATTCTCCGCCGCGGCCGCGCTACGGGCAAACTCGCCTGCGTCGTCGCGCGCGGCAGCGGCGTCACCGTCGCTTCGGTCAATCCCAGATCGACGGAGGAAAACTCCGGCGGAATCAGCGTCGCCGACGCCGAGGAGTCCTCCTCCATCGGCGCGGCCGGCTTTACCGCTTGCCGCTTGCGCCGGCGATTGGCCTTGGCGCGCGCAGAGCTGGTCCTCGCCTTCCTCTTTGGCGGGGCTTGATGGAGGGGAATAACCGATGCAGTAGTGTCTTCAGCCATTGGAACCGGTCCCTTTCGGTTGCGATGGTCAGGCGCGGCGTCGTGCTGCAACACGGCGTTGCGCCGCTCAATCGAATCGATGGTTGAGGACTCTCGCGCCGGATCGCGGATGGAGCAAGGCACGCGCCTGTCTATCCACGCGTATGAGGAGTTGCCCACAAAAGGATTTGCGCTTCAATCCAGAGTCTTGACTGTGAGATTCTCGCCATCGCGCTTACTTCGCATCAGCCTTTTCTTTCGTCTCGGCATCGGCGGACGCGGTTTTTTGCAAATAGTGGCTCCAGATGTAGTCGGTCACGCGTTGCGCCATGTCGCGCCCCGCCGGGCCCGAGTGGCGCCAGTGAACGCCGCCATAGGTCCGCGAGATCATCACCTCATCCTGGAGCGCGGTGAAGGAGGTGTAGGTGCGTGGCGGCGCTGTGGGGTCGGAGAACGAAATGGTGCGGAAGGTGAGGTTCTCGCCGAAAGCCTTGCGGAAGGAGGCGGTGAGCGCACCCGTGCGGGCGGCGTGACCGGAGGGATATTCGGGATTCGGCGAGGTGGTCAGAACCGGCTGCCAGGCGTCGTCGTGCAAAACGCCGAGCCCGTTGGGCTGGTCCGCCGGCACCTGTCGGTACTGTGTGATCGGGCGGCCGAAGCGGTAGTGGTATTTCCAGAACCAATGGCTCGCATGGGCATCGTGCGCGGACATCGCCGTCAGCGCGATGATCCTCAGTAAATCGGTGCCGGTCTGGCGAATATCGGCGGAAGCGAGAATGTCGATCGTGTTGCCGATCTGCGAACCGAAATTGCCGTCGTGGAAGCGTGCAGTCGCGTCGGTCTCTGCGGTGCGGGCCGAGCGCGAGCTGTTCGAAGTGCCGTAACGATAGAGTTCCTCCCACTGTGCCTTGAATTCCGGGCTGTCCGGGTCGAGCGGCGGGACGACAAACGTCACATCGCCACCGGCAAGACCGAAAGCGGCGACGCCGAAGGGGCGGACGCTGGTGTAGCCGGAGGATTGAGGTGGATCGGGGAAATAGGGCAGGCCGTACTGGTACTGGTTCCAGTCGGTGCCGTTGACGACTTTGGTGTCAGCCGGCGGGTGGCCGTCGTCGGCGCGGTTTTTGAGCATCTCCTGGCCGACGAAGTTGCCGAGCGCCACACCGTTGACGTAGGCGGGCGATGCCGGATCGAAGGCTGCGGTGTGAATCGCAAATTCGCTGGCGTGGGCGAAACGGCGAAGATGGGCGAGCGCATTTTTGGGCTGTGAGGGTGGCGGAGCGAACAGCCCATCGAGCACGACCTGGGCGGCCTTGGCTACGGCAACGCGCCTCGAGGCAATTTTCAGATCGATTCCGTCAGGGATCGAGGCGGGCGAGACGGCGTAGGGCGCATATATCCGGTCGATCGTGTTCGATGCTTCGAACATCGCGAGCGCCATCATCGCCCAGCCGCGCAGTCCCGACGAGCCGCCACCCGGCGAATTCAATGCATTCGTCGATTCATAGAGCTTGTCGTGCCACTCGGCGATGTCGAAGCGGGTCAGGTCGTCTCCGGTTGGACCGTTGCCGGCGTCGCGCTCCGCTGCAAGCGCCAGGCCCGCGCCGAAGGCAAGGCTGAAGACAAGGCTGAGCAGAACCAGCGCAGCGCGCGCCGCAGAACGCGACCTTTGCAGAGTACGCATTTTTACTATCCCCCACGGACTGACGGGCACAGTCTCGCCCGTGTTGGGGGCGTATGCAACGAGGGCCGGTGCATACTTTTGGTCAGACTCGGGTTCATCGAAGTCGGGCCCGGCCACGACAAGTGAGGGAAAGCATGCCGTGGGTTCCCGTTTCACGCGCGCGTCACAGATCGGCTCGGCGAAGCCGGCGATTTGTGGCATGCTTCTCCCCGTTGGACCGGTAGACGGCCCTGTAAGCCAAGGGAGACACTGTCATGTCCATGTATATGCTGCTTTGCAGTTACACCGACCAGGGCGTGCGCACCATCAAGGAGATGCCGAGCCGCCGCGCGGCCTCGCGCGAAAAGGCCAGCAAGCTCGGCGTTGAAATCAAGAATGCCTGGCTCGCGCTTGGCGCCTATGATTTCATCCTGCAGCTGGAAGCGCGCGACGAGGAGACGGTCGCAAAGTTCGTGCTGTCGTTGGCGACCATGGGAAACCTGCGAACCACCACGGTCAGGCTCTTCTCCGACGCCGATTACGAGAAAATCGTCAACGGAATTGTGTAGCGCGATCATAAGACGGACTTTCGAGCAGGGTCGCTATCGCAAACCGCGATGAGAGGAAAACGCGACCAGACCTTCTCGCGGCGCTGGTCATGCGTCCGAGGCCTGAAAGCGGTCACCCTCGATGGAAAAGGAGGGCGCAGGGAATGCCGGGTGCTCGGATAGCACCCGCAGCCTCGCGTGCGAAAGTGAAGAAGCACGCAAGCATAGTCACCACAGGTTCACCGCAACATGCCGGCATTCCCTGCACGACGGTTTTACGGCTTACTCCGCGCTCTCCCCGGTGATCGGGCTTGTTTGTCACCGTCATCGGCGCGATGGATGACCATCACTCGCCAATTTGATGCCAGCGTCGAGGCATCAGGACCACGCGACTTCGCTGTCCGTTAAGGCGCGCACGTTCGTCTGCAGGCGCACCACGGCCGTCGCATCCCGCGTCCTACGTTCGTGACGATCGCGATACGCCCCTCCAGATGGGCGCGGGACGGCGGGAAAGGTGAAGTGTTTCGCCCCGACGCCACAAGTGCGGACGCCTGCGGCAAGTTGGCGCGACGGGCAATTTGCGCATGGCGGCGATGCATGATTTGCCGGGCCAAGCCGGCGTCGCGACGTCTGCGGTGAGATGGGGCTTTTCGAGCGTTGCCATCGACGGCAGCAAGTTTTCAAGGCCGTGACGAAGCGCGGCTGGATCGGGTCACTGGGCCTTTGCTTGCTGAGGTTCCTTTCTGCGGCAGCAGACGACTTGGCAAGTCGAAGCCCAATCCGGCTGCCAGTTGTCGGGATCGGTCAGCGAGATTTGCTGGTCGGACGACGCAAGCCGCACGGGCACTGGAGCTGATCAAGTTTCGAGTCCGAATGGGGCCGTTTCTCACTCGCCGCTCGTTCGCAAAGTGCTAGACTTTGTTATCGGCCAAGCGTGTTCTCCCAGGGGTTCACATGCGGCGGCGCGACTTTATTTCGGCTCTTACCGGCGCTGCGTGGTCGCTCACAGCAGACGCGCAGCCGCTGAAGCAGATGCACCGCATTGGCTTTCTGCGGGTAGGACCACCACCTGCGTCATTCATTGACGGTTTTCGACAAGGATTGCGCGAACAGGGCTATGCTGAAGGCCAACATTACGTCATCGAGTACAGCCTGGCGCAAAGTGCAGCGCAAATCCCGGAGGCGGCCGCCGAGTTGGTACGTCACAAAGTGGACATTATCGTCGCCTCCGGAACGCCCTCGGTGCTGCCGGCCAGGGACGCTGCAGGTCCAATCCCGGTGGTCTTCGTGGCCGCCATTGACCCGGTGGCGGCGGGGCTCGTAGCGAGCCTTGCCCGGCCCGTCGGCAACATCACCGGAATGACCACCATCAGCGCCGATGTCACAGCGAAACGATTGCAGATGGTCAGACAGTTGCTTCCCCAGCTTAGCAAAATCGCGCTTCTGATCCGCGAGTCCAGTCCTGACACCGCGCAGTATGTGAAGGAATCAGAGAATGCAACAAGGAATTTGAGCGCGATCCGAAAGATCTCGAAGGGATATTTGCCGCGGTACGAGGGGCGAGCGCCCTGGTGGTGGCAGATGACGCCGAGTTTACAGCTCATCGCGCCCAGATTGCAGAGCTTGCGCTCAAGAACCAACTGCCGACCGTTTTCGGGCTAAGGGAACAGGCGGAGGCTGGAGGGCTCATGGCTTATGGGCCGAGCTTTGAGGAACTCTATCGGCGCGCGGCGAGCCATGTGTACAAAATCCTGCAGGGTGCCAACATCGCCGATCTTCCGATCGAGCAACCAGTGAAGTTCGAGTTCGTGCTGAATATGCGGACAGCGAAAGCGCTCAACCTCACCATTCCGCTATCACTGCTCGCCCTCGCCGATGAGGTGATCGAATAAGGTTGTTTGCTGCAGTGCATGAGTCCGGAACTGGCCCCTTACCGGACATGGAACGATGTCCGACTTGAGTCCGCTTTCGAGGGCAAAGCGGGAGTTGGATGTCGGGGCCGTCAGGTCAGCTTATGACCCTGGCTGTGTAAAAACGAAAAAAATCGCAACGCGACGAGAATGACATTCTTCAGTTTCATTTCTAAGTCGAATGCACTTGCGAACTGAATGCCTGAAACGGTCTTAGACGAATAACTTCTTCTACCCGGAGCGGACATCAGGACTCATCGACGTCTGAGGGCGCTGTGCGTGCCAATTCTCGCTCGCTGCCCGGCGGCAAAGTGCTAAGCTTTAGGCATTCAACAAGTGTTCTTCAGGGAGGATGACATGAAGGTGCGCTTCGCCGCCGCGCTCGTGGGCGCGACTCTCCCGCTCGCCGCATTCGCGCAGACTGGGCAAGATCTCCTCAACGACGGAAAGACACCCGGTGACGTGCTGACCTACGGGATGGGTATGAGCCAGCAGCGCTACAGTCCCGCAACACAGATCGATCGGAACACCGTCAAGCGCCTGGTCCCGGCTTGGTCCTACAGCATGGCCGACAATCGAGGGCTGGAAGCACAGCCGCTGATCAAGGACGGCGTCATCTACCTGACCGACCACGAGAAGACAGTCGCGGTCGACGCCCTGACGGGCAAGGAAATCTGGAAGGCGATGATCGAGTATGCACCAGAGACGACCAGGGTCGTTTGCTGTGGCATTGTCAACCGCGGCGGCGCGCTTTTCGACGGCAAGTTCTACCGCACAACGCTGGATGCCCAGGTGATCGCGCTCGACATCAAGACGGGCAAAGAAGTATGGCGTACCAAGTCTTCCGACCCGAAGGACGGCTATTCGATGACGGTGGCGCCGCTGGTGGCAAACGGGATCGTGATCGCCGGCGTCTCGGGTGCGGAATTCGGCGTGCGCGGTTATCTGGAAGGCTACGACGCCCAGACCGGCAAGCAATTGTGGCGAACCTATACGATCCCCGCACCCGGCGAACCTGGCTCCGAGACCTGGGCTGGCAGTTCGCTGACACATGGCGGAGGCAGCACCTGGGTGACAGGTTCCTACGATCCGGAACTCGATCTTGTGTTCTGGGGTATCGGAAATCCTGCGCCCTGGAATCCGCTTAATCGCAGAGGCGACAATCTACATACGAATTCGATCGTCGCGTTTTCGCCGAAGACCGGAAAACCGGCCTGGTTCTATCAGATGACACCAAACGATCCGTTCGACTATGACGGTGTCAATGAACTGATCCAAGCCGAACTGACGATCGATGGCATGCAGCGCAAAGTGATCATGCAGGCAAACCGCAACGGCTTCCTGTACGTGATTGAACGAGCGACCGGGAAGCCCTTGGCGGTCAATCCCTTTGTCAAGGTTACCTGGGCTGACCGAATTGATCTGGCAACCGGCCGGCCGGTCTGGAGCGACGAAACGAAGATGATCGTGGAAAAAGGCGGGAAGGCGCGCATTTATCCGGCGTTGCAGGGGGGAAAGAACTGGGCACCGATGTCCTTCAATCCTACGACCGGGCTCCTGTATATCAACACGCTCGATTTTGGCATGGACTATGAGACCCTGCCGGCCGAGCAAGTCGCTGACCTCAAGCCCGGCCAGCCACATTATGGCGTCAATCGCCCAGGTGCCTATGATCCGGATCAGCGCGGATATTTGCGCGCTGTTGATCCGCTCACCGGTAAGTCCAAATGGTCCATCCCCTTCAAGAGCCCCAATATCTGTGGCACGCTGGTGACAGGCGGCGGCCTCGTTTTCACCGGAATGATGACCGGCGAATTTCTCGCCGTCGATTCCGATACAGGCAAGATTCTCTGGCAATTCCAAACACCGTCGGGTGTTGTCGGTCAGCCCGTAACCTGGGAGAAGGACGGCAAACAGTATGTGACAGTTACCAGCGGGATTGGTGGGGTGTACGCCATGAAATCCGGCGACCCCAATCTGGTGCACGTCCCGGCCGGGGGCACGCTGTGGAACTTCAAACTATTCGAGGAATACGCGCCCCAGCGGACCAGTTCGGTCCAATAGGCTGCATAATCTGAAGCGCATCATCGAAGCCAATGCGTATTCACAAGAATGCTGGCCTGCGAATGACGGCCGTTTCGCTCGCGTGTGCTCTTATCGTACCAATCTGTCTGGCGGACGAGGGAAACCCGAGCGCCCAAACGGGCGCGATGGTGTATCTGGATTACTGCTCGTCGTGTCACGGGGATGGGCTGCAAAATACCAGCGGAGGATTGACGTTCGACCTTCGACGCCTCCGGCCGCAGGATCATGACCGGTTCGTCAATTCCGTTCTGAACGGAAAAAACCAAATGCCACCGTGGCGCGGTGTGCTCGATCAGCAGCAGATAGAGTCGATCTGGGCCTATATTCGTGCGAATGTTGACAGGTAGGCTCCGTCCATTCACGTCAAGTCGGCTGTTGGCCGCACCGGACACCTAGCGACCATGGAAAGTGAGGTCTAGTCTGATACGATCCGTTCTGTGATGGCCAAGAGGGCGGCTCCATGGTCCAAAAGCGCCTCGAGCGCAGGCTGGCGGCAGTTCTGGTCGCGGACGTGGCGGGTTACTCGCGGCTGATGGAGCGCGACGAGGAGGGGACCCACCAGCGATTAAGTACGCTGCAGCACGAGTTAATCGAACCGACGATCAGGGAATTTCAGGGGAGGTTTATCAAGAACACCGGCGACGGGGCGCTCGTCGAGTTCGCGAGTGTGGTTGATGCCGTGCGCTGCGCGGTTGAAATCCAGCGCCGGGTGTTTGAGCGCAACGCCGACGTTCCAAGCGACCGGCGCATCGAATTTCGCATCGGCGTGAATCTGGGTGATGTCATCGTGGAGCCCCGCGACATCTATGGCGACGGCGTCAACATTGCTGCACGTCTGGAGGCCCTGGCCGATCCCGGCGGACTATGTATCTCCCACACTGCCTATGACCAGGTCCGCGACAAAGTTCCATTCGGCTTTGAGGACAAGGGCGAGCAATCGGTCAAGAATATTGCCCGGCCGGTGCGCGTATACGCCTTGAGCGCAAATACGGTCGCCGCTTTGCCAGCGGCTCCTTTGACAGCGGAAGCGCATCGACGGTCGCGGTTTCGATTGAATCGGAGCTGGCTCGCGGCCGGCATCGCAGGGTTCATTCTGGTCGCGGCCGCGCTCTGGCTTGGCATCAGATCAGGCAAAACGCCTCAAGTCGCTGCTGGTACGTCGCGTTTCTCAATGGTCGTGCTGCCGTTTGCCAATTTGAGCGGCGATCCCGCGCAGGACTATTTTGCAGACGTCATTACGGAGGGACTTACAACTGCCTTATCGCGCGGCGTCAAGGGTGGATTCGTCATCGCGCGGAGCACGGCGTTCACCTACAAAGGCAAAGCGGTCGATGTAAAACAGGTCGGCAAGGAGCTCGGCGTGCACTATGTGCTGGAAGGAAGCGCCCAGCACAGCAGTGGCAAGGTTCGGGTAAACGCTCAGCTCATTGACGCCGAAACTGGCGTACATATTTGGGCAGACCAGTTCGATGCGGATCGGTCCGACTTGCTTGAGATGCAGGATGAGATAGTCATTCGCCTGTCCCGCGCGCTTTCGATTCAGCTCATTGACATTGATCTTGCTCGCGCGATGCAGACCCGGCCAGGAAACCCGGATGCGCAGGACCTGGCGATGCAATGTCTTTCCGGCGTGTACAGGTCAGGCGATTTCCTCTCCGTTGACCTGTGTCGGCGCGCGCTGCAGCTTGACCGTAATAATGTGCTCGCTCTCGGTGTAACGGCGTTTGCCACAATCTTCCCGGTCATCACCGCGCAAAGCAGCAATCCGAACGACGCCATCAAGGTAGCCGATGAACTTGCCACTCGGGCGCTCGGCGTCGATCCCAAATACCACGCTGCCCATGGTGCCAAGGCCTGGGTCCTCATGGCGGAAGGCCGTCACGAGGAAGCAATCGTTGAGGGGGAACGTTGTCTTGCGCTCAATCCGAGCGCCATCGAGTGCTATCTGGTTCTTGGTAGCGTCAACAATTTTCTGATTCGACCAGACCGTACGCTGGAGCTGATCGACAAGGCAATTCGTCTCAGCCCGCGTGACCCGACGCTGTGGGGGCTTTATGAGGTGAAAGGCGAGGCTTTCTTTACCATGCAGCAAGACGTCCATGCGATCGAATGGATACGTCGGTCCGATGCAAGTGCCCCGAGCCGGGATCCCTACGGAATGTTGATATTAATCTCGGCTTTGGCGTTAAACGGGCAGCAAGCTGAAGCGGGCGAGGCACTCAAATTGTATCTCGCAGACCCCAGGGAAAGGAGTAGGACCGTCACCGAATTTAAAACGCAGCAGCTATCCATGGCGAACAGTCCAGATTGGATAGCTTACAATGAAAGGTTTGCTGAAGGTCTTCGCAAGGCAGGACTGCCATACTAACAAATCATCTTGGGACGAATCCTCGAGCAGATGACGCTCAAGCAGGCTTTCCCCGATCGCATTTCGACTTCTGCGTTGGTCCCTCGCGTCGTTTTGCGGCCCAAGAACGTCGATGGCAATCGCTCCGGTGTGTCCCGGAGGACGAGCAGCTCGCCAGAAAGCGATTGCGTGTGCTAAACTACTCACAGGGCTCGCGACGGCAGGAAAGAGAGCAATGCCAGTTTCACTCGTCAACTCCCAAGTGATCTACGATGCCCTCAAAGCCTGCGACGTGAAGATCATTTCCGCCCTGCCGGAGACCTGGCTGGTGCACCTTATCCGCCTGGCCGACGACGACCCCGAAGTCACGCTCATACGCGTCGCAAAGGAAGAAGAGGCGATCGGCATCTCCGCCGGGGCACACCTGGCGGGTGTCAACTCCGCGCTGCTGATGCAGAACCACGGCTTCCTCGCGGCAATCAACCCGATCGTCTCGCTGGCGCTGCTCTATAAGATTCCACTGCTGATGCTCATCAGCTACCGCGGTCACATGGGGGAGCGCGATCCCTGGCAGACGCAGGGCGGCATGGTGACCGAGCCGCTGTTGCGGACACTAGGCATTCCTGTCTGGCATCTCTCAAACCCCGAAGACGCTCAACGCCGCATCAAGGACGCCCAGACGCTGGCAAACGCGTCGCTCTCGCCGATCGCCGTGCTGCTGACGCGCGAGCTAATGTGGGAGGAGTAGGCATGTTGCGCGCGGATGCCCTGCAGGCAATCTATCCGGAGGTGAAAGACCAGATCGTCGTCACAATCATGGGCGCCGTCGCGGCGGAGCTCTACACCCTCGGCCACCGCGCCAACTTCTTCTACCTTGAGCACGCGATGGGGCTGGCTTCCTCGACGGGACTGGGCATCGCGCTCGCCATGCCGCGCCACAAGGTGGTTGTGATCGACGGCGACGGCTCGCTGCTGATGAACCTCGGCACGCTGAGCACGATGGCGCGTTATCGGCCCGGCAACCTCTTGCATATCGTCTTCGACAATGGAAGCTTGCTCTCCGTCGGCGGCTTCCCTACAGCCACTGCGACCGGGACCGATCTGGCTGGCGTGGCGCGGGCTTGCGCTGTTCCGCGGGTAGCAGAGGCGGACACGCCCGAGCGGCTCAAGCAGGCTGTCGCAGACGCATTGGCAGGCAGCACGTTAACGACTATCGTCTCCAAGGTTGAGGCGATTGGGCCCAAGTCGTTCCACATGGATTTGCCACTATTGGAGAATCGCTTCCAGTTCAAGCGTGCGCTGGAGGCGCTGCGGCAGCACGAGTGAGACGTGACCTGCGCTTGGCGCAAAGGAGACGAGCATGGCGGATGGACGACCAGGTGGTGTATTAGCCCAACTAGTGGAAGAGCTGAAAGCAAGGCGGATTCGCGTCGTGGACCTCACCACGACACTGGGCCCCAAGACGCCGGTGATCGATCTCCCGCCGATCTTCGCGCCGTCGCCGGGGCTGACGCTCACCGAAATCTCGCGCTACGATGCCCGCGGGCCGGCATGGTACTGGAACGTCCTGACCTTGGGCGAACACACGGGCACGCATTTCGACGCGCCGATCCACTGGGTCACGGGCAAAGATCTACCCGAGAATACGACCGATACGATCGCGCCTCACAAATTCATCGGCCCCGCTTGCGTCATCGACGTGACGACCGAGGTGCGGGACAATCAAGACTTCCTGCTAACACCTGAGCGCGTCCGATCCTGGGAGACGGCGCATGGACGTATCCCCGCCGGGGCCTGGGTGCTGCTGCGCAGCGGCTGGAGCGCCCGCACCAATCGCGAAGAATTCCTAAACGTGCGCGAAGACGGCCCCCACTCGCCGGCGTTCTCGAAGCAATGCTCCGAGTTTCTGGCGCACGAACGCGATGTCCTGGGCGTCGGCGTAGAGACCATCGGCACGGACGCCGGGCAGGCCGGCACCTTCGATCCGCCGTTCCCCAACCATAGTACGATGCATGGCGCAGGCAAATTCGGCATCACCAGCCTTATCAATTTGGACCAATTGCCGCCAACCGGCGCAGTGGTCATCGCAGCACCGCTCAAGATCGCCGATGGCTCAGGCAGTCCGCTGCGCGTCATTGCACTCGCACCCGTCTGATCCAGGCGCCAAACACTTTCAAAGCTTCTGTCCCGCCGGTCCAGATGCCGACGAAATTCGTGCTCGCCATGCGGCCGCAGCTTTGCCAATGTCGAGGTCGTGAACCAGCACGGCGACGCAGTGGCCGTCGCCGAGCACATCATGCGCTGGGCCAGGAAGCCGCGTTTCGTGCCGGGGTGGGCGCGAGCGGCGCGCTTGCAGGCGTCTGCGGGAACGAGCCGATATCTCGTGGAATCTACCAGCTACGGTTTGCGTTGACCAAAGCCGAGCTCTGGGTTCGCTACGGCTGGGGTAGCTCTGTAATGGTCAATGTCGGCTGATGGAGCTGAAGAGATTTAGCTTCCGGCCCACTAATGGCGCATCAGTAACATGGTCGATACATCGCCTCCAGTTGCTTGCCGCGCAGGAAGATCATCTGAGGCGCCAATCCACCGCGCGCGGCAATCCACTGCTTCACCGGCGCAGGATACATCGAATAAAGCATCATGGTCGCTTCGGGGTTGGCGATGGTGCGGCCGTTGCTGCCGAAATCATAGGCGGCGTGAAAGCCGAGCGTCGCGCGCGAGGTCACGCAGATTTTGTCGTGAGGGACCGTACCCAGGACGAGGGTGCAGGCCGAGGCACAGAGACCGTCAATGATCACGGATTGGCCGGATGAGCGCAGGCGCTGAAATTTGGTGACGTAGTTTCCGATGCGCCCGCCCCGATCATCCGCTATACGGACCACCGCATGACTTGCCCCCACGCCCGCAAGCAAAAGACCTGCGGCAAGCAAAATCGTTACGAACTTCATGTCCCACCCTGGTTCGAGCAAACCGACTTGATCGCTTTGCGTGATGCGCGAAACAGCAAAAAAGTCTCGTTCGAGTTCGTGGCTTTATCTGGGCATCCATCCAAGAAGCTCGTTGGTTCCGGGCTCGGCAAAGGCCCGGTCTGAGCGGACTTCAGTCATCCTAAAAAGTCCGAGTCGTCTCACCACAATCGTATTAGTCTGAGCAGCGATGACCCCTGGCCCAAACCGGGAGTGCGGCAGAGGCGGCGGCGCGTGCCACAGATCGATCCAATGGCCGACTATTCACTGAAGGGGGCTTGCCGGCACTTTTTTTCAATTCGATGGGAATCGGTTCGGAAGACAGGAGCGTCGGCATATGCCGCTACTTCGATTTGAGATCAGCGATGCAAGTGATTCCGGTCGGGGTAGCGCTCCTGCCGCCTCCCATTCGCGTTTCGCCTATGCGAGGCGCTCGGCCCTGATCGTTGGCCTGGTGTTGCTTTTCGTGAACGGTAGCACGACGGCCAGCGGGGCTGAGGCCAATGCGCCCGCCGCCGAAAAGCTCGAGCTCCTCACCGATTTCTTCGAAAACGAGGTTGCGACTGGACGGCTCCCCGGCGCCGTCGTCCTGATCCAGCAGCATGGTCACCCCGTTTACCTGAAGACCTTTGGCGTGCGCGACGTCGGGACCAACCTTCCCATGACGCTGGATACAATGTTCGCGCTTCATTCGATGACCAAACCGATCACGAGCCTCGCAGCGATGATGCTGGTCGATGCCGGCAAACTTTCGCTCGATGATCCGGTTGCGAAATACATCCCATCCTTTGCCGATGTGAAGGTAGGGGTGGAGAGGGTCGATGCGCAGGGCCAGGCATCGCTCGAACTTGTCCAGGCCGAGCGGCCGCCGACCATCCGGGATCTGCTCCTGCAAACCTCGGGGATTGCCGCCGACTATGTCGGGGCCTGGGTGAAAAAGCTCTATTCCGAAGCTCATCTGCTCGACGGACATGTCGACAACGCCGAGTTTGCGGAGCGAATTGCCAGGCTTCCATTGACGCGACAGCCCGGCACGTTCTGGCGCTATGGCCATTCGACGAACGTGCTCGGTCGCGTGATCGAGATCGTCTCGGGCGAGACGTTGTACCAATTCATGAAGCAGCACATCTTTGGTCCGCTCGGCATGACGCACTCCAAATTTGTGCTCGATACGCGCGAAGAGCGCGCTCTGAAGGCAGAGCCGTTGCCAAACGACACGATTTTGGTGGACGAGGAGCGCAAGCGCCGGGCGCATCCCGAATGGGAATCCGGCGGCTCAGGATTGGTTTGCACAATCGTCGACTATGCGCGCTTCGCGCAAATGTTGCTCAACGGCGGCGAACTCGATGGCAAGCAATATCTCAGCTCGGCCGCATTCGAGGACATGACGACAGACCATATCGGACCGGGTTCCGGTGTCGGCCATGACTATTTCTACTTTCCGGGCGACGGATTCGGGTTCGGATACGGCCTTGCCGTGCGTACCGGCCCGGGGGAGACGAACCAGCCGGGTTCGATCGGGGAGCTGAAATGGGACAGCGGCAGCGGCACCTATGTCGGCATCGATCGCAAGCTCGACATGCTCTACATCCTGATGGAGCAGATTGATAACGAGCGCGGCCCCATCAGGGTCGCCCTCAGGAAGCTGGTCTATGACGCCTTCACCTCAAACGACATCGAGCGCGTCGATCACCACTGAGCCGAAGCTCTAGGGGCCCCTTTCCGGTTCGTCTGAAGTGCCGGTTCATCCCCAGACCCGGGCGATGAGGACTGCTAGAGCCGCAGCGACGGGAATGTTCAACCGCCTGTCACGATTGAAATTACAATAACAATAAATTGGATTTATCGAGCGGGACGAAGCAAGTTCGGTTTGCCATTCGCAAGGGCGTTCAGTTGAGCGACGGCGAATGTCCGCCGCATCGATGACTTCGGTCCGGGCGTCGGCAAGGCAATCGTAAACCCGCAGCTGCGCGGAGACAGAGATGAAGCCAGAACGGATCAGGTGGAACAGGACGAAGAGCAGGAAGCAATTGCTGCTCGATAGAGTCTATGATGCCGTTACCGAAGAATTTACCCGTGACGCAATGGCGTCGCTTGCCACAGTGCTCGCACATCTCTGCATCGTCACCGGTGTCGCAAAGCCTGAGGCCGTTGAGGCCTTTGGCAATGCCTATGACGAAGCTCGCGACACGCTTTCAGGGAGTGGCACCAATGCCGCTCTGCTCAACTAGACCGGCTCGCCGCTCTTCGACCGCATTCGCCACGGCCTGCAGTCGCATGACAGGTTTGGCGTGTGCAGCGCGCTAAGCGAAGTTGTCGCGAGGGGTCGTTGCTGGCCACGTTCATGCGCCCGATATCGTTACGATCGGGCTTCAAAGGTGTTCGCCATTGCAAGCGATGAGCTGAGGGATATTCTTGATCTGGCGCAATGCCTTGTCTGTACGCCAGGGCGTATCGTTGAAGGTGGGACGGGAAGCAGTAGAGTCAGATCCATGATGCAGATGAATTTGAGAAACGTTGCAATAGCTACCTCTACCTCCGCATGAGCGGTAATTTCCTTCCGTAGCGTCCAAGCAGCGCGGTCATCACATGCAGGATGCACGAGTGAGCCTGTGGCCCAACGCAGGTCAGCTTGGTCCTTCGCGTCATTTTGCGTGAGCGCAACAAGCAGAAAATGACCCAGGCAGGGACCTGGCCCTTGACATCAAAACCAGCAAAGTAAACGGTAGTCGGATTCGATCTGCGGGTCGGGAACGGTGATGATCGAAGCAACTTTGGGTAACCTGAGGTTCTTTCGCCGAAGTGGGCCGTATCCACTTGCAGTTGTTGCGAGCGCAGCACGCGGTGTCGCGGACAAGGTCGAATTGCTACTTGAAGGTGTAGCTCCTCTGCAAACGGCCGGTCCGAGTGAGGTAAGTTTTCTGGACAACCGACGTTATGCTTCGGCACTGGATCAGACATTGGCCGGTGCAGTGATCGTGCATCCCGATATGGTATCGCGAGTGCCAAGGACTGCGGTATCGATCGTAACGAGTGAACCATACGTTGCTTGGGCACGCGTTGCTGCACTGTTCCATCCAGTGCCACCGCCGTCTCCAGGCGTTCACCCATCGGCAATTATTGCGGACGGAGCACACGTCGATCCATCAACGGAGGTCGGGCCGCTGTCCGTGGTCGAGGCCGGAGCAGAGATAGGACCTGCCTGCCGGATAGGGCCTGGCGCAGTTATTGGAAGCGGCGTAATCGTCGGCCGAGATTGCCGGATTGGCGCTCATGTAACCTTGAGCCATGCTGTTCTGGGGGCACGCGTCTACGTCTACCCAGGTGCCCGGATCGGACAGGAGGGGTTTGGATTCGCCTCCACCAGGGACGGCTTTCTTTCTGTTCCGCAGCTTGGACGTGTCATCGTTCAAGACGATGTCGAAGTTGGCGCAAATACGACAATTGATCGTGGCTCGTCGCAAGACACGGTGATCGGGGCTGGGTCCCGTCTCGATAACCTCGTGCAGATCGGCCACAACGTTGTTCTAGGCCGGTGCTGTGTAATTGTCGCACAGGTTGGTATTTCGGGCTCAACCGTGCTCGAGGATTTTGTCCGCGTTGGGGGGCAGGCGGGCATAACCGGGCATCTTCGGATCGGTCGAGGCGCGGAGATAGGGGCGCAGGCGGGCGTGATGTCGGATCTG
This sequence comes from Bradyrhizobium sp., assembly GCF_035570375.1. GTDB lineage: Bacteria > Pseudomonadota > Alphaproteobacteria > Rhizobiales > Xanthobacteraceae > Bradyrhizobium. The sequence goes on along the minus strand of NZ_DATMLW010000153.1, from coordinate 17,288 downwards.
GTTCCAGGTGCCAAAGTGGTTGGAAGCCCGGCCTGGCCAATAAAGGACTTCTTCCGACAAATTGCCGTGCTCAGTAAGCTGGCCAAGAGACAAGGATAAGTTGTTCTGCAAGGGCCGGCGCCGCGTGACTTTTCCAGGTAAATTGCTACAGACTTGCGGCGACCACGAAGGGCTTCCGCGTGCTTCTATTGTCTAATTTGCTGCGACGTTTCATCCGTCAGGGTACCCTGCGGGTCCGCGACGCCGACGGCAAGGTGCACGTTTTCGGCGAACACCTGCCTGGACCCGATGTCGCGATCCGCCTCCACGATCGCAAGCTCTACGTCAAGCTGTTCATCAATCCGGAACTCTACGCTGCCGAAGCCTACATGGATGGAACGCTGACGTTGGAGGATGGTGCAGCCATCCATGATTTTCTGTTGCTGTTCTCGGTTAACCGTGCCGGGCTTTATTCATACGGCTCCCAGAAGCTGATGCGGCGGGTGTGGCGCGGCCTGCGGCGCTGGCATCAGGCCAATCCAATCGGGCTTGCCGCCGCTCACGCCCGCCATCACTACGACATCTCGACCGAACTTTACCGTCTGTTTCTTGACGATCAGATGCAATATTCCTGCGCGTACTTTCGCGACGTCGAGCGTGAAACCCTCGAACAAGCGCAACGTAACAAGCTGATCCACGCGACCAGCAAGCTTCAATTGAAGCCTGGCATGACCGTCGCAGAGATCGGCTCCGGCTGGGGCGGCTTTGCCATTCATCTGGCGCGCGAGACCGGCGCCCATGTCACCGCGGTCAACGTTTCACCCGAGCAGATCAAGGCAGCACGCATTCATGCCGAAGCCGCCGGCGTTTCCGATCGCGTGGTTTTCCGCGAGCTGGACTACCGACAGCTCACCGGACAGTTTGATCGGGTGGTCTCGGTTGGCATGATGGAGCATGTCGGCATCGGACATTTCGATGAGTATTTCCTCAAAATCCGCGAGCTTCTGACGCCGGACGGCTATGCATTCATCCATTGCATCGGCCGGATGTCGCAGCCCGGCACTACCGGTCCCTTCATCCGCAAGTACATCTTTCCCGGCGCCTATGTGCCGGCGCTATCCGAGACGTTCGCCGCAACAGAGCGCTGCGGTCTGTGGTGCGACGACATGGAAGTATTGCGTCTGCACTATCGCTACACGGTGAAACACTGGCGTGAGCGTTTTGCCAACAACCGGGCCCGGGCGGCTGCAATCTATGACGAACGGTTCTGCCGGATGTGGGAATTTTATCTCGCTGCGGTCGAACTCGAATTCTTGCACGGCTCTCACATGGTGTTTCAATTGCTGCTGTCGACCAAGCGTGATGCGGTGCCGATCTCACGCGATTTCATGGTCGACTGTGAGCGGGAGGCCTGGGCGAAATCTGCCAGCTGAACGATGCCGGCCCGGCATCTGCCGCGGCGCGCGAATCTGCGATCGGCCGTTCGCGTCAATTTGGCTGCCGTACGGCCATCAGGTTGCTTTCGGAGAAGCGGCATAATTGCCGCACCCACTCGGCGATATGCTAGGATTGCGAGGGCTTCTGCCGGAGAACCTTCATGAGGCGACGCGACTTCATCGCGCTTGTTGGCAGTACGGCCGGCTGGCCGCTCGCCGCTCGTGCACAGCAGCCGGGAATGCCGGTAGTGGGATTTCTCCATAGCGCCTCGCCGGAGCCTTATGCACCCCAAGTGAACGCATTCCGTCTGAGCTTGAAGGAAGCCGGCTACGTCGAAGGCCGGAATGTCGCAATTGAATATCGCTGGGCAGAAAATCAGACCGCTCGATTGCCGACGTTGGCCGCGGAACTGGCTCGTCGCCCCGTTGCCGTCATCGCCGCCGGTGGCAGCCCCGCTTCGGCATTGGCGGCAAAATCGGCAGCGACAACAATTCCAATTGTTTTCATGAATGCCGCCGATCCCGTAGCGGTCGGCTTGGTTGCAAGCTTCAATCGACCAGGCGGAAATGTAACAGGCGTTACCTTGCTCAGCGCCGAGTTGGTCGCAAAGCGGCTTGGAATCCTTCGTGATCTGCTACCTTCGGTGAGAAAAATCGCCATGCTGGTAAATCCAACCCGGCCTGGAGTCGATGCACAGAAGTTACCAGTGCAGGAAGCCGCTCAGGCGGTCGGGCTGGCAGTCCAAATCCTGGACGCCAGCAGCGAACGAGACTTCGATGCGGTGTTCGAGGCAGCAGCACAGCAGGACGGCGCGCTGATCGTCGCCCCCGACGCGTTGTTTCTCAATCAGCGCAAGCAAATCGCCGATTTGGCAACACGCTACAAGATCCCGACGATGTATGAGCTTCGCGACTTCGTCGAAGCCGGCGGTTTAATCAGCTATGGTGCCAGTTCCGTGGATATGTATCGGCAAGGCGGGACTCTCATCGGCCAGATTCTGATGGGCAAAAAGCCGGCTGACCTGCCGGTGCTGCTACCGTCGAGATTTGAGCTAACCATTAACATGAAGAGCGCCAGGGCGCTTGGCCTGACCATCTCGTCCGGCTTACTCAGCATCGCAGACGAACTGATGGAATAGGTCGTGCGTCGCAGTTCGTTCGCGCTGGCGCGCAGGCTGCTCTCGGAGTATTTTCTGGAAGTGAGAATGCGCAACAATCCAATCATAGTGCAAAAATATGGCGGCGCCTGTCTCGAGACACCGGCAAAAATTCGTGCGGTGGCGAGCAATCTCGCCGATTTGCACCGGCGTGGTCATCGCGTCGTGGTGATCGTTTCGGCGATGGGCAAGACCACCGACGAACTTGTCAGGATGGCCTATCAAATAAGCCCGCATCCCAATCGCCGTGAACTCGATATGTTGCTGACCACAGGCGAGCGCATCAGCATGTCCCTGATGAGCATGGCGCTTTCCGATTTCGGCGTGCCCGCGATCAGTTTTACCGGCAGCCAGGCCGGCGTGATGACCGACGAATCCCATTCCTCCGCGCGCATTATGGATGTGCGACCCGTTCGCGTGCGGGAGGAACTCGATCGCGGTAGGGTAGTGGTTCTGGCGGGCTTTCAGGGCGTCAATCCGGTGACCAAGGAAATCACCACGCTGGGCAGGGGCGGCAGTGACACTACCGCGGTAGCCATGGCCGCGGCGCTAAAAGCCGAGTGCTGCGAAATTATCAAGGAGGTCGACGGAGTTTGCTCGGCCGATCCGCGCATCGTGGCGAATTCAAAACCCTTGCGCCAGCTGGATTTCGGATCGTTGTCCGAGATGTGTTTTTGGGGCGCCAAGGTTTTGCATTTTCGCAGCGTGGAGCTGGCACAAAGCCAAAACGTGGCATTGGTTCTGAAACAATGGGGCGGCGCCGAACGCAGCACGCAAGTGGTGAGGGAAGTCATGGGAATGGAAAGCGGACGAGTGTTGGCCGTCAACTCGATGGCCCGCATCGAGCATGTGGAGGTCGATTCAGCGGACCTCAATCAGGGTTTTGAGAAATTCGCGAAGCATCTCAAGCAAAACGGCCTGTCCTGGCCGCAACTGCTCGCCTCGGCGTTCACCGCCGGAAAAACCCGCATCATGATAACTTGCGATTCGGAGTCGCTCGACACCCTACTGCGTACGCTGGAAGGGAGCAAGGACTTGCGCAAGCAGCGTGAGACTTTAAGTTCGGTGAGCCTCACCTGCTTCGGCGGCGTCTCGTCAGACTTGCCATTCAAGGCGATTCAGATTCTGCAACAGCAGGGGATCATCGCCGACAAATATGTCTTGTCTCCGCATTCGGTAAGCTTTTTCGTTGCTGTGGAGAGCCGCGAGGCCGCGGTCAAGGCTTTGCATTCGCTGATCTAGGGCGTTATTGGCACCCGAAGGCCGCGTCAGCGCAAAGTGGAAACCGGTTTTTCCTTGGCTGACAAACGCGGCAACACATTTTGCGCTGAGATCATGCTCAAACGCCGCAAACCTTGCGACTGCGAACGCGAAGTGGTTGCGGGATAGCAGGGGGCCCGCTTTTCCTGATGGCCCCAAGCCGGCATCTGACCGATCAGAGACCGCACGATCATGAAGACCTTGCTGCTGCTTGTGCTGTCCATGGTTGCCGTCACGTGCGAAGCGAACGCACAGGACGCACAATGCTTCAGCGAGCGCGCCGCCATGGTCGAGACCATTCGGGCCCATGCCCGGTCCTATGCCGGTGTTTTGGGACCGCAGGGCTTTTCGGCGAGGGTCCTTCAGGCCATCGGGCAAACCAAACGACATCTGTTCATTCCCGAGCGATCCTGTTCCATCGCGTACGCCGACAGGCCGCTTCCGATCGGCCTCGGCCAGACCATATCGCAGCCGTTGATCGTGGCCTTGATGACGGAGTTGGCCGCGGTCGCCCCCGACCATGTCGTGCTGGAAGTCGGTACGGGGTCGGGCTATCAGGCTGCGATCCTTGCGCAGCTTGCGCGAAAGGTCTGCACCATCGAGATTGTCCCGCAACTGGCGGAGGCCGCCGCAAAAGCACTCAGGGAGTTGGCCTATGACAACGTGAGCGTCAGGCTTGGTGACGGCTATGAGGGCTGGTCCGAATGCGGTCCTTTTGACGCCATTGTCGTCACCGCCGCGCCCGAGCAGCCACCGCCGGCTTTGATCGAACAGCTCAAAGTGGGTGGCCGGCTCGTCATGCCGGTGGGGCCCGCTTACACCACTCAGCACCTCACGGTCGTGGAAAAAATCAGCCTGGACAAGACGACAACGCGCGGTGTCGCCCTCGTGCGCTTTGTGCCCCTGACGCGTTCACGGAATTAGGCGGCGGCAATCTCCGGATTCTTGAAGGGCGGGTTTCGGCTGGGCGCGCGCAGATGGCCAGCGGCTTGCGGAATGCGGGTCTGCGCGGCAGCGATCCCAACTTTCACTAAGGCCCTGATCGCGTCCCGGCGGCGTCGTTCTGGCGACGGGGCCGGCTTTCGGATATATCCCATACGCCTTTTTTGAATCTCATGGAGGAATCCAAAATGGCAGGAATGCGATCCGGGCTTGTTATACTGACGGCGCTGCTGTCAGGTTCTGTCGCACTGGCGCAGCAGGAGAGCAGGCCCTGCGCCGGCGATATCAAGAAACTATGCGCCGGCATTCAACCCGGCGAAGGCCGGATCAAGACCTGCATAAAATCGCATTTGACCGAGCTGTCGCCAACCTGCCAGGACCGCGTGCTCACGGTGGCTGTGACCGGAAAGGTGTGCAAGTCCGATCTTGAGAAACTGTGTGCCGGTATTGTGCCGGGCACCGGTGGTCTCAGAACTTGCATCAAATCGCACATGGCAGAGGTGAGCGATGCTTGCAGGGACGCGATGTCTCGGGCCGGGGCGGGCAGGAAAATACTGGGCGGGGATCTCTGAAATAATTGCAAGTACAGAGGGCGCCGGGCCGTCTTTCCTATGCCGACTGGTGGCGGCATTTCGCTGCCGGACAGCAACCACATCGCTTTCGGGTCGAAGCGGGACACCAGGTCGCAAACGTCGCCCTGGGCAGTCGAAAATGACCCGGAGCGGCCATTCAGCCCACGCGCGGCGTGCCGCGTCTTACCACCAGCGCTGTTGCATCGGTTGCTGATAGTATTGGCCGCCGCGCGGCTGCGTATAACCAGGTTGGGAGTTCCAGGGCTGAAAAAAGAAGCCGTTGTTGCCCCAGTAGTTGGCGCTCGCAACGGGCACTTCGACGACTGTAGGCCGGCGCGTCACCAGGCCGCCCTGGGGCTGGTTGTTCAGCACCGCGACGAACTCGGTGCGATAGTTGGTTTCGCGGTGCAGCGGCTCATCGGAGACGATGATCGAGGATCGCGGCAATGCGGTCGGCGCGATGCGATCGAGCACATCCTGCGGGATGGTGATGCGGTCGAGCGCGTCCCTGGCGTCGTCGGCGTTGTCGATCGTGACTGCGGTCCAGCGCAGACCCGCGCCGTTGCGCGCCATCGCCGTGAACACATGCGTGCCGAGCGGCCTGTCGGGACTGCGGATGGTGACCGGAACCTCAATGGTCGCATCGAACACCTCGCCCCCGTCCGGCCACGGCTTGTGCGTGTTGCGCCGCACGTAAATTTTCTGCGTTGCGCGGCTGATGTAGACCGAGACCGGCTCGAGCGCGAGCTTGGCCTCGCTCGCCGCCTTGGCGGTGTCGGCCTTCCTGGTCGCGGCGGCTTTGGCGGCGTCCTTTGCCGCGGCGGCGGCGTCGGGCTTCGACTTCGCGTCGGTCTTGGCGGTGTCGAGCTGCGCTCCCAGTTCCGTGGCCTTGAGGGCGGCCTTCTGCTTCACCCCCTCGGCCCGCGCCCTGGCCTGATCCGTCTTGGCGGCGGCGAGCGCCTTGTCGGCGAGCGCGAGCTCGGCATCGGCGCGGGTCTTGAGCCCTTCCAGCTTGCGCAGTGATGCCGTGAGCGACGCTGCCTCGCGCGCTGTCGTCGCGGCGGCTTTCTTCGCCTCGTCGGCCGTCCTGGCGGCCTCCTCGGCCTCACGGGCCAGCGTTTCGGCACGCGCCGGGGCAGCCGCGAGGGCCTCCGCCTTCGGCACGAACAGCGCCGGGTGGGAAAACTCGACCGGGGCCGCGTCGTTGGGCGAGATAATCACCCGCATCCCGATCCGCGTCTTGTCGAACAAGGTCTCCGCAAACTCGTAGGGCATCCGCACGCAGCCGTGCGAGGCCGCATAGCCGGGCAGTGGCCCGCCGTGCAGCGCGATACCGTTCCAGGTGATGCGCTGCATGTTCGGCATCCAGGCATCGTCATAAAGGGTCGAGTGGTGGTCCTTGTCCTTCTCGATGACGGCGAAGATGCCGGCAGGCGTCTCGCGTCCCGTGGTGCCGGTCGATACCGGCGCGCGCAGGATCCAGCCCTCGGCGTCGTAGAGAGTGACCTGCTGGGTCTTGATCGACACGATCGCCATGATCGGCTCGCCTGCATCGCGCGGCGCCGTCTCCTCGGTGGGCGGCGCGGGGCGCGTCTGTCTCGCCGTGGCGTTGACGGTCAGCGCCGCCAGTGCCGCAAGCGTTACGATGGCGGGAACTCCCCAACGCCGCATCGCCACGATGGATTTCGCCGTCATGAATCGATTTGCCATATACAATGCCCCGATTGAAATACCCGTCCGCGCTTGCTTCGATCAAGATCGGCGGCCAGCTTATTTGACTCGACTCCGCACGGCTAGGCCGCCCCGATGTCGGCTGTTGGCCCTTCGCGTCATTTCGCGTGGCGCACAATAAGGTCGCTTTTGAGGTCAAGCGGATATCGAACAGGAAGCAAGACCGGCCGGCTCCGTCGAGGATGACCCTATGCGGATCTGCGGTTTTCTCGTTCGCGCCGCTTTCAAGGCATCGACTATAAAATAATCGCCCACCGGTGATGTTGACCTTGATGAAAATCAAAGATCGCGGGGGTAGCGGCGCACCCTTGACCGATCCGCGCTCGCTCGGTCGCGGTCGCGCGTGGCCGTGCGCCTCAATAGCGGCCCGAAAGCGACTGTCCGGAAATCGCGCGTCGAATGCATTGGGAACATGGCGGACAGTGAGCCGAGTTTTCGAACTCCGCGCCAAATGCGCTGCAAGGACTGCTCGCAAGTGAGGGGCTGTCGGCGGGCGGATATATCTCGGGAGAGTGCCGCTGGCCCCGGGGCGTCGCCCGGGCAATGAGGCATCCAGGCAGTCGCGTGAATCCCATCAACGGGCGAAAAGGCTGGTTGATGGGTGCGGCCGCCTAGATGGCTGTGAAGCAGGCCGCACCCAGTCGTTCAGCGCTCGTCGATGTCAGCCGCAACGGCGGCTTCTTGTCCGGCGGCCGCCGGCTACTTGATCAGCCCGAGGAGGGTGAGCGCATCGCAATTGTGCTCGCTCGAGAAGGTTGTGATCGGGAACGGCTGCGCCGGCCCCGGCACCAACTTCTGGACAAATCCCGTTTGGCCGAAGGCGGGCCAAAAGGCGAGATCGTGATCGCCTGCCTCACCTTCTGGTTTGCCGTTGGGGTCGTGGAAGCGGATGAAATTCGCCCAGTAGGCCTTCATCTCGGTCGCAAGCTGCTGTCCGCCCGTAGTCAGCGGCGGTGGCTGCACTTTCGCTCCCGGAGCCGGTGAGGACGCATTGGCGGCGGCATCCGCCGGCCCCTGCAGGGTCTTCGCATCGAACAGATACTGCAACTCGGAAGCGTGCGATGCGCCGTAGGAGAAACCGATCAGCGGCTGGAACAAGTTCGGCGCGTTGGGATCGGCAAACTCATAGGCGTGTACCGGGACGAACCTCGCCAGCAGCTGGTTGGAGTCGAAGCCTCGGCAGGTGAAGGTGATGTCGGTGAAAATCTGGCCCAGCGCCTCGTCCGCGCTCGGTTTGTTGTTGTTGTCAGGATTGGGGAAATTCGTCACGAGCGTTCCGACCTTCGCGGGGTCAGCGGTGCCGGAGATGATCCCAACCTCTTGCGGATAAGTCAGCTTAGCGGCGTCGACAAGAGCTTGCGCCGGGCCGCCGGGCACGAACTGGAAGGCTGGATCGAAAAAGAACGGCTCGAACAGCGTGCCCTCATTGAGGTTGGTGCCCTGCAACACCGGCACCTGGTTGAAATTGCCGCTGCCAAACGCGTCCGACAACCCCACCGGCAAGATCGTCGTGCCTGAAGTCGGCGACGTGTTGATGATGCCTTGCGCCGCAACGAGTGTCGCAACCGAGGTGTTGCGCAGGCAACTGGCGATCTGCTGATTGGTCCCCGTGCAGCCGACCGCGGTTGCGAACTTGACACCCAGGGCCTCCTGGGCTGCGGCCGGCTGTATCGAGAACAGCATATAGGCGCCGCTCTCGATGATCGCGGCGTGGAAAAGCCGGTTCGCGGTCGGCGAGGCCAGATTGGACGAGGTGCTGAGCCCGCCGGCGGACTCGCCGCCAATTGTTACGTGGTTCGGATTTCCGCCGAAACGCGCGATATTCTCACGGACCCATTGGAATGCGAGCTGCTGGTCCATCAGCCCGTAATTGCCTGCGATTCCATTGCCGTCCAGGGCTGGATGGGCGAGCCAGCCGAGCGCGCCGAGGCGATAATTGATGGTCACGACGATGATCTTCTGGGTGCTGACCAGGACGCTGGGGTCGAACGCCGCGCCTTCGCCGTTAACGAGCGCGCCGCCATGGATGAAGATCCAGACCGGAAGCCCGCCGTCGCCGTCCGATTGAACGGGTGTCGTGACGTTGAGGAAGAGGCAATCTTCGCTGAAGGGCGGCTGCGGCGAAAACTGATTGACCTGCTGCGGGCACGGACTGCCCGGCGCAGTCGCGTCGAATGTCGTGGAGGAGCGCGCCGGCGCAGCGGGAGGGGTCCAACGGCTCGCACCGGCCGTCGAGTTGGCATAGCGGATGCCCTGGAACTTGTTGACGGCACCGTCGCTGGACCCGCGGACCGGCCCGCCGGTCGTGTGGATGACGCGGGTCGGGGTGTCAGCCATCGCGTCCGTCGCCGCGACTCCAAGAACAACCAGGATCGACGTCAAAAGGCCCATGCCCGCGCGTCGCCAAGGGATCGTCCTGTCTTGTTCAGCCGAAAAGCCTGCCGTCTGTCGACCTCCCATCATCATTCCTCCCATTGTCATTCCTCCCATTGTCTGAGAATCTTATTGACGTCCGAGAATCTCGTCGATTCGCAAAAAGGGATGTCGTTTGAATGACAACTTCAAGGCGCAAGGCAATGTCACTGGAAATTTAAGTGGTGCGCCAAATCCGCCTGCGGAGTGGCTGCCGAAGGAGACAGTCGTTGGACCAGAACCCAGCCAAACTCATTCGTCACCTGGCGGGTTGCTCCCAGTCTCCTTCCAGCTTCTGCTCGAAGACCTGTGCGGGCGCGTCCTGATAGGCCTTGGCAAAATTGTCGAGCGGCAACGAAGAAATGACCGTCACGAGGTTGGAATTGACCCCCTCGATGGAGAGACTTCGGCCTGTTTCCATTGCCTGCACGAAGCCCGCCTCCGCCACCGTCGCAGCCACGCATCCATTGGCAAGGCAAATGGTATAGGGAAGGTTCATCGAGCTACCCTTGTCGACAGTCAGTCTGATGCCGGGCTGCAGGAAAAATCCTGACGGAAGGAAGATCTGCAGCCGTTTCGCCGCGGCATCCGTTCGCTCGATCAGGTCTATTCTGAGAACGATCTGACCCGTGTCCCATCTGCCGTTGATCGTCGTGCGGCAGACCATTTTTGCCTCGGCGCCGTGAACGCCCTTGAAGCACAATTTTGTCCAATCAGAGTAGGTCAGATCGCGCGCCGGCTGCCGCCCGCGCGCGGCGATTTCCGCCTCGCTGAAATCGCCCGATGCGGGCACATCGCCAAACGGGGTGACTTGCTGGCTGTACGCCGATGTCGCCTCGCTCACGCTACACAGAGCAATGAAGCATGCAGCGAACGCTCGCCCGCCGCGAAACTTCGCCCGAAACGTCTTTCCCCCACGCAGGCCAAAACCTTTCATGGATGCCTCCTGAGGAACTCGCTGACCAGCGGCGCCCATATAGGAACTGCATCGGGCGAGTCGATGAAGAAGTGGCCGTCCTCTCCGAAATCCGGCAACAGATGATATTCGACGTTGCCCCCGGCCGTGCGAAAGGCTGAAGCCAGTCGCATCGAAAGCTCGGGTCCGAAATAGCTGTCGTTACGGGTGTAGAGCCAAAGCATCGGGATCCGCGCCGTTCGCCCGAACTGAGCCGCTGCGTCGACCAGCTGATCCGGGGCGCAGTTGTTGTTGGGTATGCCGTTGAGATGACCGCCGCGCCCGGCCTCGAATCCGATCATCGCCCGTACCGACTTCGGATTTTGACTGGCCAGCGCAATCGCGCCCCAGCCGCCACCCGACTGACCGACTACGACGACGTCATCGCGCCTGATAAAGCTCTGAGTCGTCATGTAATCGATGACCCACATGCTGAGCGACGCAATGGCGAGCCCGGCATCCCGAAAATTGGCATCCGAGCAATCACCAACGCCCGAGAAGAAAAGGCCGAACAAGCCGCGCTCGGGAATTTCGATCGCGGTAGCGCCATATCCGGGACGGATGGGCGCGACGACCACATAACCCTGCTTGGCAAACCAAAGCGCTGCATCTCGAAACTCGATGATCGGAAAATAGCTTCTTTCCTTCGGGTCAAGCGCGACGCCATGGTTCATCACCACGAGCGGAAATGGTCCGTCGCCAACGGGACGGACCACATAGGCCAGCATGGGAATGGTGGACGGTATGCCCCAAAGCTCCTCTCTGACCTCGCTGGTGGAGGCAATTTCGGATTTCTGGTCTGATGCCGGAGCGGCGAGGAGAGGCGCCTGCACGAGCAGCGCTGCGACAGGCAATATTCGCTTGAGAAACAGGAACACCACGGCGCGCACGGCCACAAACCTTGCGCGCCGAGCAATGAGGCAACCATCCATTTTGGTTCGCAATTTTGGGCGGCGCGCTGCCATCGCCCTCTCCTCAACAAGCAGGTCCGCGCTGCTGATAGATCCGATCACCGCAAGGCCTCGCAACATTGACATAGATCAATCCGTGCACGCTGCGGGCCTCCTGGAGGCAGGCCTTTCTTGCCTCCCGGTTGCCAAGCTGACATGGTCAACGCAATGCGCAAGGCAAGCCGCAGTATTTCGGGTAAAATGCGCGACATTATTTGCCGCGGGCAGAGGCCACTATTGTTCGAAGGAAACGACAAGGTCGTCCGACGGAGGACGAGCGAGCAAGGCGGAATCGACACCTTGCTGGACCAACGGCGGCTAACAAACCTTCAGGTCGTCCGGCACGTTTCCAAATGTCCTAAGCACGGTCGTTTTGGTTTCCGGGTAGCCGGAACGAACGTATGCCACTGCTCCGCTGTGGCCAAATACCTTCCACATGCTTTTGGCACGATCGATCGCCGAAGCGGGGCTCGCGCATTTGAAGGGTTCACCTGTGACCAGCCCGTCATTCGTCAGGTCGACGGTTATGGCGATGAAGTGGGTGATCTCGCTCATGGCGTTTCCCTCTGAACTGTTTTTACCCCGATTTTGGGGTGGCAGGTTGACCTGAATCAACTGGCCGCTTGCTGCGGTGCCGCAACCTGCGCGGTCAGCAAGCTCAGCGAGTAGCTGTAGATGCTCCACAACGTTTGTCAGGGGAGCGAAATGAACTCGATGTCTCGAAGGATTCTCGTCGCTGCGCTTTCGCTGATGGCTGTCGGGCTTGCGTCGGCCGCTCGCGGCCAAGGCAATCCGCCGGCGAATGCCAGCGCGACGTTGTTCCAGAATGTGCGCATCTTCGATGGCAAAGCCGCTTCACTCTCCGCGCCGTCCAATGTCCTGATCAAGGGCAATATCATCGAGCGCATCTCGACGGTGCCGATCGCCGCAGAGCCAGGTACGACCACAATCGCCGGGAATGGGCGAACGCTGATGCCCGGCCTGATCGACGCGCACTGGCATGCGATGCTGATACGGCCCAGCCCCGCTCAGGCGATCGCCGGTGACGTCGGATTCAATAATATCGCGGCAGGGGCCGAGGCGACAGACACGCTGATGCGCGGTTTCACCACGGTCCGGGACGTGGGTGGCCCGGCATTCGGGCTGAAGAGCGCCATTGACACTGGCATCATCGCGGGGCCGCGCATTTTTCCCTCCGGGGCCTTCATCACGGTGACCAGCGGCCATGGGGACTTTCGCCAGTTGTCCGAACTGCCGCGGACGATCGGCGGCATGCTCAGCCGCATGGAACAGATCGGCGGCAGTATGCTCGCCGACAGCCCCGACGAGGTGCGCTTGCGCGTCCGCGAGCAACTCATGCAGGGTGCCTCCCAGATCAAACTGACAGCCGGCGGCGGTGTTTCCTCGCCGTTCAGCCCGATCGACGTGTCGACCTTCACGGAGGCGGAGCTGCGGGCAGCTGTTGAGGCGGCCGAGAACTGGGGCACTTACGTTACCGTGCACGCCTTTACGCCCGCGGCGATTCAGCGGGCAATTGCCGCGGGTGTGAAGTGTATCGAACACGGCTTCCTGATGGACGAGGCCACCGCCAAGCTCATTGCCGAGAAGGGCGTGTGGTTGAGTCTGCAGCCGCTCCCCGAAGCGCTGAGACAGGGTTTTCCTGTAGGCACAGTCCAGCGAGCCAAGGCTGATGAAGTCTGGCCTGGCATAGCTCGAACCTACGAGATGGCGAAGAAATACAAGATCAAGACGGCGTGGGGCACTGATGTCCTGTTCTCCCAGGCGCTGGCGCAGCAACAGGGGGCCATTCTGGCCTCGCTCGTCCGCTGGTACAGTCCCGCCGAGGCGCTCGCAATGGCAACCGCAACCAACGCCGAACTGCTGGCAATGTCCGGCAAACGCAATCCCTATCCCGGCAAGCTCGGTGTCGTGGAAGAGGGGGCGCTTGCCGATCTGCTGCTGGTCGATGGCGACCCGCTCGCGAATATCGACCTGATTGCCGACCCCGCCAGGAATTTCAAAGTAATCATGAAGGATGGGCGGGTATACAAGAATACTCCGTGACCATGGCCACTCCGGTCGGTCCATGTCTCTTCTTCGCCCTTCGCGTCATCTTGCTCACCCTGTCAAATTTGCGTTTGGCGAAGGAGTGCGCCTGTGGCAAGTTATGATGCGGGGCTAGCGTTCGCATCGGAGGACCGTCATGACAAGTTCTTCGGATACCCTGCAAGATCTTCGAACCGGAACTGATGTGGCACCGCTTCGCGCGAAGTGGGGCTGGATTGTCGCACTCGGTGTAGTCTATGTCTTCGCCGGCTTCGTTGCGCTCGGCAGCGTCGTGATGGCGACGGTAGCAAGCGTGCTCATCGTCGGCGTCATGATGATCGTCGCCGGCGCAGCCGAGATCATCAACGCGTTCCAGATCAAGAGCTGGGGCAAGTTCCTGATTTGGGCCTTGCTGGGTGTGCTCTACATCGTCGCAGGCTTTGTGACGTTCGAAAACCCGCTGTTCGCCGCGGTGCTGCTCACGCTGTTGCTGGGCGCATCGCTGGTTGCTTCCGGCGTTGTGCGTCTTTTTCTGGCGTTCAACATGAGGCGGGAAATGCCATGGATCTGGGTGGCGTTCTCTGCCGTGATCACGCTCTTGCTTGGTGTGCTGATCCTAGCGCGCTGGCCGATCAACAGCGTTTACATCCTCGGCCTGTTCCTCGGCATCGACCTCGTCATGGCGGGCGCCGGATGGATCGGGCTCGGCCTTGGCTTGCATCGGGTTTCGGCGTCGAGGCCAGCTTGATCGCCGGCCTGATCGCATCGCGACTGCGCCGTTGCGATCTATGCTGCCTGCAAGACTCCAGGATCGAGAGCGCAGTGTTTTAGGTTCGGCCTGAGAATTTGGAGAGCCGGGTGGAGCCAGAGCCGCCAAACGGGACGGCGCGCAAGCCGGTCCTGATAGACCTCGCGTTGCAGGGCGGCGGCTCTCACGGCGCTTTCACCTGGGGCGTCCTCGATCGCCTCCTTGAGGAGCCGTGGCTGAAAATCGAGGGGATCTCCGGCACCTCGGCCGGTGCGATGAACGCTGCCGTGCTGGCGTGTGGATGGACAAGAGGCGGTGCGACGAGTGCAAAAGCGGCGCTTGATGTCTATTGGGAGCGCGTGTCGCGCGCGGCCACGTTCAGTCCGTTGCAACGCTCGCTGTTCGATCGCCTGATGGGCCGCTGGACCCTCGACGCTTCCCCCACCTATGTCGCGTTCGATCTGATGTCGCGGATGCTCTCTCCCTATGATCTAAATCCGTTCGGCTTCAACCCGCTACGCGCCATTCTCGAAGAATGCATCGAGTTCGATCGCCTCAGGCAAGCCCCCATGAAGCTGTTCGTTACGGCAACGAATGTACGCACCGGTCGCGGCCGCATCTTCCGCAATGCCGAAATCACACCTGACGTGTTGCTCGCCTCGGCCTGTTTGCCAACGATGTTCCAGGCGGTCGAGATCGACGGCGAGCTCTATTGGGATGGCGGCTATGCCGGCAATCCTACCATCACGCCGCTGGTTCGAGAGACGGATGCACACGACACTGTCCTCGTGCAAATCAATCCGCGCGAACGCACCGATTCGCTGCGCTCTGCAGCCGACATCCTGAACCGCCTCAACGAGATTTCCTTCAATTCGCCCCTTATGAAGGAGCTGCGCATGATCGCGTTGCTGCGGCAGGTGGCCGATCCGGGCAGCGGCGAAGGCGCGCGTTGGGCCGGAATGCGAACGCATAGCATCAAGAGCGATCGGCTAGCGGAGTTTGGCGCGTCGTCGAAGCTGAACGCCGAATCGAAGTTCGTCGCGCTGCTCAAGGAGGAGGGACGCCGTGCCGCCGATGAGTTTCTATCCGAACATGGCGGCGATCTTGGCCGGCGTTCTACCGCTGACCTGGATGTGCTGTTGGCGGAGTGCTGAGCCAATGACCCTGATCGGAGTTGCCGGGATGCTTGGCGGGCTCGGTCTTTTGATCGCGTTCGCGTTCCGGGGCTGGAGCGTACTCTTGCTCGCCCCAGTCGCCGCACTTGTTGCGGCCCTGTTCTCCCGCGAACCCCTTCTGGCGCACTGGACCCAAACCTTCATGGGGAGTGCTGCGGCGTGGGTGCCGTCATTGCGCTTGTTGCGGTGATCGCGATCGGCTCAATGGTCGGATCCTTCTGAGGCTGTGGGTGGGGGACTAGACTCATCGGCGTCACCTCATTCGCGGCTTGCTGATGCGTCGGATACATGGACTGTCCTACGCGCTTTGGAGAAGCGTGTTCCAATCCTGTGCCTTCGCCCACGACTCGAAGTCGTGAAAGGCGACGTCGGGGAACTCACGGCGGAGCGCTGCGCGATCGACCGTGTAGCCGACACGCTCGAACCACTCGTACATCTTGACGCCGTCCTCACCCATGCGTTGGCGGATGACATCCAGCGGGACCTGGAAATAGGTGAATGGGCGACCGCTGACACGCGAGAGGATGGCGACGACGTCGTTGCCCGTGAGCTCGTCGCCCCCGAGGTCGAAGCGCTTGCCTGCGAAGCGGCCGGGGTCCTCGAGGAGGCGAACGGCGACAGCCCCGATGTCCGCGACGGCGACTTGCGCAAGCGGCCTCGTCGGCGGAAGCGGCGCGGCGTAGATGCCCTTCGCGAGCTGCTCTTTGCCGAAATGGAGGTTCTCCATGAAATAGACGGGGGCCAGGACCGTCGCGCGTCCGCCGATCTTGGCGATGTGCTGTTCGACCTCGTACTTGCTGTCGAAATGCGGGACGCCCGTCTGTCGATTGGCGGAGCCGACCGAGGCGAAGACGAGGTGTACACCTGCGGCCTTGGCCGCGTCCGCGGCGGAGATGCCTTGTCGCGTCTCGGCTTGCGTGCCTCCTTCGAATGGCGTCGTCATCGCGAAGAGGGAGGTCGCTCCTTCGAGCGCCTTTGTAAGCGCGGCCGTGTCTTCGAGTGATGCGCGGACGAGTGTGACGCCCGCGTTTGTGAGTTCCTTCGCCTTCGCGGAGTCGGTACTGCGCGTGACGGCGCGAACTTCGTGACCGCGCTGGAGCAGGCTCTTCACGACAGCGCCACCTTGTTTGCCCGTGCCTCCCGTGACGACGACGGGCGCCGATCCCACAAAATGGAGCGTCAGCGAATCAAGGCGCAGCACAGCCGAGGATATCAGACCCGCAGGAGGTCAGGCCGCGCTTAGCGGAGAAGCACCAATATGCGTAGACCGCGGAGCAATCGATCTGTGGCGTCACGTTCGATAAGCTTGAGATGATGCGAAGCCGCCGGGCTCGCCTTTACGATCACGCCGCGAAGTTTGGGCTAAACCAGGCCTGCTAACGACGCTAGCGTTGCACCGGCAGCTCCTGCCGGAACCCACCACGTCTGATGCCCAACAACCCCATCGACTGTAATGTTTTGCTGGGATTGATAGGTGCGCACGGCCGATTCGGTCCGGCCCCAAAGTCGCCATCGATGGGCCCAGGATCGGTTGTGGTGCCAAATGTTTTCAGAGCTTGCTGCAGCGCAGATACAACATTGCCTGTTGACCCGCGTGCCAACGTCGGTGGGAAAGAGATCCCTGATAAAACCGGCGTGGGGCTCTTTAGCTTTACTTCTATGCCTATCAGTCCCGGTGACTCGTTCCCGACGGGAACGTCCTCGGCAATTCGGAAAGCCGTATACCCCGACATGGGCACATTGGTTTAACGCCACCTGATTACGCAGTGACAAGGCCGGCCAACTTTGCCAGCGTGGCCCCAGCTGCACCTGCAGGAGCCCACCAGGTCTGGTCGCCAACAACTCCGTCGACTGCGATGCTTTGCCGAGTTTGATAGGCACGCACGGCTGATTCTGTTCTCTGACCAAAGTTCCCGTCGATTTGC
>NZ_DATMLW010000152.1:0-47809 GCF_035570375.1 Bradyrhizobium sp. | reverse complement strand
CTTGCCCGCGTCCAGGACTGGCAGATGGCGAAAACCGCGCGCAGCCATCATTGCCATGCAGCCTTCCAGCCGATCGTCCGGCTTGACCGTCACCGGGTTGCCCGTCATCACTTGGCCCACCGGCGTCTGCTTCGCATCGAGCCCGGACAGCAGCACTTTGATGGCGCAGTCACCCTGGGTCACGATACCGACCAGCACGTCGTCGTCGATGACCAGCACCGACCGGACCCGGTTGTCGCGCATCTGGCGCAAGGCTTCGACGACCATGTCGCCGGAACGAACATGGATCAGGGCGACACTCTTCTGGGCCAGAGCGTTTTTTACTGTGCTCATCGATCTCCTGTCGAGGGCCCTGTTCCTGCGCCGCATTGATGGTCCGCATTGAAGGTTAGTCGAAATATCTAGCCTTGTCAGCATCGCGCCGGGCTACGCCATCGAGGCGGTGAAAATCCCGCTGCAGCTCTTGTTTCGGGATCGGGCTGTAACACCAACCCGTAAACCCCAGACAGGCGCCTCGGCGAAATGGAAGTAATCAAGCGGTTCGGCGACAAGGTATTCGCCCGCGACTTTTCTGCCTCCGTCGCCGGTGCTGACAGAAGGCGCCATGATCACATATCCCCCAAAATGGATTGGCCTCCATGAGAGGTCTGCTCGGGGTCATTCGCGACCGAACCGGTCGATCTTGCCTGCCAATCGATGTCCGCTTCTCTCCAAAATCGACGAAATTGCTGCGCGGCCGCGAAATGACGCGAAGGGCCAGAAGCAGTCATTCGATCACCAGATCGGCGCGCGCGAGGAAGGTGGGTGACAACTTCAATCCGATTGCCTTCGCTGTCTTCAGGTTGACGGCGAGTTCGAATGTCGTGGGTTGCTCGACTGGGATGTCAGAAGGCTTCGTTCCTCTCAAGATTTTGTCAACGATACCCGCAGCGCGTCGATACCTCTCGGCAGAACGGTCGCTGTAAGACAACAGTCCACCTTCCTCGACCCACTCCTTTCCAACAAACATGCCTGGCAGCTTGTTGCGCAATGCGAAGTCGATAATTTCCTTTCGATACTCCAGTGTCAGCGCATCTTGCACTACAAGCAAGGCGCCGGGGGGTTGCTCGGACATCTCCGCAAAAGCACCCTCAAAATCTTTCGGGCTCCGCACCTCCTGCGACCTCAGCGTTACTCCCAGCTTACGACCAGCGCTTTCTGTCTCTTGCCACGCGAGTGAATTAGCAGGGTTGGCGGAATTCCAGAGCACGGCACCGTTGGTGAGCCCAGGGATCACTTCCTGGAGTAGCTCTACACGTTTTGCACTCGTCTCTGCATTTAGCACTGCAAACCCCGTCACGTTGCCGCCGGGGTGAGCCAGGCTTGCGATCAGGCCGGTACCCACAGGGTCAATCGCCGCAGGGTGGATGATTGGAATGGTCTTAGTCTCGTTCTTCACGGCCACGGCGGCAGGCGTCGTCACGACAATCACCGCATCGACGTTCAGCCTCACCATCTCGGCAGCAAACTCCTTAAACCGCTCGGCGTTTCCTTCCGCGTATCGCCGCTCGACGATCAGGTTTTGTCCCTCTACGTAGCCGAGCTCTTTCAGGCCTGAAAAAAGAGGATCGTAAAACTTTTCGTATCGATGGGCGATAAACCCTACTCGCCATGTCTTGCTGAGCTGTTGCGCGAACAGGTTGAACGGCCTTCCAGCCAACGCGCAAACCACAGCGACAATGACCTGCCTGCGCCTCATCGCGCCCTCCCTGCCTGGGCAAGACAAGCGAAGAAAATTAGCACGATTTCTATCCCGACGATGGGGATGCTGGCCGTGGCTTTGCTGGCAGCGTGCGCGAAAACAGGCGACCACCGTTCCATCACGCACGCATGGTGACGCCTGGCTCGGCCAGCGAAGGTACTTCTTGGGAAGGCTATGATTCACTGTTTCAGGACTGGTTGACTGACAATTATATAGCTATTTCAACGGCATATGTGTTTGTAGTTTTATTCTGAATGGCGCGCCATTTCGGCCCAACATCATTGTCCCAAACCAGCTCTTCCATTCGACGACATGGAGCGCCACCGGCCACGGCCTCGGACATTGCGGCTGCACGGGACTCTCTTTGGGATTGCATTCTTCGTCGAATGCTACGAAATGCATCGCGCGACGCGAACCGCACCACGATGGAACAGGCAGCGAGCTTGCGCTAATCGCGGCTGTTCTGTGTGCCATCATCAGATCGAGGGGGTATCATGAGGACTTTATTGCGAGGCATGACCGCAGCGGCAGTGTTACTGGCTGGCAGCCAAGGCATCCGGGCGGACCAGACCGTGATGTTCCCCGACGTCAATGGCAAGATGGTCCGCATTCCAATCGCACACACCTACGAGCAGTGCCGCAAGAACGGGCGGCATCTTGGGTATCCCGACAGCGACAGCCACGCCTGGTGCACACAGCACTGCAACGGCAAAATCTGCCAGTAAGTCGCGCCCAACCGAAATATTCGAAAACTGCCGCCGTCCTAAAGCGCGATGAGATTTGGTTGAATCGTCATCGCGCTTTGTTCTTTGATCGAGCATGATCTCCGCGCAAACGCGTTCCGCGTTTGGCGCGAGGGAAAACCGCTGCACGCTTTGCGCTGACGCGGCCTACGGGTCCGGATCATGCTTTAGCTGTCACGCCCGCGCTCCGGGTTGAGCGGCGTCAAGCGTCATCGCGAATACGGCGTAGATCAACGCCGGCGGGACGCCGACCAACCAGGCGGAGCGCCGCTATCGGTGATGAAGCAGGAAGCAGGTTGCGGCAACACCGGTTCCGGACGCGGCAATACTGCGCTTATTTCTCGGCGCGATATGAGGCGCCAAATGCTGCCCGATAGATCGCCCAATAGACGGCACCGACAAGGCCGGCGCCGCCCACGATATTGCCGAGCGTGACCGGAACCAGATTGTGAAGGATTCCAGAGACCGTAATCGGTGAGACGTCGAAATTGGCCGGAACGTGGCCGGTCTGGACCAGCAGCCAGGCCAAGGGCAGAAAATACATGTTGGCCACGCAGTGCTCGAAGCCGGCGGCTATGAAGGCGGAGACCGGCAATATGACGGCGACGACTTTGTCGGTGACCGTCCGGCCTGCATAGGCAAGCCAGACTGCCGCGCACACCAGCACGTTGCAAAGAATACCCTTGAAGAACAGCGTCACCATATCGGGCCGGATTTTTCCGGCAGCCGTATTCAATATGGAGACTCCGATGCGGCCGTCATTCATGTCGAGATGATGGGAAAAATAGATCAGAACGATGAGCCCCAGCGATCCGAGCAGGTTGCCGAACCAGACAATGGTCCAGTTACGCAGCATCGTCCCTGTCGAAACCCTTCCGCTCGCCCAGGCCATCACGATCAAATTGTTGCCTGTAAAAAGCTCGGCGCCTCCCACCATGACAAGTACCAATCCGAGCGAAAACACCAGGCCGCCGAGGACGCGTGTGGTAGCGAAGCTGAGCTCCGGGTCGCTCGCAACAATGGTGTAGTAAACGGCGCCGAACCCGACACCGCCGCCTGCCACGATCGCCAGCATGAAGGAGACCAGAAACGGCAGATTGGCCTTTTTGACCCCGACCTTTTCGACAGCCTCCTTGATCTCGGCCGGGCTGTAAGCCTGCAGATTGAAGATAGGCGGTGGGGATGCTTCGTCGGACATCCTTCAGTCCTCGCTCGGCGCGAGCTACCCGCCCGCGGCGGCGCCGCCAGCGAGCAAGCCGACGATCTGGATGGCGATCACCTTCACCAACGTCATCGACGGAAAGATCATGGCGTAGCCGATGTCGGGCCGCTCGGTCGGCGCCATCTTGGTCGAGTAAACCAAAATGGCGGGGTTTCCCGTCGCGCCCGATGTGACGCCTACGAGATCATCATAAGGGATCTTGAGCAGGTAATGGCCGGCCAGCAGGACGATGAGCGCGGTGGTCAAGAGCACGACGATGCCGATGAAGAGCATCGTGAAACCGGATTCGGCAACGGTGCGGACAAAGGGTTGACCGGCATTGACGCCGACCGTGGCGAGGAACATGGCAAGCCCGAAATTTCGCAAAACGATGTTCGCCGGCAGCGGCATCGTCCAGAGCATCGGGCCGGTGCGCCGCAACTTGCCGAGGATGAGGGCGACGATGAGCGGACCGCCACCGATGCCGAGCGTGACGACACCGATGCCCGGAATCGGAATGGGAATGAGGCCGAGCAAAACCCCGAGCACCATGCCTACGCCCAGCGATACGTAACTGAATTCGGCGGCCGACTTCACCGTATCGCCGAAGAACCTTCGGATCTCCTCCTTGCGGTCCGGCGGCAGCAAAACGCCGATCCGGTCACCGAATTCCAGCATCAGGTCGGGAGCAGGCACGAGATCGGCGTCATACCTGCGCACATGCAGGACATGAGTCGGGAAGCCCGCAGGCATCTGCATCTTCGAGAGCGGAACGCCGACCACGTTCGCCTTGCCGACAAAGACCCTGATGTAGTCGAGATCGGCACGATCACTCGCGAGCAAGCCGGGCTCCAGTTTACCGAGCCGTGCGGCTGCGTCTTTGATGGCTTCTTCCCGCTCGGCAACGATGAGGACCGCATCACCTGCCGACATCACCGTGTCGGGCGTCGGAACGAAATTGCGACCGCCGGTCCGTACCATCGTCACCTGCACGTCGCTCGGAAGGTCCTTCATCAGCTCCTCAAGGTTGCGGCCGGAGGA
Source organism: Bradyrhizobium sp. (assembly GCF_035570375.1). Lineage (GTDB taxonomy): Bacteria > Pseudomonadota > Alphaproteobacteria > Rhizobiales > Xanthobacteraceae > Bradyrhizobium. The sequence goes on along the minus strand of NZ_DATMLW010000152.1, from coordinate 43,083 downwards.
AGCGGCCGCGATCGAAATCTCGCCCATATGGAAGCTTTGTGCCTTCACCGGGAATTTTGGTTTGACGACGCGCGTCATGAAATAGATACAGAGAATTGGACCGATCACGCCGAAGGGGTAGGCAATCGAATAGCCGATCGATGGGTCCTTGTTCTTGATGACGTCGAGGGCGGCCTGAAGCGTCGCCGTGCTTGTCATCGATCCCGCATAGAGGCCCATCGTGTGGCCGAGCTTGATCCCGAATATTTTTCCAAGGCCGAGGGCGACGAACAGGCCTGCCACGCACGCGACCAGCGCCAGCAGATTGTACGTCCGTCCCACGCCCACCATGCCTTCGAAGAATTGGCGGCCATAGAGAATGCCGATGCCATAGAGGAACATGATCAGGCCGGTGAGGCCGATCGGACCCGTGATCTGGGCCTTGGGCGCGAACGCTCCGATCGCAAGACCAACGAAGAGAACCGCGCCGACGCCAAGGGAGAACCCTCCGATGCTGATCTGCCCGACGAGATAGCCCAGGCCGATGGCGAGAAATGCCGTCAAGATCGGCTGGCTGCCGATGATATCGCGCGCAACGTCCAACATGTTTTGTCTCCCGATCGTTTCTTTTCCAGTGCTGCCTAGCGGGCGCGGCAGCCTGCGTCGCGGAACTGCTCGACAACCCTGTTCACCAGATGCTTGGTGGGCGGCTCGATATTGGCCAGCTTGTATTCGAGGTTCATCGCCCTCCACTTGAACTCGCCCATCTTGTGAAAGGGTTGCACCTCGACCCACTCGACGTTCTTCATGGGCGCGACGAACCTGGCGATGCCTGCGACATTCCCGGGATCATCGGTTTCGCCGGGTACCAGTGTGAAGCGGACCCAGACCGGCTTGGAGAGCGAAGCAAGCCGCTCCGCAAAGCGAAGCGTCGGCGCAAGATCACGGCCGGTCACCCGGCGGTAGGTGTCGGGGTCAGAGCTCTTGATGTCGAGCAGAACAAGGTCGATCGTCGAGAGGAACGACTCGTCGGCGCGATCGCCAAGAAATCCGGAGGTCTGAACCGCCGTGTGCAGGCCCATCGCCTTCGCGCCCTGGAAAATCCGGCGGGTAAAGGCGAGCTGCACCATCGGCTCGCCCCCCGAAACAGTCAGACCGCCGCCAAGCTTGACCAGGGCCGGCGCAAAGCTGCCGAGCCGCTCAAGCACCTGCTGGAGCGAGACATAGGTGCCGTCCTTCAAATGCCACGTATCCGGGTTGTGGCAGTAAGTGCAACGCAACAGGCAACCCGAGAGGAACAGTACCGCACGCAAGCCAGGTCCATCGTATCGCGACGACGTCTCGTAGGAGTGGCAGTAACCGAACGAACCCTCCTCGTCCTTTGCTTCCGACTCGTCGGGGGCGTCCGGCGACAGCCCCGCCCGGAGATCGTAACGACTTCCCGATTCGAGCGGCCTCAATGCCGGCATGACCGCCTCCGGTCTCAAATCTGGCCATGGAAGGTGCGGCTGATCACGTCTCTCTGTTGCTCCGGCGTCAGGCGGACGAAATTCACGGCATAGCCGGACACGCGGATGGTGAGTTGCGGATATTTGTCCGGATTCTTCACGGCGTCTTCGAGCGTTTCACGGTCGATCACGTTCAGGTTCATGTGGAATCCGCCGTGATCGAAGTAGAGGTCGAAGGCTTTGGCTGCCTCTTCCACAAGCTGGCCTTCGGACAGATGCGCCTTCTGCGGAGCGACCGACACGGTGTAGCTGATACCGTCCTGCGCATCCTTGTAGGGAAGCTTTGCCACGGACAGGCATGAAGCGAGCCAACCATGGCTGTCGCGTCCGTGCATCGGATTGGCGCCCGGTCCGAACGGCTCGCCCTTCCTGCGGCCATCCGGGGTGTTTCCGGTCGCCTTGCCATAGACGACGTTCGAAGTGATGGTCAGCACGCTTTGCGTATGCGTCGCGTTCCGATAGGTCGGATGTTTGCGGATCTTCTCCATGAAGCTGGTCACGATGGAGGAGGCGATTTGATCGACACGGTCGTCGTTGTTGCCAAACTGGGGCGTCGCCCGATTGCCTTCGTTCTGGTAGTCGACCACGAGCCCGGTCGCGTCGCGCGCGACGCGGATTTTTCCGTATTTGATCGCGCTGAGGCTGTCGGCAACGACCGAGAGCCCGGCGATTCCGAACGCCATGGTGCGCAGGATGTCGCGATCGTGCAGCGCCATTTCCAGGCGTTCGTAGAAATACTTGTCATGCATGTAGTGGATGCAGTTCATCGCGTGCACGTAGGTGCGCGCCAGCCATTCCATGGTGGCGTCGAATTTGGCCATGACGTCGTCGTAGTCGAGGAAGTCGCCGGAGACCGGAAGCGTCTGCGGCGAAACCTGCTCGCCGGACACCTCGTCGCGACCGCCGTTGATGGCGTAAAGCAGAGCCTTGGCGAGGTTGACGCGCGCGCCGAAGAACTGCATCTGCTTGCCGAGCCGCATCGCCGAGACACAGCAGGCGATGCCATAGTCGTCGCCCCAGAAGGGGCGCATCAGATCGTCGTTCTCGTACTGCAGCGAGGAGGTATCACGGCTGACCTTCACGCAGTAACGCTTGAAGGCGTCCGGCATGTGATTGGACCAGAGCACGGTGATATTCGGTTCGGGCGCGGGACCGAGATTGTAGAGGGTGTGCAGCATGCGATAGCTGCTCTTGGTCACCAGCGTACGTCCGTCCAGGTCCATGCCGCCGACGCATTCGGTCGCCCAATAGGGGTCGCCACTGAACAGCGCATCATATTCGGGCGTCCGCAGGAAGCGGACGATGCGCAGTTTCTGCACCAGTTGGTCCCAGAGTTCCTGCGCGCCGGCCTCGTCGAGCGCTCCTTCCTTCAGGTCGCGCTCGATGAAGATGTCGAGGAAGCTCGATATGCGTCCGATCGACATCGCCGCGCCGTTGGCTTCCTTGATGGCGCCGAGATAGGCGAAATAGGTCCACTGGAACGCCTCCCGGGCATTCATCGCCGGTTTGGAGATGTCGTGGCCATAGAGCTTGGCCATCTCGGCGAGATCCTTCAGCGCGCGCATTTGCTCGGACAGCTCTTCGCGCAAGCGGATGATTTCGTCGGTCGGCCACATGTCGTTGATTTGCGCGCGTTCCTCGCGCTTGACCTCGAGCAGCCGGTCGACGCCGTAGAGAGCCACCCGTCGATAGTCGCCGATGATGCGCCCGCGCCCATAGGCATCGGGAAGGCCGGTGATGACACCGGATCGGCGGGCATTCATGATTTCGGGCGTGTAGGCGTCGAACACGCCGTCATTGTGCGATTTCCGGTATTTTGTGAACGCCTCGTGGACCGCGGGGTCGGCATCAAAGCCGGCCGCCTTCAGCCCTGCTTCGACCATGCGCAAGCCCCCGAACGGGAAGATCGCCCGCTTGAATGGCTGGTCCGTTTGCAGGCCCACGATCACTTCATTGTCGCGGTCGATGTATCCGGCCGGGTGAGCCAACAGCGTCGAAGGATGCTTCGCGTCGACCGCAAGCACGCCCTTTTTTCTTTCATCCGCGAAATAAGGTTGCAATTTCGCCCAGACGGCCTTGGTCCGCTTCGACGAACCGGCAAGGAACTTCTCGTCGCCGCCGTAAGGCGTCACATTGCGAACGATGAAGTCGCGAACATTGATGGAACTGCGCCAGTCGCCGGACCGAAAGCCCGTCCAGCTATCTCGTTCACTGGAATCCTTCCTCAGAGCTGCGCTGCCCTTCATGACGTCTCTCCCCGCGTTCGGCTTTTGTTTGGCCGGCTGCAGGACCGTTCCGTCTTATGGCGGTGCAGCCGCAAAGAAGGATCGTAGTTTCAGGCGGCCTCGGTCTGTTGATCTAGGTCAATCAACCGCGGGAAAAGCTCCATGGGCTGCTGGAGGTGTCTGCGGAGACCGGAACGATGCAACGATGCTCGCGGCTCGCATTCAGCCGCCGAACACGACGACGATGATCGAGCCCCAGGTCGTCAGCAGGATGTTGGCGACCGGATAGGCCGGCGTATAGCCGAGCACGGCGACGGGGCTGCCCGAGCGTTCCTGCACTGCCGCCATCGCCGCGGTCACGGTCTGACCTCCGGTCAACGCGCCGAGCAGGAGGATCGGATTCATCCGCAGGGCGAAATGGCCCATGCAAAACCCGACGATCTGCGGCAACAGGGTCACCATGGCACCGCCCAATAGCAGTCCAATGCCGGCCTCCTTCAAGGCCGACACGAACACCGGCCCTGCGTGTATTCCGGTCAGGCCAACGAACGCCGCGAGCCCGAGCGATGTCATCAGGCTGATGGCGCCATCGGGAATCCGGCCGAACAAGGGATAATGAGTACGGAGATTTCCGACCAGGAGTCCCGCGAGCAGCGTGCCGACGCTGGTGGAGAGGGAGAGCTTGATGCCGCCAACGGGAAACGTGACGAGAACGCCGACGAGCCCGCCGAGAAATATCGCAAGGCCCATGACCACGAAATCGATGCTTGGATTGGGGCTGACGATCGCGCCGATTTTTGCCGCCGCTCGGTTGACGATGGGTTCGGGCCCGACAATGCGGAGCAGATCGCCGCGCTGGAGCACGACGTTGGCCGCAATCGGCAGTTCCTGACCGCCGCGGCTCAGGGACCGCAAATAGAGCCCGCGGGCCCATTCCTGCTCTGAGGCCTCGCCAAGTTTCATGCCGGCAAGCTTCGCATCGATCAGGAGAACATCCACGGCCGTGACCGCGAAATCGAGCAGCTCCTTGTCCTCGATTTCCTCGGCGCGCGATCCGATCAACTCGACGATGACCTGCCGCGGTCCGGACAAAGCGATCACGTCTCCAGGCTCGAGTATCAAGTTGGGTTTTGCCTCGAGAATGCCTTGTGCCCGTCGGATCCGATGGATGAACAGGCGGTGCTCGGCCACGCGCGCTTCGGCTTCGGCGACGCTCGATCCCGCCAGAGGCGCACCCTCGGCCAATCGATAAGCGCGCAGTTCGAACTTCCGCCAGGCAGAGGCGAGACCCGGCTTGGCGCGATCCATTCCCAGTGCCTGCTCGAGCTTTAACGCTTCCGCCTTCAGATCGATCTTCAACAGCATTGGAACGATCGTCGTGCAGAACAGGATCACGCCGGCATAGCCAAAGATGTAGCAGACCGCGTCCGCCACCGCGACGTGGGCGACCAGCTGGGCCCGCGCCGCCTCGGGCAGCGGCAGTCCGTTGATCGCATCTGTCGCGGTTCCCATGGCGGCGCTCTGGCTCAGCGCCCCCGACATGAGCCCGGCTGCAAAGCCCGCATCCAGCTGCAGGATCTTGCCAACGACGATCGAAGTCACAAGGCCGGTGATACACATGACGATGGCGAGCAGCACCGGCTTCAATCCGTCGCGTTTCAGGGCCAGCATGAATTGCGGGCCGACCGAGTAGCCGATACCGAACAGGAACAGCAGAAACAGGAAGGATTTGGTCATCGCCGAGACGGGGACGTGTGCAAACTGCCCTACCAGCAGGCCTGCGAAAAGCGCGCCCGTGACCGGTCCGAGGGAAAATGCTCCGATCTTGAAGCTTCCGATCCAATAACCCGCGGCGATCACCAGGAACAATGCGAGCTCCGGATAGCGCACCAGGAACTGTTCCAGCCAGGCGAGCATGACCCGGAGCTCCGATTTCGAAGTTCGCAAGCTATCGCGGTGACCCCTGATGCGAACTTCGGAATCAAGGGAGCTCTGGCGAGTTTTGGTTTCTAGTGCGGCTTTGAATTTGAAGTTCCTATAACCAATTTTGCCGCGACCCTGACAGGAACTTCAAATTCGCCGCACTAGCGGTCCGATTCTAACATTCGCATCCCGTTGCAGCGGTAACTTTGCGAATGTTAGAATCACGGGACCACTAGCAAATATAGGATTCCAGCGCGAGGCTCCGCCTCGGGTCAGATCGTGCCCCCATCGAGAGTAAATTCTCGGGGACACCGGACACCTGGCCGAGCCCAGGAATCATTCTCCGCAACGAAGCAATTTTTAACGGCGTGAAGGGACGGATGTTGATCTAAATCAAGCGCATTGTCTGTTTGGGCCGTCCCGCAGGCTTGAGATTTACAGCGCCGCACGCGCAATTCACTAACGATTGTGGCCCGCCCCTCTCGGGCAAGTCAGGCAAGCCAGTTCTCGACCTTCAGGCCGCGAATGCGTTTAAACTCGTTGGCGTTGGCCGTCACTATCGTGGCACCAGTCGCACAGGCGTGGGCAGCAATCAGCAAATCGTTGCTGCCGATCGGGGTTCCGGCCGTTTCCAACTCCGAGCGGATAGCACCGTACTCGGCATCGGCGGGGACATCGAACGGCAGCACTGTGATTTCACCAAGCAGATCTTCAACAGCCTTTAGCAGCCGTTTCGAACCGCTCTTTGCGCATCCGTAGCGCAGCTCCGTCGCCACGATGACGCTGGTGCAGATATTGTTCTCACCGACCCTTGCAATCCTCCTGGCTGCCTTGCCCTGCGGCTTTCTGATCAGATCGGATATGATGTTCGTGTCCAGCATGTAGCGAGTCACAGGACTCGCTCCGGCGCAGGTACGGGGTCATCGATCCGAGGAAACTCCTCATCCAGCGGCTTCATGGTCTTGAGCAAGGCGATAAGCCCGCGCTTGCGCGCCGGCTCGATAACGAGGCGCTCACCGTCCCGGTGCATGATCGCTTCATCACCAGGCAGCTCGAACTCCACCGGAATACGCACCGCTTGATTGCGGCCGTTGCGGAACAACCGGACGTGTCTCGGTTCAGACATCAGTATCTCCAAGCATATGCTAATGACATATGCCAACGCGCGTCTGATTACAAGAGGCAGTTGGCTTGGATGGAATCCGCGGCACCCCCAGTCACAATTTCGGAGCGGCCGTCCGCAGTTTTCCCATGTTGGCTGATCAGCCTATTCTCTCGCCGCGTTATCGCACCTCGACCTCGACAAAGCCGATTTTATCGAGGTCGAAGCGATAGTCCGCATCCTCAGTGGGAAACACCGTCTTCATGACGCTTCCCGTCATCACAATCTCGCCGGCCTTCAGGGCTACTCCACGCGAAGCCAGTTGCGAGGCAAGCCAGGCGACCGAATTGAAGGGATGTCCGAGAATATCGCGTCCGTGGCCTTCGCCGATCGAGGTGCGGTCCCTCGTCGCGCGCCCGCGCACGCCGCCAAGATCGGGCCATTGGCTTGCAAATTCCGACAGGACGATGCCGGCGTTCCAGGAATTGTCGGCGACAAGCGAAAGCACATCGAGCTTGCCGTAGTCGGCATCCCGGTCATCGACCAGTTCGATGGCCGCGCAAACACCGTCGATGTGTGGCGCGATCGTCTCGGCGTTGAAGGTTGCGCCCGCGAGGCGGATGTCTGAACCGATCCGCACGGCGATTTCAAATTCCAGGCCCAGCCGTCCGAAATCCGCTCGGCGAACGGTCACTCCCGATCGATGCACGCGGCTTGCCAGCACGACGCCTGCGATGGGATGGTCGATTCCGCAAAATGCCTGCATCGCGGCCGATGTGAGTCCGACCTTGTAGCCTGCGCCCTCGCCGTGTGCGCTGCGCAGCAGGCTGACGTGCTTCTCCTGGATATCGTAGGCGTCCGAGATCGTGGCCGGTGCCTCCGGCGGGCCGAGCGACGTAAAGCGCGCCCTGGCCTTGTGTTCGGCGAGCAGCGCCTGCGCTGCGCGCGTGGCCGCGGTGTCCTCCATAAAACCTCCTTTTCTTCGTGAAATCCTCGTTCTTCGTGAAATCCTAGCGTGCCGCTCGCGGTCAAACACCGAAAAAAGAGCCACGGCGCAGCCATCGAATTCCAGACTTCGCGTCATGGACAAGGATGCAATTGGCCGCAAACGCCCCCGGCCTTGCGGCTCAGGCTTGCAAACATAATCATTGTCGGATCGCGATTGGCTCCGATAGCCTGAAGACGGCACGCGGTTTCCGATTTTTGCCCGTGTCATCTTATGGTCGTCGATTCCTGCCAAAAAATCCTCAAAGAAAACCAAGGCGATTATGATCCAGGTCAACGGGCGAACCTATGCCAAACCTCGGCGCCCCACGGTGGTTGTTTGCCTGGACGGCTGCGACCCGCGCTATCTCGATGTTGGCAATGCTTCCGAGGTGTTTCCAAACATTTCCAGGATGATGCGCGAGGGCTTTTTCGCACTGGCCGATGCCGCGATGCCGACATTCACCAATCCCAACAATGTTTCGATCGTGACCGGCGCGCCGCCGGCACTTCACGGCATTTCCGGCAACTACTACCTCGACCGGAAGACCGGCGAGGAGATCATGATCGTCGATGCAAGCCCGATGCGCGCCACCACCATCCTTGCCGAAATGTCGCGCGGTGGCGTCCGCGTCGCCGCGATTACGGCCAAGGACAAGCTTCGAAAGATGCTCGGCCATCGCATGGAGGGCGGAATCTGCTTCTCCTCGGAAAAGGCCGCCCATGCAACGCGCGCCGAAAACGGCATCGACAATGTCGAGGCGCTGGTCGGGCGTCCCTCGCCGGACATGTACAGCCCGGACCTTTCGCTGTTCGTGCTCGATGCCGGCATCAAGCTGCTCGAGCAGGGCCGCGCCGATCTCTTCTACCTTTCATTGTCGGATCTGGTCCAGCATGCCCACGGCCCCGGCGAACGCGAGGCGGATGCCTTCCACAACGCAGTCGACGCCAAGGTCGGCCGGCTCGCCAGCCTCGGCGCGGTGGTCGGCCTGATCGCCGATCACGGCATGAACGACAAGACCAATGCGGACGGCACGCCGCGCGTGGTGTTCCTGGAAGAGGAACTCAACCATCGTTTCGGAGCCGACGCGGTGCGCGTGATCTGCCCGATCACCGACCCCTTCGTGAAGCATCATGGCGCGCTCGGATCGTTCGTCAGGGTCTATCTCCGCAAGCCGCTGGAACTTGCTGCCGTGATGGATGCGGCTGCCGCTTTACCCGGGATCGCGCTGGTTCTGGACGGCAAGAGCGCCGCGGGCCGTTACGAGATGCCGCTCGATCGCGAGGGAGATTTCGTGGCCATCGGTGACACCCACGCCGTGATCGGTGCCAGCCGCGCCGAGCATGACCTCACCGGCCTTCACGGCCACCGCCTTCGATCCCACGGCGGATTGAGCGAGCAGGTCGTGCCTTTCATCGTCTCGCATCCGGTCAACGAAAAATACCGGAATCTCGAGAGGACGCGACGGCTGCGCAATTTCGATATCTTCGATTTCGCCTTGAACGGTTTGGCGCAGGCCTAGAGCGAGATGAGTTTTGATCGAATCAGTTGAGACGCAAACTCCGTTCCTTCTCCCCTCGCGGGAGAAGGTGGCGCGGACGAAGTCCGCGCCGGATGAGGGGCATTATACGAGCATCAAGGCCAGATCTTTCGGCTCGGTAGGCCTCACCCGTATCGCATCTTCGACGCGATCCGACCTCTCCCGCAAGGGGAGAGGTGACACGTTCGATGCCTCTCCAGCTAAACCTAGGTGACCAGAATCCAAAAAGAATCAGGGAGCGTGTGTGATGGTTGAGACAGGGCAGGCCGTGGCGGGACCTTTCACCGCCTCCGCCGACAGCGAGGCGCTTTATCGACGCTACAAGTGGACGGCCTTGCTGGGGGTCTCGTTCTGCTACCTCTTCTATTACACCGGCCGGCAGACATTTGGATTTGCGATCCCCGGCATCCAGAAGGAGCTTGGACTTTCCAAGGAAATGCTCGGATGGGTAAGCGCCGCGATGCTCTGGGCCTACGCGGTTGGCCAGTCGATCAATGGCAACCTCGGCGACAAGTTTGGCGGACGCACCATGATGTTTACAGGTGCCGTGCTCTCGTTCGCGGCCAACTGGGCCACCAGCTTTGGCACCGGCTTCGTCAGCATCCTGCTGGCGTGGGGCTTGAACGGCTATTTTCAGTCCATGGGCTTTGCGCCGGGAAGCCGGCTGCTTTCCAATTGGTGGGGACACAAGAACCGGGGCTTTGTCTATTCGTTCTACGTCGGCATGTCCGGGTTTTCGTCGGTGCTGGCCTATTTCCTCCCCATCGTCATTCTCGGCAGTTTCGGTCTCGACTGGCGCTGGATTTTCCGCCTCTCGGTCGTTCTCATGCTGTTCGGGGCGATCGTGATGTTCGTGACCGTTCGCGAGAAGCCGGAGGATCTCGGATTGAGCCATCCGGCCGACGATCGCTCGGCTGACGAGGAGGCGGAAGGCGCGGACGAATCCAGCGCGGCCCGCTATCACTCGGTACTGTCGAACTGGCGGCTCTATGCCACGGGCCTGTCGATCGGATTTCAAAACGCGGCGCGATACGCGCTCCTGGTCTGGATCCCCGTGCATTTCCTCGGGCCGAACTGGAAATCGGCATCCGCTGCGATCGACCCGGTATGGATCACGGTCGCGTTGCCGATCGGAATGGCGCTCGGTGCGTCGACCAACAGTTGGATGTCCGACGTCGTGTTTGGCGCGCGACGCTATCCGGCCATCATCAGCTACATGATTCTGGCGGCCGTCATCGCGATCGCGATGGGTTTCGTGCCGCATGGCAGTCTGCTGGGGATTTTCGGGCTGTTCTTGTGCGGTTTCTTCGTCTTCGGTCCGGCGTCCTCTTTCTGGGCGCTGTGTCCGGATATTTTCGGACGGCGTCTTTCGGGAACAGCAACCGGCGTCCTGAACTTCATCTCCTATGCATGCGCAGGATTGGGCGAGCCCCTCATCGGCCGCTTCATGGACCATACCGGAGATACGTCGGTCATCTTCCCCGTCGTTGCCGCGCTTTGCATCGGCAGCGCGTTTTCGGCGCTTCTCATCAGGCGATAGCAGAGTCGAAAACGCGCGGAAGCGGGGACGAAAACGCGAGCTGATTTGCCTCCGTGTCAACGGGTCTTTGCAAAAATATTCTGCTTCGCCGTTTGGTAGAAACAGCTTTATCGATTCGCCTGTCCCGCCTCGGCAAGAGGGGCGTATGCGCTATCGTCACGAAACGTGAGGCGGGATGCGATGGACGCGGGTGACGCACGAGACGAGTGCGTTAATCGCGGACGGCGAAGTCGTGTGGTCCTGATGCCCCGACGCTGGCATCAAGTCGGTGGGATGATCCGCTGACGATGGTGGCAACAAAGCCCGGCTCACCAGGGAGAGCACGAAGGAAACCGTTAAAACCATTGTGCAGGGAATGCCGGATTGTTCGGCTAACCTGTGGTGACTATGCTCGTGTGCTTTTTTCATTCGCACGCGAGGCTACGGGTGCGCTGAGCACCCCGGCTTTCCCTGCGCCCTCTGTTTGGGGCGATCTGGTTCCCGGAAAACCTCGGGCGCATTGCGCCACGGGAAGGCGGAGGTGTGTCCGATCGCTCCTGTCATTCCGGGGCGATGTAACGCACCGAACCCGGACTCTCGAGATTCCGGGTCTGATCGCTCGGACCATCCCGGAATGACGGAGTAATGGGCTACATAAAAATTTGAAATCGATCACTCGTCGTCCCTGCGAACGCAGGGACCCATACGCTGCGGCCTTTCTTTTGGGCGCAAGTGGCAGACGGCTTTGTCAATAAACCCGGCCGGTGGTTATGGGTCCCCGCGTCCGCGGGGACGACGTTTGGCCGCCCGAAATATTGAGCCCGCCGAATTTGTGCGAGCGTCGCATAGAGTTGAATCGGCAAGCGTAACGATGCAAGACTAACCACCCCTTTATCCAGACCTCCATCATGACCGTTCCATCCAGACCACCATCCATGACCGTATCAGCCATCACGCCCTCAGAAGTCCGCCGCATGCTGCTGTTGCGCGAGGAAATCGCGCTGCTTGACCTGCGCCACGAGGCAGAATTCGCCACCGGTCACCCGTTGTTTGCGGCAAACATGGCGGCAAACCGGATCGAACTGGAAGCCGCGGCAAGATTGCCCCGCAAGAACGTGCCCATCGTGCTCTACGACACCGGCGAAGGTCTCGTTGGCCCGGCGGCGGAAACATTCGCAGCGTCGGGATATACCGATGTTCGTGAGCTCGACGGCGGCCTGGCGGCCTGGAAGGCTGCGGGCTTGGAGTTGTTCGAGGACGTCAATTCCTACGCCAAGGCATTTGGAGAACTGGTCGAGTCGCGCCGGCATACGCCGTCGCTGCCGGCCGGGGATGTCGCGACCCTGATCGCGAACAAGGCCGATATCGCGATTCTCGACGTCCGGCGGCCCGACGAATACGCGACCATGAACATTCCGGGATCGATCAGCGTGCCCGGGGCAGAACTGGTGCTGCGCGCCGGCCGCGTGGCGCCGGATCGCCAGACGACGATCGTCGTCAATTGCGCCGGTCGCACCCGTTCGATCATCGGCACCCAGTCGCTGATCAATGCCGGGATCGCGAACAGGGTCGTGGCGCTTCGCAACGGAACGATCGGCTGGACTCTCGCCAGCCAGGAGCTCGAGCATGGCGCGGATCGTCACGGCGAGATCGGCCTGTTCGAGGGCGCGAAGGCCAATGCCCGTGATGTCGCCTATCGCGCCGGCGTTCGTCATCTCAGCGTGGAGGAGGCGTCCGTTCTGCAGGCGCAGCCTCATCGCACGCTCTACCGCTTTGACGTTCGCGCCAGCGAAGAATATGCGGCAGGGCACATCGAGGGCTTTCGCCATTATCCCGGAGGTCAGCTGGTCCAGGAGATTGACATGGCCGCACCGGTGCGCGGAGCGCGGCTCCTGTTGACCGACAACATGAGCGTTCGCGCCGACATGACGGCATCCTGGCTCGCGCAGATGGGCTTTGAAACCTACGTGCTCGAGGGTGGCTACGATCGTGCGACGCTTGAAGTGGGGCCGGGCGAGGTAGTGCCGAGGCTGGATGCCGCCCACCGTTACCGTCGGCCCTATGAAGGTACCGATGTCGATACCAAAGCGATGCAGGCTTACCTGGACTGGGAATTTGGCCTTGTCGAACAACTTCGACGTGACGCGACGCACGGGTTTTTTGTAATCTGATGCGCGGGGCGTGCGCGTCAACACCGAAAGGCCGGGTTGTTGATCGAGCTTGCGCGAGGTGCAGGCTCGCGCACCGCCCTCGCGGTCCTGTTCCGTGCAACCTGCTGGCGCTGGCTTTGCTATGTCTGAAACGAGGGCGCAAGCCCGTTCATGGATCGCGACTTGCCTCGTCCTTGCGGCGATGCTGCAGACGATCCCGGCATTCTCGCAGGAAGCCGGGGGCACGAATGCCGGTGAGGATTTCTTCAGGCCGCCGACAAATCTGTTTCAGCTGATAACCACTTACAGGACCGCTCCGGCAAACGGCAGCAATGGAACCGTCACCAACGTCACCACCGGTACACTCGATTTTCGTTATGATCATGCGATCGACTTGGCGCCGATGTGGATTTTGGCGCTGCGCTCCGATCTGCCGGTGCTCGCCAAAAATCCTTTCTCTTCCGACAATCCCGACCGCAACTATTTGCTGGGGGTAGGGGATGCCGACGTGCAGGCCGTTCTCGTTCATAATTTGAGCCAGCGTCTTGCGGTCGGCTTCGGCGCCCGCCTGATCACCCCCACGGGCGGCGACACGTTCGGCTCCGGGAAATGGCAGGTGATGCCAATGGTCGGCGCGCGTTACGCGCTGTGGGAAATCAGTCCATCGAGCTATCTCGAGCCAGTCTTGCGTTACGACGCCAGTTTCGCCGGCGATCCGACCAGGAGAAATATCAGCGATCTGCAGATTGCACCGACCCTCAACATCGGCCTGGCGGATCAATGGTATGTCAGCTTGTTTCCGAGTGCCGATATCAGGATCAATTTCGGGGATCCGATCACCGGCCAGACCGGTCGGCTGTTTCTGCCGTTCGATTTCAGGGTGGGACGCAAACTGGACGGCGGTGCCGCGCTCTCGTTCGAGCTCGGCGTGCCCATCATCAAGGACTACCCCGTCTATAATATAAAGACGCAAGTCCGATTCAACCAAACCTTCTAGGTGCCTACGCCACGGATGCGACCGGCGGTCTTGCAGCAAGCATCACCCGGCGATCGTGAATGAGATTCTCCAGGCGATGCGCCACGACGTTCAATGTCGCGGCATCGACCGCACTTTCATCGTCCTTCTCGGCCTTGAGACGTTCCTCTTTCAGGATATTGTCGATCTGGTCCTCGATATTTGAAAGCTCGGTCTCCGACTTGACGCTGCGTATATGCCGGGACAAACCATAAAGCGTATCCAGCGGGCCCGCCCTGAATTCAGGCTGTCCGATACCTAAAAACTTCCACGCGGCAGCAAGCACCGAGGCAATCGCTCCCAGCACCATCGGACCGAGATAAATGTAGTTGCTGTATTCATCCATGAAACTTTGCTGCGTGCCGTTGTAGACCGCCAGTGCACCGGGATGAACCGGGAGGTAGGCATCGGCGTCCGTGCTCGGTGAAGTGATCTGCGCAAACAGCCGGTTTTCGCCCAGAAGCTCCCTGCGCGCCTTCAATATGGCCAGGGTAAGGTTCGTTGCGACGTCAGAGCTGAGGCTCTTTTTGGCGACGAGATACAGCGAGGTCCTCAAGGTCGTCAGATCGTCCTCCGGGACTGGGGGAGATCCCCGCAGCGTGCCCTTTGGAACGTCGAAGCTTTCATAGGCGCGGTTGGCATCGGCGATGGCCGCGGCCGAGTCGACGGGAATCAGCACCGGCAGCGTCTTTGATCCCTGCGGAAAGAGGCCCTTCACCAGCGTCAGGTATTTCTCGGTCAAGGGGATCACGACGAGCAGCGCGCTCACCTGCTTCGACTGAATGGCCTGTCGCGCGTCCTCCAAACCGAGATTCTTGAATACGACCTTGCTGCGGGCAAGGTCGTAGGCGTTACTCAGTGCTTCGACGATCCCGGAGTTTGTCTCCCCTCCGAGCACGCCGACGGTGCGTCCCTTGAGCTTGTCGATACTGTCGATGGAAGAGCCGGGCGGGGCGATCAGCAGGACGGCGACATGGGCAAGGACGACAATTGCCTGAGCCTCTGACAAATCGCCGACGCCGCCACGAACCGCGGCGAGATCGACTTTTCCCGCAGCGAACGCCTTGGCGGCTTCGAGAGCAGTACCGGTATCGATGACTTTCAATCGAACTGGTGCCCCGTCGGTGACGAACTGGCTGGCCATCGCCGACATCGCCCTGGCTCCCTCGCCGTCGATCGTTCCGACGGCCAGCTTAAGCGTCACAGGATGAGTATACCATCGGTAAGCAAGGAGGCCCGCGCCGGTGCAGAGAGCGACCACGCCAATCAGCGAAATAAAGCGCAGCCAAAACGGCATTCTTATCGAAACCATGAGACTTTGCTCCCAGTGCCGGAACTGCGACGCTCAGCGCCCCCTTTCTATTGGACCGGCGACACCGTCAATTGACTCAGGTCAATAGCGGCCCCGGTCGCAGGCGTGAAAAACCTGAAGAATCCCGCCGCTCGATCTCTCGGTGTCCCTCGTTACTTTGGCAAGGCTGGCAACGCGCTCCGCAGCGGCTCGTCCGAGATCTGCATCAATCCGGCAAAAGGCTGGCCAAGCTCCAGGATCAGGAAGATCGCAGCTGATGCTGCGAACGAAAAGATGAAAAGGATGGTAATCGTTCTTGCATTGCTTTCCGCAAAAAGGCTGATGCTCGTAAAGATCAGTGCGAGCCAGCCGACCAGCACGATCAGGAAGGGAATCGGGATCGATCCTCGGGCACTCGTGAACAGGAGGATGCGCGTTTTTCCGATATCCACCAGCGTATCCATGGCCCGCCCTTGCAAGAAGCGCTGCGCGTCATCTTTTGGGACGAGTTTGAGGACTTCGTTGTAGAGCGCGAGCCCAGCGGATGCCGGCTCGAACGGTGTCGGCTTGCCAAAGCTTGGAGCGGCCTCGCTCCATATTCGATCGGCCGCCGCGCCAACCTGGCGGCGCAGCTGCGCGCGGGCCGGCTCGGCTTCCGGCCCATACAGGCCCAGTATGCTATCCAGCAGAACGACGCTCGCCGTCAGCTGCTTGATCTGGCTGCTTTCCGCCTCGAATTTTCCGTTGGCTGAAGCAATCAGCAGACCGAGAACCAGAGAGGCAAGCGTGGCGATCAGGGCCGTACCCTGCCTGACGATATCCTTGGTGTCTCCGCTCAGGTGTCGATCGGGCAGCCTGCGGCGAATAAATATGCCCAGGAAAGTGCCGGCGAAAATGCAGGCAAAAGCCGCCAAGGACATCAGCAACGGGGTCATGGCGGTGCTCTGCTCCTCCCGCAAATCAAATCGATCGTTTGAGCCGATCGCGACGGTGCTCGATTTTCATCGGCCGCGGATCAATGCCGGACTTTTTTTGCCCCGGCTTGATGGAGATCAATCTCGCTCCCGACCGCGCATGGGAGGAAAACGCAGGAATCTGAGGGTTGTAGGAAACAGGACAAACAAGATGAACATCAGACGGTTGGCATTACTGACGGCTTGCACTGCACCTTGGATTGCGTTTGCAAGCCCTGTCCTTGCGGCCGATCTGAACGGCGCGTGGGCCACGGATGTGTCCGTATGCAACAAGGTCTTTACGAGAAAGGGAGGTACCATCGCCTTCGCTCAGGATTCCGACCAGTTCGGCGGCGGCTTCATCGTCGACGGAGACAAGATTCGAGGGCAGTTGCAGACCTGCACGATCAAGGCACGCAAGCAGGACGGC
Organism: Bradyrhizobium sp.; assembly: GCF_035570375.1. Taxonomy (GTDB): domain Bacteria; phylum Pseudomonadota; class Alphaproteobacteria; order Rhizobiales; family Xanthobacteraceae; genus Bradyrhizobium. The sequence goes on along the minus strand of NZ_DATMLW010000152.1, from coordinate 26,463 downwards.
AATCTCTTTCATTTCATTGCCGCGTGCGCAAACGATATCATGGCGTCAAGTGTTCAGTTCAGTGCGAAACTCATCGACGACAACACCATATCCCGCACCTTTCCGGGCATGGGTGATGAACTTGATATGAAGTATGCGCGCTGCCCGAATTGATCTGCCGGCTCTGTGTGCGTCCACCTCCCGTTTGACTTGGCTGGAGTCCGACCGATGATGGGCTGCAATCCGGGCGAAGGGTTGCTCGATCGCTTTTCGCAGGCCCGGCATTGAGGACAAGCCCATTGGCACGTAAGCGACGCAAAGCTGGCAGCGCGGATCGATCGGGGAAAAGACCTGCCGGAGAGACGACGCGGGCCGCACCGCAGGAGACGTTGCCCGACAAATCCAGGATTGCTCTTTTCCAGGCAAGCTCGCTCTGGCTCGCGATGCTCGCCGCGGCGCTTATCGTCGTTGTCGGTGGGATCGGTTTTCGGTTGCGGAATGGAAGTGAAGCTACGACAGCGGCGAGCTTCGTCGGCAGCGAGACGTGCACGGGGTGTCACCAGGCGGAAGCAGGATTGTGGAGTACCTCGCAGCACAAGGCCGCGATGCAGCACGCGAGCGACGAGACGGTGCTCGGCGACTTCAACGGTGCGAGCTTCGACTATTACGGCGTGCATTCGCGTTTCTTTCGAAAGGACGGGAAGTTTATCGTCGAAACCGACGGGCCGGACGGCAAACTTGCCGAATTCGAGGTGAAATACACCTTCGGCGTCGATCCGCTGCAGCAATATCTCGTCGAATTCCCGGATGGCCGGATTCAGGCGCTGTCGATCGCCTGGGACACAAGACAAAAAGAAAAAGGCGGTCAGCGCTGGTTTCATCTCTACCCCGACGAAGAGATCAAACACGACGACGTTTTGCACTGGACGAAATTGGACCAGAACTGGAATTTCATGTGCGCGGAGTGCCACTCGACCGGCTTGCGCAGGAATTACGACGCCAGCGTGGATAGCTTCGCCACGACCTGGGCGGAGATCAGCGTCGGTTGCGAGGCGTGCCATGGACAGGGGTCAACCCACGCTGCCTGGGCACGCGATCAGAACAGCTGGTGGCCGTTCGGCAAGCGGGAAGACCCGAACAAGGGATTGCTCGTTCGCTTCGATCAACGCCACGGCGTAACCTGGCCGATCGATCCGCAAACCGGCAATGCACGCCACACGGCCTCGCCGGCTGCACTGCGCAAGGAAGTCGAGACCTGCGGCTTGTGTCACGCGCGTCGCGGCGAATTCCGCGAGGACTGGGTTCCGGGCCAATGGTTATCGCAAACACATGTGGTCGAACCACTGACGCGCAACGCCTATCACGCCGATGGCCAGATCCGCGACGTGGTAGAGGCGTATAATTATGGCCCCTTCAAACAGAGCAGGATGTTTGCCGCCGGCGTCACCTGCAGCGATTGCCATGATCCACATGGCGCAGGGCTTCGGGCCCCGGGCGAAGGCGTCTGCCTGCAATGTCACGCATCTGACAAATATGCCAATGTCGGCCACCGCCACCATGCAGGTAGCGGCGAGCCGACTTGCATCTCCTGCCATATGCCGGCGCGCACCTACATGGTGATCGACCGGCGCCATGATCACAGCTTTCGTATTCCGAGGCCCGATCTTTCGGTGAAGCTCGGCACGCCGAACGCATGCAACGATTGCCACGCCGACAAGGATTCAAAATGGGCCGCCGCGGCGGTCGAAACCTGGTTCGGCCCCAATCGCAAGGGCTTTCAGACCTACGCGGGTGCTTTCCACGCCTCGCGTACAGATCAGTTGGATGCTGCGGCACTTCTTGCGGCGGTTGTTGCGGACCGAAATGTGCCGGCGATTGCGCGCGCCAGCGCGCTGACCGAGCTTGCACCTCGTACTTCGCCTACGAACATCGGCATGGCCCGCAGCGCATTGGACGATCCCGATCCGATGGTGAGGATCGGCGCACTCGACATGCTCGAAAGCGTGCCGGCCGGCCAGATCTGGCCGTGGGTTTCGCCGCTGCTGGCCGATCCCGTACGCGGCGTCCGCATCCGGGCCGCCTCGCTGCTCGCACCTGTCCCGACGGCGAACCAACCTCCGCCGGATCGCGAGCGCTTTGAGCGTGCCGCGTCGGAGTTCGTCGAGGCGCAACGCGCCAATGCCGAGCGGCCGGAAGCCCGCACCACGTTGGGAAGTTTCTTCGCCCGGCGAAACGAAACATCGGCGGCAGAGACGGAATATAAGGCGGCGCTGCGATTGAGCCCGCAATATCTCGCAGCATCGATCAATCTGGCTGACCTTTACCGGCAGCTTGGCCGCGACGGTGAAGGAGAAGCCGTGTTACGCGCCGCAATCGCCGTTTCGCCGCGCGCGGCCGCGGCGCACCACGCGCTCGGCTTGACCCTGACCAGGCTCAAAAAGCCGGACACGGCACTTAGCGAATTTCAAAGCGCGGCCGAGCTTGAGCCGGATAGCGCGCGATACGTTTATGTCTATGCGGTTGCGCTGAACTCGGGCGGGCAAGGCGACAAGGCCATCACGGTACTGACGGATGGTTTGGTGCGACATCCCGGCGATCGCGATATCCTGTCGGCGCTGATCGCCTTCAATCGCACCAATGGCGACTTGAGGTCTGCGCTGGCCTATGCCGAGCGGCTGGCCGCAATCGTGCCCGATGACCGAAATCTGGCGGCGCTCATCCAGCAGCTGCGGGGAGCGTTGCCGAAATAGGGGCTTCTAGGCGATATCCCCGATCGACGGCTGGAGCAGTCTCGGTGTGGCGACAACCGGGCTGAAGAGATTCTCCGCCTAATACTGGCTTGCTTGGCGTTTGCGACTTCATCCCCCGGTCAAATGGCCGGTGCGAACCCGGCCGTCCGGCCGATATTCTGCGGAGGATGAATCCCTCAAATTCATTCCTATCTTGAACCGATAGGAGTTGCAGATGCCCGATCAAACGGAACCCTTAAGCCAGCTCTCGGCCGCGCTGGCTGCGCGCACGGAAGCCGCCAAAAACGCGGTGGTTGCCATCCGCCTCGCCCATGAGCGGCATGTCACGGGCCTGGCGTGGCGATCCGGCGTCGTCGTCGCCTCCGAGCAATCGCTGCCGCGAAAGGACGAGTTTGAGCTTGTCGGCTCGAACGGCTCGGTGCTGACGGCCAAGGTCGCCGGACGCGATCCCAGCACCAATATCGCAATCCTCAAGCCTGCGGATTCGATTTCCGCGCCTGCGCTTGCTTCGGGCGAAGCGCGTCCCGGTGCAATTGCGCTTGCGATCGGGGCAGACGGAGCAGGCGGCGTCAGCGCGCGCCTGGGGCTAGTCAATTTCGCGGGCCCCGAATGGCATTCCAGCCGCGGCGGCCTCATTGACCGGCGAATTGTGCTCGACATTCGGCTGGCCCATCGCGAGGAAGGCGGTCCCGTTTTCGACGCCGTCGGCGGTTGTCTCGGCATGTCGACCTTCGGGCCGCGCGATCAGGTCATTGTCATTCCGGCCGCAACCATCGAACGCGTCGTGCCGCAGCTTTTGAAGGACGGCCACATCCCGCGCGGCTGGCTCGGCGTTGCGCTGCAGGCGGTCGCGGTGCCGGACGCGTTGCGCGAAACGGCCGGCCAGTCCAGCGGCTTGATGGTGATGTCGGTTGTCGAGAACGGGCCCGCGGCGCAGGCGGGAATCGTGGCCGGCGACATCATTCTCAGTGCTGACGGAATACCGGCGCATCGATTCAGAAAAATGGCTCGCCTTCTCGGCGCCGACAGCATTGGCCGCAAAACGGACATCCGTCTCATCAGGGGTGGTGCGGTGATCACGGTGCAGTTGACGATTGCAGAACGGCAGGCGGCATGAGCGAACCGGCGAGGAGTTTGGCGTCAATGGAGCGGTTGCGCGTGGCGGTCCACACCACGGATCCGCTTCGCCGCGCCGCCCTCGGCAGGGTGGTAAGCGAAGCCGGACACATCGTCGTGGAGATGCAGGACACTCCCGACGTGATCCTCGCGGACGGCGGCCGGCCGCCTGGCGAAAACCGCCTCGTCGTTGCCGTTGGCGGCGTGGATGAAGAGGCGTCCGGCCTGTTGCCTCGCGATGCGGATGCGAGCCAGATCGACGCCGCGATACGAGCGGTCGCAGCGGGCCTCGTCGTGCGTCCGGGAGTACGGGACGCGGGCTTTGGCGCGATGCGCGAGACCGAAGCTTACGCATTGCTGACGCCGCGGGAACTCGAGGTGCTGGCTGCGCTCGCCGAAGGCATGACCAACAAGGCGATCGCGCGCCGTTTGGACATCTCGTTGCACACCGTGAAATTCCATATCGAATCCCTGTTCCGGAAACTGGGCGCGCGCACCAGGACGGAAGCCGTCGCCAAAGCTTCTGAACGGCGCCGGCGCGAGACGATCGTGTTGTAAGACAACGCTCTCGTTCTCGCAGCGATCCCTGGCGACTTCAGCCCCGCCGCACAGCCAGCGACTGGCCTGGCCATCTCATCCCGACGTCGCAAAGGGCCAATAATCGCCGTGCAACCTCTGGTTTCGTCCGGCTTCCGTGATACAAGACAACGCACCTCGATCGGTCCGTCGCAATATAGCGGGCTCGGGAACTCAAGATTGGGGGAATAAACCCGAGGCCCTCAAGGTCTTCTCGGCGAGCAGATTGGACCCAACAGGGACCTGGAGCAGACCGAGATGACAGAAAATTCAGAATCCGCAAAGACATATGCGAGGACGGCCGGGCTCGAAAGCGGGCGGTTCGATCAGATCAGCATTACCCTGCATTGGCTTACGGTGCTTCTGATCGTCCTGCAATTCTCGAGCGCATGGTTACGCGAGGCCGTCGATCACGATAGCAGCCTTGCCGTCACCATCCTGACGACGCACCGAACGTCGGGTGCGTTGATCTGGGTCGTCAGCCTGGTGCGGCTCGTCTGGCGGCACAATTTCGCTTACCTCCCGCCTTTCCCCGAAAGCATGTCGAAGCTGCAGCAGACCTTGGCGAAAGCCAACGAATACAGCCTCTATGCCCTGCTCCTGATCCAACCGATCACAGGCTTGGGCAGGTCCCTGTTTCGCGGCGCGCCGTTTGAGTTGTTCATTTGGCAGGTTCCGGCGCTGTTCGAGCAGGATGACGCCATCCGCCACGTCTTCGCGGAAGCGCACGAGATTGGCGCCAATGTGCTGCTCGCACTGATCGGGCTCCATGCCGGAACCGCGCTTTTCCATCGCCTGTTTTTGCGTGACGGCGTGTTGCAACGAATGCTGCCGTGGACGTCGCAATCAGTGGGAGCGCGCCAGTCCAATGTGCAGTTGGCAGTCAGCGACGCGGAATAAAATCGCTTCGCGGCCGGTCTTGGCCGTGGACGGAGATCACATCAAAAAAGGAGCAACTATGTCTACGATGAATAAACCGATTATCGCCGCGATGGCAGCTCTCGTGAGCGTTTTCACCCTGCTTGCAGTACCCATGCCGAAAGCATCGGCGCAAGCTAACCTGCAGGATGCCGATATCGCGAAGGCGTTGCGCGCAGGCGATCTTGTCATGGTCGTTCGCCATGGTGCCACCTTCCCGGATCAGGCCGATACCGATCCGACGAACTTCGACAACATTGCCGCTCAGCGCAATCTCAACGACAAGGGCAAGGCATTGGCCAAGGCTTTCGGCGACGCCATCCGTCAGGCCGGGGTTCCCGTGGGCAAGGTCTATACCAGCAAATTCAACCGCGCCTATGAAACGGCTGTCATTGCCGGCTTCAAGGATATCGAAAAGACGACGGATCTGACGGAAGGCGGACTTATCGTATCGCCAAACGAAAACAACCGCCGCTCCGACGCTTTTCGCAAGATGATCGCGACGCCGCCGAAGGCTCACACGGTCACGATCCTGATCACGCACCAGCCGAATATCGTTGCCGCGTTGGGCAAGGATTGGTTCGACACCAAGGAAGGCGAAGCCTCGATCTTCCGCCCCACCGATGGCAGCTACAAGCTCGTGGCCCGCGTGCAGATGGATGAATGGCCACGGATTGCAGCGGCCAAGTAAATTCAAGGTTCCTCTGGGCCGGCTGGTTCAGCGCTCTCGCGCCCATCCCAGCCGGCTCGATGCTGCGATATCGAAGCATCCGATTCTTCAGGCTCTTGTCATGACTGGTGGCGCCGCAAGGTTTCGGACGGCAGTTCGCCGAACTTCCTGCGGTAGTCCCTTGCGAAGTGACCTAGATTATTGAAGCCGCATTCGAGGCTGACGCCGGTGACCGTCTTGGTGGGGTCCGGAGCAACCAACCTTTGACGGACCTTTTGCAGCCTGATGTCCTTTACGAAGTCCATCAAGGTCGTTCCGCGCGATGCGAAATGTCTGAATAACTTTCGCGAACTGATGCCGAATTTGGCCGCGATATCCTCGACCTTGAATTTCGTTTCCCAATTCTCCTCGATGAACCGCATCATCGACAGCAGCTTCTTGTCGGTGACGGCCGCCTGCGTGCGCAGTTTGACGTCGGTGATGTCGAGCGTCGCACCGACCAGTTCGGCGACTTCGCCCGCGCCGTCCAGAACGCCGCTTGCCATTCCGCGCAACCAGCGGATCTTGCCGTCCGGCCTGACGATCCGGTATTCCAGCGCGTAAATATTTCCCTTCAGCGCGTTCTTCAGGAATTCCGATACGGACGTCCTGTCGTCGGGATGCACCCGTTCCAGGAATTCATCAAGCGTAAGCGAGGACGCGTAGGGAAGAAGTCCCAGGACATGGTTATAGGCCGGCGAAAGCTCGGCGGTGGCGGCCTTCACATCCCAGCGCCATGCGGCCAGTCCACTGAGCTCCTCCGACAAGGCCAATCGTTGCTTCAGTAACTGCTGCTCGGTGATGTCCTCGATGATTCCCGTCGACCAGCGCAACGCTCCGGTTTCGTCCGAAATGGAGGTGCCGGTTACGCGGCCCCAAACGATGACGCCGTCCTTGCGGACATAACGTTTATCGATGCGATAGTGACCCGTCGCGGCGTTCGTCAAGCTGCTGTGGACCCTGAAATTTCGCTCGCGATCGTCCGGATGAGTAAGATCGAGGAATGTCATGCCCGAAATGAGCTCATTGACGGTGTAGCCAACGAGCCGGGCGAACGCCGGGTTTGCGAATAGGATCTGCGTCGTATGGATATCGGAAAGCGTCGCCCCCAGGCTGATGCCGTCAAAGAAGATGCGCGACATCGATTCGATCTGGGCAAGAGCTGTTCCGGACATCGATCTGCGTGACGGCAATCTGACCTGAATCATTTGCAAGACGGAAATCGCGTTGGCGCTGGAGGCACACCGCAACCGATATAAGTAGTCTGATGCCCTGGCAGGCACGTTGAGGTAGATCAATGTCCGCTGGCGGGACGGCTTGCCTTCCGCCTCGCCCGAGACCTCGTCAAATCGAGCAGAAATTCCGCCGCTCTAGCCCGAAATTCTCTCAAGCAGATCTCGCAGGAGGCCCCGCAGCAGATCGAGCTTGTAGCCGGTCATCGGCAGCGGTTTTGCTCCACCCGTCGACCGCGCGACTGCGTCGGCGATGGTCGCGGCATTCGCCGCGGCACCTTGCGCGGCGGATTCTGCATCCGCAAGCCGAAGCGGTACCGGAGCAACGCCGCCCGCCACGATGCGAACCAGCTTGAATGTTCGATCCGTTATCACGGCGCGCAGAACGATCTCCGCCAGCGGCCACTCCGCATGGCTGCGGCTGATCGCGCGGCGATAGAGAGCACGCTCGTTCGCAAGGGGCGCACCGAGTTCGATGCTTTCCACGATTTCGCCCGGCTGAAGAGCATGGTCGGCGCTGCCGTTCGAGCCGTCGCCGAGCAACTGGTTGATGGCGAGACGAGGACGAAGATTGGTCGTCACCGTCGCCTCATACGCCATGAGGGCTGCGGCCAGCGTGGAAGGATGCGGCGCGACGCACGGGCCGAGATCGAAGGCGACGCCGTAAAGGTGATTGCCCTCGCGCGCCGGACAAACGGAGCCGCCCTTCTTGAGACAGGAGATATGCGGGTCTCGATAGTACCAGCAGCGGGAGCGCTGGGCGAGATTGCCGCCGATCGTCGCAACATGCCTTACCTGCGGCGTCGCGAGGCCTGCGGCTGCTGCCGTCAGCCCGGGATAGGCGCCGCCGAGTTTCGGATCGGCGGCGATCACCGAGATGGTGGCGAATGCGCTGATGCTGGCCGCGCCATCCGCATCCCATTCGACGTCGCGAGATCCGGACGGCCGCGCCAGATCGACAATATTTCCGCGCGACACGCCGCTGCGCCGTCGTTCGGATAAATCCGTTCCGGCAGCGCGGAACTCGCTTTGTTGCGCCGAAGCCATCGAGTTGCCGGTCATGCCACGCTCCTCTGGTTCAGCATTGTCGTGAGCCGGGCAGGCTGGATCGGAAGCTCATAAGCACGCACTCCTATGGCGTTGTGGATCGCGTTCGCAATCGCCGGCGATGTCGGGACGGTCGCGACCTCGCCGATCCCGACGCTGCCGCCGAGCACGTGATCGAATCCTGCTTCGTCGAAATGAACCTCGATATCGGGCGTGTCGGCAATGCCGGGGATGCGGTAGTCTTCAAGCCCGGCGCTCAGAATGTTGCCGCTGGCCGGATCGGCCTCGCGTCCTTCGTAGAGCGCATAGCCGATACCCTGGATGATCGAGCCTGCCGCCTGGCTATGTGCAAGCGCGGGTGCCGCGAGCTTGCCGACCGCGATTCCCGTGTGAACCTTGAGAACCCGCACATGTCCGAGCCAGGTATCGACCTCCACTTCGACCACCTGGACCGAACTCGGCACGCCGGCGCCGACGGCGAGATTTGAAAAGCGGCGCAGCATCCAGCTGAAAATCGTTCCCATGAAGCCCGCTTCCTTCATGGGCGAGCGCACACCGGGAGGTGTGTGTCTGGAGTCTTCGGGCCGCGTCGCCGACACGCTGATGTCGGAGGACGCTGCGATCAGTTCGCGCCACGGCGCATTGGAGCCGGGCGCCGGCCTTCGTTTCGCATTTCGTTCGATCGTTTCCTTCAGCTTTCGTATCGCAAGCAGGGTGGGAGGCACGACCGAGGCCGTGGTGCGGCTACCGCCCGAGCCGGGACCTTCGATCAGGTTGGAATCCCCGATTCTGACCTCCACCTCGTGCGGCTCGAGCTCGAATTCGCGTGCGACCGTATTGGCGATCACGGTTCGACTGCCGGTGCCGATGTCCTGGATGGCGGTGCTCGCGATCAGGCGGCCGCCCTTGACTGCCAGTTCGACTTTCGAGCCCGGCTGCCAGATATAGAGCCAATAACCCGTGGCCACGCCGACGCCGCGACAATAACGGCCGCTCCGTGTCGGCGCCGCTCCCCTGGCATTGCGCCAGACTTCGAGGTTCGCCGCCCAATCGTAAAGACGCTGGCGGTTGGGATCGGTGTCCCATCGCTTGCGCAATTGGATGGGATCGACCTGCATCCGCAAGGCGGCCTCGTCAATGGCCTGTTCCAGCGCGAACGCCATTGGCGGTCCGCCCGGTCCGCGGAAAGGCGCGCCCGGCGGCAGATTGCTGATGACGTCGAAATCGACCAGCGCCTTTGCCTCCGCGGGATAGATCAGACGTGCCAGTGCTGCGATCGTCGAGTTGATGCCGGCACCGTTATCGGACCATGCCGTCAGCGCCAGCGCCTTGAGATTGCCTTCGCGCGAAGGCAACAGCGCGATGTCGAGTTCCGTTCCGGGGCGATGGCCGGTGACCGACAACTCCTCATGGCGGTCGAGCGCCACGCGGACCGGGGCCTTCGCCTCACGGGCAAGTTCGATCGCGGCAATGGTGTCGATGCCAAGACTTGCTTTCGAGCCAAACCCGCCACCGACATGGTCGGCGATCACGCGGACCTTGTCGCGGTCGAGCTTGTATCGTTTCGCGACCAGCTCCATCAAATGAAATACCGCCTGCGTGGAAACATGCAGGGTCAGGCGGTTGCCATCGAAGCGGGCCACTGTGGCGTGCGGCTCGAGGCAGGTATGGGACTGGCCCGAGGTGCGGAAGATGCCTTTGACGAGCAGCGGATCATTGGCTTCGACGGCTGCGGCGATCGCGCTGCGCACCGTCTTTGATTTGTGCGAAAACGCGGCAGTCGGACCTCGCACATTTTGCCGCCATGGGGCGGGCGCCGGCGAACCTTCCGAGACGTTCGCGGCCTTCCTGCGTTCCGATTTTTCCAGCGCCAGTGGTGCATCCGGCTTGCGCGCGGCCTGCAATCCCACCACCGACGGCAATGGCTCGTATCGGATGCCGATCGCGGCGGCGGCCTGGTGTGCAGTGTCGCGATCCTTGGCGGCGATCGCTGCAATCGGCGCGCCGACATAGCGGACGATATGGTCGTCTTCGATCAGCGAAATCGCCGCCATCACGCCCGTCACGGCGCGCGCAGGCGCAAGGTCGAGCTGGACGACTTTGCCATGGGCGATATGCGAGCGAATGATCACTCCCTCGAGCTGACCATCGTGCCGGATGTCGACCGTATATTTCGCGGTGCCCGTCACCTTGTCGCGCGCCTCGAGGCGGGGTGCCAGGGTTTGTTCGCCGTCAAAGCGACCGCTGCAGGCCTCTCCGACCGCCCGCAAGATATTGTCATAGGCACCGCAACGGCAGAGATGACCCGACAAAGCCGCGCCGATCTCCGCGCGGGAGGGAACGGCATTGCCTTTGGCCTTTCGCCAGTTGTCGTGGAAGGCCGCGGCCTCGACAATGAAGCCCGGTGTGCAGAAGCCACATTGCAGCGCATCCAGCGCCATGAACGCCCGCTGTACCGGATGCAACCTTGCGCCGCCAATTCCCTCGACGGTCGTGATGTTGCGGCCCGCGACCGCTTTCGCCGGCATCAGGCAGCTCACGACGGGGACGCCATCGAGCAATACGGTGCAGGCGCCGCAGACGCCGGCCCCGCAGACAAGCTTGGTTCCGGTCAAATTCATCCTGTCGCGGACCACGTCGACGAGGAGCGCTTCGGGATCCTCTGGCAGGGTCTCAAGGCGGCCGTTGATCGTCACGGTGCTCATCGCGCTCTCCTTTTGCTGCTGATCTGGGAGGTGGCGGGCGCAACCGCGCCGGCCACCAGAAGTCGGATCATCCTGTCGAGTTCGCCCAGGGTCGAGGCGTTCAGGCGCAGATCGTTGAAGCCGCGAATGGCGAGCTGAATGCATCGGGCGAGATCGCGCGATGTCATGCCGTTCTGCAAGGAAAGTCCCTGCTTGGCGCAGACACGATTGATGGTCTCGGCGCGGAGATCGGCGTTGTGCTCGATGAAACTCTGGTAGAGGTCGCGGGTCTGAAGCTGATGCTCCGACAGCAACTCTTCGGCCTGCGGCGATTCCTCGACGCATTCGAGCAGATAGCGAAAACGCGCGCCGATTTGCGAGGCCAGAATATCGGCAAGCCCGCCCCCGGCCTCTTCCTGATCGAGGCCGGCCGCGGCCTCCGCCTCATAGGCCAGTTCATGCAGTTGCTCGACCACCGCGCGGAACAGCGCTTCCTTGCTCGGATAATGATGATAGAGCGCCTGTCGCGTCAGCCCGGCTTCGTCGGCAATCTGGCTCATCGACGCGCGTCGAAAGCCAAACCTGGCGAAGACACTTTCCGCAGCCGAGAGGATGCGATCCGGGGAGCCCATCCGACAATTTTGACAAAGATCGTCAATTTGTCAAATGGAGGCGTCAGCCTCAAGGCCGGCTTCGGGAGCGGCGCCGGCCGGCACCGCGCCTCGTCCCGTCGAAACACCACCAGGCGCGACGCAGCTTTGCGACAGCGGTTGAATTTGCCGTGAAGCGCGCATCGCTTGTACAAAACGAGCTTCCTTGTTCCACCCGGCCAAAAGCTATATTCCACCATCCCGCCATCCGCGCCGGTTGATTGCGGGTCGGAGGCCCTTGTGAGGCCTCCTTCGTTTGTGAGAGCAGGAGCACAGCGCGTCATGCCGTCCCCCAAAATTGCAATCGTCGGCGCCGGGATGGCAGGCATGGCCGCCGCAGGCGCGCTTCGGCAGGCGGGCATGGAAGTCGAAATCTACGAACAGGCGCATCAGTTCGGCCGGATCGGCGCGGGCATTCAGATGCTGCCAAATTCAATGAAGGTGCTGCGCGGGATCGGCGTCGAGCCGATGTTGCGCGAGCGCGCCTTTGCACCGTACTCCCATCTCAACCGCGTCGGCGACACCGGTGAAATCAAGCGCGAGTTGCCGATGCCCGAGGATCTCTACGGCGCGCCGTTCCTCTGCATGCATCGCGCCGACCTGCACGAAGCACTGACTTCGATCGTGCCGGACGAGATCATCCACCTCGACAAGGAACTGGTTGGGCTTAAGCAGGACGGCGGACCGGTGACACTGTCCTTCTCCGACGGGACGACAGCCAAAGCCGATGCCGTGATCGGCGCCGACGGCGTTCACTCGGTCGTGCGCAAGATCATCATCGGGCCGGACAAGCCGATCCATCGCGGTCGCATCGCCTATCGCTCCGTTTTCAGCTCCCACCTGTTGCCGAAGGAAATCTCCCGCTCGCGGACCAAATGGTGGGGCGAGGATCGCCACATCGTGATCTATTACACGACCAGGGACCGCAGCCAGCTTTACTTCGTCACCAGCGTCCCGGAACCAGCCGACTGGATGACGAGGGAGTCGTGGTCGGCCAAGGGCGACGTCAACGAGTTGCGCAAGGCCTATGCGGGCTTCCATCCCGAGGTGCGGATGGTGCTCGACGCCTGCCCCGACTGCCACAAATGGGCGATCCTCGAACGTGATCCACTGCCGTCCTGGAGCCGGGGCAGGGTCATTCTGATCGGCGACGCCTGCCATCCGATGACGCCTTATATGGCTCAAGGCGCCGCTACCTCGATCGAGGACGCCGCGGTACTGGCGCGTTGTTTGAAGGACGTTTCGATCGAAGGAATCGAATCGGCATTCAAGCGTTTCGAAGCTCATCGCAAGCCCCGCACCTCCAGGATTCAGGAGATTTCAAGCGCCAACACCTGGATGAGCGGCGGTAATGACGATCCGGGCTGGCTCTACGGCTACGATGCCTGGAATGTCTCGCTGGATGAACCGGCGCCGACGCCCGGGTCCGCCGAGAAATCGGCCGCGGCATGACAGAGCCTTTGTCGGTCGTCAACGCGGAGCAGCGCTCCGAGGCTCCCGCTGTTGCATCGCCGACGCCATCGTTCGCATCCGAGCAAGCTGCCGCAGCCCTGCTTGCCCGCATGGAGCAGATGCCGAGGTCGCGCTGGTTCGTCATCGCCCGCGTGGTAATGGGGAGCGCCACATTCTTCGACGCCTTCAATGCGCTGTCGATCGCCTTCGTCTTGCCGATCCTCGTGCCGCTCTGGCACATCACGGCGCCGCAGGTCGGCATCACGATCGGCGCCAGCTATGTGGGCCAGATCGTGGGTGCGCTCGCCTTCAGCTGGGCGGCCGAGCGCCATGGCCGGATACCCTGTGCCGCGGCGGCAACCGCCATCTACGCGCTGATGAGTCTTGCCTGTGCCGCTGCGTGGAGTTTCGATATTCTCCTGCTCTGCCGCTTCATCCAGGGCATCGGCGTCGGAGGCGAGATGCCGGTCGCCGCCACCTATATCAGCGAGCTTTCCAGGGCGCGCGGCCGCGGCCGGTTTTTCCTGCTCTATGAGATGATCTTTCCGATCGGCCTGATGGTGACCGGGCAGGTCGGCGCGGTGCTGGTGCCGCTGATGGGATGGCAGATCATGTTCCTGATCGGCGGCATTCCCGGACTTCTCATCGCGTTCTTGTTGCTGCGATTGCCGGAATCGCCGCGCTGGCTGATAGGCAAGGGCCGTCTCGCCGAGGCCGAGGCGGTGGTCACGCGGCTGGAGGCTGCGTCCGGCCCGGCCGGCGCGACCACGAAAAATGCGCCGGCGGCGGTGACCCTGCCGGCGCAAGTGCCCGTTCCGCCGCGCTCGCGCGGCAGGTTTGGCGAATTGTTGTCGCCAGCCTATCGTAGCCGCACGTTGATCGCCTGGACATTGTGGGCTTGCGCGTTTCTCGTTGCCAACAGTCTGAACAACTGGCTGCCTACGCTCTACACCACGGTTTATCATCTCGCTCTTCCGCAGGCGTTGCGCGCTGCTTCGATGACCAACGTTGCTCAGGTGGTGTTGGTTTTGCTGTGTGCGATGGTGATCGATCGCACCGGCCGCAAATACTGGCTGATGGGAGCCTTCGGTGGCGGGGCGATGTTGCTCGGCCTCCTGGCCTTTGGCGGAACGCAGGACATTTCGTCGGTCATCGTGCTGAGCACGCTCAGCTATGGGCTGATCGGCTCGATCGCCGCCGTCGTCTATCTCTACACGCCCGAAATCTATCCGACGCGGATGCGCGCGATTGGAACGGGTGTCGCCACCTCCTGGCTCCGGATCGGTTCGGCGATCGGACCAGCCCTTGTCGGCTTCATGGTGGGCAAGGGCGGTGTCGAGTCGGTATTCCTGATGTTCGCAGCCGTAGCGATGGTCGGCTTGCTTGCATCTACCCGAATGATCGAAACGCGCAACCTGCGTCTGGAAGAAATCGCGCGCTGAATCGTGATCCAGCTTGAAATCTGAAGTGAGTTTTGTCGTTGATAAGTGGGGCCTGTCCCACCATCTTTGCCGCAATGAGCTGTTGTTAATTCGACGCGCCTGCGCCGGATCAGCTATAATTCGATTCACCGATCAACAGGCCGTTACCATGAATGCTCCCAAACACAGTCCCTTTGAACCGATCGATCCAGTAAAGCTTGACCGGCTCGCGGAACTCGCCATCAAGGTCGGACTACAGCTCAAACCGGGACAGGATCTGTTGATGACGGCGCCGACCGCGGCGTTGCCTCTGGTGCGCAGGGTTGCCGAACACGCCTACAAGGCTGGAGCCGGTCTCGTCACGCCGATTTTGGCCGATGAGGCGGTCACGCTGTCACGCTACCGCTTTGGGCAAAATGAAGGCTTCGATCGCGCCGCGGACTGGCTCTATAACGGGATGGCGAAGGCCTTTGAGGGAAACACCGCGCGGCTTGCGATCGTCGGCGACAATCCGATGCTGCTGGCGAATGAGGATCCGGTCAGGGTTGCGCGTGCCAGCAAGGCCAATTCGATCGCCTATAAGCCCGCGCTCGAACGAATCGTCAATTTCGACATCAACTGGAACATCATCGCCTATCCATCGCCGTCATGGGCGAAGCTGGTTTTTCCCGAGGATGAAGAGGATGTGGCGGTCGCAAAGCTCGCAGATGCGATCTTTTCGGCGTCCCGGGTCGATCGTGAAGACGCCATCGCGGCCTGGCAGACACACAATGCGATGTTGGGCAACAAGACCGAATGGCTCAACGGTCAACGCTTCGATGCCCTGCATTACTCAGGCCCGGGCACGGATCTGACGATCGGGCTTGCTCATGGTCACGAATGGGTGGGCGGTGCCTCTACGGCAAAGAACGGGATCACCTGCAATGCGAATATCCCGACCGAGGAGGTTTTCACTACGCCGCACGCAAGGCGGGTCTCCGGGCACGTCGTCAGCACCAAGCCGCTGTCGTATCAGGGTTCGCTGATTGAAAACATCGCGGTGCGTTTCGAGGAGGGGCGAATCGTCGAGGCCAAGGCGAGCCGCGGCGAGGAGGTCCTCAACAAGGTCCTCGACACCGACGATGGCGCGCGCCGCCTCGGCGAAGTGGCGCTGGTGCCGCATTCTTCGCCGATTTCGAAAAGCGGCTTGTTGTTCTTCAACACGTTGTTCGACGAAAACGCCGCCTGCCACATCGCGCTCGGCCAATGCTATTCGAAGTGCTTCGTCGACGGAGCGAAGTTGACGCCCGAGCAGATCGCCGTTCAGGGCGGCAATACGAGTCTCATCCATATCGACTGGATGATCGGTTCCGACAAGATCGATATCGACGGGCTTTACGCTGACGGCAGGCGCGTGCCCGTATTCCGTAAGGGCGAGTGGGCCTGAATACACCCGCAAGGAAAGCTTAGGAGTTTCTTACTGGCGTGAAACTGGCGCAGCTAATATAGCCGCGCTATCGCGGTGATGTTCGATCGCGCAAGACCCCGAGCCTTTGCCTTTGCGAAGCGCGCATGTACGGCTTGGGTCACCGGAAGCGCGACGGACGACTTGTCGGCCTCGGCAAGCGTGTAGGCGAAATCCTTCTCGACAAGATCGATTGGAAACAGTGGCGCGTCCGCTTGCGTCAGCATGAGGGAAAGTGCGCCCTTTGCCGCCAGGCTCGTCACCGGAAGCGATGACAGGATTTCGGTCGCCGCCGCCTGATTGCAGCCCGATCCGCGCAGCAATCCCAGTAATTCGGCAATCGCGGCGATTTCGTTCCGAACAGCGTGTTGACCACGAGCTTCAGCGCGCGGTCGTCGGTTTATCCGTTTGGGGAACTCAGCCGAGCTTCAGGCGGTAAATGTCGATGGCTGTCTTCGAAAACAGCGCGGTTTTTTCGGCTTCGCTGCAGGCCATCGCGATGCGCTTGAAGGCGTTGAAAATCACCTGATAGCTGCAACTACCCTTGTCGGGCGGAAAATTGCTCTCGAACATGCAGCGCTGCGGACCGAACGCTTCGATGCAGGTCTCGATATACGGCCGCCATGCCACGGTCAGTTGCTCCGAGGAGGGCGGAACGGGGCGTTCGTGAAAATCAAATCCGAGTAGCCGCATGGCAAGGCCGCCGAGCTTCACGACGACATTCGGACACTTTGCGATCTCCTCAATCGAAGTTTTCCACGTGACGAAAATCTCCTCGCGCCGGTTGGCGTAAACGCCGAGGCCGGCCGGGCCGCCGCAATGATCGAGCACGATCCTCGTGTCCGGAAAGGCGCGCGCAAGATCGGTGAGTTCGCCGATCTGCGGGTGGAACAGCCATGCGTCGAAACTCAAGCCGAGTGGTGCGAGGCAGGCAAAACCCCTTCGGAAGGTGGAATCAAGCAACAGTCCTTTCGGCCGCGTCGCATACATCCCCGCGACGCTGGCGTCGCCGTCCCAGGCGGAGGAATGGCGGATACCGCGGAAGCGGCCTTGACCGGCGGCGATTTCCGCCTCGAGCACGGCCTTTGCGCCGTCGCCGAGCAAGAGGTTGACATGGCCGACGATGCCGGCGCAGACAGCGGCGGGTCCGTAACCACCGCTCGCGCTCATCGCCGCGACACCATTGGCGAATTCGACTTCGCCGACGGGGCGAAACGCCTCAGCTCCGCGAGCGCGGTACATCGAACGGGCCTCGACATAGACCGTCGCGATGACGTTGTGACCGGAAACGAGGTCGGATGTCATCTCCTCGATCAGATAGCGCTGGTCGTCGCGATCCCACAAATGATGATGCGGATCGACGATTTGGCGTGCGGGTTCGAGAATTTCCTCTTCGCGCAAGGCGAGCCAGTCCGGCCGCGGATCGGCATAAAGGCCACTTTTGGAGACAGACAAGGTGCTGGCGATCATGGATGATTTCTCTCCGTACCTGGGGGGCGCTCACATCGGCATGTTCAAACGCCGCGGAGGATGATGACGGTCGGCGTGCCCGGCAGCGAATCCCGCGAAATCCTCAAGCTCCGTTCGGATCTCTGGTCGATCTCGAATTGCTGACCGATCCTGCTCATGAACTCGTCGAGCGGGGTTGCGAAGCGATGCATCGGCAGCACCACCGAAGAGCGTAAACGTCGCGTGATTTCGGAGATACCGTCGAGCGACATCGTGTAGGCGCCGTCGATCGGCACCATCACGATATCGAGCCTGCCGATGGCAGCGAAGTGGGTTTCGTCGAGCTTGTGGTGCAGGTGGCCGAGATGGCCGATACAGAGACCCGCGACCTCGAAGATGAAGATCGAGTTGCCGTCCTTGATCATCTCCGCGCTCGAGTCATCCATGAAATAGCGGCGGATATCGGTGGTCACATTGCGGATGTAGACGTCGCCGATGCGCTCGGCGATCTGCGCCGGCTTGCCATCCTCTCCCCAGCCGTGCAGCACGTGAGGAATGCGCGGGTCGGGAAACAGGGTGTAGTGAGTGCGTGCGCCCTGTTCATGGTGATGACATCGGGAAGCCGCCCGGTGGTATAGGCGCCGCTGAAGTCGGTCGCGATCCGCACGCCGCCGGGCGTGTCGATGTAATAGGTCGAGTGTCCGGCATAGGTGATCTCGACCTCGTCGGCCTTCGCCGGCCGGCGCAGGCTGACGGGCGTGGCGCGGGGCGAAGTTTCGGCCATTGCAAGACATTCGCTGCGCGGGACGTCTTGTGCCGACGCAGGTGCGAGCAGAGCGCCGAGCAGACCAGCGATGACAGCAAGGAATCGAAGCATGGCAGGCCTGCATCCGGTGACTTTCGGCCGCGCAATGTACCGCCGAAATTCCGATGCGTCATCGTGGCGAATGCGCATGTCTGCGCTGAAGAGGATCGTGGAAGCTAGTGGAGTGGATTTGACATTCGCTACCTACCTAGCCGCGAACTCGCAAAGCGAATGTCAAATCCAAAACTCCACGAGAATCTTATAGTTGCTAGTGGTCCTTTGATTCTAACATTCGCAAAGGTGTCTCCTGAGATGGGATGCGAATGTTAGAATCGGACCACTAGAGCATGATCCGGAAAAGTGGAAACCGGTTTTCCCTCGCGACAAACGCGGAACGCGTTTGCGCGGAGATCATGCTCAAACATAGAGATGAGATCATGATGCGATTCGACTTGATCGCATCATGATCTAGCGCCGCTCACTCCCGGCGCGGGCTCAGCTTCCAGGTCCCGCCCAGGAGGATCAATGTCATGACACCGCTGGTGACCGCAACCGCGGGCATCGCCAGCGCCAGGGCTGCGGTGCCGGCCCATCCGATCGAGGAAAGCGCTTCCGCGAATGTCGCGAGTCTTGACGAAGTTTGACGGCGGCGGAACTGGCTGCGGCGGCCCTGCACGCGGAACCAGAGCTGGATCGCGGTTGCAGAGATTGTTGCAACAGCGACGCCGAGCGCGGTGATCGCCGCCTGCGGCAGCGACGCAAACGCCAGTGCCAGGACCAGTGGCGCGAACAGGACGCCGATGACGAGCAGCACCACCTCGATCTTGGCGCGGATCGCCCGCGACAGCGGCAGCGGCGCTGTGGCCATGAAGTCGGGGGCGTCTTCGCCGGAAATCGTGAGCCACGCAAGTCCGCCGGCAAGTTGGCCCGCTGCCATCACGACCACTGGCGTGATCAGCACTATGGCGGTCGAACTGTCGCTGAAACTCCGCCAGAGCAACAGGGCGGGCGGCACCAGATAGAGCAGTTGCATGAGGCTTTGCGACATCAGCCATGGGTCGCGCCGCAGCAGCAGGAATTCCTTCCGCCGCAGCGCCTGTTGGCGCGAGGCGGCGCGGAACGGCCTCTTTCGCCAGAGAAAATGGGCCGGTGCCGAACTCGCCGACGCGCGGATCGCGGTGTCGGCAAATCTCGCCGAAAAACCTGCCATCACCGAGCCGAGCAACAGAAGACCGAAAGTCAGCAACAGCAGCAATGCCTCGCCGTCGCCAAGCACTGCGTGCGCAGGCAACCAGAGCAGGCTGTCCGCCTCGGGCGCAAACGCCGCGGCCGCGTCCGAGGTTAGAACCGCAAAGCGCGACAGCGTGCCGTAAGACAGGATCGCGGCGACCTGGAGCGCAATGACGAAACCGGCCCCGATGATCGCGGCGAGAATTTGGGCGGCGAGCCGGGTCCGCCGTGGACCGATCATCCGGAACAGCCCGATCGTCACCGCGATCGCAACGGCGGCTGCGGTAAGGCCGATGGCGACGACGACGCCAAGGGCCGCGAACCATCGGACGCCGCCGCCGAACACCAGCACGTCGATGAACGGCGTCGCGAAAAACAGCGCCATGACCGTGACCGATAGCGCGATCGCACCAAGGCGGACCGAGAACACGTTGGCGAGCTTGACCGGCGAGGACATGATCAGATCGAGGTCGGAGCGGGCATAAAACACCCGCGTCACCGACTCGATCGCCTGCGACAACATCAGGGCCCAGGCCAGGAATATAGTCGCCGTGATGACGATGAGCGCGGATTTGTCGAGCGGCGCCTGCAGGTCGGCAAATCTTCCGATCACGGCATAGGCCGGCAGGTGCATGATCGCCGCCAGAATGACGATTCCGACGATGGCGACGCGCTTGCGCCCGCGCCGGCCACCCGTCATCATCGCGAGCCATTCGCGCCATGCGAGCCGGATCTCGTGCCGGGCAAACCAGGTCAACGCGGCCGAATTCATGCGGCGACGGCTTCGCTGTCGACCAGCGCGATGAACATGTCTTCGAGACTGGTGTCGTTTCTCCCGTTCTGCTGGCGCAGCTCCGCAAGCGTGCCTTCTGCGACGAGCCGTCCCGAAGCGATGACGCCGATGCGATCGGCCACGCGTTCGGCCACTTCGAGAATATGCGTGGTCATGATCACGGTGCAGCCGGCGCGCACGCGCTCGCCGAGCAGTCCCTTGACGTGGCGCGCGGATACGGCGTCGAGCCCGGTCAGCGGCTCATCCAGGATGATCAGGCGGGGATCGTGTATCAGCGCGCCCGCGAGCGCCACCTTTTGACGCATGCCCTTGGAAAAGCCTTCGCAGCGCTCGTGAAGGTTCGGTTCAAGACCGAGCGATGCAAGCAGCTCGCGCGCGGATAGCTCTGCAATTGCCGGGTCGATGCCCCAGAGCCCGGCGACAAATTCGAGATATTCCAGTGGGGTCAGTTTGTCGTATATCATCGGCTCGTCCGATACCCATGCCGTGATCTGCTTGGCGGCGACGGGGTCGTTGAGTGCGTCGATGCCGAGGATGGAGACGAAGCCGGAGTCGGGCCGCAACAACCCTGCAACCATCCGCAAGGTCGTCGTCTTCCCGGCGCCGTTCGGTCCGAGCAGGGCGTAGAATTGACCCTTGCGGACGGTCAGATCGAGCGCATCGACCGCAAGGCGGTCAAAACGCTTTGTTAACCCTCGCACTTGAAGCGCCGTTTGATCGGGAGTCATTCGTCGGGACGATCCTGGTTTGCTGGTGTGAGTGGATCTGAACATTCGCGAGCCCACCCGGAGAAGCGGACCACTGGTCGCAAAAGACCATGGACCGAAACCGTTTCGGCGCGGTGAATCGCGGGGCGAAAATTGCAGAAGGCGCTAAAGCGGGACGAGCCGGTTCTTGCCGGCACTAGGGTCCGGTCAGGGCAAGGCCGACCTCTACCGGCTGCAGCGTGGTTGAATTGCAGCGCCAGCTGCCGTTGTCGGTCTTTTGAAACGCGAACGATTTTTCGATTTTCAACCGGTAGCCGATGACGAAATTGTCGCGCGTTCCGGGCGTCGATTTTGGTCGGTTGGAGGTCAAATCCCAGCACGTGCCCGTGCAGTTCGACGCGATCGGGCTACAGGCCGTGAACGGAGCCAGCACCGCCATTTCGACTTCGGCGATTACCTCCGCATTCTTCTCGCTCACATCGCTGTCGATCTGAAACACGCGTTCCACGGCGACGAAATCCAGGCAGAGGTTGGTTGAATGAATTTGTGCGACACAGAGGTCGACCGCGTCGGCATTCGGCTGCGGCGTAGAGCGCGGACGCCGGAAGAGTTTCTTCGGATCGCCCTTGGCGGCAGAAACCTCGGCTATTTTCCCGGTGAAATAATCGGCGAGGCAGCTCTCGGAAGTCGCCGGATCTTGCGACGGTCCGTGTTGCTTTTCCTCAAGGCCGCATTTGCGGTCGCGTTCCCGGCCCCAGCGTTCGAATTCGGCGAACGCCTCGCGGGCGTCGTCTTCATTCAACTTGGCGATCAACGGCATGACCATTTCATTGAGTTCGGTCTTGGCCAACGCCAATGACGGATCGCCGCAAATCAAACGTCCTGCGGTCGTATTGTTGGCGAGGCAATCGAAATTCGGATCGGACAGGATTTCGATCCTCTCTTTCGTTTCCTTCAGCAGGCAGTCCCTGACAGCTTTGATTTCCTGCCCCCTGACGCTCAGCCTTCCAAGGATGCCACAGCTTGAATTGCGCTCGCGGATCCATTCGGCATTCTCCACAACCGCAAGATTGTGGTTTGGAATCCGGTTCAGCCTTTCGGCGATCGCTGCGTTGAGTTTGACGCCGACGGCGTTGAGTTCGGGGTCGCCGCAAAACATCTGATCGGCGGGGTTTCGGATATCCTCGCAACGATTCTTGACAAAGAGCGGAAGCACGTCGGTGATCGACCGGTCGGACTCTGCCGGAGTTTCCGCTTTTCCGGCAACGGTGAGCCCGACCTGCATTGCGATCATTGCCAACCCGATTGCCCGCATCCCCGATCTCCAGATAAATCAAGCCAAATTGCGGGCCATGGTAGCTTTTCGAACATCGCGGCGAAATGACATTATTGCCGCGGCTCCCCTCCTTTGCCGCCGAAAAGTTGATGCCGGCCGAAGCTGTGCTAGCATATCGCCATGGAGGCGCCGAGCCGAGGCGGTCATTGATTAACGGACCTGGTCTGCAATAATGATTTCAAGGAAAACCCCTGGGGCAGCTGCCCGGAGATCTTCCGCTGGACTGGCCCTCCTGCCGGCCATCCTGACCCTTGTTCTGGCGGGCGATGCGAGCGCAGCGCAAAAGCTCGTGGACCCCGATTCAGTCGCGCCGGAGTATCGTGCGGCCGCTGAAAAGCGACGCGCCGAGCAGCTCAGAATGCTTCAATGCTCAAAGAAGGCGGACGAGGCCAAGGTCCCGAAAAGGGATCGTGCCGCGCACATCAGCGCCTGCATCGACAAATGAACGCGAGGGCCGCCCCGCGGCCGCCTCCTGAATTTGCCGTGCTGGCAAGTCCGCTCGCCCGTAACCGCAACTATCCGAACGTCAGTTCGATTTTGAGTTCATGCCCGCCGGGGCGACAAAATTGACGGCCGTTGCCTGTGGTGAATCCGGGCGCGACACGGCGGCGGCCGGTACCGGGTCTTCATAGCGCATCACGCCGTGCTGATCGATGACAAAGAGCGGCCGATAATTCCTGACGTCTGCGTCCTCGACCAGCGCCATGCGTCGGTTGTCCAGCGTGAGCCAGCGGTCGTTTAGCCGCGCCATCGCGACGGCATGATCCTCGCCGCGAATGGTGTCGCGCAGGACGACGATCCTGAGATCGTCGGGCGAGATACCGGCCATCTGCAGCGCTACGAACTTTGCGATCGCATAGTCTTCGCAATCGCCCGCGCCGGTGGTGAAAGTAACCAATGGCGAACTCCACACGTCGATCTCGCCGTGTTGAGCGAGGTCGCTCATCGGCCTGATCGCCAGATTGATCGCCCGATTGATCTCGCCGAGCCTGGCGCGTCCATCGCGCACCCTCGCATTGTCCACGATGGCGAGGAATCGAAGGGCTGCCGGCGACACGCAACGCGCACGGTCGCCGTCGCAAAGGGCAAGCTGCACTCTTTCATCACCGAGCTTGCGCTCCACGCCCATCCATTTGTCACGCAAGCCGCCGCCGTAAATCCTCGAAGTGAACAGCCCGAACGGCTCGGCGGATTTGTGGATCAGGTCCAATGCACCCGGCGAAATCAAGCTTGCCGCTTTGAGGTCTGCCGTGGCGAGCCAAAGCAGGCTGGAGGCAAGCGCCACCACCCGCCATGGTTGCGAAAGATTGAAAAATCCCATCTCGCGTCCCCCTGTCCGCGCATCGGCGCGGCTCTTAAGCCGCCCGAGACGGATCGTTTCTTGAAGGGGGGATGATGGGCGAGGCGGCTCTAAATCCGCGTAAAGAACGGCGGGACTTGGGGAAAAATGCCGATCAGGCTGAAATTAACCTCGAGATTCTCGGGAAAATTTTATGGATTTAGCCCTCGGCGCGAGAGGCGGATTGTAAACCTTCCAATTTTCCGCAACACATAGCTAATTTGTGCTAATTCGTCGAAAGTTCCACGCTTTGTTATCTAGTTCACATTTTCGGGGCTGAAAGTGGCGCATTACTCTACCCGCAGGTGCTGAACAAAGCTCAGGAGAGTATCTGTGCGGCGGTCTATACATGACAATATATCAAAGCGCTGGATTGCTCTCGGCCAAAACTGCCTGAAGGCTACACTTGATCCTACGAATACTTGCTACACCCGGCGATTCGTCAGAATAGATGATGCTTCCTTGGCGGTTTGGGCCGTCTTGCACAAGCAGGAGATGGTTTCGCGAAGAGCTTCCTGGTGGTAAGGAAGCTTAGACTTTCAAAATTATAAAAATATTAACCATTGCGGTGGCGCCTGTGAATTACTCCGGCAAATTCGACGCCAATTTTTCTGCTGACGTTTCGAGTCCGCATTCATTCGGCCACTTCAACGTCGACACCGTTCGGGCCTCCCACGTTCCTTCGGACGCGATCATCGTTCCGAACGCGCATTTGCTTTTCAACGGAGACTACAAGAAGTCCGGTCTCGATCTGGTCCTTTCAAAGGACGGTCAAGAGCTGGTTCTGCACGATTACTTCAAGGGCGAAAATCGCGCGCCGCTGGCATCGCCCGACGGCGCTCATCTCACTGGCGACCTGGTCAATGCGCTCTCCGGTCACGTCCAGTACGCGCAGGCCGATGGCAGCGCCGCTGCAGCCAAGGTCATCGGTCATGTGACCAAGCTCGAGGGCAGTGCGACCTGTCTTCGCAACGGCGTCGCGATCATCCTCAACAACGGCGACAACGTCGAAAAAGGCGACGTGGTTCAGACCGGAACCCACGCGACGCTCGGCATCACCTTCATCGACGGCACGGTGTTCGGCCTGTTGTCGAATTCGCGAATGGTGCTCAACGAGATGGTCTACGACCCGAACGGGTCGAACAATTCGTCGCTGCTGAGCCTGGTGGCGGGGACCATCACCTTTGTCGCCGGCGAGACCGCAAAACACGGCGACATGAAGGTCGACACGCCGGTCGCGACGATGGGTATCCGCGGCACGGCGGTTCTGACCGAGATCGATTTCCAGATTCCGCTTCCGCCGGTCGATACCGACCTCAATCTCTCGGCGCTGCCGCCGCCCGTTTTGAAATGCCAGGTCCTGGTCGAGCCGGACGGCACGACCGGCTCCTATATCCTGTACGACAAGGTCACACTCACCCAGTACGCGGTCGTCGACAAGGCCGGGCAGCAGGTCAACATCAGCAGCGGCCAGGTCAACTACTCGAGTGAGCCGCTGCCGCCCGATGTGCAAAAGCTAATCCAGGACGTGTTCTCGCTGAAGTTCTCGGACAGCTCCAACACCAAGACGACGGTCGTCCAGAACGATTCGATCGTGCCCAACGGCTTGAGCGGCCTCCATTCGCCGGACGGATCGGTCCAGCTCCCGACCTTTGCCAACCTCAACAATGGCACAAATGGTAACGGCCTTCAGAACAATCTGACATCTACCTTTTTCGTTCCGTTTCAGGTTAACGCGACGACGGCGACGGAAAATACGACGATCACCACCATAGGCGGTACCGGTGACAGTCTCGCCTGGCAGGTTTCCAAGGACGGCCAGACCGGCTGGGTCACGGTCAGCACCGCTCAGAACTTCACGCCGTCTGAAGACCAGGAAGGCATGTTCCTTCAGCTGGTCGTGACCGGCGCCACTCCACAGACCATCGGTTTTGGCGTGGTTCAGGAGAACCCGGCCGAGAATGCTGCAATCTCGCTAAGCGGGCTCAATGCTAGCCACAACGCGGTCGAAGGCGCGACGGTCACCGCGACCGTCACCGAGCCGGATGCACCAAGCTCGGACCTGATCACCTATACCTGGCTGGTCGACGGCAAGGTGGTGGCTTCCGGCGCCGGCATGAACACCTTCACACCGGGCGATTCTGCCGGGGGTAAGACGCTGACGGTGACCGTGTCGTTCATCGACACGCATAACTTCGCCGAAACCGGCACGACTTCGGCCGGTACGGTTGTCCCGATTGCGAGTGTGCCGGTGGTGACGGCGTCGGTGGCACCGACCAACGAGAACAGCACCAGCACCCTGGCGCTGACGCTGACCAACGCGTCGGCGCTGTTTGCGGACGGCGACGACAGTGTGACGATCACGGTGACGCTCGACCAAGGCGCCAAGCTGACGCAGACCGGCACTGGCGCGAAGGTCGTCGACAATGGCGACGGCACGTTTACGGTGACGGCGACCAGCACCGCCGATCTTGCCGGGCTGGCGATCGTGCCGTCCGGCGAGTTCGAAGGTACGGTGAATGTTGGCGTCTCGGCGGTGGCGCATGACGGCAGCTCCACCTCGATCGCAGGCACGACCTCGGCGACGCTGACGGTGAACCCGGTTGCCGATCAGCCGGTGGTGACGGCGTCGGCGGCGACGATCAACGAGAACGGCAGCAGCACGCTGACGCTGGGATTGACCAATGCGGCGGCGCTGTTTGAGGACACCACCGACGACAGCGTGACGATCACGGTGACGCTCGACCACGGCGCGACGCTGACGAGTTCTGGCCCGACGGTGACCGATCTTGGCGGCGGCAAATTCCAGCTGACGGTGACCAACGC
>NZ_DATMLW010000151.1:0-32790 GCF_035570375.1 Bradyrhizobium sp. | reverse complement strand
ACGAACGCTACCCACCCGCCTTGGAGCATGATCCGGACCCGAAGGGCCGCTTTAGCGCAAAAGTGGAAACCGGTTTTCCCTTAGAGCCTTTTCGGTTCTGATTGAATCAGAACCGAGGCTCTAATCTTTTGTTTTGACGCGTTTCCTTCACGCGAACCGGTATCCACTTCGCTCGAAAACGCTATAGCTAACAAACGCGTAACGCGTTTGCACGGAGATCATGCTCAAACAAAGAGATGAGATCATGATGCGATTCCACTTAATCACATCATGATCTAGGAGGCCTATGAGGAAGAAAACCAGGACGACGGCATCCAGGCTTGCAAAACGCCGCAAAGCTGGCGCCGTCGGCGGCAAGCCTGCGCGGCAGCGCGCCTCATCCAGCACGCGAAGGTCGGCCGCCTCCGGCGAGGCCAAGGCGGAGATTCGCCGGCTGAAAAGCGAACTCAAGCGGGCGCTGTCACATATCGAGGAGTTGAAGGCCTCGGCCAATACCGACTTCCTGCTGGAGATTCCCAACCGCCGCGGCTTTGAACGCCTGCTTAATCGCGCCATCTCCTACATCCAACGCTACCGTGCCGGTGGCGCGCTGATCGTGCTCGACGTCGATCGCCTCAAACCGATCAACGACGCCTTTGGGCACGCGGCGGGGGACCAGGTGCTGAAGGCGATCGTGGCGGTGCTCTCGCGCCAGATCCGCTCCTCCGACGTGGTCGGACGGCTGGGCGGCGACGAGTTTGCACTTTTGTTGTGGAATCTCACCGAGACCGACGCGCACGCCAAGGCCGCGTCATTAGAACAGGCGATCGATGGCCTGAGCTTCCTGTTCGACGGCAAAACCGTCACGACAGGTGCGTCCGCCGGCGTGGCCATTCTTGGACCGCACTCCGAGGCCGGGCGTAGCCTCGAAGAAGCCGATTGCGCGATGTATGTGCGCAAGGCGCAGCGCCGCCATGAAGCGTAAGGCGTAGCTGTCTCCGACAGCAAGCTGTAGCCTTCCACGAACCGCTGCCGTTCGCTTTCCATCAGCCGAGCAGGATCATGACCCAGCCAGTGCCGTTCACGTTGCGCATGCCGGATGCCGACCTTGCCGATTTGCGCGAGCGCCTCGCCCGCACCCGTCTTCCCGATCAGGCGCCCGGCGAGCCATGGGCCTACGGAACCGATGTTGCTTACCTGCGTGGGCTCATCGAATATTGGCGCACCGGTTTTGATTGGAGGGCGGAGGAAGCAGCCCTCAATGCCTTCCAGCAATTCCGCGTTCCCATCGACGGCATCGATCTCCATTATCTGCATGTAGCAGGCGTCGGGCCCAATCCCATGCCGTTGCTTCTGCTCCATGGCTGGCCCGGATCGGTGTTCGAGTTTCTCGACATCATTCCTCGCCTCACCGATCCGGCGCGCTTCGGCGGCGATGCCCGCGATGCCTTTACCGTGGTGGCGCCGTCCCTGCCGGGATACGGGCTTTCTTTCCGGCCCGGCCAGAAGCGATATGGGGTGCCGGAAATGGCGGACTGTGTCGCGACGCTCATGCATGAGGTGCTCGGCTTCTCCCGCTTCGGCGCGCAGGGCGGCGACTGGGGCGCTGCCGTCACGAGCCGGCTCGCCTACGCCTATCCGGATCGGATGATCGGCATCCACATCAACCTGATGATGGCCGCGGGCCGTGACCCCACGGCATTTCAGAATCCGACCGAAGAGGAGAAGCGCTATCTGGCAGAACTGTCGCATTGGACCCGCGAAGAAACCGGGTATTCGTGGATCCAGGGTACGCGCCCGCAGACGCTGGCCTTCGCGCTGACGGATTCGCCTGCGGGACTGGCGGCCTGGATCGTTGAAAAATTCCGCGCCTGGTCGGATTGCGACGGCGACGTCGAGCGCGCCATCAGCCGCGACCGCATGCTCGCCGACATCTCGCTCTACTGGTTCACTGGTGCAATCGGCTCATCGTTCTGGCCGTATTATGCGAGGCTTCACGGCTCGGCCATCCTGCCAGCCGGCGACGCGATCACCGTGCCGACAGGTTACGCGCAATTCCCGCGTGAGATCCTCAAACCGCCGCGCAAGACCGCCGAGCGCGTATTCAAGGACATCCGCCGCTGGAGCGTGATGGAGAAGGGTGGGCATTTCGCGGCTCTTGAACAGCCCGAGTCGCTTGCGCGGGAGGTGCGCGCCTTCTTCCGCGAACTGCGCTGATCAGGCGGCCTCGTCGCCGGTTTGTGTCGAGGCGTGGCCGCCCAGGGCCCTCTGCAATTCGCTCAGCTCCATTTCCAGATACTCGTTTGCCATGAGCAGCACCTTAATCGTGCTGCGCATGTTTCCGTCGCACATCGCAATCGCCTGATCGCAGGCCCGGTCGTAAGGATCGCTGGGAAACTGTGATGCTGGCTCGGACATGGCGCGACTCCATCGTTGGATCGACGGATGTTCCTATTTTGTTCTCGGCGAGTCAAGTGTGCCATCAGTCTCGCTCGGCGGTAAAAATGCTGACCCGGGCAACCGTCGTGCGAACGGTCCCATGCAAGACCCGCGCGAATTCGGAAAGCCCAAATCTCGCTGGCCGGGGGGCGAGACAAAAGATGTCACGCGATGATATCGGGCGTGATCTGGTCTTCGATGAAGGCGATGCGGTCGCGCAATTGCAATTTGCGCTTCTTCAGTCGTTGCAACCGCAACAAATCCGGCGCCGGCGATTGATGCAGGGCATCGATTGCCGCGTCGAGGTCGCGGTGCTCCTGTTGCAAACGTGCGAGCTCGGTCTGGAGTTCGCGCTCATCTTCGTCAGTCATGGTGTACTTGGTCGAAAACGAGGGATGAGATTGCGAAGGGTTCCGAAAGCAATATCCTCCCTGTCAGGGCGGTCCGCAAGCGAGTTCGCGAAAAGCTCGGGCAGGAACAGACTTTGGCCAGGCGGCCGCGGGCCGATCGCTATCGGGCCACGACGCATCTCCACGCATCTCCTTGTTCGACCGTGGTCTTTTCGAAAAACGGTTCCATGTCCGGGGGCGCTGCCGACGTTTTCGGCCCGACCTTGCACTCACGGTTCCCGCTCACGATTCGTTACAGCTGACGCCGAAATATGAGGCCGCCGTTTTCGGATGCCCATCGACAGATTTCGGGCTTGGTGTAAACTTGCAAATCCGGATCTGATCTGAGGTCTTAACCAAGCCGAGGAGGTTTCGAATGGCAATTCAGGCGCATCTCGTTGAATTGGAACGGAAACACAAGATTCTGGAAAATGAATTGCACGAAGCTCTGATGCACCTTTCAACGGACGATCTGCAAATTGCCGAATTGAAGCGTCGAAAATTGATGGTTAAGGACGAAATCGAGCGGTTGAAGCATTCCGCGAACGAGACTTTGCACTAGCGAACAACAAAGGCTTCCAGTGATCGTGCGACCGGCGGGTCGATGCCCTTTCGGCATCGCCCGCGCGGAACGTATTTGACGTAGCGTTCTTGCGCGACGGCCAGAGTCATGGCCGGGCTTGTCCCGGCTATGACTCACTTCATGTCCGATCAAGAAGCTAAGGCGTGGATGCGCGGGTCAAGCGCGCGCATGACGAGGGAGGAGTCCTCAAATCGGCTGGGAAGCCAGGGCGGTGGAGATCCCGGCCAGGTCGCCGACATGGTCGGCGATCGAAAGCGAGGAAGTAAGTCCCGGTGACTCAATTCCGAACAGGTTGATCAGCCCGTCCACGCCGTGAATCCCTGGTCCCTGGATCAGGAAATCCTGCACCGCGACGGCCGGCGGAACGATCTTCGGCCTCATGCCCGAATAGCTCGGCATCAGCGCGCCATCTGGCAGCGAAGGCCAATAGCGCCGGATCGCCGGATAAAACCTTTCAGCCCGCGCCGGATCCACGGCGTAGTCGATGCGGTCGACCCATTCGACGTCGGGTCCGAACCGCGCCTGCCCCGCCATGTCGAGGGTGAGATGCACGCCGAGGCCTCCCGGCTCGGGCACTGGATAGATCAGGTGCGAAAACGGCGCCCGCGCGCTGCAACTGAAATAATTGCCCTTCGCCAGATAGGCCGGCGGGATCAGCTCGATCGGCATGCCGTCGATGCTGCGCGCCACCGCCGGCGCTTGCAGTCCTGCGGCGTTGACAAGAAGCCGGCATGCAAGCGACATCGGCGGATTGCCGCCCACGTCGAGCTCTATCCGATCGTCATGGGCCCTGGCGCCCAACACCGGCGTATGAAAGGCAAACGCCGCGCCCGCATCTTCCGCGTCACCGCGCAGCGCCAGCATGTAGGCATGGCTGTCGATGATGCCGGTCGAGGGCGAAAGCAGGGCCGCCTCGCATCGGAGTGCCGGCTCGAGGGCGCGGGCGGCTTCGCCGTCAAGTTCTTGCAAGTCGTCCACGCCATTGGCTTCGGCGTGCGATTTGATGGCCGCTAGCTTTTCGCTCTCTTGCGGCGTCGTCGCGACGATCAGCTTGCCGCAGTTACGATGCGGGACGCCGTGGTCACGGCAATAGCGGTAAAGGGCGCGCTTGCCGCCGACGCACATCCGCGCCATCAGGCTTCCGGCCTTGTAGTAGATGCCGGCGTGGATCACCTCGCTGTTGCGCGATGAGGTGACGGTGCCGATGCCCTCGGCCGCCTCGAGCACGATCACTTCCCGGCCGGCCTGCGCCAGCCGGCGCGCGATCGCGAGCCCGATCACCCCCGCACCAATGACGACGCACTCAACCTTTTCCATTGGTTAGTTTCGGACCCCGACTTGTGGTTTATCTTGTCTCCGCGGCCGCTTCGACGCAGGTTTCCCCGGTTTGCTGCGAAGCGGCCCTATAGCTTCGGTTGTGGCTGCCGCCATTGCACAACCCTTTGGCTCTATTCGGAAACTTTATGGACCGGGTGTGTTAGTGCCTCGTTAATCATGCCCGGCTAATTGCCGCAAATCCCCAACGCATTTTCGCGCACTGTGGGTAGGCGTTTACCCGATCCAAACACGTCAAGCCAGACACTCTGCAGCTGAAATCCGCGGGTGTTTGATGGCTGGCAGGAATTGGCAGGCAAGCGGCAGGACCATGATTCCCGCGGGGATCGTGGCGTGCCTGCTCGCCTCGACGCTGCCTTTGCCGACGGCACACGCTGCCACCTCGCAACCCGCTATCACCACAGATCCGGGCCTGCTCTGGGAGGCGGCGATTGGTGGCATCGTCGTCTGCTGCTTCCTTGTTTCCGTCGCGGTGTGGGTTCTCTCCGCACTGCGAAAGGTCAAACGCTCGCAATTGCGTCGGAACGCCTCCGTCAGCTCCGCCCTGAACAATCTCAATCAGGGCGTGGTCATCACCGATCCGCGCCAGCGGATCGTGTTCTGCAACGACCGCTATCTCGAGATCTACGGCCTTGCCCGCTCGGACGTTCCGCCGCTGATGAACGGAGTGGCGCTTCTGGAGTTGCGGCGCAGGCGCGGCGTCCTCGATGTGTCGCCTGAGGATTTCTTTGCCCTTGCCAGCGCCCCCGAGGGGCACATCACTGAATTGCCCGGCGGGCGCGCAATTCTGGCAAAGCATTTTCATTTGCCGAACGGCGGCTCGCTGTCGACGCACGAAGATTGCACCGAGCAACGCCAGCTTTCGAGACAACTCGCCTCGACCAAACAATTCCTCGAATCGGTTCTCCAGAACGTTCCGGTGTGCGTGGCCGCCAAGAACATCGAGGACGGCCGCTACATCTTCGCCAACCGCGCCTTTGAACGCTTCTCGCGCTTTTCCCGCGATTTCATCGTCGGCAGACGCGCTGACGAGATTTTCCGCCCCGACACGGCCGCGAGCATCGAGGCCGCGGACCGCGCGGCGCTGAATTCGCCCGACGGCCAGTACACCAACGAATTCGTCGTCGAGCGCGGTTCGAGGAAACGCATTCTTGCCAGCAACCGTGTGATCGCGCGCAACGACAGGAACGAGCCGGAATTCCTGATCGCATGGTTTGATGACGTCACCGAACGCAAATCGCTTTCCCGGGAACTGGAAAGCACCAAGAAGTTTCTCGAACTGGTCGTCGACAACATCCCGGTCTCCCTGACCGTGGAGCGCGTCTCGGATGGACGTTACCTTCTCGCCAATCGCAGTGCCGAGACCATCCTGAACCGGAGTCGCGAAGAAGCCACCGGATTGACGGCTGCGGATATCTTCGATCCGCGCGAAGCCAGTCTGATCATCGCGCGCGACCAGGCCGCGATCAAGAAACGCGGCCTTCTCACCGAGGAGCACCCGATCAGCACCAAGAACGGCCTCCGGCTGTTCCTGACCCGCCGCATGACGGTTCTCGGCGATGCCGGCGAGCCGCAATACCTGATCAAGACCCACGAGGACGTCACCGACCGCCGCCAGACCGAGTCACGCATGGCCCATATGGCCTATCACGACGGCCTGACCGATCTGCCGAACCGCGCGGCTTTCCTCCAGGCGCTGACGCAGATGATCGAAGCCTGCAGTGGCTCCGACGAGGAATTTGCGGTGCTGTCGATCGACCTGGACGGTTTGAAGGAGATAAACGACGTGTTCGGCCACGCGACCGGCGACAAGCTGCTGATCGAGGTGGCGAAGCGGTTGCAGGCCTCGTCGCGCGGCGGCGTGGTGGCGCGGCTTTCCGGCGACGAGTTCGGGTTGATCATCGACGGCAAGCAGCCGGTGGCCGGCATGTTGCTCGCCGAGCAACTCGCCGAAACGCTGGCCAAGGAATTCATGATCGAAGGCAAGTCGGTGCGCACCGGCATCACGACCGGCATTTCGATATTCCCGCACAACGGCGCTGATGCGGCTTCCCTGCTCGCCAACGCGGGCGCCGCATTGTTCCGCGCCAAGGCGAAATCGCGCGGCACGATCAGCATCTACGAACCGGAGATGGATGAGCAGATCCGCGACCGTCGCGTGCTGCACCAGGACCTTTCGACTGCCATCAAGAATAACGAACTGCTGCTCTACTATCAGCCGCAGGCAATGTCACGCCAGCTCGTCGGCGATGGCGGTGTCATCGGCTTCGAATCGCTGGCGCGCTGGCGGCACCCGGTGCGCGGCTTCGTGCAGCCTTCCGATTTCATTCCGCTTGCGGAAGAGAGCGGCCTGATCGTGGAGATGGGCGAATGGATCCTGCGCGAAGCCTGCCGCGAGGCCGCCTCCTGGCCGTTACCGTTGCAGATTGCGGTGAACCTCTCGCCAGCGCAATTTGCCCATGGCGACGTTGTCAGCCTGGTGCATTCGATCCTCCTCGAAACCGGGCTGTCACCGGGCCGGCTCGAGCTTGAGATCACCGAGGGCGTGCTGATCGAGGATTTCGACCGGGGTCTTGCGCTGCTGCGGCGGCTGAAGGGCCTCGGCGTGCGCATTTCCATGGATGATTTCGGCAGCGGCTATTCTTCGCTGAGCTATCTGCAGGCTTTTCCGTTCGACAAGATCAAGATCGACCGCGCCTTTGTCATGAATCTCGGACGCAATCCGCAGTCGGCAGCGATCATCCGGGCAGTCATCGGCCTTGGCCACGGCATGGAAATGTCGATCGTTGCCGAAGGCGTGGAAACCCAGGAGCAACTCGGATTCCTCGCGGAACAGGGCTGCGATGTCGTGCAAGGCTACTTGATCGGCAGGCCGCTGCCGATCAGCCAATACGATGCGCTGGTTGGCCGCACAAAGGCCGAAATGGTCAAGCCCGCGCGCAGGACCGGCTGAGTCAAACCGTTTTCTGCCGCGTTTCCGCTGAGGGCGGGTAGTCATCCCGATTAAGTGCGGACACGGTTCGCCCCGAGGCGCTATAGCTGGCACATGGCGGATTTCGATCTTGCGGTCATCGGGGGTGGTTTGAACGGCGTCAGCCTTGCGCGCGACGCCGCTGGGCGCGGGCTCAGGGTCGTCCTGCTCGAGCAGGGGGATCTCGGCGGCGCCGCCTCGATCGCCTCGGGACGATTGATCCAGGGCGACCTTGCGGTGCTCGAACGCAGGGCCCTGTCGCGGGTTCGCACGGCGCTCGCCGAACGCGACACCTGGCTCAAGATCGCCCCGCATCTGGTGCGGCCCGCGCGGTTCGTCATCCCTGCCCGTTCCGACGAGCGTCCGCTCTGGCTGCTTCGGCTGGGCCTGGTCGCCTACGACCGCCTGGCCCCGCCTGGCGGATTGCCGCCGTCGGGCGCCATCGACGTCACCCATCATCCGATCGGCAACGCGCTGCAGCGGCCGTTCGGCACAGCTTTCGAATACTCCGATTGCCTGGTGGATGATTCGCGCCTGGTGATCGCTCATGCGCTGGATGCTGCCGAGCGTGGCGCGGTTATCCGCACCGGCGCGCGCTGCGTTCGTGCCGACCGTCTCGACATCTGGCGGCTGGTGGTGATCGATCGCGGCCACCGGCAGGTGATCACGTCCAGGGCGCTGGCGAATGCGGCAGGGGCCTGGACCGGCACGGTGGCGGAGACCGTGCTCCGAATGCCGCCGCCGCGCGCCAGCCTGATCAAGATGGGCCAGATCATTGTCCGGCGCCTGTTTGACACCGACAACGTCTACGTCTTTCAGCACCGCGACCGGCGGCTGGTCTTTGCCAGTCCCTACCAGCGCGATTTTACCATGATCGGCACCGCCGCGAAGCTGTTCAAGGGCGACCCCGCCGCGGTGTCGATCGGCGCCGATGACGTTGCCTATCTCTGTGATGCGGCCAACCGGTATTTCAGGGCACATCTCGATACATCCGACGTGATCCGGTCTTTTTCCGGCGTCAACCTGGTCGCCGGCCGCCCCGGCAAGCGCTTCGCGCGCGAGGGGACGATGTATTTCGATGCGCGACGGGGCAAGGCACCGCTCCTGACCGTCTTTGGCGGCGACATCACGACGGCGCGGCTGCGCGCCGAGCATGCCGTGTCGCGGCTCACGCCTTTCTATCCGATGTCGCCGCGCTGGACTGCGCAGGCGGCGCTGCCAGGCGGCGATTTTCCGTGGAATGAGTTCGACGCCGAGGTCGAGCGCGCCCGCGAGCGCTGGAAATTTCTCGACCAGGACCAGGCCGTACGGCTGGTCTCGGCTTACGGCTCACGCCTTGACGCCGTGCTTGGAAACGAGCGCGAAAGGGCCGATCTTGGTGCGGCCTTTGGACCGGAACTGACGGCCGCGGAGGTGCGCTATCTCATGGACAAGGAGTGGGCGCGTTTCCCGGAAGACATCCTCTGGCGACGCTCGAAGCTCGGCCTCACCATGACGGTTTCCGACCGCGAGCAGCTTGCCGCCTTCATGGCAGCCGGGTGTGAGGTGTCGAAGGCATCCTTTGGCAAGGAATGAGGGAACCGCACTGGGACGCCACCTCGGCTCGGCGCGTCAAGATCCTTTGTAATGGCCGGCTCGCCAGCTTGCGCGGAGCAATGCCTTCGCGCTGGTCGTTTGATTACCTTTCATCCCATCCCGAGCCAATCCGCCTTGTCCTCCGGCTCGCGGGATTGGCTGCCCGTGCCGCACCACGGTCTGATCTGACGTGAAGTCAAGGGGCCGGCGGTTTTCCCTCGGAACGCAAGAGCAGGAAATTCGTTCATGTCACAGTGCATCATTTCTTTAGCGAGAGAGGTTTTGCCATGAGTACGAGTAAAATTACCATCACGCTCTCCCTGGTCGGTGCAATGTCGCTTTCGGCACTTGCGCCCGCAAGTTCTGCACCGCTGACTGCTCTTTCGGCGGCAGCCAAACCAAGCGAGCCGGCTGTGCAACAGGTGCGCTGGGGTGGATGGCGCGGTGGCGGCTGGGGTGGCGGCTGGGGTTGGGGTTTTGGCGCGCTGGCCGCGGGAGCTCTGATTGGCGGCGCCCTCGCAGCCGCAACAACGCCGTACTACGGTTATGGCTACGGATATCCGGCTTACGGCTATGGCTACGGATATCCGGCTTATGGCTACGGATATCAGGGATATCCGGCTTACGGCTATGCCAACCCCGGTTACGGCTATTCCTATCCAACTTACGGATATTACCGGCCCTACGGTGCCTACGCCTATTCCAACCGCCCCTATTGGCGTGACCGCTATTACCGGTACTGATCTTTCAGGCTTGGCCGAGCCGAGGCCTCCCTGCGGGCGTCAGCGCCTGCAGAGAGGCTGGCGGCCTTCGATTGACGAGCGGCCAGGAATGCGATGTGCGATCGGCACGCCGACCACCACAATGATTGTCACCGCCTTTCGCAGATTGTCATAGACGTGCCGCGTCGCCCCGGCCGGATCGCCGTGACGATCGATCCCCAAATCATCATCGGGCGGCACAAGCCCACTCTTCAACACCTAACACAACCCCTGGCAGTTGAGCCGGGACCGGTCCGCCGCTAGGTTCCGGCGTGAGTGGGGCGAGTGATCGTCATGACCGAGGACACGTCGAAAGCGGCGCAAGCGGAGGCGCGGACGCCGGAAGCGCCAGCCACATCCGGCCTGCCGCTGTTGCGAATCGAAGCGGTCGTCAAGGAATTCGGCAGCTTTCGCGCCGTTGACGGTTTATCGCTCGACATCCGGACCGGGGAATTTTTCGCCCTGCTCGGTCCAAGCGGCTGCGGCAAGACCACGCTGCTCAGGATGCTGGCCGGGTTCGAAACGCCCGATCAGGGGCGCATTCTGCTCAATGGCGAGGACATCGCGCCGGTCCTGCCGCACGAGCGACCCGTCAACATGATGTTCCAGAATTATGCCCTGTTTCCCCATCTCAACGTGCATGAGAACATCGCGTTCGGATTGAGGCGTGCGCGCCTGCCGCGGTCGGAGATCGACGCCCGCGTCGCCGAGATGGTTGCGCTGGCGAAGCTCGAGGGTCTGGAGAAGCGCAAGCCCGACCAGCTCTCCGGCGGACAAAAACAGCGCGTGGCGCTGGCGCGCTCGCTGGCGCGGCGCCCGCAGGTTTTGCTGCTCGACGAGCCGCTTGCAGCGCTCGACAAGAAGCTGCGCGAAGGCACGCAGCTCGAACTGATGGAACTGCAGCGGCGGCTCGGCCTCACCTTCATCATCGTCACCCATGACCAGGAGGAGGCGATGACGGTGGCGAGCCGGATCGGCGTGATGAATGCCGGCCGCCTCGAACAGGTTGCGACGCCGCGCGAACTGTATGAGGCGCCGGCGACACGCTGGGCTGCGCAGTTCGTGGGCGACATCAACCTGATCGACGGGCAGATCCATCGCCAGCGCACTCCCGTGACGATGGCGCGGCGGCTCGTGATTGCCACGCGCGATGCCGGGACCGTCTATGCCGCCGAACCGCGCCAGGCCATCGTCAAGGACGATGTCTGCGTCGCGATCCGTCCCGAAAAGATCAAGCTGTCGCGCCGTGGTCCCGTGTCGGAGAACACGCCGGCGCTGAACCGGATGGAAGGGATCGTGACCGATATCGGCTATCTCGGCGGCGTGACCACCTACAAGGTGAGGCTGGACTCGGGCGCCGTGCTGCGCGCGTCGATGGCGAACACCGCGCGGATCGATCTTGACGCCTACAGCGTGAACCAGCGCGTGGTGGCGTGGTTCACGCCGGACGATTGCGTGGTGCTGGAGCAATGAGCGCGCGTTCCATCTTCGCGCGCCCGGCGCGGCTTGCGGGCCTGGCGCCCTATCTCTGGATGGCGCTGTTCTTCCTGGTGCCATTCGTCTTCGTCCTGAAGATAAGCCTGTCGCAAACCGCAATCGCGCAGCCTCCCTATACGCCGGTGTTCGACGCGGAGGAGGGGATCGCGGGGATCGTTGCGGCATTCCTCGGCCTTTCGTTCGACAATTTCACGCTGCTCGTCTCCGACAATCTCTACATCCTTTCATATGCGCGCAGCCTCTTCGTCGCCGCGGTCTCGACGTCGATCCTGCTCGGAATCGGCTATCCGATCGCCTATGGCATGGCGCGCCTGCCGCGAGGCTGGCAGAGCGTGGCGATGATGCTGGTGATCGTTCCGTTCTGGACGTCGTTTTTGATCCGCATCTATGCCTGGATCAACATCCTGCAGCATGACGGATTGCTGAACCAGGTTCTTGTTGCCCTGCGTCTGGTCGCGGCGCCGCTGGTGTGGCTCTCAACCGACACCGCGATGTATATCGGCATCGTCTATTCCTATCTGCCGTTCATGATCCTCCCGATCTATGCGACGCTTGCCAAAATGGATCGCGCGCTCCTGGAGGCGGCCGGCGATCTCGGCGCCTCGCGGCTGCAATCGTTCTGGCTGGTGACGTTCCCGCTGTCGTTGCCCGGCGTCGGCGCGGGCGTTTTGCTGTGCTTCATTCCGATCGTCGGCGAATTCGTCACGCCCGATTTGCTGGCGGGCTCGAATTCGCTGATGATCGGCCAGACACTGTGGCTGGAATTTTTCACCAACAAGGATTGGCCGGTCGCCTCCGCCGTGGCAGTCGTCCTCCTGTTGTTGTTGCTTGCGCCCTTGCTGATCTACGACCGCCTGCAGCGGACGCAATTGGAGCGCACCTGGTGATGTTGGCTGTCCGACACGCTTTCTCGCTCCCCTGCCCGTTGTGGGGAGGGGTTGCGGGTGGGGGTGGTGTTAACAAGGGCCTTCGCGTCACCCCCCTCCCTGACCAATGGGGCAGGGAAAAGAAAGTGGGGCGCCGATGAATCCGTCGCACAGACTTTCCACCTTCAACATCACCACGCTCGCGCTGGGACTGGCGTTTCTGTATCTGCCGATCGTGATTCTCGTGATCTATTCGTTCAACGCCTCGCGGCTGGTCACGGTGTGGGGCGGCTGGTCGTTGCGCTGGTATTTTGAATTCTTCAACGATCAGGCGATGCTCGATGCCGCCTGGATGAGCTTGCGCGTCGCGGTGACCTCCGCGAGCCTTGCGACGCTGCTCGGCACGCTGGCCGCACTCGCGCTGTCGCGCGGCGCCGATTTCACCGGACGCACGCTGTTCTCCGGCATGCTCTACGCGCCGCTGGTAATGCCCGAAGTCATCACCGGGCTTTCGTTGCTGTTGTTGTTCGTGGCGCTCGGCGCCGGGCGCGGCTTCTGGACCGTGACCATCGCCCACACCACGCTCACCATGTGCTTCGTCGCCGTGGTGGTGCAGTCGCGCCTTACCTCGCTCGATCCGACCCTGGAAGAGGCCGCGATGGACCTCGGCTGCAATCCGGCGCGCGCCTTTGCCGCGGTGACGCTGCCGTTGATTCTGCCCTCGATCGCCGCAGGCTGGATGCTCGCCTTCACGCTGTCGCTCGACGATCTTGTGATCGCAAGCTTCACCACAGGACCGGGTTCGGCGACGCTGCCGATCCGTATCTATTCGGAGGTGCGGCTTGGCGTGAAACCTGAAATCAACGCGATCTGTACGCTGGTGATCGCGCTGATCGCGGCGGTGATCATTGTTGCCTCGCTGGCTGCGAAGCTTTCCGATGCGAGGGGGGAGAGCGGCGCGCCGCTGTGATTCTGTCATTGCGAGGAGCCAACGGGTCCGCGCAAAGCGCGGCCCGATGACAGGCTCCCGCGACGAAGCATACCTGTCACCTCCTGCACCGTCATTCCGGGGCGCGAGTGAAACGAGCGAGCCCGGAATCCATAACCGCCATCGGGAGTATGGATTCCGGGCCTGCGCCTGGCGGCGCATCCCGGAATGACAAATTCAAACTGATCACGACTTCACCGCGCCCGCGGTGAGCCCGCCCACCATGTAGCGGCGGAAGGCGTAGTAGATCGCGGCCGGCGGCAGCGCGTAGATGAAGCCGGTGGTCATCAGCAATTCCCAGGGCGAGTCGTCGGCGGCCAGAAAATTGCCGAGCGCCACGGGCAGCGTGATGTCGCGGTCGTTCGAGAGCAGCAAAAACGCATAGAGATATTCGTTCCAGGCGAGCAGCACCGCATAGGTACCGATCGCGACCAGCGACGGCATCATCAGGGGAACGTAGACCAGGCGGAAGATCTGCAAGGAGGTCGCGCCGTCCATCACGGCGGCTTCATCGAGCTCCACCGGCAGCTTGTCGGAGGCCTGTTTCAGCACCCAGATGGCGTAAGGCGAGGCAATCGTCACCATCGCGAGAATCAGCGCCCAGCTGGTGTTGAGCAGGCCGTAATTGCCCATGGTGCGGTACATCGGCACGGCCAGGAAGGCCGCCGGAATGAAGTAGGTGAACAGCGCCAGGTTGAGCACCATGCGTCCGCCCGGCACGCGCAGGCGCGAGATCGCAAAGGCGGCCGCGGTCGCAATGAAAAGCGTCAGCGCGCCGACGGAA
The DNA here is from genome assembly GCF_035570375.1 of Bradyrhizobium sp. Taxonomy (GTDB): domain Bacteria; phylum Pseudomonadota; class Alphaproteobacteria; order Rhizobiales; family Xanthobacteraceae; genus Bradyrhizobium. The sequence continues at coordinate 18,623 of NZ_DATMLW010000151.1, read as the reverse complement.
GCCGCGATCACGGTCGAATTGCCAAGCTGCACCCAGAAATCCCGCAGGAAATAGTGCTGCTGGTAAAATACGATCTCGAAATTGTGCAGGGTCGGATGAGTGGGCCACAATTTGCCGGAGAAAGCATCTTCCTTCGGCGAGATCGCGAACACGAACATGTGGTAGATCGGAACCAGCGTCCAGATCAGGACGGGAATGCCGATCAGGAGCAGCCGCGCCTCGTGGCCGGCTTCGCGCCAGGTCGGAAGCCTTAGAGCCGGGAGCTTCATCGCGACAACCGTTTCATCATGAAATAGACCAGCGGCAGCACCAGCGGCATCGCGCAGACGATCGAGGCCATGGCGAGGTTGAGCTGGTCGAGCCGCAGGTAGCGGATACCGAGCGTCGAGAGCACGTGGGTAAGATCGGCCGGTCCGCCACCCGTCAACAGGTAGACACTGTTGAAGTCGCCGAGCGTCCAGATCATCGAGAGCAGCGTGCAGGTCAGGTACAGCGGCAGCATCGACGGCCAGGTGATATAGCGGAATTTCTGCCACCAGCTCGCGCCGTCAACCTCGGCGGCCTCGAACAGGTCCTGCGAGATCGCGAGCCGTCCCGTCATCAGGATCAACGTCCAGAACGGCAGCGATTTCCAGATGTGCACGCCGATCGCCATCGAAAGCGCCACGGTCGGATCGTTCAGCCAGTTCGGGCCGTCGTCGCCGGTGAATTTGAAAATCAGCTGGTTGACCATGCCCCATTCGGGATTGAGCATGAAACGCACCGACAGGATGGTCGGGATCGACGGTACCGCCCAGGGCAGGATGAAAATCACGGAAAGCCATTTGATCCAGCTTCGCGACTGCACGAAGAAACCGGACAGGAACAGCGCGATCAGCATTTTCAGGTTGATGCCGACGACGAGGAAGATCAGCGTGTTGACGGCGGCGCGCGCGAAGATCGGATCGTGAAAGAGCGCGACATAGTTCGATGGCTGCCGCGCCAGCCAGAAGCCGTAGCCGACCGGATAGACGACGAAGGCGAGGAACACCAGGAGGTAGGGCACGATCATCACGATGCCCCAGACCTGCGGTGTCGACAGCCGCGCCGGAAGCGGCGCGCCGGGCACGGCAGAATCGGGTGCTGCAAGGGTGATCGCCATGTTTGGTTACTCAGATCTCTTGCTTCTCGCACCTCGCCCCGCTTGCGGCATTGCTATCGCCTATCGCTGGCGCTGTCTTCTCCCTCCCCCCTGTGGGGAGGGTCGGCGAGCGGAAGCGAGCCGGGGTGGGGGTCCTCTAAAGTTCTTCCTCAATCTTTGTAACTTTCTTGATGACGCTAACGCCCCCACCCGACCGTCGCTTCGCGACGGCCACCCTCCCCACGCGTTCCGCGGGGGAGGGATAGGAGGCTACCCCGCCACCTCCTTGATGCGGGCGATCAGCTCGTCGACCGCCTTGTCGACCGGCACCTTCTCGCTGACCACGCGGTTCATCGCCTTTGCCCAGACGTTCTCGTTGTTGAGGATCGTGAACTTCCAGTTCTTCGTGAAATCGAATGGTTGCGTGCCGCCCGTGAACTGGTTGTAGACCGCCTTGCGATGGCGATCCGCCTGCCAGAACGGGCTGCTCTGGCCGGCGACCGTCACCGGGAACCAGCGCCCCAACGCGCCCTCGACATAGGGCTGGAGATTTTCTTCCTGCAGCAGGAATTTGACGAATTCCTTGCCCTGCGCCTTGTTCTTCGCGACCGCAAAGATCAGGCCGGTCTTGACGTCGGAGCGGTACTTGATCGGCGTGCCGTCCGGCTTGTTCGGGAACGAGGCGGTGACGATGGTCTCCTCGTACGCTTTCTTGCCGGCAGCGCGCTGTTCGGGGGTCAGCGCCGGGTTGTTGGCATCGTCAAGCCACTTCGCCGCGATCGAGATCGTGAAGTTGTGCGTCATCACGATCGTCCTGTTGTGGAAGGCGACGTTGTTGTCGGGATCCTTCCAGGTGGTGGAGGAGGGCGGCGTGCAGCCCCTGATGTAGGTGTCGGTGTAATCCTTCAGTGCGTGGATCAGGCCGTCGCGAACCTTGGGATCGTCGACCAGCAGCTTGCCGTCGTCATCGACCAGCTTGACGTTGTAGGCATCCATGAAGGTGTAGAACGACTGGAACGAATCGGTCGATTCCACACCCATCGGCTGGCCGACGCCGTAGATGCGCGTGCCCGTCGCTTTTCGAATGGCTGGCTGCACCTTGTCGCACCAGAACGACCAGTAGTCCGCCCATTTGGCCGGGATGTCGCTCACCTTGAAGCCCGCCTGCTCCAGCATGTCCTGCCAGATCTGCACATGCATGCTCTGCTGCTTCAGCGGGAAGCCGTAATAGGCCTTCTTCTTCGTCTGGTCGTTATAGAGATTGGCGGTCTCCAGCGTGTTCGGCGCGAATGCCGATTTCATCGGCAGCAGGATGTCGGAAAGGTCTTCGAGCTTGCCTTCGAACGCCCATTTGCCCTGTGCCTGCACGTCGTAGCTGTCGGAATAGGCGACATCCGGCACGTTGCCGGAATCAAGCGCCGCGACCGTCTTCGGGATCATGTCCTGGATCGCATATTGCGACAGCTCGACCTTGATGCCGGTCTTGGCCTCGAATTTCTTGATCGCCTCGAGCAGCGCGTCGTCCTCGGATTTGTAAAAGCCCTTGCCGAACCAGACGGTGATTTTTTGCTGGGCGAGCGCCGGCATCGTGGCGCACAGCATCGCCGCGAGCGCGACGGCAAGCCCGATCATTCCACGTGATTTCACGTCATTCCTCCCTGTTCCCGCCGATCTTTTTTTAACCGGTTGGATGAAACACTAGCGCAGGGTTTCGAGGCGAGCCAGCGGCATCTTTTCGCACGCAGGTAGCGAAATAATTTCGTCTTCCGGCTTCAGTTGGGAGTGTTGCTATCTCCACAACGGCGGTGCGCTCCCTCCCCCCTTGTGGGGGAGGGTTGGGGAGAGGGGCCCACACGGGTGGTGGTGCCTTCACGATGAACGTTCCACACGAGCAGTGCCGATGCGGCCACCCCCCTCCCTGGCCCTCCCCCACAAAGGGGGGAGGGAACAAGACGTGGATGCGCCGAATCCATTTTCAAACAGCCAAGATTTAGCGACACGGCTTTGCGATCTCGTCGCATGCGCGCGAGTTTTGTCATCAACAGTTCCGCCCCGGAGGGCGTGGGGAATGCCGGGTGTCCAATGCACCCGCAGCCTCGCGTGCGAAAAACAAAAGCACACGAGTAAGTCACCACAGGTCCACCGGATCGACCCGGCATTCCCGCACGCGATTGGTTTTAACGGTTTCCTTCGCGCTCTCCCTGGTGAGCCGGGCTTTGTTGCCACCATCGCCCGCGAGATCATCACCTCGACAGGCTTGACATCAGCGTCGGGATGTCAGGACCACACGACTTCGCCGTCCGCGACAGCGCGCTTCGTCCTTGCGTGCCATCGGCGTCCACCGCATCCCGCCTCACGTCCGTGACGATCGCGAAACGCCCCTCGTATGGGACGGGATGGGCGAATCATGGATGTGATTTGGGGGAAGCGCGAAGGGAAATATTTTTATGGACAGGACTGGACAGGTAGAAACAGGTTGATCGGGTTGGAAAAATTCGTGTTTTGGCGCGCGTTGATTTAGTTGAATTCGTCGAGCTCCCTTCCTAACCCCCACAGTACGTCTTACGAGTTAACTGTAGTAATGCGAGCAGTATTACCAAAGGCAACGCGAGCAGCGTCCAACCGTGCTTTGCCATCAAGTTAAGGCCGGTTTCAGAGCTGATAATTTGCCACCTGCCGACCCTCACTACGAAGCGGTTCAAGAGGTACAGGCATCCCAAGATGGGAACAAGCAGCGCTCCAAGCCACCACACCAGCACGGTGGTAACTAAAAACGGCAAAAACAATATGAATGCAAATCGGACGCTAGGTGAAAGGTTCCGTCCCCAAATGTCCCGCTGCATAACGTCGGTGTCTAGGCAAACGGCCTTGCCCACATGCTCAAAGACTTGGCGTGCAAAGCCACGCCAGACATCCATGGGCACGTTCCGAATGCGTACAAACGCTTCGTCGGTTAGACGACGACCGCATTCCAATCTGTTGGTTACCCCCGCATCAACACAGAATTTGTCAGTAGACAAGGGGTAATGCCCGCCTGAGCCAAGCAGCTGGTCCAAAACAGGTCGCGGCGTTCCCGGTGTAACCGCAATGTCTGATGGTTTGATCTGACCGACACCCAACCTAAACTGGTATTGAATATATGGCTTATCATCGACCTGATTCCGAAATATCCCTACACTATAGATGAGCGTGTCGTGGAAGCCGTCCGCCCACTCAATATTCTGCACGTCAGACCGTTGAAACGGTTGGATGTCGATGATGCGGCTCAACAAGAGCGGCGCACCAACGGAAATCATCAGAAACACTCCATCGGCCACAAGTATAAGGGCGAGCAAGCGAAATAGGCGGAAAAGAATCTGCGAAATGGTGATTGGATTATCCTGCGAGAACCAGGCGACAAATCGATACAGGCCCACGAAAACGACGGCGCTGCACGCAGACAAAACTCCATACGCAAATATGAATAGTGCTGCCGTGACATTAACGAAATAACTAGCATGAAAAAAATGATCTGGTGTTAGCAGGCGATCAAATGCGCTTCCTGCAGCGCTCCGAAACCTATCGTATTCGTCAGGCCGTAACTCAATCGCAAGTCCGTTCTTCAGGAAGGCGAAAAGTTGGTCGGTGCCCACATATACAAATTGCAGCGTCACGAGGCACGCGATTGCTGCAAGGAATAGAAACGCCGATGACCTCATAAGAATTGTGGAGTGTCTCGAACCAAAAACCCTTTCAATAGCCGTGCGTAGAGCTTTGATTATCGTTTTGCGTGGTAGTCCGAGTTGAAAAAACGTCGCTCGATTTCGGGTAAGTCCATTTCCCTTGAGCGAAAAAGGACAGCGAAAATTCCTGCTGCCTTGGCCACCCAATATTGGATCAAAATGAATAGCAAGTTTCCCACTTCTAGTCCTTTTTGTTTCCCCAAACCCGGCGGCAGCCGATGCAATTCATCCGGTCGCCATCCTCGCTTGCGGGAAGTCGGGTCGCACGTCCGCGCCGCTCTGACCGTAAGTGAGTAGACGAAACGCTGTTCGAGATCGGCCAGCCAGGCCTCGTCAGCTCATCCTGATCCAGCAAGTAGCCCGCATGAGCGCTGCGATATGCGGGCTTGGAGAAAATCGCGGATATCGCTTAACCGGGCTAGCCTTGCTGTCCAGTTAGTTCTCTCACTCTTCTGGAATGAATCTCGATTTGGCGTTCTTATCGGCCGTGCGTCGACGCTCAGTTGATGACGCGGAAACTACGGCTCTTGTCACGTTCATCCTGAGCGTCGACTTCAGCCCTTCGGCGATCCGCCGCTTGCCGGATTGCCTGTTCGAGTTGCGACTTCATCTGCCGCGCTTCTGACTGCAGCGTCCGCAGATTTCCGCTTACAATCGATTTAAACGTCTCGATGGCAGCGTCAGCGCCATCATCGTCACGAACTGAGATCACCAATTGGTTCTGACCGATACGCACACGGCGATCCGGAATGCTACAATTAGACGAAGCAATCCGGAAACTGTCAGCGTCGCCAACGAATGGGACACTGACATCTAGCCACGGCTCTTTGACGTGATGATGGCCACCAAAGCCATCAGACACGTCTCGTTCCTCGATACGCCTCTTCGCCACAACCTCACCTTGGAAGTGTGCGACATCAAGTTCGTGCTTCGCGGCTATCTCTTGCAATAGTCCCTCGAGCGTCGGGCCGCGGAGAATCGAGCGCTCTAGATTTTCGACTTCTCGCACCGCGAGCGTTTTTCTTTGCTCAAATATAGCGAACAGCGAATACTGAAATAGTTTTTCCATTGCGATTCCCCAAAACGATGACCCTTCTAAACGATTGGAGTTGGGGTCGTCTGAAGCGGGCGCAACCCCTGGTTTCCTAAAATGATTAGTGTCAACCGCACCGAAATTTTTGCGTGTGTCGATTGACTCCTAGAAGGATACCCCAGTAACTCGAAGCGATTCGGCAGAGCGGGCAATCGCTTTAGAGGTTCCGTTTACGCTGGTTTGTGACGCAAGCGGACGTCGACTGTCTCGGCTCATCTGCGATAAGCCGCTTAAAACGCAAACCAGGCTTTGGCAACAAACGTTGCACCGCACCAGTTCGAGACCAAGCCAGCCGGGTTGGTAATGGGATCGACACGGCCGCCCGGTCGCGCGTTTGGATCCCCGGTAAAGACAAAACAGTTTTCTTTCGACAGATTGGTGTCGTAGTAGCGCAGATCGAGGTTGAGGACCTTGTAGGTGAAGGTCACGCCCGCCTGCCAATTGAGATAGGCGGGTAACGGGAAGCCGCCGAGATTTGGAGCCTGATGGCCGAACCAGGAATAGCCGGCAGCAGTCGTGAACGACACGCCGAGGTTCTTCGGCAGCAAACGACTTGGCAACTCGAAGCCCAACCCGGCCGCCAAATACTGACTCCAGGCGCCGGTGTTCGAAACATCTGGAGAAAAGGCGTAGCCGCTGGCGATGCGGATCGACTCGCCGATGCTCCTGTCGCCGCGGACTACCGCTTCCCAATAGTTGATGCCGTGCGTCTCGCCGGGAAGCCTCTCTCCGGGATAGGCGAAATAAGTGACGCCGAGATCGAAATCGATGTTCGCGATCTTCGGGCGGACGCCGCCAGTAGCGGTCAACTCAGCGGCTGGCTCAGTCGGCAAGGCAACGGTGGCCACTGTGGTACCGGCGTATACCGGGCCAAATCTTGCTTCAAGGGCACCGCCGGCTGCGGGCTGGTGATCGGAAAGCGTCGTCCCGCGATAGATGTAGTCTGATGCCACCCCGGTCCGGGCGCTAAATTCGAACTCATTCCCAGACGTTGCGTGGTTCGTATCGGCCGCAGACCAGCCGCGATTGCCAAGGCCGATCGCGCCGCCCGGGCTGATTTCGAGGGTTTGGGCGCGCGCCAAACCGCCGGGCGCAAACCACAAGCTTGCGAGCATAATTATCGAGGCGCTGCATACGTGCCAAACCGTTGCACGACCTCTCTCTCGCACTGTTATTCATCCCCCAAGAGCAACTGCGACGCTGACCAGCGCACCACCAATAGCGACCATCGAAAGACCCGCCGCCCAGGGCCGAAGCCCGCTGTGATATCCGAAGGCGTAACCACAGCAGAAAAGCATCACGATGGCGACCGCGTAGGAGATGCGCAACGCTAATTTGGCGTCGCTCAGGAATATGAACGGGATTACAACCGGGAAAGTCGAAAGGAAGCTTAGCAAGCAAAGACCCAATGCTCCGATCCAGTCTCGTTTCGTCAGCCTGGGACGCTGGTACGGCTCAGGCAATTGCTGCAATTTTTGCCGCATCAGTTCCAGTTGCTCCATGGGCAAGATCGACGCCAATTCCGGCGGCAATGCGTCGGCGATGACGCGTCTCGCTGTTTCCGGATCCCGCGCCTGCCGTATCGCGCGAAGCGTCAGGATATTGCCTCCCCGCTCATTGATGCGAGCCAACAAATAAAGACCGCCGTCAACGATGCCCCAAGCCAGGTTGCAGCCGAGCGCACCGATCAGCATCGTTTGAATCTTGATGTTGCCCGCTGTCGCGACACCGAGGCTGCAGATGAAGGTGAGGACCATGACAAGGCCGAACAAGGTCTCCGAGATCCGCTCCATCGGATCCAGCACACGTACCAAAGGAATACCTGAAACAGCTGACATCAAATCAAAACGCCCGTTAGCCCCAATCTCAGCGGCCGATTTTTCCGACTACTTTATTCAATGGAGTTACAGCCTTATGCGCCGTCGGCGCGGGGAGCACGGTGTGCAGTGTCGAAACACGATTGGAAACCTGGCGCCGCTCCGCGAATTCCGATGATGCGTAGGTAGTCGCGGCAAGTCAAAGCCAATGATTGTCGCATGAACGGCGATCAACACGTTGATCGAGGGCGCCCGGTTCTATTCGGGCGCCCTTCTTCTACACCGCTTCCTGTGTGGTCCGTCACCAACGCACGGGCGGAATTCCCTCAGTTCGGGATCCTCACCTGCCCGCCAGCGAAGGTGATCTGCACATTCGGCGCCGGGGCGTCGGCGATCGGCGGCACGTTGGCAAGCGTGATCGGCGGCGCGCCCGCTCCCCGGGGCGTCGTATGCACGACCTGGCTCGGCGGCAGCGCGCGACCGTTCCTTAAGTGGTCGAACATCAAATCCATCGCCTGGATGAAATAACGATGCAGCGGAACGAGCAGCGCATTGTAGCCGTGGAATTGATTGAAGCTGTCGAGGTGCTGGGCGTTGGTCACCTCGTAATAATGCAGCGGACTTTGCGAGCCCTCGACGATGTTGTTCAGCCCGAAATAGGCACGCGCGGCGAAATTCAGCGGCAAAATCGCGTCGTTCCGCCCGGCGACAAAGATCGAGGGAATTTGATGCAAATTGCCCGAGGCGGTGATTTCCTCGACGCTTTCCTCGATCTGCTCGGCCTCCTTCGCCTCCGCTTTATTCAGCGCAGCGCCGGTAGCCGCGTCACGCCCGAGCGCGAGCGAGCGCAGGCAGAGCGCACCCGCCAGGTTTTGATCGGCCGTCGAGGCGCGATCTTCCTTAGGTCCCCCCGGCACGGCATTGTTGATCAGATTGACGCCGCTGGTCGGCGGAATGCCGTTGCTCGAGCCGAAGATCTGGGCCTCGCCTGCTGCGGCAAGGGCAATTGGCGCGCCGGACGCATTGGTTGCGCCAAAACTGAAGTTGCAGAGATTATCGAGCACGCTGGAGCGGCTGTAGGCATTGGCATACGTCACCGAGATCGCCTGGTGCACGAAAGCGAACCAGTAACCCGGCGCCACGACATTCTGCTCCGGCTGGATGCCGAAATCATTGAGGATCTTCTGCGCCTCATTGGCCTGATCGGTTGCTGTGGTCGAGGTGAGCAGGCCCGCGGCATGGAGGCTCGCGCACCGCGCCAGGCTTGGTGCAAGGTTGAGCGGTGCTGCCGCGTTGGCGGGCGCGGCACTGGCGCAACCCTGAAAGACGTCGATGAGGGTGGTGTAATCGATCAGCGGCCGGCTGTGCGCGGCAAACGTCTGGCCGCTGGGCTGTACAATCGTGAATTTCGACGTGAATTTCGGATTGACGTTCGGCTCCCCAACCGCAAGGCCGTCGATCAAATGCTCGTCGTCCTGCTCTACGGCGCGCGCAGACGCACCGCCGCCGTTCGACACGCTGGAGGCGATCACGATGGTGTTGCGCTTGTCGAACGCGACGCCCTGGCCTCTGAATTTCTCGTTGAGCACCTCGAAGGCAAACTTGATCGAGCGCAGCACATTCTGGCCCCAGTCCTTTTCGGGGTTTTGCTGCGAGTGGGCGTGCTTGAAGGCGAAGCGATTGGGCGTTGCGGTGTTGAAGGCCGCCCGCTCGCCATCCGAGATCGCCGCCGTGAAGTTCGAGTCGTCGCCAGCCTGCGCTGCGTCAGCGCGCTCGCCGCGGATCAGGTCGACGGTATTGTTCTGCAGATCATCCGCCCCGGTGCCGGTGCCCTTGTCGGTGTAGGCGACCACGCAGCCATGCTTGAGGCCCCATTCGCCCGCGGTCGCGATCGCGCCGTAGACACCGCGCGAACCGGACGAAGGCGCGGTAATGATGCAGCTCGAGAAGCTGTCGGGCACCTGCACCATCATGGTCACGCGGGTGCGCCCGCCCCCGCCTTTGTGGAACGCGATGTATTCATCGCCCGCAATCAGGCCCTCGCTCGTCGTCACCGTGCCGTTGGCCGTGACGTTCGGCCCGTAAAGCGTGCCAAACCCGCCGCCCGGCGTCGGATCGACGAGAGCGCGGTAATTGTTGTAGATCGCGAGCCGGCGCAGTTCCTCGGCCGTTGGGTGAAGCGGATCGGCAAAGGAAGGCGGTGTCGCAGAGCCCAGCCCGGACTTGCCAAGCCCAGCCGTCAGGAGGTCATTGGTGACGCCATCATAATGGGTGTGAATAACACCCTCGTCGCCAGCCAGAGCGGGCGTGTTCGTGGTGGCGGCGACAAGCGCCAGAACCGAGACGGAGGCGAAATAGGTAGCGGCAAGCCTGACATTCCTGAGCATGTTCTACTCCCATGTGGTGCTGGCTCTTGCGTCCAGCTTCCATCAGCTTACTACGCACAAATTTTTGACACGAGTGCTTGACGGCGAGCTCAACCCCTGATCGGCAACAAATGCCGCCACTAGAGCTCCGATTCCGAAGTTCGCAAGCAATCGCGGCGCCCTCTGATGCGAACTTCGGAATCAAAGGAGCTCTGGCCTACTTGTTGATTTGAGTAGCGGCTTTGAATTTGAAGTTCCCATCACGAACTTGCCGCAATACCGATAGGAACTTCAAATTCGCCGCACTGGAGTGCTCATCGGTGCACAGTCGGCCCAGTGCTTACGAAACACGCAAATTATTTGTTGCTCAATTCGGCTTCGCGTCCACCGCGGCCGGCGGAATCGGCACTGGCGCATCCGGCGCCTTTTGTCCGCCGCCGGTAAAGCGCTCGAGCACCGAGCGCACGGCGTCGCGGGTCTTGCGGTCCTTGACCGCATCCAACAGCGGGGCGCTTGCCGGCGAACGCCGGATCAGGCTCTCCGGATCGGGAAAGATCAAGGGATCGTCCCACGGCCCCTGCACCACGAACGGCAGGTCGAAACCGGGCGCGGCATTCGCGTTCGAAGTGAGACTCGCAACGCCCTTCATGTCGAACTCGCGCGCCGGCACCGAAGCGGTGCCGGTCAGCACCACCCGCGCCGTGGGTCCTTCGATGCGGACGTCCTCGGTAGTGGCGATGCCGTCGGCAAATTTCACCGCGACGGTGAGATTGTCGTACGGCGAGGTGCCCGAGCGGAAGTTGCCGCCGCCGGACAGCGGACGCCGCTCGAGGCGCTTGAGCAACTGCTCGATGTTGAAGCCGGAAATCGCACCGTCGTGACCGGTGAGCGAGGCCGTGCCGTCGAGCGATTGCGCGAGCGCAAACGGGCTCGAGCCGGACGCCGCCAGCGAAACGTTGAGATTGCCGCGTCCCGAAAGCTTGTTGATGCCGAACAGTTCGCTGAAGAAAGATTGCAGATCGACGTCGGTGAACTCGAACTGGGCCTTCACGTCGGCCACCGTGTCGAGCCGCGCCAGTCCGAACGAGCCCTTGGCGATGCCGCCATAGACCTGCGCCTCGCCGATGCTCAAGGCCAGCGCGCCATTGCGCAAATTGGCGCCGATCGCGGTTCGTCCGAGTTTTGAGGGGCCAACGGTCACCCGTGCCGCCGACAGGCGCATGTCGAGGTCGGTTGTCGAGAGCGAATTGAGGTCAAACAGCTGCCTGTTCCAGTCGTGACCGCCCGCGAGCAGGCGGAAGGTCGAGACGTAAGGCGTGAAGTCGAGCGTGTCGGCGGCTAGCGTTGCCTGCACCGACTGGCGGCCGCTGTTGGAATAGGTCATCACGCCTTCGGCGAAGTTGCCGTCGAGTTCGACATTGACGTTGGTGAGCGCGATCGATGCTCCCACCGCGTTGGCGCGCGCCTTCAGCGCGAAGCGGCCGAATCCGCCGCGGCCCGGCGGCGCCTGCCCGGTCCAGCGCAGCGCGTTGCGCAACGACGTCGAATCGACCGTCAGCGTGCCTTCCATCATCATGCTGGTTCGATTGGCCACGGTGCCGTCGAAGGCGAGTTTCATCGGCGCGCTGGCGAGTCGCGCCTTCAGCCCCGAACGGTCGCCCGAAAGCGCGGCGATGAAGTCGGAAATCGAGATACTGCCGTCGACGCGCTCGCCGCGCCAGTCGAATTGCCCGGTGGCCGCGAACGAGCGTGAGATCGAGGGCCAGGCCAGCGAAAGATCGATATCGTCGAGCTTCTCGGTCAGCTGGCGGCCGAGGTCCTCGTAGGCGAGCGTGCCGTCCTGGATCCTGATTTCCGAAAACGACACTTGATTGTCGGCGCCGGGCTTCATGGTGCGCGCAATCGTGCCGATGAACGGCGTCCAGTTGCTCTCGCCATCGGCGGTGCGGACCACGTTGATGTGCGGGCGCAGCAGCATCAGATCGGCGATCTCGAAGCGCTGGAGCAGGAGCGGCAGCAGGCGCAAATTCGCCGTCAGCACGTCGACGGCAAGCGCCGGCTCCTCGGTGCCGCCGCCCTTCAGGCCGACGTCGTGAAAGGAGATATAGCTGCCCGGAAAGATCGAAATGTCGGCGCTGCCTTTCACCACGAGGTCGAGGCCGGTCACGGCGCGGATTTGCGCCTCAACCGCCGCGCGAAGGGCGTCCCGATTGAGCAGCCAGGTCGTCGCGAACAGGCCGATCAGTACCACGCCGAGAAACGCCGCGATCGGCATCCCGAGGCGCCTTATTCCCTGGGCCATCGTCAATGACATATCCTGGTCTGGTTGAACCTGTTCAGCCTGCGAGATCGAACGTCCAAGCCGCCCGAAAACAAAGGCAGGGTAAAGGCAGGGTATGAAACCCCGGCCAAGTTCCGCAACCTGAAGTGTTTTCTTGACGCTTTCAAGGCCGCCGGGGAACCGCCCTGCTCCCTCAACCCGCTTGCGGGGAGAGGGCCGGGGTGAGGGGGAGTCTCCGCGATACCGAATGCGTGAAGAGTCCCCCCTCACCCGGATCGCCCGTGCCGGCGATCCGACCTCTCCCCGCGCGCGGGGAGAGGTGACCGAAAGCCCAAATCTCCCGTCATTGACGCATTGCGAACATTTCGCCTAATACTCCGCCGAAAGTTTGGGTCAGCACTCCCTCCATCAGGTCAGATTTCATGAACAAGGTATATCCCGACGCCAAATCGGCACTCGACGGCCTTCTCAAGGACGGCATGATGATCATGTCCGGCGGCTTCGGCCTTTGCGGTATTGCCGAGACCCTGTCGGACGCGATCCGCGATTCCGGCGTGAAGAATCTGACCGTGGTCTCCAACAACGCCGGCGTCGACGGCATCGGGCTGAGCCGGCTGCTCGAGACGCGGCAGATCAAGAAGATGATCTCCTCCTATGTCGGGGAGAACAAGTTGTTCGCCCAGCAATACCTCGCGGGCGAACTGGAACTCGAATTCAACCCGCAGGGAACGCTGGCTGAGCGCATTCGCGCCGGTGGCGCCGGCATTCCGGCCTTCTTCACCAAGACCGGGGTCGGCACCCTGATTGCCGAAGGCAAGGAAGTGCGGGAATTCGACGGCGAGAAATACCTGATGGAACGCGGCCTGTTTGCCGATCTCGCCATCGTTCACGCCTGGTTGGGCGACACCGAAGGGAACCTCGTTTATCGCAAGACCGCGCGGAACTTCAATCCGATGATGGCGACCGCCGCCAAGATCACGGTCGCCGAGGTCGAAAACCTGGTGCCGGTGGGCCAGATCAATCCGGATCACATCCACACGCCGGGTATCTTCGTGTCGCGCATCGTCCAGGTCGGCACCGCCAAGAAACGCATCGAATTCCGCAACACAAGGCCGCGTCCTGCGGCGAACGCAACAGGAGCAGAAGTCTGATGGCCTGGACCCGCGAACAGATGGCCGCGCGTGCCGCGAAGGAGTTGCGCGACGGCTACTATGTCAATCTCGGCATCGGTATTCCGACGCTGGTCTCCAACTATATTCCCGAAGGCGTGCACGTTCAGCTGCAGAGCGAGAACGGCATGCTCGGGATGGGGCCGTTCCCCTACGAGGGCGAGGAAGATCCCGATCTCATCAACGCCGGCAAGCAGACGGTGAGCGAATTGCCGTCGACCAGCTATTTCTCCTCGGCCGATTCGTTCGGCATGATCCGCGGCGGCCACATGGACCTTTCGATCCTCGGCGCGATGCAGGTGGCGCAGAACGGCGATCTCGCCAACTGGATGATCCCCGGCAAGATGGTCAAGGGCATGGGCGGCGCGATGGATCTGGTCGCTGGCGTCAAGCGCGTCGTGGTGGTGATGGAGCATTCCGCCAAGGACGGTGCAAAACTCCTGAAGAAGTGCACCCTGCCGCTGACTGGCGAGCGGGTGGTGGACATGGTGGTCACCGATCTTGCGGTCTTCACCATCGACAAGCACGGCAACGACGGCATGGCGCTGATCGAGCTTGCCGAGGGCGTCACGCTCGACGAGGTCAAGTCCAGGACCGAGGCCGAATTCCGCGTCGCGCTGAAGAACGCGTAGGGTGTCGACGAAGTCATTCCGGGATGGTCCGAAGGACCAGACCCGGAATCTCGAGATTCCGGGTTCGATGCTTCGCATCGCCCCGGAATGACGACCCTAGATGACCTGGCTCACGCCTTCGCGGCGACATCCTCGAGGCCGCGATTGCGGGGTTCGACGCCCCAGGTCCACACCACCGCGATTTGCACGAGCACGAGTCCGATCATCAGCCAGACCACGCCGGGCAAATTGTAGTTTGCCATCAGCGCGCCGATGATGAAGGGCGAGACCACGGTCGCGCCGCGTCCGAAGGTGTTGCAAATGCCGTTGGCCCGCAACCTCATCTCGGTCGGGAACAGTTCCGGTGTGTAGACCCCGAACAAAATCGCGGTCTGCACATAGATGGCGACGATCAGGATGAATCCGACCGTGAGCACGATCGCAGGATCGGAAGCCGCGTTGGCACGGGCATAGGCGTAGCCGGACAGGATGGTGACGATCGAGGCGCCGATGATGCTCATGCGCCGTCCGATCGCATCGGACAAGTAGGCGCCGAGCGCGCAGCCGACGAGCGAAGCGGCCGAGAGCACGAGCGTATAGGCGAGCGAATTGGTAATGGTGAGGCCCTGACGCAGGAAGAACTGCGGCAAAAAGATCACGAAGCCGAAGATCAGGGTGTTGATCGTGATCAACACCCAGCAGCCGACGACCAGGCGCTGCAACAGCGGCGGCCTGAGCAAGTCGGCCGCCGCAACCTGCGGCACGGGCGCGGGAACCACGACCGGCGGCAGCGCCCTGCCGCCTGCGGCTTCGGTTTCGATTGCCTGCATCAACGATTCGGCCTCATTCGTGCGGCCTTGAGATTCAAGCCAGCGCGGCGATTCCGGCAAGTTCTTGCGCAGATACCAGACGACAAGCGAACCTGCGCCTGCGATGATGAACATCGGCCGCCAGCCGAAGTTCGGGATGATCAGATAGCCGAGCAGGGCGGTAGCCGGAAATCCGGAGACCACGAGGAACGCCATCATCGACAGCCAGCGCCCGCGCGTTTTCGGCGGCACGAATTCGGTGAGCGTCGAATAGCCGACCACGATTTCGGCCCCTAACCCAAGTCCCTGCACGAACCGGCAGGCGATGAGCTGGGTCATGTCCTGCGCGAAGGCGGCTGCGAATGAGGCCAGCCCAAAGATCAGAAGATTGATCTGATAGGTGAAGCGGCGGCCGAACTTGTCGCCGACAAATCCGGTGATCAGCGCGCCCAGCGTCATGCCGACAAAGGTCAGCGAGATGAACTGCAGATTCTGCGGAACGGTGGAGAACTTGCTCTGCACGGTCGAGGCCAGCACGCCGCCGGCGACATAGAGATCGTATCCATCGAAAAACATCCCGGCACCGACCAGCCAGAAAATCCGATAGTGAAACGATGAGATCGGCAAGCGGTCGAGACGCGCGCCGGCGTTTACGGTGGCAGTCATCTGAAATTTCCCCCTCTGATATCAAAATGCGGGCCGCCGTGTTTTTTTGGCTTGGCTGCTTGTCGTTTTTGTTCAGTTCAGCCGTCGCTGCGCCGCCGTGTCGCGGTACCAGTCGAAGGCTATCGGATTGGTCGCGACCATCACGCTCTTGACATTGAAATGATCGTCAAAACTCTCGGTGCCGAATTCGCGCCCGACGCCGGAATCATCGACGCCGCCCCAGGGCGAGGCCGGATCGAGCCGGTGATGGTCGTTGACCCAGACGATGCCGGCCTTCACTGCGGCTGCGACACGGTGGGCGCGCCCGACGTCGCGGGTGCGGATCGCCGCCGCCAAGCCGAACGGGGAGTCATTGGCAAGCCGCAACGCGTCCGCCTCGTCGGTGAACGGCGTGATCGAGGTGAAGGGTCCGAACACTTCTTCCTGGAAAATGCGCATGTCGGATTTGACGTCGGCAAACACGGTCGGCTGCACGAAATAGCCATTGTCGTGGCCGGGCACGTTGGCGCGAAAGCCGCCCGTCACCAGCCGCGCGCCCTCGTCGCGGCCGAAGTTGCAATAGGACAGGACGCGGTCGCGCTGGCGTGCCGAGATCACCGGACCGAGCTGGGTTTGCGAATCGAAGGGATCGCCGATCCGAATCCTTTCCGTCTTTGCCTTCAGCTTTTCGACGAACTCGTCATAGATCGAGGCCTGCACGATGTGGCGCGAGGCGCAGACGCAGGTTTGCCCTGCGCCGATGAAGGCGCCGAACGCCGCATAATTCACCGCCTGGTCGACGTCGAAATCGTCGAACACCATCACCGGGGTCTTGCCGCCGAGCTCCATGGTCTGATGCGCGAACGCTCTGGCGGCCGCACTTCCGGCGATGCGGCCGGCTTCGGTGCCGCCGGTCAAGACCAGCTTGTCGATGTCACCATGCTCGGCCAATAACCTCCCTGTGGTCTGGCCCAGGCCCAGCACCACGTTGAATACGCCCGGCGGCAGGCCAGCCTCGGTGAAGATTTTCGCCAGTCGCAACGTCGTCAGCGGCGTATATTCCGAGGGCTTGACCAAGGTCACGCATCCGCTCGCCAGAACGGCCGCCAGCGATTTGCACATGATCATCAGCGGGTGATTGAAGGGCGTGCAGTTGGCGACGATCCCGATCGGCGTGCGCAGCGTGTAGTTCAGGTAACTGCCTTCGACGGGAATGACGGCATCGCGCCGCGCCAGCGCAAGGCCTGCGAAGTAGCGGAAAAAATCCGGCAGCCTCGAAAGCTGCGCCCGCGTCTCGTTGACGGGGCGGCCATTGTTGAGGGTCTCCAGCCGATAGAGGCTTTCGAGATTGGCCTCGAACGCGTCCGCCAGCTGGTTGACGAGTTTGGCGCGGGCGCGGATGTCCATGCCGCCCCAGACCCGGCCCTCGAAGGCTAGCCGCGCGCTTTTCATCGCGCGGTCGACATCCTCCTGCGTCGAGTTCGGAATTTTTGCGATCACCTCGCCGGTTGCCGGATTGTGCACGTCCAGCATCTCGCCGCCTGCCTCGACCTCGCGCCCGTCGACGAAATTGCCGTGAATCTCGACCTCGATGCAATGGGGCTTTGCTGGAACGTTCATGCGTCCCTCCTTGTCCACGGCATTGCACCCCGGCGGCGGCAGCACGCGTCTTTACTGCGTAAAAGCACGAGAATTTTCCGGAAAAATTCGCCGGCAATGTCGCAGCCGTAAAATATCGCGTCAAGTCGCGAATGGCTTGAAAGATGCGGATTTTGATTTATCAATCGGACCGTCTCGTCGAGAGGCGCCTTTGACTGACGCGGCAGGATGATAAGTGGCATGGACCGCCTTTTCGCCAACGGCACGGTGAACGCTTTAGAACTCGGCCCGGGTTCAAGCCAGGCGCCGGCGTTGTTCCTGTTTCACTCGCTGTTGTCGGACCGAGCAAGCTTCGATGCAATCGCACCACGACTTGCGCGCTCCCATCACGTGGTCGTTCCGGAACTGCCCGGCTTCGGCCGCTCGAAGGCGGTCGGCGGCGGTCTTGCCGCGGTTGCCGACCGCATGGCGGAAGCGGTGAAGGATGCGGCCGCAGGCCGCGAGACGATTGTGCTCGGCAACGGCTATGGCGGGTTCGTGGCGCTGCAGATGGCGATCCGTCATCCTGCCATCGCCGACAAACTCGTGCTCGCCGATTGCGGGGCTGCGTTCTCGCAGAGCGGGCGCGAGGCGTTCAGCAACATGGCAGCGGCCGCGAAGGCCAAGGGGCTGTCGGCGATCACCGATGTGGCGATGCGGCGGTTGTTTGCGCCGGAGTTTCAGGCGGCCCACCCCGAGCTGATGCGCGATCGCCGGGAGGCCTTCCTGAACACCGACACAAAAGTTCTGCAGGACGCCTGCGCAGCCTTGGCCGAGCTCGACCTTCGGGCTGAGCTTTGGAGGGTCAAGGTGCCGGTGCTGGTCTTGGTCGGCGAGCATGACGAGGCGACGCCGCCGACGATGTCGGTTGAATTGGCACAAATGCTGCCGGACGCGCGGCTTGAAATCATTTCGGGCTGCGCGCACGTTCCGCAGCTACAGGCACCGGACGTGTTCCTCGACGCGATCGGGGATTTTCTTGCCGTGGGCCAATCGGTGCCTTGAGGTTTGTTGCGGTTCACGGCTTCAACAACCCGAAGCCGGACGTGCTGAAAACCCATACGGCCGTGCAGCTCCATCCATGACTCAAAGCGGACCTCCCGTTGATCTAGATCAACATGAGCGGCGCGAGACTCCGTTTTCCTTGCGACCTTGCGGCAGCCGTCTCCAAATCCCGGCTAGACCCAGCATCAAGGACGACCACAATGAGATGCAGATTTATCGGTCTGACGTTTGCCATCTCGATGCTTCCAGTCGTTGCGAATGCGCAGCTAACAATCGATATGGGCAAGATCACATGCGGCCAATACCTCGCCATGCCGCCGTCACAGTCGGATAATTTCTCTGCCTGG
>NZ_DATMLW010000150.1:0-11683 GCF_035570375.1 Bradyrhizobium sp. | reverse complement strand
ATTCTTTCATGAATTTTGCTTCACGCCTCGCTGCGGCGCTGCTCGCGGCGCTGCTGTGGTCGGCTGGACCGGTGTCCGCCCAGCAGGCGCCGCCTCCGCCCCCCGACATGCCGCCGCCCCAGCAGGTGCCAGGAACACCCCTGCCGCCGCCGCAGCGCGCCCCCGGACCGGAATTTTATGGCCCCGACGAGCTGGTCGGCGCCGGCCACCGCTTCTTCGGCAATGTCTCGCGCGGGCTCGCCTCGATCATCGAAAAGGCGGTCAGCCAATGGGGCCTGCCGAACGGCTATGTGCTGGGCGAAGAAGGCTCCGGCGCCTTCGTGGCCGGACTACGGTATGGCGAGGGCACGCTCTACACCAAGAATGCCGGCGACCTCCGGGTCTATTGGCAGGGACCGTCGGTCGGCTTCGACTGGGGCGGCGACGGCGCGCGCACCATGACGCTGGTCTACAACCTCCCGGCGACCGCGGCGATCTATCAGCGCTTCGCCGGCATCGACGGCTCGGCCTACATCATCGGCGGCTTCGGCATGACGGCGTTGACCGCGAACAACATCGTGCTGGTGCCGATCCGCTCCGGTCTTGGGCTGCGGCTCGGCGCCAATATCGGCTACCTGAAATACACGCCGCAGGCGACGTGGAATCCGTTCTGAGTTCTCGACGGTTCCGCCGAGCGGCCTTTTTGAATTGGGATCGTTTTGATCCCGCCAATCGTTAACGAAGGCATGGGACTGGCCTTTTCTCGGTCCCGCAGGCATTGTGAAATCAACACGCTTTTTTTTCAGGAGTGACCGTCCATGATCGAGCCGATCATGTATCTGGCGATCGGTTTTCTGCTCGCGATGCTGCTCGGTCTGATGATCCTGCCGCTCGTGCATAATCGCGCGGTGCGGCTGACCACGAGACGGATGGAAGCGGCAACCCCGCTGTCGATGGCGGAAATCCAGGCCGACAAGGACCAGCTTCGCGCGGAATTCGCCATGTCGGCGCGGCGGCTGGAGATGAGCGTCGACAAGCTCAAGCACCAGACCACCAGCCAGCTCGCCGAACTCGGCAAGAAGACCGACGCGATCAATCGCATGAAGCTCGAGCTGGGCGAGAAGAACGCCACGATCTTTTCGCTGGAGGCGCGCGAGAAGGCGATGAAGGAGCAGCAGCGCGCTACCGAAGAGGAATTCACCACCAAGACCGAAGCGCTGCGCCAGGCAGAGCGGGCACTGGCCGACAAGCAGGCCGAGCTTGCCAAGCTCAACTCCGACCTGACCGACCGTTCGGTGATGGCGGAGAGCCGCAAGGTCGAGACGGCGGCGCTCAACGCCCAGGTCGCCGGGCTCAGGGGCCGTGTCGGCGAGGCCGAAAAGGAATTTGCCGCCACGCAAACGCGGCTCGAACAGGAGCGCGGCCAATCCGAGGCTGCGACGCGCGACCTCACCGAGGCGCGCGGCCGGGTGGAAAATCTGAGCCAGCGCGTCACCGATCTCGATCGTCAGCTGGTCGCACAAGTCAGGGAAGCCGAATTGCTTTCCAACCGCATCAACGATCTCGAAACGCGGCTGGCGACGCAAGGCAAGTTGCTCGCCGAACGCGACTACGAGACCAACCAGTTGCGCCAGGCGAGGGAAGCCGCCGACCGCACGATCAAGGAATTGCGCGACGAACTCGCCCAGACCTCCAGTGGCTCGTGGCCTATGCTGGAGAAGCTGAAAACCGAGAAGGCCGTGGTCGAGGAACAGCTTCGCGTAGCGCGCGACGAACGCACCAGGCTGCAACGCGACATCAACGCGATCCAGCAGCAGGCGGAAAGCGCGTGGGCGACCGAGCGCATGGAGAACGCGCTGCTGCGCGAGCGCATCAACGACATCGCCGCCGAAGTCGCCAAGCTTGCGATGCAGCTCGAGGGGCCGAACTCGCCGATCGAGGCGCTGCTGGCGGCAGAGCCGGCGAAGCCATCCAACGGCACCACGGTGAACGGCGCCGCCAACGGCAACGTGCCCGAGGGCGGCGGAACGCTGGCCGAGCGCATCCGCGCGCTGCAATCGCACGCCTCCCGCGCCCGCCAGCAGGGGGCGTGAGCGAGATAGCTGGGCTCGAAGAATTGGCGACATCGCGAGCGAAAGCGAAGCGACCCAGAATTTGCAATGCTCGATTCTCTCCGTCATTCCGGGATGGTCCGAAGGACCAGACCCGGAATCTCGAGATTCCGGGTTCGCGCTTTCAGCGCGCCCCGGAATGACGCCGCGATTCAAGACACACCTGCGCCCTGCCGCAGCAGGAACTTCAAATCGGCGGCACTGGTACCACACGACTTCGCCGTCCGCTTTACGCGCGTTCGTCTTGCACGCCTAAAGCGTCCATCGCATCCCGCGCCCGACGTCCGTGACGATCGCGATACGCCCCTCCGATGGGCCGAGACGGCGAAGGAATCCGGAGTGATTTGGGTAAGGCGCGAAGGAAAATCTTTTTCGCAAAGGGACTGGACAGGTAGAAACAGCTTGATCGGCTTGCGCAAATCGGTTTTTGCGCGCATGACCGAAAGGGGCAATTTTGATCCTTCCGGTGCGACGAACCGCGCGCAACCGGCCCGTCGCACCTCTCTCGGCGCTCTGCTATGAAGCTGGACAAGCGGACAAATCAGCCTTGAGGCTCCGATGACCGACCCGATCGACCGCGCCCCCTTCTACCACGACGGCATGCGCGAGCTGCAGGACCGCTTCGACGGCCGCCGTGTCGCCGACGGCCTGGAAAAACATCGCCTGCATTTCGAGTTCTGGGAGCAGGACCGCAAGCTGATCGAAGAGGCGCGATTCTTTTTCATCGCGACCAGCTATCGGGACAATGTCGATTGTTCGATGCGCTCGGGCGATCCCGGCTTTGTCAGGATCACCGGACCCGATACGCTCGAATACCCCGAATATGACGGCAACAACATGTACCGCACGCTCGGCAACATTCACCGCAACCCGAATATCGGGCTGTTGTTCGTGCGCTTCGACGGCAAGTCGTCTCGCACGCGCATCCGCGGCAAGGCCACGATCGACGACAGCGCGGAAACGCTTGGCCGACATCACGGCGCAAAACTCGTCGTGCGCGTCAAATGCGAGATTTTTCCGAACTGCCCGCGCTACATTCCGGACCTCATCGGCGCTTCCGCAGGCGTGCCGGAAAATGCGTTCGTTCCCCGACCCGGCTACGAGCCGCCGGCGCCGGAATGGAAAAGCCGGGACTATCTCAAGGACGTGCTCTCGAAATACGATCCCCACCGCAAACGCGGACCGGAATGACCGGGGGTCAAGGTAAAGCGCGATCGTGGTCGGTAAAGCTTGACACGATGGGTGCGCCCTTCGTAAATCGCGGGTTCTGGAACTGTGCTTGTCCGATCCAGCCAATCCATCGGCTCGGCATCGCGCACGAAATCCAGGGCGCATAGCTCAGCGGGAGAGCGTTCCCTTCACACGGGAGAGGTCATAGGTTCAATCCCTATTGCGCCCACCATAAAAGCCCTTGTTTATTGGGCTTTTATCGCCGACTCAAATCGCTCACCCGGCAACTGATAACAGAACGATACGCAAACACGCGCATCCAATCCGTGGAAAATCCGTGGACTTTGTTCACTGGCTGTTCGACGGAGGTGCCGGTATGAGCGAATCTGCCGACAACTATGGCCGCTTCGTCGCGCGATTGAATCTTCGGTGGCGCGTGATCGAGTGCCAGCACCGTATCCAGTGGATTCTTCAGTACCGCGCCAGCGCAGAAACCTATCCCACATCGAGTTGGAAGGGTCGGAGCTTCTGTAGGACCCGGGAAGCGCTCGTGCGTTGCTGCAGGGAGCACGCCGGCGTCATTGACCCGTCTGCCGCCGCCGTCCTGGCCGCGTTGCCGGAGCGGATCGACGCGCCGCTCACTCAACAGATTGGTGGCGCCGAGAGCTGCGAGATGTTCGCTAGTGATGGGAGGCGTCATGACGAGGCCGCCTGACCCATCAAGCGAAAGGGCCGCCTCGGCAAAGGCAGCCCCGGAGATCGCACCTTCAGAACAACAGCGAAAATACATAATCCCGGTGGACGTTCAAGCGTTCATTGCGGCGCTGCTGCCTTTCTCGTTCCCGTTCGTCTGCGTCCTCGCATCCTGCGGAGGATCGCGATGAACGCGCAGCGGATTGGAATTGCGCTGAAAGGTCGGCGCAACGGGAACGGATGGCTGGTTAGCTGCCCCTGTCTCAACCACGGCAAGGGACGCGGCGACCGCTCTCCCTCACTCTCTGTCAGCGACGGCGACGATGGACGGCTCCTGCTTCGCTGCTTTGCGGGTTGCGACTTCGCCGACGTGCTTGATGAGCTGAAGCGGCGGGGATTAGCGGAGGGCGGTCAATCGAGCAGCCCGCCCCGGATGCCATCGCGCGAGGGTACCTCAATTGAGACACCCTCAACTCTGCGCCTTGTCGAAACCAGTCCCGATATTGGTGCCCTGACTATCTGGCAGGCCACCGTCGAGGCTCATGAAACGCCCGTCGATGAATACTTGAACCGTCGCGGCATCTACCTGCGACCGGCGATGATTCGCTGCAGGCTTGACCGCCGTTCCATGGTGGCCGGAGTGCAGGCTCCAGACGGCAAGGTCATTGCCATTCAACAAACTTGGCTGACTCGCGATGGTGAGAAGGCCTCACCCAGGCGGCTGACGACTGGCAATCTCGGTGCGGGGGCTGTTCGATTGGGGGCACCGGCCCGCATCATGGGTCTCGCCGAAGGTGTTGAGACGGCACTGTCCGCGATGCAAATGACCGGGATGCCGGTCTGGGCATCATTGGGCGCCTCTCGACTGCATAGTGTCGAGCTGCCTCCCGAGGTCGAGCAAGTTCATATCTTTGCTGACAATGATGAACCAGGCCGAGCCGCCGCACGACGGGCCGCACAGACGCATGCGAATGCGGGCCGAGAGGTTTGGCTGCGATCTCCACCGGATCAGTGTGGAGACTGGAATGATTTTCTCAACCTGATTGCTGATCGGGATGGCCGCGATCTGTCGCCCTCCAAAGCTACGGAGGACGCGGCATGAACATCCGCGTGGTTGGGGAAAAGATCGAGACTATTTTGCCACCGAAACAGGAGCCACTGAAATGGCTCGACATGACGGCCTGGGATCAAGCGTCGGTACCAGAGCGGAAATGGGCGATCAGGGATCGAGTCCCGCTGAGACAGGCAGGGCTTTTCTCGGGCGAGGGGGGCACAGGCAAGAGCATCATCGAACTTATGAAGGATGTTGCTCACGTCGCAGGCAAAGACTGGCTCGGCTCAATGCCGGAGCCGGGACCGGCGTTCTATCTGGGTGCCGAGGACGACGAGCAAGAGATTCATATCCGCCTTGCGGCAATTGCCAACCATTACGGCGTCACGTTCGAGTCGCTGATCGATGGAGGGCTGCATGTGCTGCCGCTCCTGGGCAAGGACGCCACGCTCTGTTCCGCAACCAAGGGCGGCAATGTCGAAGTTACTGCCCTTTACCGACAAATCTTTGAGGCCGCAGGTGACATCAAGCCGAAAAACATCTCAGTCGATACCCTGTCCCGCGCCTTCGCGGGCAACGAGATTGACCGGGTTCAGGTATACGCATTCGCGATGCACATGCAGGCGTTGGCCATGGTTGCGGATGGATCTGTCACGATCCTGAGCCATCCAAGCCTGCAAGGGATAAACTCGGGTTCTGGATTGTCGGGGTCAACAGCCTGGCATGGCGCCGTTCGCTTCCGTCAGTACCTCAAGGGCGTTAAGGCCAGTGACGGTGCGCAGCCAGACGAGGACCTACGCGAGCTTGAATTCAAGAAGAACCAATACGGCCCGAAGGGTGAGAGCATCATCCTGCGTTATCAACGAGGGCTGTTCCTGCCAGAAGCCGGCATTTCCGATCTGGACAAGGCCGCTCGCACCGCCAAGGCCGAGGTCGTCTTCCTCGAGCTGCTGCGCCGGTTTTCCGCCGAGGGTCGCAACGTCAGCGACAAGACCAACGCACCGAACTGTGCGCCCACAGCCTTCGCAAAGGAGGTAGAGGCCCAAAAATACAGGCTCAAGAAGCCCGAGCTGGAGCAGGCGATGAGAGCCTTATTCAAGTCCCAAAGAATTCGCGTCGAACAGTACGACAAGCCGAGCCTCGGACGCTATCGGCTCGCAACAGTCTGATATGGCCGTGCCTACTGCCTATCCCGCCGAGAGAGGAAGTAAACACCTAGGTGCTTACTCCTCTAAGGGTAGGCAGGGAGTAAGTACGCACCTGGAGTAAGCACCCAAAATCGGGAGTAAGCACCGGAGTAAGCACCTAGTGAGCACCGGAGTAAGCACCTTACGGAACATAGTGAGAATGTCATGAAGTCAAAGCATCCAAAGTCGCTGCCGACGCCGGTACGCGCCCCGAACGACAACGAACAGCGCGCCATCGCTGCGGCCAGGCAAGCCCTTGCGGAAATGCCACCGCGGTTTGAGGTGGACACGCAAATCAAGGACGAAAGCGGCGCAACGCAAATTATCCAGGGCCCAAAGCATTCCGACATGGAAGGTTGGCGGACCCAGTTGTTGGCGGCGTTTGGCACTTCGAGCAAGAACGTTGCCGGCGTGGAAATGGAACGCATTGCCCGGGCGCTGCGCCAGAGAGATGGCACAATCAATCCCGCCGAGCTGGACGCTGTGATTGCAATCGTGAGCGGACAGCGACCAAAGAACGAGCTTGAGGCAATGGTTGTCTGTCAGATGGCCGTCACGCACGCTCTTACGATGCGTTCATTTGGCAACCTTAACCGGAGCAACGATATCCAACAGCAGGATTCAAATGCGCTTACGGTCGCCCGGCTGACAAAGGCATTTGCTTCTCAGGTGGATGCGTTGGCCAAGCTTCGTCGCGGTGGCGAGCAACGCGTTGTTGTTGAGCACGTTCACGTCTACCCGGGCGGACAGGCGATTGTCGGTACAGTCAACCATACCGGGGGCCGGGGGGGTCCTCGAGAACCAGAGACAACCCCATGCACCGAACCACGAGCAAACCTCATCCCCTGCAGCTAGCGAAACGTTGCGGAGCGAAGACCCGGAGCGGCAAGCCATGTCAGTCTCCGGTGGTGCGGGGGCGAAATCGTTGCCGGATGCACGGCGGAGCACACGGGTCAGGCGCGCCACCGGGCGAGCGTAATGGCAATTACCGGCACGGGCTTTATACTGCAGAAGCAGTTGCCGAGAGGAAAGCTGTTCGGGCTTGGCTGCGGTCGATGCCGAAGATTTAGCGGTCGCTCTCGGAGCGAAGCGGACATTAAGTGGCATGCAAGGATCGGCTGGCTCAGTCGCGAATAACCCATATCGGCTTTTGCCACTCACAACGAAGGTCCGCTTTGCGGCCCAGAGCCGCCACTTCGGCGAGCTATTCTTGTGAGCTCAAAGAACAATTTCGTCCGCATCTGCGACAGCCCAGCTGACTCACCACCATCGGTCTCCTGCGCCGCTAGGCCGTTTGCCACCGGGCGCATCGTTTAGTCGGGGAGCTCGTTGAAATCGGAACTTTGGGAACACTTCTGTGTTTAGTTTGGTCGCCGGGGTGGTCATCCCAAGGCGAACGTGGGGCTTCTCCCAAGGGGCTAAGAATGCTGGCCAAGGCACATGAGGGTGCTCAGGCGCTCGACGAAGGTTCTAGGCCTGGTGGGACTGACGAAAACACCCCAGTCAATGGCAACCTATGGCTTTCCAGCGACGTCGATCTTGATCAAGTGCATGAGTTAACGCCTTCACCTGGTGAAAAGCGCGAGGCTGCACCTGACTTCTTGTCGGGCGGCGGCCAGATGGGCGCGCATATGCGCGCACACGACTGGTCGGGCACTCCATTCGGCGACCCTGCGAGTTGGCCTCAAAGTCTTCGCTCCGCCCTCAGTATTTGCCTCGGCACAAGTTTTCCTATCGCGATCTATTGGGGTGAGGAACTCGCGTTGCTCTACAATGATGCATGGAGCCCAATTCCCGGCGAAAAACATCCAGGCGCATTGGGTCGTCCGGGCCGCGAAGTCTGGCCCGAAATATGGGATCAAATAGGTCCGCTATTTGAGAAGGTGCAAGCCACCGGTGAAGGCGTCTGGCAGGAGGATCAGCTCCTTCCAATGCGTCGCCACGGCTATACTGAAGAGTGCTATTTCAATTTCACTTTCAGCCCGATCAGGGGCGAGGACGGTAGTGTTGAAGGTATATTCAACGCCGTCGTTGAGACAGCATTTCGTGTCATCAGCGAGCGGCGGGAGCGGGTGCTTCGTGTGCTGGCCGAGCGTATGGCGACAGCCCGTTCGGAGCAGGACCTTTTCGAGATCGCAGCCCCTGCGCTTGCAGGAAGCTCCGCTGACTTTCCATTCTGTCTCCTCTATCGGCTGATCAATGAGGACACAGCCGAACTTGTGGGAATAGCCGGAATAAAACCGGGGGCGGCCGTGGCGCCGCCCGTTGTTCGTCTCGCAGACGGGTCGGCCGCTTGGCCGTTCGGCCGTATTGTTGAGACTAGCGCGCCCGAAATTGTGCCCGGTCTTTCCAAACGCTTCGGTGCAAGCGTTGCGAGCGGCATCTGGCCGGAGCCTGTCGGAAATGCTTACGTCGTGCCGATTGCGGCGCTGTCGCAGCCGACAGCAATCGCGGGTTTCCTTGTGGCCGGAATCAATCCGCGGCGCGAACTAGATGCGAAATACCGCGCGTTCATCGAACGGGCAGCCGGTCACATCGGAACTGCGCTCGCGAACGCCCGCGCCTATGAGGATCAACGCAAGCGCGCAGAAGCGTTCGCTGCGATTGATCAAGCTAAAACCCTCTTCTTTTCGAACGTAAGTCATGAATTCCGGACTCCGCTAACTTTGATGCTGGGTCCCCTAGAGGACTCGCTCGCACAGGCAGATCGGCTTCCAGCGGATGAGCGAGAGCGCGTTGTGATCGCGCATCGAAACGGTATGCGTCTATTGAAGCTCGTCAACTCGCTCCTTGACTTCTCAAGGATTGAAGCCGGGCGGTTCCAAGCGAGCTTTGAAATCCACGGACCTTGCGGCGTATACCGCGGAATTGGCGAGCAGTTTCCGATCGGCAACCGAGAGGGCCGGCCTTTCGTTGGTTGTTGACTGTCCCCCACTTCCGCAGCCCGTCTA
Organism: Bradyrhizobium sp.; assembly: GCF_035570375.1. Classification (GTDB taxonomy): domain Bacteria; phylum Pseudomonadota; class Alphaproteobacteria; order Rhizobiales; family Xanthobacteraceae; genus Bradyrhizobium. The sequence goes on along the minus strand of NZ_DATMLW010000150.1, from coordinate 2,541 downwards.
CGTCGATCGGGAGATGTGGGAGAAAATAGTACTCAATCTTTTGTCTAACGCCTTCAAATTCACCTTCGATGGCGAGATCGCTATCAAACTGTTAGCTGCGGGTCGAAATGCCGAATTGATTGTCCGCGACACCGGCGTTGGAATCCCGCAACAAGAATTGTCCCGAGTGTTCGAACGTTTCCACCGGATTGAGGGATCGCGAGGCCGCAGCTTCGAAGGCAGCGGCATTGGTTTGGCCTTGGTGCAGGAACTGGTAAAATTGCACGGCGGCGCGATACGGGTCGAAAGCGAGGAGGGACGGCGCACCGCTTTCATCATATCGCTGCCGTTCGGTACTGAACATCTTCCAAAAGACCACCTTAGGAGCGACAAAGCCGTAGCCTCGACCGGTATACGCGCGCAAGCATATGTAGAAGAAGCTCTTCGCTGGCTCTCGACAGAAAACGGCTCGGGGCGGAGCGCAACCGGTCGGGAGGTTCTGTCTGATCTTCCCTCGCTGCGAGCCGCAGAAAATGCAACGGTTCTGCTGGCAGACGACAATGCCGACATGCGCGATTACGTGCGGCGGCTTCTTGCGTCCGCTGGGTTGAGGACAGAGGTTGCGGTCGATGGCCAAGCCGCGCTGGAATCTGCACGTCGGATAAAGCCGGATCTCATTCTGTCCGACATCATGATGCCGCGTCTGGACGGGCTTGGCTTGCTGAGAGCGGTTCGAGATGATGAAGACTTGAGGATGGTACCGGTAATCTTGCTATCGGCCCGCGCCGGTGAGGAAGCCGAGGTGCAGGGTCTCGACGCGGGCGCTGACGACTATCTCGTTAAACCCTTCTCCGCCCGCGAACTCCTCGCGCGCGTTCAAAATACGATCATTTTGGCACGCACACGACGCGAAGCGGCAGAGCGCGAACGGGAGCTGCGGCTGACGGCCGAATCGGCAGAAGCAAAACTGCGTGACTTGAATGCGACGCTCGAAGCGAGAGTAAAGAATGCCCTCGCCGATCACGCTGCGGCCGAGGAACAGTTGCGCCAAGCCCAAAAAATGGAGGCCATCGGGCATTTGACAGGCGGCGTGGCGCACGACTTCAACAATCTGCTCACGATCGTCATCGGCAACATCGAGTCGCTTCAGCGCCACATGCCGGCCGGCGCTCCGGACCGTCTCCGGCGCTCCGCCGAGAATGCAATGCAAGGAGCTAAGAGAGCGGCCACCCTGACCCAGCGGCTGCTTGCCTTTTCGCGGCGTCAGCCGCTCGAGCCGAAGCCAGTGGACCTTAACAAGCTCGTCTCGGGCATGTCCGATCTGCTGCGAGGTACACTCGGCGAAAGCGTAGAACTTCAGACGGTTCTCGCCGGCGGTCTTTGGCGCGTGGAGATCGATTACAATCAGCTCGAAAATTCGCTGATAAACCTGGCGGTGAACGCTCGCGACGCCATGCCGAAAGGTGGAAAGCTGATCGTTGAGACGGCGAACGCCCATCTGGACGAAGGCTACACAGCTAGAGAAACGGAAGTCATGCCGGGGCAGTACGTCGTTATCGCAGTGAGCGACACCGGGTCGGGAATATCCGGTGACGTACTTGAGCGGGTTTTCGAACCCTTCTTCACGACCAAACCGACGGGCCACGGCACCGGGCTGGGTCTTTCGCAAGTCTACGGATTCGTCAAGCAGTCGGGCGGACACGTGAAGATCTACAGCGAGCCGGGCGAAGGCACTACGGTGAAGATCTACCTGCCTCGCTTCACCGGTGCCAATGAAGAGGATCAGCTTGCGGCGGACACGATACCAGACGGCAACGGCATGGAGACGGTGCTCGTCGTGGAGAATGACGACGGCGTGCGGGAACATAGCTCGGAAATTTTGCAAGAACTCGGGTATCGCGTGATCGAGGCGCATGACGGGGTGACGGCGCTGACCAAGCTCGAGGAAAATAACTCTATAGACCTCTTGTTTACCGACGTGGGCCTGCCCGGCATCAATGGTCGCGAGCTTGCAGAAGAGGCTCGAAAACGTCGACCTCGGTTGAAGGTACTTTTCACCACGGGCTACGCGCGAAATGCAATCGTTCATCATGGGCGGTTGGACGCCGGTGTTGAGATGATCAGCAAGCCGTTCACTTATGCGGACCTCGCTGCAAAGGTTCGAAAGATCATCGACAGCGCAAGTTGAAATCAGCGAAGCTCTTCCGCAGAATGTTGCCGAGGTCGATGGCCACATCGCCCAAGGTTTCCACAACGTCCTCGGTTTGGCTGCGCGGCGTTCGTCCTATGTCCCCGACCGTTACGGATCAAACCTCGGTTCGCCGGCCGTTCTGCGCCCCTCCCGCGGCATGCGGCTTGCCTGGATTCGGAAGTCCTGGTCTACCCCAGGATGGTTTGGTTTCCTCCATAAACTGGCCCGGCGTGTGCCAAGCGCGCCGGGTCTTTTTCCTTTTTTGCGCACTCGCCCCTGCGGCTGGGTCGGATTGGCTGCGGGTGTCCCGCCATAGGAACTTCGCTCGCCGGACAATGTTGTGGTGCGGGCTGGCAACCCTTAGCCCGTTC
>NZ_DATMLW010000149.1:0-4770 GCF_035570375.1 Bradyrhizobium sp. | reverse complement strand
CCTTGATATTGGCGATGAAGCCGACGCCGCAGGAATCCTTCTCCAGCGACAGGTCGTAAAGGCCTTCGGCGGGCGGGCGCCAGGTATGCTCGCGCGCGGGTTCAAACGGTTTCGAGGCCGGGTCCGCCGACAGCGCATCCGTCACGATGTTTTCGCGCTCGAACTCCGACCCGCTCATGTTGGTCCTCTTGCTGCGCCCGGTTTGGCGCGAAGGCGCCGAACGGCGGCGCCGCTGAAAGATCGCCGCCGGGCTGGTTGCCGTCGCGGGCCGGGTTTGAAGCTGGATCGAGCCGATCAGCCTTTCAGCATATCCGTTTTGCCATGGGGAGCGCGGCGACAACTGGACGAATCCTCGGCCACCCAATTCTAGGAGGTTTGCACCATCAATACGTCCGGATCTAGTTTGCGGTATTCACAGCGGGCGGTGATGGGCGAGCCTACTCCTATCAGCTCTAAGAGTCTCACATTTGATTTTCTTCGCCATCGGCATGGAACAGGCGCGGCAGGCTTCACACCGCACGCTGTTCGTCTGCTTCGACTGCCCACGCCTTGGCGCGACACAGGAAACGCTGGCGGTTCTCCAGGCTCTTGCTGCCCGGATTCAGACGCCGATCGACAATGAACATCGCGACTGGGTCAGCCGCCTCAGCCGGCCTGTTTCACGCGCATGTACCATTCGACGAGCCGCCGGACCTGCCGTTCGGTATAGCCGTGCTGCAGCATCCGAGCGACGAAATCGTCGTGTTTCTTTTCGGTCTCGCCGTCCTTCTTCGTGCCGAACGAAATCACCGGCAACAGGTCCTCGACCTGCGAGAATATACGCCTTTCGATGACTTCGCGGATCTTCTCATAAGAGGTCCAGGGCGGATTCTTGCCCCCGTTACGAACGCGCGACCGCAGCGAGAACTTCACCACCTCGTTGCGGAAATCCTTGGGATTGGTGATGCCCGCGGGCTTCTCGATTTTGGTCAGTTCCTGGTTGAGCAGCTCGCGGTTGAGCATCTGGCCGGTGTCGGGGTCCTTGAAGTCCTGGTCCTCGATCCAGGCGTCGGCGTAATCGACGTAACGGTCGAACAGGTTCTGGCCATAATCGCCGTAGGATTCCAGATACGCTTTCTGAATCTCGTTGCCGATGAACTCCGCGTAGCGCGGCACGAGCTCGGCCTTGATGAATTCGAGATAACGCTTCTCGGTTTCCTCCGACAACTGCTCGCGCCGGATCGCGTGCTCGAGCACATACATCAGGTGGACCGGGTCGGCGCCAATCTCGGCGGTGTCGTGGTTGAAGGTTGCCGCCAGCACCTTGAAGGCAAAGCGGGTCGAGGCGCCGTCCATGCCTTCGTCGACGCCGGCCGTATCCTTGTACTCCTGGACGCTTCGCGCCTTGGGGTCGGTCTCCTTGAGGCTCTCGCCGTCATAGACCCGCATCTTGGAAAACAGCGTCGAGTTCTCGTGCTTGCGCAGGCGCGACATTACCGAGAAGCGGGCGAGCGTCTCCAGCGTCGCCGGCGCACACGGCGCGGCCGCAAGCTCGGAGCCGGAGATCAGCTTCTCGTAGATCTTCTGCTCCTCGGTCACGCGCAGGCAGTACGGAACCTTGATGACACAGACGCGGTCGATGAACGCCTCGTTTTTCTTGTTGGCCTTGAAGCCCTGCCATTCCGCCTCATTCGAGTGCGCCAGGATGATGCCGCCGAAGGGAATCGCGCCGATATTTTCGGTGCCGATGTAGTTGCCTTCCTGCGTCGCCGTTAACAGCGGATGCAGCATCTTGATCGGCGCCTTGAACATCTCGACGAATTCGAGGATGCCCTGATTGGCGCGATTGAGACCCCCGGAATAGCTGTAGGCGTCGGGATCGTTCTGCGCGTAGGTCTCGAGCTTGCGGATGTCGACCTTGCCGACCAGCGAAGAGATATCCTGGTTGTTCTCGTCGCCCGGCTCGGTTTTCGCGATCGCGATCTGCCGCAGCCGTGAGGGCTGAATCCTTGCCACGCGGAACTGCGAGATGTCGCCGCCGAAAGCTTCGAGCCGCTTGTAGCACCACGGGCTCATCAAGCCGTTGAGGCGGCGGCGAGGAATGCCATACTTCTCCTCGATCATCGGTCCGAGGCTTTCGGGATCGAACAGGCCAAGCGGGGACTCGAACACCGGGCTGAGCTCGTCGCCGGCCTTGAGCACATAGATCGGATGAACTTCCATCAGCGACTTCAACCGCTCGGCGAGCGATGACTTGCCGCCGCCAACGGGACCCAGCAGATAGAGGATCTGCTTGCGCTCCTCGAGCCCCTGCGCGGCATGGCGGAAGAAACCAACGAGGCGCTCGATCGTGTCTTCCATGCCATGGAAGCCGGCGAAGGCCGGATAGCTGCGTATTGTCCGATTGGAAAAGATGCGGCCAAGGCGACGGTCCTTGGCCGTGTCGATCATCTGAGGTTCACCGATCGCAGCTAGTAATCGCTCGGCCGCATTAGCGCATCGCATCGGATCTGTTCGACACGATTCCAGATATTCCGCCATCGACAGGTCGGTCTGACTTCGAGCCTCGAAGGACCGAGCGAAAGCGTTGAACAGCGAATCGCTATACATGATCCCCTCCACGCACTGGTGAACCGAGTCGGGTTACCACTCGGTACCGGCCTTAGTCAGTTCATCTCATCGTGCAGTCGGGTCCTCCCATTCCAACATGTGTCTGAATTGGCTATTCGCGAACAGGATATCAAGGCGGCCGGTCGCAACATGGGAAGACTGCGTTGATCCAGCGTCACTTCGCACCACCGGGCTCCAATCCCGTGGGGACGTTGGCATCTGCGCCCTCATGCGATGCGGTTGCCGGATCAATTCCGCAGGGAGGGCCGGGGGTATTCGGTTTTGTGTCGGCCCGTGGATCTCGGTATCGTTGGAAGCGTCTGACAGATCTCTGCCTCAGCAGTCGGCCGACTCCCGATTGGCCATACCGTGGGGGTGAAAACTCTGGCTGCTCTGGGTTGCGGACCGGGCCCGCTGCTTCATGCGCGCAGAGCCAGAGATGAAATGAAAAAGCCCACCTGTACAGGTTGCGCAATGTCCGGCTGTGAGGGTCAAGCAGACTTTTGTATCCGAGGCTCAGACGTCTCAGTTTGACCCGAAGAGACCTTTCCGAGTGCAGTGCAACCAGCGACGAGGCGTTGGCTCCCCCTGCCACAGGCCCGGTGCTATCGGGGTCCGTAGGACTACGGGAAGACGCGTTCTGGCATTGAATCTTCGCACACTCGTGCGGGAATTTAAGGGCCCAGCTATAAATGAGCAGCGCCGCCAGCGAACATACTCCGCTTGGGCGGCACTGTGCATTCTTACAGGCGCGGATTGATGATTCTGTGCGCCTTGGGGCGTTTCCGGTGCTCGGGGGCCGCTGCTTTCACCCGCCTGTCAGATGATCCTCCATGTTATTGGCGACCTCCTCACAGACAGACGCCAACTCAAGCATCTCGTTCTGGACGGCAGGATCATCGGTCCGCTCGGCTAGTTGCCGATACATGGTCGCTTGGTCCCGGAGATAGTCAGCCCAATCCATGCCGCACAATCCGTTGAGCAGGGCGTCGACAACCATACGCACGAAACCGGGATCGTTCCTGCCCAAAAGTAAGGCCCCGGATCGCTCCGAACCGCGACCGCCGGGCACATCCGCCCGCACGGCGCCATTTCTCAATACTGCCATAGCTGGCGCGCCTGGCGCGGACTCATAATCGCGTAGCCAGATGCGGCTAGCGGCCAGTTTGACCCCCTCTCGATCTAGCGCGGGCAAGTCGGTCGTTCGGTTTGGCCCACGATTTCTCCAGCCAGTCAATGGAGCGGAAAAGCCTCAGCGCCCTCTATTATCGTTCCGATTTTGGAACGTTCAACATCGATTGTCGACCGCTCTGCGGATTGCGATTTGTAATCTCCTTTTTCTGAACCATTCTCGTCGCTGGCATTTCTTTAGGTGGCGGGGGCCAAAAACCAAGAAGGGGTGAGACAACATGGCTGACACGAGCTTGGACGTCCATCGCATGGCCCGCGAGCAAGAGAACCGCATCGCTGCCACCGCCGCGATCGGGATCAATGCGGCCATGCCGTTCATTCAATTTCAGACCTCGATGCTGAGAATCTGGGCCGAGAACGTCGAGTCGACCGCCCGCAACTATGAGAGAGGCGTCGAAGCGTTTGGTATCGTCATCGAACAGCAGTTGTCGCGTCAATAGCGAAGAGTGCGGCGCTGATCGGATAAGACGCCGCTCCTTTTCCGCCTAAGCCGCGTTACTGCATTTCAAGTTAACGAAGGATGCGTGCGCTAGAGCAAACGGCTTTTTCAGCAGAAGCTGTTAGGCACGCCTTCCGACGCCAATCGTCGGCGGCAGCGCCCGTCATGTAGACGATGGGAAATGCAGGATCGATTTGCCCGACCAAGCGCGCACCACGCTGGTTCCGCAGGGCAACGCAAGGGGACGAAATGTCCCCTCGCAGCTTCCTCCGAGGGCTTCTCGTAAAAACGGCGTCTCCGCATTTCCCGGAACACGCCCTCGCGCTGCACCTTCTTCTTGAGCACGCGGAGCGCCTGCTCGACGTTGTTATCGCGGACAAATATCTGCAAAAAGTTGCTCCTCACGTTCGGGCTGCGAAAACGGGGCGAGTCCATAGTTTCGAGCGCTGAGTCGAAGAACCTGATCGCCTATATTCTCAGCCTCAAAAAGAAGAAGTAGAATTTCTCATGCGACTTCACGGCTTGGGCGCGTGCCTAATGAACGCCGAGCT
>NZ_DATMLW010000148.1:0-2836 GCF_035570375.1 Bradyrhizobium sp. | reverse complement strand
CCTTGTCGAAGCGGTGAAGTCCGGCAAGGCACGCGCGGTCGGCGTGGCAAATTTCAATGCGGACCAGATGCGCCGCATCGCCGATCACCTCGCAAGGGCAGGCGTTCCGCTCGCCGCTAATCAGGTCAACTACAGCCTGCTGCGACGAGCAGCGGAAACAAATGGCGTGCTCGAAGCCTGCCGTGAGCTCGATGTGGCACTGGTCGCGTATTTTCCCCTTGCGTCCGGCCGCCTCGCGCAGCCGCCGGACAGCATGGGAACGAAAGCGCTGCTGACGTGTCTCGCCGAGATTGCCCGCTCGCACGACGCCAGCATCAGCCAGGTCGCCCTGAACTGGCTGTTGGCGCGCGACAGTCACGTGATTCCCATCCCCGGCGCGACCAAGCCTCATCACGCGAGGACCAATCTCGATGCACTCGGTTGGCGCTTGAGTGAGACCGAGTTCGACGCGATCGACCGAGCCTCAGCAAAGAGTGGTTAATGAATTCGGCGCCCATCAAACCCCTCATCTCCACCCCTGACCTCGACAAGATCGACGTCCGTATCGGGACCATTCTCGCGTCGAGGACGTGGCGCATTCGGAGATGCTCGCATGTCTGCCTGTCGATTTCGGCGACTACCCGCTCCATTCTCGTCAGCATGAAAAAGCAGCGGCCATATCCAAAGGAGATTGAAGGCCGGCAGGCGCTGTCTGTCGTGACCCTCGCGCCGCGAATGGTGGCGGGCGAGGTTTCCGAAGGTCGGGTCCCGCAAAACGACCTCGGGCGATGTCTGCTGTCTGGTCGCAAACGGTGCGAAAGCGGACATTGCGATTGCGTGCGACGAGGTCTGCAAATGACCCCGGCTGTTCTCTAATTCCGGGCCTGCGGTCAAGACTCTCCAAAAACGCCCTTGCCGGGTTCAAGGTTCTCTCCGCGGTAGGGGTATGCCCTCCGCATGATGGTGTAAGATGACGCTGGCGGATCAATGTGTGAAGCGCGCTTGCTTTTTTGAGCATCGCAAAGCCAGGGGCGATCGCACCAACGCCAGCGTCCCGGCAGGGACGTTGGGTCCCGCCGGGGTTCGGCGGGATTTCGATTGCCATTTGAAGTCGGTACCATCAACCCACATCCGGTGCAGAATGACGGCAAGTTTTCGGGCAACCGCAACCTTGGCTTTGCGCAGCCCGCTTCGTTTCGCAAGCCGAATGCCGCGCTCTTGCTGGAACATACGATGGAGGGTGGAATCGCGTCGTCGGTTGCTCAATCTTGCATTGTTGGAAGCTTTAGAATGCGGCAATCTGGTTCGCAGATGGAAAGAAACAATCGGAAGGTACAGCAACATGCATACATCGAGGCGAGACATGCTTCTCGCGTCCCTGCTCGCGACACTGCCTGGGATGGTAGTGAGCGAGGCCGTGGCGAGCCCGATCAACCCTGCACAAACCATCATCCAGCCCCCGGCAGATCACCGCTGGGTTTCGAACAAGAACTACCCAGAGCGCAGCGTGGATATGTGTCCGCTGTCAGGCTCACTTACCGAGCCGGGGCTATATCTAACGCTAGTGCGCTGGTGGCCCGGCGAAGCCCATTTCGGCAGTCGCAAATCCCTGCTGTAATACCCTTACGCGGGCGTAGTCCCGGGCCTTAGGACTTCCGCCTTGTTTGAGGCATCCGCTCATCGATTCTTTCCGTAACTCCCCCATCGACAAGCAAGCCAAGATACTTTGCACCTCGCATGCGATGCTGGCGCACCGCGGCGTATCCTGGGCTGTCATACCACCTCTTCGCCTCCTCCATCGAAGGGAACTCCGCGACCACGACTCCTTCTACCGATCCTTCACCCTCGAGGAGTTCGAATGGACGGTACGCTGTGTGGAGCTTGACATCGAACCCCCTGAAAGTACGAGGCATCTCTTTCCAATATGTCTCCAGTTCCTTCCGATCGCTTACACCCTGGCAAATATAGACGAGATAGGCGGGCATAGATTGCTTCTCCGTTTCGGTACAGTCGAACCCTTTCCTGGGCGTGTCCGTCGAAACGACTCACGACGCTACATAAGCGCGCAGCGTAACGCGGTCTCCGAAGCCTGATCCGTAGGCAAGCTGTCCCACGAGCAGGCCGAGGTTCTCGATGTTGTGTGAAGCGTCAAGATGGCGGGCATCCACGCCTTCGAAGCCGATCTCCTTGGCCAGGGCGATCACGGTCGAGCGCGCGGCCTTATCGTCCGCGCAAGTAAACACCGTAGGCTTTTCGCCGCTCGCCGGCTCGCGGATCAATGCCGAGGAAATGGACGTGAACGCAGTGACGACGCGCCCCTTCGGGACGAGGTGCGCAAGTTGCTCGGCCGCGCTTGTACCGTCGTCTCGCTTCAGCTCGTAGCCGCCGGCGCCGGGAACCATCGCCGAAACGATGATGCCGGCATAACCCTTCAGCGCAGCCGCCACGTCGTCAAGCGCGGCCGGCGGCGTTGCGATGAAGCCAACATCGGCCGCAAGAAGCTCTTTGTCGCCGGCCACCCGCACGCCCAACTGACGGCTGAGGGCGGCTGCCGTAGCGCTGCTGGGATGCGATCCGCGGATCGCAACCGTGTGCGACGTTCTTTCGGCGAATGCTGTCGCAAAGGCTCCGCCCATGCGCCCCGTGCCGACGACAACAATCTTTTTCACGCTTCTCCTCCTTGGCCGAAGACGGACGGGCCCTGATAGTATAGGTCCGCGAGCGGCTCTCAGCGGCCCTCGGGCGGCAGGCTGGCGATCAGACGGTTGGGATGGTCCCGCCGTCCAGCACATAGTTGGCGCCGCTGACGAAGGCGGCGCGCTCGGACGCCAAGAATGCCACCAGCTCGGCGACCTCC
>NZ_DATMLW010000147.1:0-30616 GCF_035570375.1 Bradyrhizobium sp. | reverse complement strand
TTGCGCTGAAACGTCCAAAGCTGCAGCCGATCGGCCGCGCGCTTTGCGACATCGAGCAGTTTGCTGCCGATGCCGCATCCCTGCGCTTCCGGCAGCACGTAAAGCTGCTCAATCCAGTCGTCGTGAAAGGCAATCAATCCGGTCAAGGTCTCGCCGTCGAAGGCTCCCCAAAGCGAAGCGGTCTTGAACACGCGCTCGCGATAGAACCACTGATCTTCATCGGGCGTATGGAGCCCAATCAGCCAGGGCATGGCGTGGTCGAATGCAGCGCGATGGACCCGCGCCGCAGCATCCATGTCGGCGAATTCGAGCCGGCGCAGATCAATAATCAACGCCGAACTCGTCGTAGAGACGGCGCGTCACCGCCGGCAAGGTTTCCGGGAGATCTTCCGCAATCAGGCCGGGCCCGGCCTCGCGCGCCGCCTCGCCATGCATCCACACCGCGATCGAGGCGGCCTCGAACGCCGGTACGCCTTGCGACAGCAGGCCTGCAATCATTCCCGAGAGCACGTCGCCTGCGCCCGCGGTCGCAAGCCACGGCGGCGCATTGGCGGCAATCGTCGCGCGCCCGTCGGGCGAGACCACCACCGTGTCCGGCCCCTTCAGCAGGACCACGCCGCCGGCGCGTTCGGCGGCATCCCGTACCCGTTCGAGCTTGGAGCGAAACGGATGCTTGTTGCTGATATCGCTGAACAGCCGTGGAAACTCGCCCTCATGCGGGGTCAGGACAGCTTGCGGATCGGAAGAATGCCTGATCGCTGCGAACAATTGTTCGGGGTGACTTGCAAAACTCGTCAGCGCATCGGCATCGAGCACCACGGCTCGCTTGGCCGACAATGTCGTCAGCACGAAGTCTCTCGTGCGCTCGCCGACGCCTGCGCCCGGCCCGATCACGCAGGCGTTGAAGCGGTTGTCGGCGAACATCTCGGCGAATTCCACCACCGTATCGACGGCGCGGACCATGACGGCCATCAGCGCGGCGGCGTTGACGGCGAGTGCATCGCGTGGCGAGGCCAGCGTGACGAGGCCCGCGCCCGCGCGCAAGGCGCCGCGCGCCGCAAGCCGCGCCGCACCGGTTGCAGCCAGTCCGCCGGAAACGACGGCGACGTGGCCGCGGCTGTATTTATGCCCGTCGATCTCGGGCACCGGATATGAGCCGCGCCAGAACGAGGGGATGTTTTCAAAGGTCTTGGGCGCAATCTCGGCAAGCACCTTGGCATCGATCCCGATGTCGGCGACCCGCACCCGTCCGCAGTATAGGCGGCCGGGCAACAGCAAATGCGCGGGCTTGCGGCGGAAGAAGGTCACCGTCTCCACCGCGCGCACGGCGGTACCCATGACAGCGCCTGACGTGCCGTTGATGCCGCTCGGCAGGTCTACGGCCAGTACCGGCGCGCCATTGGCGTTGATCGCCTCAATCATCTCAAACGGCTCGCCGTTGACCGCCCGATCGAGGCCAGCCCCAAACAGCGCATCGACGATCAGCGCCGGCTTGCCGATCGCCTGGGGATTGAACGGCAATACCGGGTATTTCCAGCCGCGCGCGGCGGAGGCCGCATCGCCCTGCAGGCTCTCGCGTTCGCAGAGCAGGATGACCTGGACCTCGCGGCCGTGCGCAGCGAGCTCGGCTGCGGCCACAAAGCCGTCACCGCCATTGTTGCCGGGGCCTGCGATCACCAGGATCGGACCTTCGGCGGCCATATCCATCGCCGCCGCAGCGACGGCCTGGCCGGCGCTCAGCATCAGCGCGAAGCCCGGCGTTCCCGCGGCGATCGTGAGCCGATCGGCACGCTCCATCTCGGCGGTCGTCAGAACTTCCATGCCCAATCCCCTGACAGAAACGCCTTTTCCGGAGGCACTTTTCCCAATTCCCGGCGCGCTGGGCCCAAACATATGCGCACCGTTTGATCTGTTTGCCTATTTTTGCATCTGCCCTATGATTGGACGATTCTCGCCAACCGCTTTCGGGTACCCAGTAAAGGTCTGAAAAAATTCAAGAATCAGGCGTCTTAACGATTTGGCATAGACCCTGCTTTCGAGGAAGCAGTTCTGGTGGCTTCGGCAGGCAAATATCAAGCCTGCGACCCGGCCACCGGATCTGCGTCATCGCGCGATCCGCGCGCAACAAACCTGAACGTCCTTGACCTTAAGAAAGTGCCGGGAGGCAACCTGTGAAGAAAATTGAAGCCATCATCAAGCCGTTCAAACTGGACGAGGTTAAAGAAGCGCTTCAGGAAGTCGGACTTCAGGGCATCACCGTCACCGAGGCCAAGGGATTCGGGCGGCAAAAGGGCCACGCCGAGCTTTACCGCGGCGCTGAATACATCGTCGATTTCCTGCCCAAGGTGAAAATCGAGATCGTCATTTCCGATGAACTGGTCGAGCGGGCGATCGATGCGATCCGCCGCGCGGCGCAAACCGGGCGGATCGGCGACGGCAAGATTTTCGTGTCCAATATCGAGGAGGCCATCCGCATCCGGACCGGTGAATCCGGGCTCGATGCCATCTAGCGCATGACGAGAAGACGGTTGGACCGACCGGGTGCCGCTTGAAGCGGCATTTCTCGGCTTATTCGGATATTGTGTTGAACATCCCCCAATTGTATTGACCTTAGGCCGGGTGCTGCCGTCTGCGGCCCCAGACCAAGACAGTCATAACAAGGGGGATTCATGAAGACCGCCAAGGATGTCCTGAAGTCGATCAAGGACAACGACGTCAAATACGTCGATCTGCGCTTTACCGATCCGCGCGGCAAGTGGCAGCACGTTACCTTCGATGTCACCATGATCGAAGAGGACACCTTTGCCGAAGGGTTGATGTTCGACGGCTCCTCGATTGCCGGCTGGAAGGCGATCAACGAATCCGACATGTGCCTGATGCCCGATCCGGTCACGGCCACGATCGATCCGTTCTTCGCGGAAACCACCCTGGTCCTCACCTGCGACGTGCTGGAGCCGACCACGGGCGAACCCTATAACCGCGATCCCCGCAGCATGGCCAAGAAGGCCGAGGCCATGGTCAAGTCGATGGGCGTCGGCGACACCGTCTTCTTCGGCCCCGAGGCCGAGTTCTTCGTCTTCGACGATGTCCGCTTCCAGACCACGCCTTACAATACCGGCTTCAAGCTGGACTCCTCGGAGCTGCCGATCAACTCCGACACCGAATATGAAGGTGGCAATCTCGGTCACCGCATTCGCACCAAGGCCGGCTACTTCCCGGTGCCGCCGCAGGACTCCGTCCAGGACATGCGCTCGGAGATGCTTGGCGCCATGGCCAAGATGGGCGTCAAGGTCGAAAAGCATCACCACGAAGTGGCCTCCGCCCAGCACGAACTCGGCATGAAGTTCGACACGCTGACGCTGATGGCCGACCACTTGCAGATCTATAAATACTGCATCCAGCAGGTCGCGCACATCTACGGCAAGACGGCCACCTTCATGCCGAAGCCGGTCTTTGGCGACAACGGCTCGGGCATGCATTGCCACCAGTCGATCTGGAAGGGCGGCAAGCCGGTGTTCGCCGGCAACAAATACGCCGACCTCTCGGAGACCTGCCTCCACTACATCGCCGGCGTCATCAAGCATGCCAAGGCGATCAACGCCTTCACCAACCCGACGACCAACTCCTACAAGCGCCTGGTTCCCGGCTATGAAGCGCCGGTGCTGCTCGCCTACTCCGCGCGCAACCGCTCGGCCGCCTGCCGAATTCCCTACACTTCAAATCCGAAGGCCAAGCGCGTCGAGGTGCGTTTCCCCGATCCGCTGGCCAATCCCTATCTCGGCTTCGCCGCAATGTTGATGGCTGGCCTCGATGGCATCAAGAACAAGCTCGATCCGGGTCCGGCGATGGACAAGGACCTGTACGATCTGCCGAAGGAAGAGCTGAAGTCGATCCCGACCGTTTGCGGTAGCTTGCGCGAGGCGCTGGAAAACCTCGACAGCGACCGCGCCTTCCTCAAGAACGGCGGCGTGTTCGACGACGACTTCATCGACAGCTATATCGAACTGAAGATGACCGAAGTGGAGCGCTTCGAGATGGCCCCTCACCCGGTCGAGTTCGAAATGTACTATTCGGGATAAGCCGTCGGCGGAAATTCCCGCTGGTGAAAGACAAAGGGGCGCTCCGGGCGCCCCTTTTTATTTTGACAATGCCGCACACACCGGAACCGAGAGATCACTTGGCTTCAGTATAACGGCAGGGATATGCCAGTGTCTCACGCAAGCCTCACGACGCCGTGAGCGTGAGCGTATGACTGAAAATATGTCGGCCACTGCAGCAGAAAACCGACCGGGCTTGCCGGGCGGTTTTGCTGCGAGCTTGCGTTATTCGTTACCGCCGAAGCGGCGACACCTCTCACGCCTACGACTATTCGCCCTCAGCGCCGATCGCATACGCCGTTTCGCCGTGCACCGCATCGTCACCCACCTTTAGAGTTGCCTCATCCATGCGCAGCGGCACGATGAACGAGATAACCTTGAGGATGATGAAGGTTGCGATCACGTTGTACACGACAATGAAGGCGGCGCCTTCAGCCTGAGTCAGAACCTGAGCAGCATTGCCGTAGAGCCAGCCGGTCACGTTGACGCCCGGCGCCTCCTTGTCGGTGCCGATATACAAAAGCATGTCCGGGTTGGCGAAGACGCCGGTCAGAAGACCGCCGGTCAGACCGGCAATGCCGTGCGTGGACAGCACGCTCAACGTGTCATCCACCTTCATCATGAATTTGGCCTTCTGCAGCTTGTTCATGGCAAGCCATGGGATGATGCCTGCGGCGATGCCAATGGCCATCGCGCCGAGGCCGTCGACATAACCCGCGGCGGGCGTGATGGCGACAAGACCGGCGATCATCCCGTTGACCGCGCCCAACACGGACGGCTTGCCATAGGCAATCTTGTCAAGCAGCGTCCAGACCAGAAGGCCCACCGCGGTGCAGGTGTTGGTGTTGAGAACTGCCGCGCCCGCATTGGCGTTGGCAAAATAGGGATCGCCGCCGTTGAAGCCGTTCCAGCCCAGCCACAGAATTCCCGCACCCGCCAGCGTCATCAACAGGCTGTTGGGCGGAAAATGGTCGCGATCGGCCTGCAGACGCGGCCCTACCATCCATGCCGCCACGAAACCGGAAGTTCCGGCGGCGACATGGATGACGTAGCCGCCCGAGAAGTCCGCAACCCCCAGGCCGGCAAGCCAGCCGCCGCCCCAGATGCTGAACGCTCTGACCGTATAGACCAAGGTCATCCACACCGGGCAGAAAATCATCCACGCCGTGAAGTTCATGCGGCCAAGCACGGCGCCGGCGAGAATGATGACGGTGATGGCGGCAAACACGAACTGGAAGAAAATCAGCGTCGCCATCGGAAAGGTGAGCGCCGGCATACCCGACGCCGCAGCCGGCACGATCGCCTGACCGGTGGTATAGGCGGCCGAGGTCGCCAAGCCGGGCTCGCCTAGAAACGGAAACCATTGCTCCCCGAAGGCCAGCTTGTAATCGAACAACACCCAGACAACCAGGACCGAGGCGAAGGCGTACATCGCCATGAAGGCGGAGTTGATCGCCCATTTCTTCTTGACGATACCGCCGTAAAGAATCGTCAGCCCCGGTATGCTCTGCATACCGACGAATGTGGCGGCCGCGAGCTGCCAAGCGTTATTTCCAGTATCGAGCCATTGTGGTGATGGTACGAGTGCCATAAGTACGTTCCCCAAGTTATTCCTGTGCTCACTGCACACAGAAGTACCCCGGCGGAACGCAAGGAACATACCACCTTGCGTTGAGCCCATCCCGGAATTGACCGAAATGGGTTTTTAGGGATTTTCTGGAAACGGCTTATCCTGAAGCTCCGCTTCGGCGTTGATAAGAAAACAAGCAGATGATCATCATATGGGCAGAGATGAAACTATGCGAAGTGTACGGATAAGATGGGCACTGTCGATTGGCATTCTCTCGATCAGCCTGTCGGCTTCCGCAATTGCAGGCGAGGTTCAGCGCGGCGAGGCCGCGATCACCTGCACCAATCCGGCCAGCGGTGCGAACTGGCAGGTGAGGATCGACTATGACCGCTCGACGGCCGATTCCTATCCGGCGCGCATCAGCGAGACGCAGGTTTCGTGGCGCGACACATCCGACGGCGGCAATTACACGCTTGATCGGAAGTCCGGGGACCTTACGGTGATCGTCGCGTCGAGCACCGGTGGCTATTTCCTTCATCATCGTTGCAAGCTGCAGAACTGAGATCGTGATCCCGGAAGATGATCGCCATCATCTCTCACGATCCGGGCGGCGGCCGGCGCCCCGAAAGTTGGAACGAGGGCGATGACTGCGCGGGTTTCCGGCCTCAAGGTAAGTGTCGGGTTTGCCTCGAGGCGCGGTCCGCGCAAACGCAACGAGGATTTCGCCGGCGCGGTTTTCGGGTCGGAAATGCCCAAGCCGCGCCACGACGTGGTGGCCGCCATCGCCGACGGAATGGGAGGTACGAGCGGCGGCCGCCAGGCAGCCGAGATTGCGGTGCGCGGCTTTCTCGATGGATTTTGCGATCTGCCCGAGACCATGGAAGTGCGGCGCGCCGCGGCCGTCGTCCTCGACGCGCTCAATGGCTGGATCCATTCTCAGGCTCAGCGGGACCCGAACTTGACGGGGATGGGATGCACCTTCACGGCGCTCGTGCTGCGCGGCCGCATCGCCCATGTGTTGCATGTGGGCGACACGCGCGCCTATCGACTAAGTCGCGATCATCTGACCGCGCTTACAACCGACCACGTTCGGCAGGTGAGCACCGGCCGCTCCAACCTCCTCACCCGCGCGCTGGGCGTCGAAACCGAAGTGCGGCTCGACTACACGAGCCAACCGATGGCGCAGCACGACCGCTTCTTGCTTTGCAGCGACGGCGTGCACGGCTACCTGCCGGCTGAGACAATCGCCGACATCATGCGCGAGCGCGTTTCCTCGGAAGATACGGCCCGCGCACTCGTTGCAGCCGCGCTTCAAGCCGACAGCACGGACAATTGCACCGCCTTGGTGCTCGACGTGGTTGGTCTGGCTACCGCGCAGTCGGCGGATATCGGCGTCAACATCGCGGAGTTGCCGTTGATTCCCGTGCCGCTTGGCGGCGAGACGGTCGATGGCTTTGTGCTCAAGGCGCTACTTTCCGACGGTCGCTACAGCCGCCTGTTCGGCGCTATCGATGAGGTTGAAGGAGGCGAAGTGGCGTTGAAATTCCCCAAGCCTCTTGTCGGGAGCGTGGCAAGCTATCGGGCAGCCTTCGTCCGCGAGGCGTGGGTGGGCGCGCGCGTGACCAGCCCCTGGCTTGGCCATATCATAGAGCTGCCGCAAGGACGGCAGACCTGTCTCTATACGGTCATGCCGCTCTACCAGGGCGAGCTGTTGGAAACCCGGATTGCTCGCCGCCCCGCGCTGGGACTGGAGGAAGGACGGAGTATCGGCATCAAGCTGGCTCGGGCGGCGGCGGCGCTGCATCGCGTCGGGATCGTGCACCGCGACATCAAGCCGGACAATGTGATACTTGAAAGCGAGGGCTCGCTGAAGCTGATCGACTTCGGTGTCGTGCGCGTGCCAGCAGCCGAGGATTTCCCGTCGCAAGAGATTCCGGGCACGCTCGCTTACATGGCGCCGGAAATGATTGACGGCGAGCCCGGCAACGAGGCAACAGACGTTTACGCTCTGGGCGTTACTCTGTTCCGCGCTTTCACCGGTGAATTCCCCTACGGCAACGCCGACGCCACAAGTGCGCCGCGCCGCGACCGGGCGACGCCGCTGTCCGCTTTGCGCCCGGACCTGCCGGCCTGGCTCCAGGCCACACTGGCTCGCGCGATCGCATCCGACCCCGGCGAGCGCTTCCACGACATGACCGAATTTGCCGTCGAATTGGAAGCGGGGCCTTCAAGCGCACCGATGGCGGTCCGCCGGCCTCGGACGCTCTATGAACGCAACCCGATTCGTTTCTGGCAGGCCGTTGCCGTACTCCTTGCATGCGCATTGCTGCTGTCGCTGCTTCGACGGTAGGCCTGATTTCCGGTGGGTTTGCCGCTTTCCGTGACAGGACAACCGTAGGTTTTTGGTCATACTGCTACATGCCACCGGAAATATTTCGCGAAATTGCCGTAACGCCCGAAAATTCGTCAATTGCCGAACTTTTTTGCTTTCCAGGTAACGACGTACTCCCCCACATAGCAAAACAATCGAATCTACTTCCGGCTGCATATCGTTTTCATGAAGAAACGTTCGCTGGCCGGGAGCGCTTGATGGGGAATCATCGTCATGAAGAAAGCGGTTTTGTTGGCAACGGCGCTGGCATTGGTGGTGTCTGGTAGTGCGGGTCTGGCGGCCGACCTGCCCGTGAAGGCGAAGGCTCCGCCGCCTGCGCCCTTCGATCCCTGGGATATTGCCTTCGGTGGCGGGATCGTGAGCGACTACGTCTTTCGCGGTGTGACCCAGTCGAACCATCAGCCTTCCGTCACGGCCTATTTCGAACCGCGCTACAACGTCAACAAGGACTTGCAACTCTATGTCGGCACCTCCGCGGAGAGCATCTCCTTTGCCAACCGTGCTGCGGCCGAGGTTGACGTCTAGGCGGTGTTCGCCCGACTTTCGGGGCCTTCGCCCTCGACTTCGGTATCTGGGGTTACCTGTATCCGGGTGGAAGCTGCGTTGATGGCAACACCCTGACCGGAGGGATTCCCGGCGGGTTTGTCTGCCCTGTCAGCACCAACACAATCTTCCTCGCCAACGGCAACGTCTTGAAGAAAGACCTCAGCTTTTACGAGGTCTACGGCAAGGGCAATTACACCGTCAACGACAACTGGCAGTTCGGCGTGAACGAATACTACACGCCGAGCTTCCTGAACTCCGGCGCCTGGGGCGACTATGCGTCGATCACGGGCAAATACACCGCGCCGGGCACAATCTTCGGAAAGAGCGGCGTCGGCATGTACGTATCCGCCGAATTCGGCAGGCAGTGGCTCGGTACGACAGATGCGTTCTATCGTGTTCCGGGCTTCCCCAACGGCATTCCCTATGCCAGCTATGATACCTGGAACATTGGGATCGGCTTCACCTACAAGGTATTCACGCTTGATCTTCGTTACTCCGACACCAACCTGTCGAAGGGTAATTGCAACGCCTTCACGAGTGCTTTCAACGCCTCGGGAGTGAACAACGTGACGCCGATAAATCCTGGTGGCGCGGGCACCAACTGGTGCGGCGCGGCCGGCATCGCCAAATTTTCGGCCGACCTGACGGCGATGACAAATTTGAAGTGAGCTTTCTCGATCGGTCGATGCGTCGCACGACAAGCGCATAAGCTCGGCGGATCTGGCTACGGCATTTGCGGCTGGCCAAGCGCGTCGAGGTGCGTTTCCCCGATCCGCTGGCCAATAATCCCTGTCCCGGCTTCGCCGCGATGTTGATGGCTGGCCTCGATGGCGTGAAGAACGAGTTCGATCCGGAGAATCTGGACAAGAACCGCCCCCGCGATGACAAATGGGGTTGCGTCGTAGCCAGGGTCACAAAAACAACAAAGGGCGCATCAAACCGGCGCCCGTTTTGGCAACCGTCGGCTTCGCTCACCACACATACCGGATGACGCCCTTGCCGGCGTAAGAATTGGTGACAGCCGAGAACTCACCCTCGAAGGTTGCCGCCGCCGACCATCCGTTCTTCCATTTCATCTCGATGGAGGCCGTGGTTAGCGTGGAATCGGCGGCTTGGGCGGCGCCGTTGACGACGAAGCTTGCGCCCGGCAACGACTGGAACGTCGCGGCGATGTTGCGGTCGCCATCGTAGTCATGCGCCCAGGCCAAACGGCCACGTAACGTCAGAATGCCCTCGTCAACCGCAAATGACCGGTCGGTGCGGATACCAAATTCGGTTCGCACATCAGTGACGTCTTTCGCGTTATAGGTCAGCGCAAAATTATTGGTACCGATAATCGCCTGCTCGGCATAGGCCGGCAGATCGAAAGTCACGAACTGCGCCGCCGCGTAGGGCGTGATGCCGATGCCGCCAATGGCCGGCGAGACCAGGCGATAACCGCCCTCCAACCTTCCCGACCACGCATTGGCATTGAAATCGGCGCGAAGTTTATCGAAGCCCGCGACGGTGACGGTGCGGTTGGTGGTGATGTCCTGCCAGCCATAGGCGAGCGCAGCCGAGACATAGGCCGGACCCTGGTTGTGACGAACATAAGCGCCCGTCTGGAACAGATCGGAGCGGCCCGTGCCGCCATTGGCCACCGAGAAACTCGTGCCGCCGCCGGCGAGCGCAAAGCCTGCGATAGTCGTCGGCGAAATCAGGTAATCGGCGCCAACCGCGGTTGCAGCAATGTTGCTGGTGGTGTTGTTCGATCCGAGCACCGCATTGCCGCCGGTTGATTGCGAGCCGCCAAAGCCCGCGGCCCAGACGCTCCAGCGCTGCCCCCACCCTAGCCCTCCCCCGCTTGCGGGGGAGGGTTGGGAGGGGGACGCCTTGGTGAACATCGCGAACGCATCGGTCTTTTTGGTCGCAGCGTAGGCGCTCGCTTGACCGTCTTCCTCGGCGTAACCCGATGACAATGGCGGGTTACCTCCGCCGCCACGGTTGATGAAAGGATCGCTCATCAGCCCCATGAACTGTCCCATCGCATTGAACGTGGTCTGCTGCGAGCCTGTCGCGGTCTCGCCCGAGACTTGCGTCAGGCTATTGGCAAGGCTCGCACCGCCTTGGCTCAGCAAGTTAAAGAAAGCGAGCGGCAGCCCACCGCCATTGCTGAAGAAGGTGCTCAAGCCCGCGGCCACGTTCTGCTGATTGACGTTCAATCCCGAAGCCGTCGGAAGCGCCAAGAAGGTGAGAAAGACGTCGTTCGGATCGTAGCTGAGCGAACCGGCGAAGATCCCGGATGCCACGTGCGGATTGAACGTACCGATCACGCCGCCGCTCGCGGTCAGGATGGTATATTTGGTGCCGGGCGAAATGACGCTGCCGCTCGCGATGCTCACGCTGGCGCCGTTGAGCGTCGCCGAACCGCCGGTGACGACCGTCTGGGCCGCGTTTGCGCCGTTGATGCCGATCAGATACGTCGCCACAGCACTCTGGAACGCGAGGTTGCCGGTGATCGTCATCGTGCCGGTCGGGTTTGCCGCATTACCCGGCGCGAGCGTGCCGATGATCGTGGTAACGGCCGGATCGACAATACCGATACCCGACAACGTGCCGCCGGCATTGACGGTGACCGTTGAGGACGCGATCGAGCCATCCACTTCCAGCGTGCCGCCATTGACGGTCGTTGAGCCGGCATAGGTATTGGCGCCAGCCAGCACGAGCCTGCCGCCACCCGTCACGGCAATCCCGCCACTTCCTCCACCCGCCGGCCGGGAGCCATTCTGATCAGCGATCACGTCGTTGATGGTTTGGGTGATGCCGGCGCCCGGCGCGAAAGTGATCGTGTTGTTGCCTTGAATGAAAATGCCCGCGCCGAACGCCGAGCTAGCCGTGCCGGCCGTGCCGCTGGCGCCGCCCGTTCCCCCGTTTCCGCCGGTGACGCTATTGCCATTCACCGACAAAGCGCCGGCGAGCGTGAGCGTGCCGCCCTGTTGCACGAAGATGGCGCCACCCGCGCCAAGGCCGCCCCCGCCGCCGCCGAAGAAGGTCAAGGC
Organism: Bradyrhizobium sp.; assembly: GCF_035570375.1. Taxonomy (GTDB): domain Bacteria; phylum Pseudomonadota; class Alphaproteobacteria; order Rhizobiales; family Xanthobacteraceae; genus Bradyrhizobium. Next base: position 18,973 of record NZ_DATMLW010000147.1, on the reverse strand, counting down.
GCCACCGCCAGTGCCGCCACCGAAACCACCCAGACCTCCCATGACTAGACCGGCGCCAGCGCCGCCGCCCCCGCCGAATCCGCCGAGGCCACCGGTGCCGCCATGACTAATGCCTCCCGCGCCACCGCCACCACTGCCGCCACCGCCAAAGCCACCATTGGAGCCGCTGCCGGCACCGCTTGTGCCGTTGGCCGCGGCAGCGCCGCCGCCGCCGCCGAATCCGCCATCACTGCCGCCGCTATTGTTGCTGATACCAGAGCCGCCGCTGACGCCACCGCCGCCGCCGACGCCGCCACTACCTCCACCGCCGCCACCACCTCCACCGTTGAGGCCACCAGCCGCCCCGCCACCATTGCCGTTGCCGCCGCTGGCGGCGCCATTGACAATGCCGGCGCTGCCAACGTTGCCGCCATTGCCGCCATTGCTCCCAACACCGACGCCGCCACCCCCGCCGCCGCCTGGGCTGCCACCGCCACTGCCACCATTGCCGCCAAGGCCGCCACCGCCGCCGCTGCCGGTCGCACCGGAGACGCCCGCATTGCCGCCATTGCCACCCAGCGCGTTATTGCCGGTGAGCGAGACATTGCTCACGCTGACTTGCGCGCCGCTTGCGACAAAGAGCGCACCGCCGAGCCCAGCACCACCGCCGCCACCGAAACTGCCGCCATTGCCGCCGCTGCCGCCCTGGGCCTGGGCGTTGGTGATGGCGAGATTGTTGATGGCGACGTTGCCGCTGAAAACCAACAGACCGCGCTGCGATCCGTTGCCGTCGATCGTGCTGGTGTTACCGTTGATGGTGAGGCTTGAGCCGCTCGCCAGATTGATCGCCGCAAGCGCGCTGGCCAGGCCGACGGTGCTGTTGGCCGCAAAGTTGAAGGTGTAATTGGTGTGGGCCGCGGCATTGGCACCACCGACGTCAATACTGGCGATGGCGTTATTGAGGCTCGTGAAATCGGTGATGGTGAAGCTGGTGGTTTGCGCCTGTGCAGGTCGGCCTGCCGCCAACATCGCCGCAACCGAACAACTCGCCAACAGCACGCGCCGCGCCAATGCCATCGCACAATTCCCCCAAACCGTGCCCGCGCCGCCAGCGGCAAGGTCAGTGATATGGCGCGCGGCCATGATCATCACGCCAAGCGCGCGTGGAGACGTCGCGAAAAGGTTTCCCCAGAACCGGACGGAGCCTTAAGCAGGATCGCCCAACCCCCGTCGTCAACGACGGAGCCTTGCTATCACCGCTCAACGACGCGGGATGTGCCCAATGTCTCGCGCAGTATCAAAAACCGCGAGCGTGAGCGCATGACCACGAACATCATCTGACCCCATTGCAACGCTCGACTCGTAGTTGACGTCGTGATTAATTGCTCGCTGCTCAAGGGCAATCGAGATGCGGGCGCGGCTGCGAAAATATCTGCCGGTCTTCCTTATCGCGTTGCTGGTGCAAATCCTTGCACCGATTAGTGCGTCCTGGGCAGCTGCCGTCGCTGCCTCCGATCCGCTGAGCGTCGCCGCAATCTGTCACGCCAACGGTTTCGGCGCAGATCAATCCGGCGATCAGGGCGGCCAATATGGTGGACACAGTGGCTGTTCGATCTGTTGCCTTGCAGGCATCGCCAACACGTCGACCGATGCGCGAGCCTCAGTAACTCTTGCGGCCCCCTATCGCCAGCCATCGCGCGTCGTCTGGCAAGATCAAACGCCGGACCTCTCAGTCTTCCGCGGCGGTTCCAACGCACAGGCGCGCGCCCCGCCATTTTCTTCCTGAGCAAAGCCTTGAGCTCGCTGACGCGGTGACGCCGCGTCGTTGATTTGCATTTGCGGCCGGCGCGAAAGCATTGCCGCCAGGAAAGATTCTAGAAAATGTCACGTGTTCATGCCCTTTGCGGCGTGAGCGCTGCTGCCGTTGGGCTGGCGCTGGTAGCGCCGGTCAGAATGGCCAGTGCTCAAAGCGCAGATCAACCTCTTCCACCGGTCATAGTGGAGCCGCCCACCCCGGCCCGCGCTGCGACCAAACCCGAACCTGCAAGCAGAACCGCAGGCCGCGCCAAGCGCCGGAATGCCGCGGCCCCACAGTCGAGCCCACCGCAGCCAACGCCTGGCTCTGGCAGCGCCGGAAAGGATCCAACGGCCTATTCTGTTTCAGATAGTGGCATCGGCACCAAAACAGACACGCCCATTCTTGTCACGCCGGCCAGCGTCCAGGTCGTGCCGCAGCAGGTGCTCAGGGATCAGCAGGTCAATAGTATCGATCAGGCCGTCAAGAACGTGAGCGGAGTCGTCACCGGCGGTGGTCTCTCATCGGACAACGGTCAACCGTACGCCGCGGTTTTCATCAGGGGCTTTCCGACTGGCACGATTTTCCGGGACGGCACCCGTCTCGACAGTTACGGCGGCGACAGCAACCTGTATCTCCAGCCATTCGCCAATATCGACAAAGTGGAGGTTTTGAAGGGACCGGCCGCCATCCTTTATGGAGCTGTCGAGCCCGGCGGAATCCTGAACATCGTAACTAAGCAGCCGCAAAGCACGCCGGCTTATTCGCTGCAACAGCAGGTCGGCTCTTTCGGGTTGGAGCGCACCACGATCAACGCGACCGGCCCGGCCTCACAGGACGGCCATCTGCTCTACCGGCTCGATACGTCTTACGACAGCGCCGGTTCGCAGGTCGACAACGTCAAGACCCGCAACTTTTTCATTGCTCCTGTGCTGTTGTGGAACATCGATGCCGACAACCAGATCAAGGCCGAATTCAACTATCTATCACCCTTTTTCGGCCAGAATTACGGATTCCTGCCGACACTCAACGGTGTTCTCATCAGCACCAATCCGAGCGTCAATTACAACGGCGGCTTTTCGCCTGCGCAGGAGACGACCTATTTCGCCGCGCTGAGCTGGATGCACAGGTTCGACAACGACTGGTCGGTCAAGCAGAGGTTCGTTTTCAGTAACATCGATGTCAACAGTACCGGCCTGCTCCCGTTCGAGCTGGGAGGCGGCTCGATTGTCTCCGGCGCACCGACACCCAGCGGCATGGGCGTCGCTGTCGGCATCAATAACGTGATCAACACGGTTCGGAACTACAACGTGACGACCGATCTGACCGGTCATTTCGAAACCTTGGGAATCGCCCATACCTTTTTGCTTGGCACCGATTACGGCCGCTTTACGAGTAACGGTATCATCAACCAGGCATGCAATATCGACGCAAACTGCTCGTTCGTTGATCTCTTTAATCCGACAACTCTCAGTTCGCCATTCACGGCCCCACCGACGCTGCTCGGCACGAGTGCGCAGGTGACGCAGACCGTTGGCGTTTATACTCAGGATCAGCTCAAGCTTCCCGCAGACTTCTATTTGTTGGGCGGCATTCGCTGGCAGTATCTCAATCAGCAAACCGACGCGAGTTTTCCCGCCTTCGGATTAACTGCCAGTTCGGGAGTAGAGGCAACCGCATGGACCCCGCGTGCTGGAATTCTGTGGCAACCGCAGGATTGGCTGAGCCTGTATTCTTCGTACACAACAAGTTTCGGCCCGGGCAAGCCGGGCTTTCTCGTAGCCGACGGACAGGGCGTGCCGCCGAGCTCAGGCAAGCAGTGGGAGACCGGGGTCAAGTTTGCGTTCTTCGGCGGGAAGTTGACTGCGAGTGCGGCCTATTTCGATCTCACGAAGACCAATATACCCACCGCGACCCTAACCAATTCCCCGTTCGTATCGGTTATCGGCGAGGCCCGAAGCACCGGCTTCGAATTCGATATGCAGGGAGAAATAAGCCCAGGTTGGAAGGTGATCGCGAACTACGCGCACACCGATGCCCGCGTGACCGACTCGGGGCCGAACGATCTCGCGCCGGTCGGCTCGCGGCTCGGAGCGGTGCCCATCGATTTGTTTCATCTCTGGACGACCTATGAATTTCAGGTCGCGGAGCTGCGTGGATGGAAGATCGGCGGCGGAACGACCGTTGCCGGACCGGCGCCTTTTACCCCGGTCGGCTCCTTTACAGGCCAGATGCTTCCGGACCACACGGTCTTCGATCTGATGGCCGCGTACCAGTTCACGGCCGCCGGAAAAAAATGGACCTTTCAGGTGAACGCCACCAATATTTTCAATCGCGTTTACCTCAATGAAGTGCAGCTCACCAATTCCATCCCGTCGCCGGTTGAGCCATTTAGCTGGATCAACGGTGTCTACGGGCCGCTGCGAACCGTCATCGGTACGATGAAGGTGGAGTTATGACCCCTCGTTTGACCAAACGAGGCCGGGCGGCCGCCATGCGGCGGATCCTCTTGCCGATCCATCGTTACGTCGGGCTTGCGCTGGTTCCTTTCCTGATCCTGCTCGGCCTGACGGGAAGTATCATCGCCTACGACGCCGAGCTGGAGAGAGCGATCAGCCCGCAGCTCTTTGCGTCTAGCCGGCCGGGAGATAGCCCGCTTGATCTTGCGGCGCTGGCACAACGTGCCGATACCTTGATGCCGGAAGCGCGGCTCGCTTACATCATCCTGCGTCCTGATACTGCGATAGCGCGAATGAGGCCGCGCTCTCATGCGTCAGGACTTTCTCAGCAGATAGATTTCGATCAGCTTTTTCTCGATCCGTTTACAGGCGCGGAACTGGGCAGACGACGCGAAGGTGACCTGTCACAGGGACTGATCAATCTCATCCCCTTTATCTATGGCCTGCACAGGGATCTCGCCGCAGGGTCGACAGGCGTTTTGATTCTCGGCGTGACCTCGCTGGTTTGGACGGCCGACTGCTTCCTTGCCCTTTACCTCACGCTGCCGCTTACTCTCGTTGGATTCTGGCGACGGCGGTTCCGGTCGTGGCGAGTCAAGAGGTCAGATAATTCCTTCCGCCTGAATTTCGATCTGCATCGCGCCGGCTCGCTGTGGTCGTGGCCGCTGTTGGTCGTCTTCGCGTGGTCCGGCGTGATGATGAATCTCACCTCCAGCTACGATGTCGTGACCGGCAGTTTGTTCGATTATCAGCCATCATGGAAAGTGATTGCCTCAGGGTCACTGCACCCTAACCAAAACCCACGCATGGGATGGAGCGAAGCGGAGAGGGTCGGTGCGAGGATCATGTCCGAGCAAGCAGCGCTCCGAGGTTTCGCTGTGGGGCGCCCCAATTCGCTGGGATATGTCCCGTCGCTTGGCATGTACTCCTACGGAGCAGCCTCCGGGCTCGACGTACGAGGACGGAGTTCGGACACCAGCATCTGGTTCGACGGCGACAGCGGCGAACTGCGATGGAGATTCTTTCCGACCGGAGAGCACACGGGAAACACGATCAGTAGCTGGATATGGGCTCTGCACTTTGGCGATGTGGCGGATTCTCTCCCCTACCGCCTGCTGGTGTTTTTGCTCGGATTATGGGTCGTCGGGCTATCTGTGACCGGTGTCGCAATATGGCAGCTGAAGCGCTCCGCCCGGAAAAACCAGCGCGTTCGGGGCATCCGTTGAGTCAACCGCACTCAAGCCTTGGAGGCGACGCTATCGCGCCCTAAACCCTGAAGAGCTTGGAATATCGCGCCTTGATCTCTTCGCTCTGCGCCTGCACCGCCGCCGGATCGGATTTGAGCATTTTCACCTCCGACATCGGCGTCAGTCCGGCTCTCGGCTTGACGAGGGCGTGAAATGAGCGATGGGCGAATTCGTCGACCAGCATCTGCTGGGCTTCGCGGCTAAAGAAAAAGTTTTGAAACAGCCGCGCCGCATTCGGATTGGGCGCGTTCTGGAATATCCCGCTTTGGACAATGATGAGGGGCGAGCCTTCCAAGGGGTAGACGACTTCCACGGGCTTGCCCTGGTCCTTGAACAGAACGAGGCTGTAGTCGTTGCCGTCGGCCATGACGGCGCGTTCCCCTAACATGATCTTTCTTGGCGGATCACCCGCCGATTGCACCTGCATCACTTTCTGCAGGGCCAGTTTTTCAAAATATGACCAGCCCAGCTCGCGCGCGAGCACGAAAGTGGTGGTCAAGATGGCGCCGCTGTAGCTCGGATGGCCCTTGACGATTTTGCCTTGCCATTTCGGGTCGAGCAGGTCGGCGTAGCTTTTCGGGGCATCTTCGCGTTTGACCAGGTTGGTGTTGTAACCGATGGTCTCTAACCAGGCACATGAAGTCGCATAGAGCCCTTCCGGATCGAACTGATCGGCGGGAAAATGCTTTGCGACCTCCTCGGGAAGATAGGGCGCGAGCCAGCCGTTCTTTTTCCAGTCGAGATAGTGTGCGGTGTCGGTGCTGTTGGCGACGTCAACGGCGTGGATTCCACTGCCCTGCTCCTGGGCAATGCGCTGGAAAATCCGCTCCGCGCCGGAACGCTCCACCCGAACCGCGATGCCGGGATATTTGGCTTCGAACATTTTGCCGAGACGTTCGGCTACGCCGAGCTCGATGGCCGCGTAATACGAAATCTTGCCTTCCTTCCGCGCGGCCTCGATCAATGCCGGCGTCACGGTCGCCGGCGGCGGCGCGGCGGCTCTCGTCGGTTCGGCAAACACCGCCCCCGCAACCGAGCCCGCGGCTGCGGCGAGCGCCTCGCGCCTCGACCAGTTCCTGCCCAGCATCAACTCTCTCCCGCGGACGGCTCTTATTCTGTTGCGGCGCCCATGTTAGCGGACCTCGCCCGCCGCGTGCCATTATCACTTTGGTCGCGGAAGGCTAGGTTGAGCTGCCCTATCCCGCCCGTGACGCAGGTAACCGTCGTCATTCCGGGATGCGCCGTCAGGCGCAGACCCGGAATCCATTTCTCCTCATTTTAGCGCGGTACAATGGATTCCGGATCGCGGCTGCGCCGCGTCCGGAATGACGACCCCCTTGACATCTTACCGATTGCCGAGCACGCGAACTGATTTGCCCGTCGTGCCAATCTGCCGCAGGCGACCACGCTTGCCGGAAGCTCCCGAAACACTTCACGTTCGGCCCGTCCCGCGCCTCTCAAGAGGGGCGCTTCGCGATCGTCACGAACGTTGGGTGCGGGATGCGATGGACGCGAGGGCGCGACGGACGAACGCGCCTCGATCGCGGACGGCGAAGTCGTGTGGTTCTGGCGTCCCGACGCTGACGCCAAGTTGGCAACGATGCTTTTGCATCGTGGCCTGCGACGGAGGCAACCAAGCCCGGTCTCCGGGAAGAGCGCGAAGTAAGCCGTTAAAACCATTCGCGCGGGGAAAGCCGGATTGATCCGGTTGAACCTGTGGTGACTTTGCTCGTGTGCTTTTTGTTTTTGCGCACGAGGCTGCGGGTGTCTATCGGCATCCGGCTTTCCCTGCGCCCTCTAATTCGGGGGTAAACGACTTAAAAGCTCGGACCCGTCAGGGCCGCGAGATCGCCGACGCTTGATTTGGGTCAAATATGGGCGCGCGCATCTGCCATGACGCACTGCACGATTGCCGGGATGGCGCTTGTGTCTAGAATGCGACAAAACGGCGGGCCCAATCGGAAAGGAACCGCCTGACGCCAGCGGGAGGAAAATAATGACAAAGTGGATTCGGTTCGAGCACGGCGGAAAGACCATCTTTGGAACGCTGGAAGGCGACACCATTGCGGTTCACACGGGCGATATGTTCGCGGATGCGAAACCGACCGGCGAGACGCTGAAACTCTCCGACGTTGAGGTTCGCACACCCTGCGATCCCCAAAAAATGGTCTGCCTGTGGAACAATTTCCACCAGCTCGCGGCCAAGAACGATTTCAAGGAGCCGAAAGAGCCGCTCTGGTTCCTCAAAGCACCGAATTCCTATTGGCCGGCGAACCGGCCGATCCAGCGGCCGGCCACCTACTCCGGAAAAATCATCTATGAAGGCGAACTTGGCGTTGTGATCGGCAAAAAGTGCTTCAACATTTCCGAAGCCGAGGCCGGCGATTACATCTTCGGCTACACCTGCGTGAACGACGTCACCGCCGTCGACCTCCTGCGCAAGGACAAGTCGTTCGAACAATGGGCCCGCTCGAAGAGTTTTGACACATTCGGCGTGTTCGGTCCCGTCATCGCGACCGGCCTCGACCCGATGACGCTCTCGGTCAAGACCATCCTGAACGGCAAGGAGCGGCAGAACTATCCCGTCGCCGACATGTTCTTCCCGCCGCACAGGCTTGTCGCCGCCATTTCCAGGGACGTCACCCTGATGCCGGGCGACATCATCGCCTGCGGCACCTCGCTCGGCGCCGGTACCATGGGCGAGGCCCACAACGTCGTCGATATCGTGATCGACGGCGTCGGCAGTCTCGGCAATATCTTCGACCAGGTGCTGCCGAGCCCGTATCTGTTGGGCGCGCCACCGAAGCAGAAGAAGATCTGCGTCGTCGGCGCCGGCGCCATCGGCGGATTGCTGGCGGCCAAGTTTGCGCTTGCGGGCGAGGACGTCACTGTGATCGACCAGGGCGCGCACCTCGCTGCGATCCAGAAGAACGGGCTCAAACTCGAGTGGCACGACGGCAAGGTCTTCAATGCCAAAGTGAAGGCCGTCAACAAGGCCACCGAAGCCGGCAAGCAGGATATCGTCGTGCTCGCCGTCAAGGCGCATTTCCTCGATCAGGTCGTCCGCGACATCGATTCACTGCTCGGCCCCGACACCATTGTGCTGACCGTGCAGAATGGCCTGCCGTGGTGGTACTTCCAGAAACTTGGCGGCCAGTACGACAACCAGCGGCTGCAAAGCCTCGATCCCTCCGGCGTGCTCACCAAGCACATCGACCCCAATCGCATCATCGGCTGCGTGGTCTATCCCGCCGCGGCTGCGATTGCGCCGGGCGTTATCCATCACGTGGAAGGCGATCGTTTCCCGATCGGCGAACTCGACGGCAAGGAGACGGCGCGCGTCAAGGAATTGCACGACGTGTTCGTCAAGGCCGGTTTGAGGTCGATGGTTCTGCCCGATATCCGGTCCGAAATCTGGCTGAAGGCTTGGGGCAACCTGTCGTTCAATCCGATCTCGGCGCTGACCCATGCGACGCTGGTGGATATCTGCCAGTTTGCCGAGACGCGTGAACTCGCGGCAGCGATGATGAAGGAAGCGCAGGACATCGCGCAGAGGCTGGGCGTCACGTTCCGCGTCAGCATCGAAAAGCGGATCGCCGGTGCGGAGGCCGTCGGCGCCCACAAGACCTCGATGCTGCAGGACGTCGAGGCCGGCCGCTCACTCGAAACCGAGGCGCTGATCGGATCGATCCTGGAAATGGCCAAGCTGACCAACACGCCTGCGCCGGCGATCTCCTCGGTCTATGCCCTGGTCAAGCTTCTGAACAAGGTCATGCTGCTGGAAGGTGGCGGCGTGAAGGTCAGCAAGGCTGCGTGAGGACGGCTGAGCCAGGAGGGCTATTCATCGTCATTCCGGGGCGCGAGTGAAACGAGCGAGCCCGGAATCCATCTCGCCACAGAACAAACGGACAAATGGATTCCGGGCCTGCGCCTTGCGGCGCATCCCGGAATGACGCAAGGAGAGAGTGTTCGTGTACGAAACGCGAACCTACGGCGCGCTCATGTGCGTGCGAAGCGCTTCACCAAAAGCCTCGAACAGCGTGCGGTTGACGGGGTTGCGCTGCGGATCATATTCCGCATGCCATTGCACGCCGAGCGCAAAGCCCGGCGCATCGGCGATGCGGATCGCTTCGATCGTGCCATCCTCCGCTATTCCTTCGACGACGACGCGCTCGCCCGGCTCGAGGATGCCCTGGCCGTGCAGCGAATTGACGCGGATCATCTCGCAACCAAGCAGCTTCGCAAAGGCTCCGTCGGGAATGAGGCGAACCTCGTGCCGATCGGCGAAGACGACCTTGGGGTCGGGATGGATCTCGCCGTTCTCAAGCCGGGGCATCCGGTGATTCATGCGCCCCGGCAGTTCGCGGATTTCAGGATGCAGCGAGCCGCCGAAAGCAACGTTCATCTCCTGCAAGCCGCGGCAGATGCCAAACAGCGGTACGCCGCGGGCGACGCAGACCTCGGACAAGATCAGCGCCAGTTCGTCGCGGTGCAGATCGTAGGGTTCGTGCTTTGGGCCGGCCTCGGCGCGAAAATGCTTCGGATGAACGTTGGCACGCGCCCCTGTCAGCAAGATGCCGTCGACGGTATCCAGCAAGGCACCGACATCGGTGATATCAGGTGATGCCGCAAACATCAGTGGCAGCGCGCCCGTCACTTCGGCCAGCGCACGGAGGTTTCGCTCTCCGACCATCTGCGTTTGAAATCTGTTTTCTATGCGATAGGCGCTTCCTATCACACCGACCACCGGCCTCCTCATTTCCTCGCTTCCGATCCTGTCTCGCAAATTGCGGGCCGATCATGCATCGCACCCGAGCACGGATCAATATGCCATGGACGACGCTTCCGCCACGCAGATCTGCGGTAAGCCGGACCGGTTGGTGGAGCGGATTTGCCGCTCGCGGGAATGCCTGCCGCGACGGGAGGCGAAGGTCAGCCTCGGGGCGCCGGGCTTCTCGGCTTGATCCCGGACAGGTTTGGCGGAAGAGTGTGATTCGACATTGTCGAGGGATTGACGTGGCAGTTTCGGCCGACAGCCCTGTTCGCGCCCGCAACGATCTGGCCTGGGCCATATCCGTCGGCGGCATCGGTGTCGTGGCGTTTGCAGCCCTTCTGTTGTTCACATGGTATTTCGCCGCGACACTGTTTCTGATCTTCGCCGGCGTTTTGCTGGGCGTTGCGCTCAACGCCATGACCAATATTCTCGGTCGCGTCGTGAAGCTGCCGCATTCGCTGCGGTTGACGATCGTCTGTCTGGCGCTCGCGGGCGGTTTGGCGGGCGTGATCTTCCTCGGCGGTGCCACCATCGCCGAACAGGCGACGGCGCTGAGCGGGACCATCAAAACGCAGCTGGTGAATGTCAAAGCCTTCCTCGACCGGAACGGAATCGACACCAGTTATTTCGATCTCGCAAATCAGGCGGGCCTGCCCGCGGCCCCAGGTGCCTCGGAAACTCCCGCCTCCGCAACACGGCGTAACCTTCCGAGTGCGGGCACGCTGGCCTCAAGCGGCGGTGCGATCGTCAGCCAGACCTTCAAATTGCTGCTCGGCACCGTGAGCGCGGTTGGAAATTTCTTCATCGTGCTGTTTCTTGGGCTCGCCTTCGCCGCACAGCCAAGCGTCTACCGCAACGGATTGCTGTACATGGCGCCGGCGCGACATCGCGCCCGCGCAGCCGTCATCATCGACCGGATCGGCGAGACGCTGGAGCGCTGGCTGATCGCGCAGATGATCACCATGGCCGCGGTGTTCGTCGTGACCTGGATCGGACTCACGATTATCGGCGTCGAGAGCTCCTTCATATTGGGCGTCCAGGCGGGCCTGCTCGCCTTCATTCCGACGGTCGGTGCTCTCATTGCGGGACTGATTGTCGTGCTTGCGAGTCTCGCTTCCGGATGGGTGGCCGCGGCAAGCGCGCTGGTGCTCTTCCTCTGCATTCACGCAATGGAAAGCTACGTCCTCACGCCCATGGTCCAGCGTCAGGCGCTGGAAATTCCGCCCGCCACCTTGTTCGCCTTTCAGATCCTGCTCGGGGTCGTGTTCGGTATCTGGGGCATCACGCTTGCCCTGCCGCTGATCGCAATCGTGAAAGTCCTGATCGATCACTTCAAAGCGGACGACGCTGCGGCCAGCAGCGTAGCGGCCTGATGCTGTGCGCCCGCCGTCATTCAGTCCGAGGTCAAAACCGTCGTGGTATGCTCAACCTCGGGCGGCGCAGCGAAATACTGCCCAACCAGCGCACGCCAGGCCTGGAAATCCTGCGAGCCCCTGAAATCGACGGTGTGGTTTTCCAGCGTGTCCCATTTCGCGAGCAGCCGGTAGCGCGACGGCTTCTCGATGGACTTGTGCAGTTCGATCCCTCTGCCGCCCCTGGCGCGCAGGAACAGCGGGCGCGCCTTGGCCACCGCGGCCTCAAAATCCTTCTCGGTGCCGGGCTTGACGTCGATTTGCGCGATTTCGGTGATCATGTCGGTTCGGCCTCTTTGCATTTGAATAGCTGTGTTTATCGCAGCCGGCCCAAAAGAAAAAGGCGCCGCGCGGCGCCTTTTTAAGTCGGCTATGGTCATCTCATCAGTTCATCAGCAAAACGATGCCTGCGACCATGAACACGCTGCCAAGGAACATGATGAGAGGCCAAGGGCTCAGCGGCTGACCATAACGGCCCTGCGCGCGACGCTGGTCGATCAACGCGGATTCGTATTCCTGCGAGTTCGAAAACACGCAGGCAAAACCGCCGCGCGCCGAAGCCTCCGCTACTTCGAGCGAGATCAGGTCGGCCTGAGGATTGCGTCTGCGGATCGACTCCATTTTGTGATGATATCGATCGAATGGTAAACGGCGGGTTACGATCGCGTTCGCTCTGCTAGGCGAGGCGCGCCACGCCCTGCAGGGGTTGCGGCGCACGCGCCGATCCGGCTGTCTTCCGTCGCCAGTTTTCCAGCGACAGCGGCAGCTCTTCGGCAGCTTCCACGCGATTGCGGCCGCAGCGCTTGGCCTGATAGAGCGCCGTGTCGGCCGCCGCCAGCAACACCTCGAGCTCGGTGCCTGCCGGCCCGCCCGCCACGCCGATACTGACGGTGGTGTCGACCGGACCTTCATCGCACACGATTCCCGAAGCCTCGAACGCCTCGCGCACTCGCTCGGCCACGATCACCCCCTCGTCCAGCGGACACGGCAATAGCGCGGCGAATTCCTCGCCGCCGATCCGGCCCGAGAGGTCGCTGATGCGCAGGCTGTTGATGACGACGGCGGAGAAGAGTTTGAGTATCTCGTCGCCCGCGGGATGACCGAAACGATCGTTGATCGATTTGAAGTGATCGATGTCGAAGATCAAAGCGGTGACCGGGCGCCCCGCACTGGATTCACGCTCGATGACCCGTGCGCAGGCTTCCGAGAAACCGCGACGATTGAGCATTCCGGTCAGCGGATCGACAGATGCGGCGTTCTTGTGCACGGCGACCGCGCGTTCCGACACCAGCATGAAGATCAGGAACACCGTGCCGACGGTATAAAGTACGAGTTCGATCGCAAAGACCGTGACCCAGATGCTGCCGGCAAACGTTCGATCGTGCGGATGCAGGAGATCACCGAGCAGAATCGGCAGCATCAACACGAAGCCGTGCAGCACCGGAACTGCCACCGCGGGCCAGCGCCTTTGCAGTGTCCTGCGGCGCTCGTTCCAGAGCTCATTCGCTGTCAGCGCCGCGTAGATGGCGACGATGGCGGCTCCGAGCGTCAAGCGCATGGCGGAAGGCTCGGCCGGCAACGTGATTGCGGCGGCGACCCACGCCAGGGCGCCCAGAACCAGCCCGGGCAGATTGAGTTTTCGGCCGTGAAACAGCCGCGATGCATTCCACACCATGCCGCAGGTCAGGAAGCCGACGGCGTTAAGCGCCAACGAAAGCATCTCGCCGAGCATCGAACCCGCCACCGTCCACAGCGCTACCGATGCGGCGCCGAGCAGGTAGGCGGTTCCCCACCATTTCAGTGCCGAGATGTTTTCTTGATAGCTGAAGAACAGCAGCATGAATCCGAGCAATGCCGCGATCATGGTGGCGACGAGATAGAGCGTTGAAGTATCGAGCGACATAATGTCACCGGGCGGTTGTGAATTCGCAGGCGCGGCTGAAGTCAAGGCAGACACCGTCGCCACCTGCACGCTAGGATCACCGCGTTGGCAATCCGTTTGCTTTCGGTTGCAAGTTTTCGGGAAAAACTGCGTCAACTCATCGTTAAAATGCGCAAAGAAAAAGCGCCCGCGAAAGGGGCACTTTTCCTTTCCACGATATGCCGCGATCGCGGCAAATTCTAACGAAGCAATTAGCGCTTCGAGAACTGGAACGACCTGCGCGCCTTGGCGCGACCGTACTTCTTGCGCTCGACCACGCGGGAGTCACGCGTCAGGAAGCCGCCCTTTTTCAGGACGTTGCGGAGATCCGGCTCGAAATAGGTCAGCGCCTTCGAAATGCCATGACGCACGGCGCCTGCCTGGCCAGACAGACCCCCACCGGTCACGGTGCAGATCACGTCATATTGGCCGGCGCGGGCGGCGGCGATCAGTGGCTGCTGAATCATCATCCGCAACACCGGACGCGCGAAATAGACTTCGATCTCCCGGGTGTTGACGGTCACTTTCCCGGCGCCCGGCTTGATCCAGACACGGGCAACCGCGTCCTTGCGCTTGCCGGTGGCATAGGCGCGGCCGTATTTGTCGACCTTCTTGACGTATTTCGGCGCTTCCGGAGCGGCCGGCTTGAGCTGCGACAACTGATCGAGCGACTGCATGGTGTCGGACATCTTATGCGGCCCTCATGTTCTTGCGATTCATCGAAGCTACGTCCAGGGTTTCAGGATTCTGGGCCTCGTGCGGATGGTCCGGCCCGGGGTAAACGCGCAAATTGCCGAGCTGCACGCGGCCCAGCGGCCCACGCGGGATCATGCGCTCGATGGCCTTTTCGACCACGCGCTCGGGGAAGCGACCCTCGAGGATCGACCTTGCAGTGCGTTCCTTGATGCCGCCGATGAAACCGGTGTGCTTGTAGTAGATCTTGTTGTCGCGCTTGCGACCGGTCAGCACCGCCTGCGCGGCATTGATGATGATGACATTGTCGCCGCAATCGACATGCGGCGTGTAGGTCGGAAGGTGTTTGCCGCGAAGACGCATCGCGACCAGTGAAGCAAGCCGGCCGACCACCACGCCTTTGGCGTCGATCAGCACCCACTTCTTCGTCACCTCGGCCGGCTTTGCCGAATAGGTTTTCATGAGGGGGAATCCGTAACAAGGAGGAAAGGCGCAGGTCGGCGCCAGACTGCGGGTTTCTAATCAGGTCGAGCTTGCGCGTCAATGCCATCGGCAGATGATTAACTTTGCAAAAACAATAGTTTATAAATATGGTTCTATATTACCGGTGAAAAGGCTAAGTGTTTGGAATGGAATATGTGGCGGTCACATGGGCAATGGGATCGGGCGAATTGCCGGACAAGAGATTGACTTCGCCCACCGCCAGCCGCTTGCCGAGCTTCAGCAGTCTGGCCGCCGCAAGCACATCCTTTCCGGGCGCTCCCTTGCGCAGAAAGTTGATGTTGAGATTTGTCGTCACCGCCAGACCAACAGGACCGATCGCAGACAATAGCACCACGTACATCGCGAGATCGGCGAGCGTCATCAGCGTGGGTCCCGAGATCGTGCCGCCCGGACGAAGCATGCTCTGTCGAAAACGCTGCCGGACCCGACATGTCCGGCCGTCAGCGTGCTCTATCGCGAGATCGTCATTAAATACGTGCGGAAGCTCGACGCGCAGGAAAGCATCCAGATCAGCCGCAGTCATTCTCGCTGTTGCCATGACTTATCGTTGACGATTGAACGTGATTGCCGGGCAGACGTCCGGCAGTCACAAGAACTGGAACTGCTAAAGAATCCTCTTGAAATCGCCGTGCCTGCCGAGACCCTCGCGGAAACGGCTCGCCCCCGCCACACCGTCTTTGATCACGGCTTCGCGCCCGTTGTACCATTCCTGGATCAACCCATCGCGGACCGTAAGGCCGTGGCTCCTGATAGCTGACCGCCGGTCGGCGCGGACGCAAACTTGCGGAAATCGCGCTATCTCGCGTGCGAGTTCCTCGGCCTTGGCACGCGCGCCACCCTTCGGGGTCAAGTACTCGCACAAACCGATCGACAGGCATTCCTCGGCCGGCACTTTCCTTCCCGTGAGAATAATCTCGAGTGCACGCCCCTGCCCCACGATGCGCGGCAGCCGGACCGTTCCTCCATCGATCAACGGCACGCCCCACCTGCGGCAATACACGCCGAAATAAGATCCTTCCGCCATTACCCGAAAATCGCACCACAAGCCCAACTCCATGCCGCCGGCGACGGCGGGACCTTCGATCGCCGCAATGACCGGTTTGTCCAGTTCCAGGCGAGATGGTCCAAGCGGGCCGCGCGGAATCTCTCCGCCGTTGCCACGCGGCCCGGCCGTCGCGATATCAAGCTCCCCAAGCGGATAGGCGGCATTGAGCGAGCTGACATATTTGAGGTCCCAGCCGGCACAGAAGGCACTACCTGCGCCGTAGAACACAGCAACCGAGGCCTCGTTGTCCGCATCGAACTCGAGGAAGGCGGCGGTCAACGCATCCGCGCTTTTGGGATCCATTGCATTACGGGCTTCGGGCCGGTCGTGGATGATGGTCCAAACCGACCCGTCCTTCTCGATCCTGACTGTCATGGGAGCCTCCTCGCTGGCCATCGTCATTTTAACAATGTTAAAAATTCTAACGATGTTAAATTAACCGTCAAGTGTTATAGTATGTGACCGATGGCGAGAGAGCAGAGAATTGGCCGACAGAGGGCCGTAAGCGAACTAAAGCGCGGCCTGATCATGGACGCAGCGAGGCAGGTGTTCGAGGCCGAAGGGCTCGACGGCGCTTCGTTGCGGGCAATCGCGATGGCGGCCGGTTACACCCCGGCGGCACTCTACTTTCATTTTGCGTCCAAGGAGGCGATATACGCGGAAGTTCTTCGCGAATCGCTGGCCCGCCTGGGCAAGGCAGTCGCTCGCGCACTCGCGCGGGCCAAAACGCCGGCGGAACGCCTTAGGGCGGCCGCCATGGCTTTCTTTCGCTATTACGAAGACAATCCCAGAGACCTCGATCTCGGCTTCTATCTGTTTCGCGGCGGCATGAAGCCGCACGGGCTCGGCAAGGAACGCGATGAGATTCTCAACAGCGCGCTCGAACTGGCCTTGCATCCCATCTCCGACGCTGCCGAGAGCCTTGGGGCCGGTCGTGAGGAGGCAAGGTTGCTTATGGCGGACATTTTTGCGCACGCGGCAGGACTGTTGCTTCTGGCCCACACCGGGCGCATCCGCATGTTTGGTGCCTCGGCACCACACCTTATGGAGCGCTTTGTGGACAGGACCGTCCTGGCATTGGGTGGAAAGAAGCAGCGCTAACCGATTGCAGTCCACGTCCTGGGGGTGTTTCATGCTTCCCGCGAAGCCCGGCCTGCAAATTTACTGGTGGCAAGGCTGTGCCGCTCTGTGGAATGCATAAATACGTTTACGACCGCTCTGCAATTGGAACTGCCGATGACGAGCCAAACCGCGCGCGCCCGAGCACCGCAACCGCCGATCCTGTTGCGCGAGATGATCGGCAGCGTCGCGGTACTCACGCTCAATCGGCCCGAGGCCCGCAACAGCTTGTCGGAAAGGTTGATCGCCGAGCTTGATGCCGCGCTGCGGAAATTTCAGGACGATGCAAGCGTACGGGCGGTGGTCATCGCGGCCAGCGGCAACGCCTTCTCGGCCGGCCACGACATGAAGGAGCTGACTGCACGGCGCACCGATGCGGATCGCGGCCGCGCCTATTTCGCCGAGATCATGACGGCTTGCAGCACCATGATGCAGGCGATCGTGCACTTGCCCAAACCGGTGGTCGCCGCGGTCAACGGGGTCGCTACTGCGGCGGGTTGCCAGCTGGTGGCAAGCTGCGACCTTGCCGTCGCATCGGAAGATGCCACCTTTGCCACACCCGGCGTCGATATCGGACTTTTCTGTTCGACGCCGATGGTAGCGCTGTCGCGCAACATCCCGCGCAAGCAAGCGATGGAAATGCTGCTCACGGGCGAGCCGATTTCGGCCACCGCTGCCCGGGATATCGGCCTCATCAACCGCGTCGTGGCCACCGGCACCGAGCGGAAGGAGGCGATCGCGCTCGCGCAAAAGGTCGCGCTCAAATCCGCCTACACGATCAAGGTCGGCAAGACCGCATTCTATCGCCAGGCGGAAATGAGTCTTGCAGGAGCGTATCGGTATGCGGCAGAGGTGATGACCGAAAACATGATGGCGCGCGATGCCGAGGAAGGCATCGGGGCATTCCTCGAAAAGCGCGAACCGAAATGGCGGGACGGTTAGGGCCATCCATTCAAACCCCAAAAGACACTCGCGCGGTATCTTGCAATGAATCACGACGTCTACGACGACAACTACATCCGCTCGATTCTCAATGGCGTAAAATCCATAGCGATGGTCGGAGCGTCGCCGGTTAATGTGCGGCCGAGCTATTTCGCATTCAAATATCTCGCACAACGCGGCTACGACATGATCCCGGTCAATCCCGGCCACATCGGCAAGAGCCTGCTCGGCAAACCCTTCGTCGCCTCGCTGCACGACATCGGCCGTCCCGTCGACATGATCGACATCTTCAGGAATTCGAGTCACATCATGCCGGTGGTCGATGAAGCGTTGAAATTGACGCCATTGCCGAAGGTGATCTGGATGCAGCTCGGCGCGCGCGACGATGCCGCCGCAGCAAGGGCCGAAGCCGCCGGAATCAAGGTCGTCATGAACCGCTGCCCGAAAATCGAGTATGGCCGGCTGTCCTCGGAGATTTCGTGGATGGGCGTCAATTCACGAACGCTCAGTTCCAAGCGCGCGCCGGTGCCGACCCAGGGCATGCGGCTTTCGTTGAACCGGATGAGCGTCGGCGGTGGCGAAACCGCAGCGTCCGACCGCGCCGCGAAAAACAAGAACGACCTCGTGTGACGCAAGCGCGAAAAGATTGTTCTGTAAACGCGGTGTCGCGAAGCACGAGCGTTCCCGATAAAAGTGATGCATCTCGCCGCCTTGACGGCAGCCACGCTGGCCATCAGCATGCCGGCCACGTGATTTCAAAGAAAGCAGAACAGGAACACCAAGAATGACCGATCGTCTTCCGGGATTTTCGACCCTCGCCGTGCATGCCGGCGCGCAACCCGATCCCACCACCGGCGCGCGGGTGACGCCGATCTATCAAACCACGTCATTCGTGTTCAACGACGCCGATCATGCCGCGTCACTGTTCGGACTACAGGCATTTGGAAACATCTATACCCGTATCACCAACCCTACCACGGCGGTGCTGGAAGAGCGCGTCGCGGCCCTCGAAGGCGGCACAGCAGCGCTTGCCACTGCCTCCGGCCACGCCGCGCAGGTGGTGGTCTTTCAGATGCTGCTGCA
>NZ_DATMLW010000146.1:0-4968 GCF_035570375.1 Bradyrhizobium sp. | reverse complement strand
GGCGATCTCGGCCGGCAGCGTAAAGACGAGGTGGAAGTAGCCGACCGGCAGCAGATCGGCCTCGCGCGCGGCGAGCCAGTCCTTTGTCGCCGCGCCCTGGCACTTGGGGCAATGGCGGTGCATGCGAAAAACCGCCTGCCGTCCGGATTAGAATAAAAATGATGCGAGAGGCCACAAATCGCGGGCCACGACGCCCGCCCGCTATGGCCGGCCTGCCACCTTCTCGTTTGATAGGCCAGGGCTTCCCAGAAACGCTGCGATCGTCCCGGCATCGCGACCGATCATCGTCTGGCCCGCAGCCACGAGCGCATCGACCTGCTCGCGCGGTAAGGTGAGGCCGGTGCGGATCGTGGTGAGCTGCGCCCGGGTTTCCGGATCGGGATAATCGGAAAGGCTGACCCGCAACAGCTTCCCGGCAACATCGCCGCACGCATAACCCCGAATAACGGCGCCTTGGCGGCAGCGCAGCGTGCGCAAATGGGCGACGAGATCGTCGACAGCGGCTTCGACGGCGATCAGGGTCTCGATGTTGTAGGCCCCCACTTGTGTGCTCGTGACCGCCGAAATGATCTGCCCCAGCCCGCTGACGATGCGTTGGCGCGGCCAGTTGGGGTTCGGCGCCGACTGGCCGTCGACGGTGATGACTAGAATGCGCCGCACCGGCAGCAGACCGGCCGCAACCCGATCCGTTCCGGTGTCCAATAGAAGCACATCATTGAGCAGCACCCGCAGCGCCAAATTATCCGAAACGCCGCCGTCCATCAGATGAATCCACGGCGTTCTCTGGTCGCTGGAATAGCGATGCAGGTTTTCGATCAGTGCGCGCGCACGCAAATCAGTTTCGGCGCGTTCCCATGCTTGCGGCGGCACCGGCGACGGCAATGGACAATCCGGCCCGCGATAGTTGCGCAGGGTCACCGCGCTGAACAGCACCGGAAAGCCGTTGGAAGCGGCGACCGCGCGAGCGATCGGGAGGGTCGCAAGATCGGAGCAGATCACGTCGAAAGTCTGCGGCAGAAAGCCGAACGGGCTGCCAAAGCTGATGTCGGTGGCATTGATGCTAACCTGAGGACGGCCGCGCCGATAAAGGTCCTCGAACGTCGCGCCGTGCAACATCAGCCGGTCGTAGACCGATGTCATGCGGTCGTTGGTGCCGACGAGCGGATTGAATACCCAGTCCCAGTTCCACGGCAGCAGAAAAGTGCCCCAGATATAGGCCTCGATGTCGGGGTAAAGGAATTCGTCGGGGAAGGTTTCGAACGACTTCTTGCCGTAGAGGCCAAAATACGCCACCGGAAAGGATCCCCCCGAGACCCCGGCCAAAAAGTCGATTTCGTCGAGCAAGGTACTGTTCGTCGCTTCGGGGCGCACGGGGATGTCCCTCATTCCGCGCAGGACGCCGAAAGCAAAAGCGGCCGAGCGCTTGCCGCCGCCCGAGAGGGCGACCAGCACCAGGGCGCTTTCGGCGCCGCCGCCGCGGTTCACGTCGAGCAGACGATATTCGGTATTCCCCGCGGCCGACCGCAGCGGCTCGTTCATCGGCACCCGCAGCGAGCTGCAGCCGCCGAGCAGCAGCACCACGGCGAGCCCAAGCACGTGCCATTTGCTCATGCGCCGAACCGAACGCTCAACAGACCCATGGAATGCAACCCTACGGGACGGCTCGATTGAGTAGCGGACGATCCGGCGAAAGCACGGTCGCGATTGCGCGGGTCGCCGGGTTTCTGGCGCACAGGGTCGCCAGCACAATCAGGATAGGCACGCCGATAAAGGCACCGGCGATGCCCCACAACATTGCCCAGAAAAATACCGCAAACAGAACCATGAACGGGGAGATCGAGATCGCCGCTCCCGTTACGCGCGGCTCGATATAGCTGCCGACGACGAACTGGACGACGTTGAGGCCGACGAACATCACGATCGCCGGCGAGAACGACTCGTATTGAGCGGCGGCAAAAAGTGTCGGCAGGATTGTAGCTATGAACGATCCGATGAACGGGATAAAGTTCAAGACAAAGGCGATGACGCCCCATTCACGGCTGAGATCGAGACCATAGACCGCGGTGAAGGCCCAAAAGCCGAGCCCTGTCAGAAGGCTCATGCCGAAGCGCACAAGCATGTACGTCTGCAGTCTTCCCGCGATTTCCGCTGCGGCGTCGATCGCGACGGCGCCAAAAGTGCCGCTTCCGACTTCGCCGAGGCGGCGTCCGAGCGGCTCCAATTCGAGCAAGCCCAGGATGACGAACATAAAAGTCACGAGCCCGAAGGTAACGATGCCCTGCAGGCTGCCGCCGATGCCGCGCAAAACGCCGAGGATCCACGACATGTCGAACTGTTCGGCGATCAGCTCGGCGGCGTAGAGGCCGCGCTGCTCGAGTAGGTCGGCGACGTGAATGTACAGGCTTTGCAACCGCGCGGAATTCGTGATTACCCACTGCGCGATCCTGCCGAAACCCCATACGATCAGCCAGCAGCCGATGCCGATCGCGAGCAGGGCGACGGCGGCGGTTATCAAGACGGCGACAAGCTGCGGCAGCTTCCTCTTCAGCCGCCGTTGCAATGGCCATACCAGCGCGATGACGAGCAGGGCGAAGGTTACCGGGATCATCACACTGTGCGCCAGCGACAAGGCTGCGAGCGTGAGGATGATGGCGCAGATCAGCGCCGCAAGCCGTAACGTGCGGTCCCCGACCGGTGTTGGCGGGCTATCGAAATGCACAACCGCTTCCCCCCAACCTGCCCCGGGCGTGGCCTTAGTTACGATCCATGTGGAAAGACTAACGTCACGCGGAACTGAAATCCCCAGTTCGGTCCGCCGCGCGGTGTCTCGGCAAAGTAGCGCATCAAGCCGCCAACCTGCAATAATTGGCCCCCGATGAAGACGAGTTGGTTGACGCCGACGCTGATCGGCACAATCGATTGCCGCGAACTCCAGTCGTAGATGGTCTCTGTACTCAGGAAGGGTGTCGTCTGCGTAGGGAACGTATAAGTGAGAAAGGGCTGGATCAAAGTGGCGTTCACCCTCTCACGCCGGCGGTTCCCAGGGGTGGTTTTCACGAAGCCGGGATCTGCAATCCCGCTATTCGGGACCTCGAGGAGCGGGAGGGTGCCACTCGGCAGGTGCGGCACTCCGCCTACCGCCCAGAGATGGTTGGCGAGTATGCCGTAGAGCCAGCCGCCGGACTGCTTCAGCACAACGCCGGTGGGCCCCGCGCCCCATTGCCCGGAGCC
Source organism: Bradyrhizobium sp. (assembly GCF_035570375.1). Lineage (GTDB taxonomy): Bacteria > Pseudomonadota > Alphaproteobacteria > Rhizobiales > Xanthobacteraceae > Bradyrhizobium. The sequence goes on along the minus strand of NZ_DATMLW010000146.1, from coordinate 1,737 downwards.
TATGAAATCATTGCTCGCGCTGGGGTAGAGAAAAATCGGACCAGCACCCCAGGTGATGCCGTTCACAGGTCGTGCCGGTGAGAGAAAGAAACTCTGCACGATATCGCTGATGCCTGTTTCCGGCTGCGGAAAGACGCGCTCGACATGGGCGAACGGGACGATCGTGCGGGTAATCAAATTCCAATCGTCATTCAGCGTAAAGGGGATCACCGGCTGCACGTTGAGCGTGTAGCGGAAAGCGTTGCCGCGCCCGCCGCCGAAATCGAAATTGTTCTGGAACGGTACGCTGGTCAGATTGGCGATTGGGTTGGCAAGTTCCTGCGCGAGAGCGGTGTCGCTCAGGTCACTCTCAAGATGTGAGTCCGTCCGATCCTGCGCATGTGCGGTACCAAGCAGGCAGTACAAGGTCAGTCCCAGCGCGAGTGCGAAGCGCATCTTCGTCTCCCTCCCCCTGTCGCCGTCAGGCCCGCGGATCTGAATCCTCCGCCAGATGCAGATCTAACGGAGCTTTCGGCGGCATCTGTTACCGGGTCACGCTCCGTCGAGGCCAGGTCAGCGGACCGTGTGCCGGATTGGGCTAGCGGATAGAGCGACCAAGACGGAACCTGGCTCGATCCCCATAACAGCGTCATGTTCCACAACTCGTCGGTGTCGGGACTCGGCGGATTTCGTTGAAACTGGGGCGTGTCCGGACTTGCGACGAAGATCACATTCCTGTTTGGGTATAGGCTGGGATCAATTTTGGCTTGAAGTTGGGTGTTAAAGCGAAGTTGCGCGTGAAGTGAAAGCGGTAAAACGCCTCGATCGCACATGTTACGAACTTTAGTTGACACCGCTCAAATGGGCTCTCTTAAAAGAAAATTCTGAACTTCACGTGCGGAACTGCGACAAAGTCCCTGCTTGGATTGAGGGCCGGATTGAAAATAAGCTGGATACCGGGGGTGAGGCTGCTGTTCGGCGTTACCCCGATAGTCCAGTATGTTTCCACGCCGTATTGGTTCCTGGCGTCAACCCCAGGTATAAGATTCGCAAAGGATCGAGCCCACATCGTCGAGACCGCGACCTCGCCCTGAATATCAAACGGGCGTAGGTACGCCACGCCCGCGATCGCCGTGTGCCGGGAGACGGTTGTGGAAATCCCGCCGCCCTGCGCGGTGTTGTACACGTAGTTCGCAAAGGCCACGATTTGGCCGATCTGCTTCTCGCCGGCCAGCTTGAAGCCCCCGCCCGCCACGTTCGGCGAAGTGTCGGGATTGCGAGTGCTCCGTCGATCGGCGTAGAACAGGTCAAGGTGGAGGTGGTCGAACTCGCCGTTGTCGCGCCGCCAGTCCTTGCCGAGTTCGACACCGTAGAAATACTGACGCTTCCCAAAGGTGCTCCAGTCCAGGCCGTTTGCGGCCGGATCGCCGTTCATGTCGTTCAATGTGCCAACGACGTAAACGCCCGGGTCGGTCACAATCGGCCACAGCCGGAACGACGCGCCTAGTCCGAAGGTCGGGTATGGGATTGTCTCATTGAAAGCGGCCGGGCTGGCAGTGAACCCGGTTCGCGCATCCTTGAAGCGAAAAAAGTTGAAGACAGCCTGCGGGCCCTGGTTGCCGACGCGAAAGCTGAATTGGCTGCCAATCTTCTGCTCCCAGAAGAGATCTTCAATGCGGAAGCCTTGGTTCCACGACGTCCACTCGTAGTTGGACCAAAGCGAGCCAATGTCCCGAAGGCCAAACACGGCCGGAACTG
>NZ_DATMLW010000145.1:0-5395 GCF_035570375.1 Bradyrhizobium sp. | reverse complement strand
TTGACCGCCGTGTTTTGGAGCTTCGCCGTCGGTCCGGCGCTGGCCGTGCTGCTGGCGAGAGTACTGCCGCTGGCGGAACCTTACGCGATCGGCCTCATCCTTCTGGGGCTGGCGCCATGCGCGCCTTTCGTCCCGCTACTCGCGGCAAGGGCCGGTGCGGATTTAAATTACGTCGCCGCCTATCTGCTGCTGGCCTCAATCGGCACGCTGATCATCCTGCCGGAGGCGATTCCCGTTCTTGCGCCACAACTGTCAGCTGATGCCTTGACGATTGCCAAGCCCCTGTTGCTTTTTATCGCGTTGCCGCTTGTGATCGGCATCTGCATCCGGTTCATCGCGCGCGACCTCGCCGAGCGGGCCCATCCGGTCGTGAAAAAAATAACGGGCGCCGACATCGCGGTCATGCTCAGCATCGTCGTGGTGCTGTACTGGCGCGACTTCCTGGGCGCTGTGGGAAGCTATGTCATCGCTGCGCAGGTCCTGTACTATTGCACGCTTGCCGCTGCCGCCTATGGTCTTGGTTTCGGCCTTTCCCATGAAAAAAAGAGCGCTCTTGCGCTCGGATTGTGCACTCGCAACGTCGGCGCTGCGATGGCACCGCTCTTGTCCGTTTCCAGTCCCGATGACCGGGCGACGGTCGAGTGCATTATGGCCGTCTTCATCACGCTTGCCGTGGGATTTGGCGTTGCGAATATTCTTGGCCGGCTCAAGGCGGCGAGCAAGCCAGTTGCCGGAAGCGGGTGAAGGTGACCGCGAGAACGCTGCCAAACGCCAGCGTCCTCCCGGGATCAAGGCTTTATGAAGCTTGACCGCCCCTCGCGCTCTCGATCAACGAGAGTACTTTTTGCAGAACCTCGAAAATGACCGCAGTGGACCAGCCGAACAAAAGCACGCCAGTCATCGCCGTCATCGGCCCCAGCAGACGCCAGCGTTCAAGGGGAACGATGTCCCCGTATCCGAGGGTCGTGTAGTTGACGAAGGCGAAGTAAACGAGATCGGCACCTTCAGGTGCGACATGGACGATCGCATAGCCCAAAGACCAAACGAGGATTTCTGCAAAATGAGCGACCATCAACAGCGAAACGGCTGCCACCATCACGGCGGTCAACCGCAACGCTTGACGTGACGACGTCAGTTCACTGACCCTGCGCGTCACACCGATCACGACAAGCATCATCATTGCATGAATTGCAATGTTGCAGCCGCTGATGATAGCACCAAAGAAAAATTGACGTAAAATGCGCGCTGCTCCGAAAGCCCGGGTCGTTTCATCCTTCAAGCCAGAATCGTGCCTTCATGCTCTCAAATCCAGCGTCACATGCACGGCGCCTCCGCTTCTTTTTGTGACGAATCCGCATTTGCGAAACATCGCCAGCATCGGAGCGTTCTCTGGCAGGACTTCGGCAACCAGGCGCTCGAGGCCGCTTTGGCGCGCGATCACGATGAGGTGTCGCAGCAGAGCCGATCCGACTCCTTTTCCCTGATATTCGTCGGTGATCGCGAAGGCCACCTCGGCAGTACCCGGTTGCGTGGCGATATACCGGCCGCCGCCGATGATGGCGTCCTCGCCGCTCTCGTTGAGCGAGGCGACGAGCGCCACATGTTCGGTGAAATCAACGTTGACGAAGAAATCGATTTCCTTCTCGCTGAAGCCGCGTTTGGGACCAAAGAAGCGGCGATAGAGCGATTGGGCGCTGACACGCCCAACCGCCGAAAGCATCGCGCTCCGGTCTTCGGGCTTGAGAGCCCGAATGACAACGGAGCGCCCATCGCGCAATTTTTCGACGATGGAATAAGCGGCTGCCTGCATCATCTTCAGACCATCTACCCGCATCAAGCAGCCACTTTGGCATTCGATGGAGAAATTTGCTTCACGGCATCGTAATCGTGACCCCGCCTACGGCGGCCGAGAGCTCCAGGCCGACCTTCACGCCGTGCAATTCGAGAACGACGCCGCGGGCGTTTTGCAGCGCGACGCCACCGGCACCACCGGCGACTGCCGCGCCCGCGCCGATCGCGCTGTAGGTGCCGACGAGATCTCCGGGCGAGTGCAAATTCCGCGCACGCCCGACCAGCTCCATGGTCGATGCGCCGATCGTTGCTCCGACGCTCATGCCGGACGCGGTGAACGGATAGTGGTGACCCCTGAAGGTCAGAACACCCCGCCCGCCGCCGACGCCTATGATAAATCCGCCCTTGGTGAAGACAACGCGGACCGCACCGGTCTCTGCCCGTGATGCCGTGGAAACGCTCGCCGCTCCCAGGAGTCCCAGGACAACCGCGCAGACCAACGCTTGAAGGCTCTTCTTCATCAAATATCTCCCTTTTTTAAGTTTAAGACGACGCAAAGATACTTGGGCTTATTGACCCGATTCGATCTGCTTTAGCGCAGCGTGAAGGAATTCGTTCATTCGCATGGCCACCTGTTGTTGCGAGATCCCCTTGTTCGCAAGGTCCTGCGACACTTTTTGCAAAGTGACTTCAAGGGTCTGGTTTTCAAGATCGGTAGTGACGAGGCCATCTGCGTAGGCTGCGGCGGCATCGCCCGTCAAGCCCAGCTGAGCGGCCGCCCAATTCCCCAGCATCTTGTTGCATCTCGCCATCACCTTGAATCTCAACTCTTCGTCGTGGATGAATTTGGCCTCAAAACCCTGTTCGCGTTGATCGAAGGTGGTCATGCGTTCGGTCCTGATCGGGTCGCAAAATATTTTGCGGCTTGACTAAAAGGCGGTCGCCGGAGCCAGGTTGACGTGAATGGACTTGTAGTGGTCAAGCAGCGCAATGGCGCGGTCGAGTTCATCTCCCGGCGGCATCTCCGTTACCTTCTGCTTCAAGTCCTCGATCCGGCTCGTGAGTTCGGCGAGATCGACGTCGTCGACAGAAGATGCTGAGTCCGCAAGGATCGTGAGCTCTTCCTCCGCAAACTCCGCAAGGCCCCCGAATACGACATACTTCTCGCGGTTCGTGCCGGCCATTGCCGTGACAATCCCCGGACGCAGCACGGCCACGATCGGTGCATGGCCGGAAAGGACGCCGAAGTCACCTTCGAGCCCCGGCACGTCCACCTGTTCGACCTGGCCGCCGAACAGCAGTTTTTCGGGCGACACGAGACTGAATTGGAAGTTGGGCATTGCGCCGTCCGATCATCCAAAGAGCTGCCAGGCCGAGAGGCTCGCGAGTTTTCTTGCGTTCTTTGGATTTGACATTCGCATTGCGAGCTTGCGGCTAGGTGGGCAGCGAACGTCAAATCCACTCTACTAGTAGCGGGCCCGCAGCGGCGGGCCGGCATCACGCTGCCAGATCGTTCCGTTATCGAACTGAATGGTGATGGCGTCCGCCGAGTAGACGGCGCCGAAATTATAGCGCTCGACCCAGATCCGGGTTGCAGGTGCGAACCAATCCGGCCAACCGCGGGAGGCCTCACCGGCTTCGTTCAAGAGGTTGAGTTCGGGCCCATTCTGGGTGATGAAGGCGGGATTGCCGACGAGACCGCCGCGGCATGTCTGGACGCACCGGTACGCCCCGGTCAAATTGACGGATTGCGCCGATGCCGACGTTGCGAAAACGGCGGCCACGGCACCAACGGCCAGTGCAATCGATTTCATAAAATCACCCCACGGTCTGGACGATCGGCCCAATCGGACCGATGCAAATTAGTCCGCCAACCGTGCCGGCCGATTGATTTGCATCAAGCTACCGATCGGCCGTAGCGAGCGAAAAATGAGTTTTGGGGTTGGAGGGGGGATATCGTGTGCCGGTCAGGCCGGTGGCTTCGGGAACGGTTGGTCCGAAGGGTTGATCTGATGCTCCTGCAAGGCAGCCAGCCGGCGAGCCGCCGACGCCTCGGATGCGTAAATCGACGACTGGTGCGGTTGCGGCGATTTGCTCCTTTGCCAGGCGCGCCATTCGACCGGCTCGATTTTCAGCGGCACCCCAAGATCAACGTTGATCCATTCGTCCGCGTTCGTATGCCGGCAGGGAAACGGCATCGTGGTTTTCCTGCCGTCTTCGGCTACGCGCAGTTCGAGATCCTGATTGTATGGCGCCGTCGAAGCCGGATGCCATCTGGACAGGTGATGCTGTTCAAGAGCGGCGTGAAGAGTCTCGTCGGTTTTCCAGATGACCCTGGCGACATCGGAAACCAGATGCTCCGCGAATTTCTCAAATGCCTTGTTACCCATCTCACGCAATCCGCCTGATCACCGGGTCAACTGCGTCATGGCGATCCTGCAAGGCGACCAAAATACGGCGAACATGGCGGCAAGAAGCGCGTTCACGCTTTTTTGCCGCCATGGCGCCGTCAGGTCACAATCGGGATTCGCAAAATCATTCAGCACACCTGAACCTGCCGCCAGCGCCAGCCCCACGGTGTCCAAATCTGCTGTGTGACGGGGTAGCAGGCGCCGTAGACGTAGTCGGTGGGGTAGTAAGGATAGCCATAGCCGTAGGGGTTTCCATAATATCCGTATCCTCCCCATGGTGCGGTTGCGGCCAGGCCCAGACCGATGCCGAGACCGACGGCGCCGACACCCCAACCCCAACCGGGGCCACGCCATCCGCCCCATCCCCAGCCGCCGCGCCAAGCGGACGCTTCAGTCGGCGCCATCAGACTGACAGCCAGAATTGCGGTCAGCGCAATGATCGTCTTTCGGAACATGATCAACACTCCCGAACTATAAATGCATGAAATCAAAATCAACGCCCTGCAGGACGCCGGGTGCAAGCATAGGTCGAGGCAGCGGCCAATCGTTGAGGTGGATCAAACACGCGATTCCGCAGGGCTGAGCTTGGGGGCTCTCACGCGGACGTCAACACATTGGCCTCCTCCCTCACGAAAACGGGATGGCCAGCAAGGCGCGACAAAACCGTTTTCAATCGCGACGAAACGCGCCTGAAACCGACATTTGCTGGATTTGTTTTCAGTCAAATAGCGGGGTCGATCATGCTGGGCATCATCATCAACCTCTTCTACCGTCAATCCTGCAGGGCGGCATTGTCTGCCATCCGAATGCAGAGTCGGATCTGGGCCTGAACCTCCAACGGCACAAATAAAAGCCTGCCCCGGGAGTAGCGCCGGGGCAGGCTTTGGCTGGAAGATTCGTCGGTCGGGGGACCTTTCCAGCCGCTTTAGATCCTGATGCGGAAGCCGGTCATCGCCGACACCGTATCGACGCTGGTGCCGGTGCCGGCGAAGCCGAATTTCGCACCCGGCGTTCCCGGGAATGCGGAGGCGAGACCGTTCTGCACCTTGGCGTAGGTGATGCCGGCGTAGAGGTCGAGATGCTTGGTCAGGAAGTAGTCGGCCAGGAACGAGACCTGGTCGTACGATCCCGCGCAATTCGACTTGCTGGCGCCGCCGGCGACGCAAGCCGCGCTGTCGGCGACGAACGAATTC
>NZ_DATMLW010000144.1:0-2006 GCF_035570375.1 Bradyrhizobium sp. | reverse complement strand
CTGCACGATGTCCGCCGGATCGCCTGGAGCGATTCCGTACCGGAAACGGTGCGCGCTTCCGCGGTTGCGCATGTCGAGCGTCCGGCCTTGGAACTGGCGCTGCTCGCCGCTTTGGAACGAATGTCTGGATTTAAAATCGTTCCCTCGCCCACCACTCACACCGCCGATCCGGGTGAACGCGTGATTGACGCAACGGGCCGCCGGGCCGTCTCCGCGACGCGAACCACCGGCCTGGCAAAACCCTGGATCGCGCGCGTGTTTTCCCGGTATGGCGTGTTCGACAAGGCAGACCAGGCCTTCCGGTTGGCCGCGCTCCCCGCCGGATATGCCTACCGGCTCGCGAGTCCGAGGCTGCTCGCGATCGGGGTGGTGGTCAGCAAATCCGCGGGAAGCATGAGCCCTAAAGACGTTGAGAAATATGTTCACGCGGCCGGCGCGGGCTGGGTGCTGAAAGGCCTTGGCTCTCTCGATTCAATCCAGGCCGGAAAAGGCGGCGTCGCTTCCGTTCAGTGGAGCGCCGGCCCCGCCGCGCCGCTGAGAGTGGGCGACGCGTCACTGGCGCGGGACTCGTTATCGGCGCAGGGATTGTGCTCCGGCATTTCCGACGCCATCTCGCTCGTTCGAAATTCCGGCCATGCCGACCGGTGGCCTGATCGCGAACGTGAACAGTTGAAGCGCCACCTGGCATTTTTGGCCAACGCAATGGAGCGTTCGCGTTTTCGGGCGGAAAAGCCATGGGCCGAATATCGGCGGTTTCTGGAGCGAGCGTCAGGATTGCCGCGGTCCCTGGGCGGGGCAGGCGCCGGCCATCGGCGCTGGCAATATCCGCACCCGCAGCCCGAAGCACCGGCGAACTAAGCGGCAAGCTCTCGCGGCATTGTCAGATTAACTCGCGGCAAGCAAAGGGAGTTTGAACCAGGATCGATGATCAAGCTGCCGCGACAGCATTGCGCCATTCGCTCGACGCTTCGGATCGAGGCGCGCGCCGAGCGCCGTCGAGCCCACCAGATCGCAGAACATCACCGTCAGCTGCCGGCGTTCGGCCTCGGCTGGCGCTGGTGCATCGCGCGGTGCCACCGTTGCCGAGGCAGCGGGCGCCGTAGCGCCGAGCGCGGCAATCGCATCGAGCAGCCTGCGGCGATGGCCTCCAAGCACCACGCCGAAATCTTTGAGATCCTCCGCCGAGAGCTTCGGCAGCGCGTTCCAATCGATTTCGTTGTCGCGCAACGCCGGCACAGAGCTCAAATCCCTCGATTATCTTGGTGTCGAACTGGCTGGCGGCGGTCTCGCTGCGAGCAATGGCCAGTGCTGTTCTCCCGTCGGACACCCCACCCAACGCCTTCAGCCGCAGCATCGCTGCGACCTCCTCCGGCCTCTGCATCGCCTCTCTCCGCGGTAACTCCCCCCGCGGAGCCTGTACCGTTTCTTCCATCCTCAGACCCTCTCCTCAGCGAGGGGGTCCAGTTCTCAATGTCGCCAAGTGTCCAGTTTTATCTGTCACCCGACAGCTCACGATCACCGGTGTCAATCTGATCGTCGCCGCCGGTCTCGTGGCGGCAATCGGCGATGTGCGCCGCTTCACCAGTCCGCAGCAGCTGGTCAGCTATGTCGGCCTGAACCCGCGAGTGCGGCAATCCGGTCTCGGGGTTGCCCAGCATGGAGCCCCCGGGTTATCGGCCAGGGGTTTCGCTTGAAAGTGCGGCGGTTTCCTTGTGACGGCGCAGTATCCACGCCAGGCTCAGATGCCCTCTCGATCTCTTCCGCTATTTGTTCGTGCCGGGTGATTTCTACATCAACGGCGAGCTCGACATCTTGATCAAGTTCGCAGTGGACTCTCTCCTGGAGAGAGACGGATTCGAACTCTCGGTCCCCCGGTCGCGAAAGGGTGATTCCGTTTGGCGAAGGGGAAGCGGGGAACGATCACGGAGATGACAAGAGGCAGTTCCGAGACGTGTGGACCTTAAGCGGGACCGAGGGTTCGAATCCGGCTCCCTCCAGCAGCCAGT
>NZ_DATMLW010000143.1:0-15826 GCF_035570375.1 Bradyrhizobium sp. | reverse complement strand
AGATTGATGATCTGGGCGGTCATGGCTCCTCGTTCCCCTGCTTCGCGCCCGCGATGCGCTGCGGTGACCAACCTTGTTGGCTGCTGGTTTAGCGGACAAACATCATGACCCGCGACCGCGGCCGGCGCCGCCGACGAGCCGATAGCGAACATGACTTCGACTAGGGTTTCCTTGTTCATCGCGCACCATCGGTCATCCAAACGCTTCAAAAAACAAACCCCAGACGTGAGGGAACGCTGGGGTTTGTAGGTAGGTGGCTGTCCCGCACGGGAACGAATTCACGCTACCTCCAACCAGCGATGACGGTCTTTTGCAAATCTGCCACGTATTGGAGGAATCTGTCCTAATTTCACTTCCCGAGTGTCCTCAGCACTCGCAACTTCACCCCGCTCCTGCGCTGCGTCGTATTCGTCCGGGACTATTTTGGCCCAAGCCTTTGTTCTGACACGGCATTTGCTAGGGCCACCCCAGCTTTTCTCCAGGCCGCGCGAGTAGCGTAGCGCCGAGGCCTGCCATGATGGCGGCGAAAAGGTCCTGAAAGCGTTCCGCGAGTTTAGGGTCGAAGGTGAACCAACTCTGCATCAACGCTTCCGGAGAAGCGTTGTCGATGTTGGCCATCATCTGCTGCTGAAGCTTGTCCATCACCGCGATCTGCATCGGCGCGACATCCGGGAGCCCGATGAATTGGCGGGCCTCGAGGGGTGTGCAATCTATCTCGACCCTTACTTTCATGTCCCCTCCTGGCCGGATTTCGATATGCGAAGAACCGGCGCATCGAAATTGATGTGAGCCTCCGGTGCGTCCATCGGTCTCGCTCCTTGCATCTTCCGTGCCAGCGGGCGAGTCCCCAAGAGGACGACTGTTCCGGCCGTCCGTAGGCTGCAATTATTGTGGTGGTTGCCTGGAACCCACTATGTGCAGCACTTATCTGGCCGCGCTTTGATGGCGGCCGCTCGAGATGGCGTTGGATTCGTCGGCATTAATCGCGGCGGCCCTCGAGAAAGGCCTCAAAGGCTTCCGGTGATTCGTAGGCCGCCCTAATAATACGGATCGCCTCTTCCTGCGTTCTGCCAATTGCCGTGAACTTTCTTATTGCGACCTCAAATCTACTTTCGGCATGTTGTTCACGATGATCAGACAGCGATATGACTTTCGTTTCCGTCATATTTATTTGCCTTTCGCTTTGAGCCCGATCTCGACGAGGCGCCCCTATCGCCGGACGCCAGGCAAAAGGCCGCCCGCAGTATGCCGAGCGGCCTTCCGGGATCAAAATCTATTCGCGATGAAACGCCCCTTAAGCCCCGGTGTTGCGATCCTAAACAGGGGCGCTTGCGGATTGTGTTCACATTTCAACGTTCGCTGCGAAATCTCTGCAGGTGTGCTCTCGCGGTCACTAATCGTGGATCACGCAAATAGCGCCGATGAACCGCACGTAAGTCCCGCTCTCGTGTCGCCATAACCAGCCAAGTGCAATGGCGCGCTCGATCCCGGCCCGGAATTGCTCACCGCTGCCGCCAGCCGCTAGAAACGGCTCGTTGACACGTTCGAAGAAGATACGCCGTCCTAGTCGCAGGGGAAAAGTCGCGGATGTTCGGGACCGTGTCGAGGCCGCGCGGCGCAACCGGATCTGACGCCGATATACCCAGAGCACATTGAGCACGCCGGCGAGAACCGTCTCACGATTTGGCGAAACTGACCGTAATGCGGCATCTCGGCGTCGATCCAGCGGTGAATCGCCGGCACCATGTCGCCAATGGTCCCGGTCATCTGGAAAGGCGCGATAACCAAATCATCACATTTGGTTATTAAAATTTCCGACGGGTAACCAAAGGGGGAAAAGGGGGATACGTGGGCTGGGATTCGAGGATCAGTAGGGTTGTTGAGCATGTCTCTGCAGTTCCACCGGGCCGTCGGGAACGTGGACGTATGGAGCGCGAGCCGCGCTGACATTTCTTTCGTCATCACCAGTCCGACCGGTCCGGGCTTTCACGGGCATCCTGGCTTTTTTGCATCATGGCGATCGCTCTATTCGAGCGGAGCCGCGATCAAGGTCATCGGCTCGCCGTTCAAGACCTTCGCGGACGCCGAGCGCGCCTGCAATGCGATGCTTCGGGAGTGTGGGCTAAGTGGTCGGTCGCCAGTGAGGCCCGTTTTGAGGCTCGTAAAATAGCGATGCGGCGCAATCTGATTTGAGAGCGCGGGAAAGCCCGCCGCCCGACGCTGGCGGGTTTTTCATTGCGTCTCGCTGAGCCTCGGTTGAGTATCGCGTCATTGATTGGCGATCGAACGGTACTGCCATGAGGATCGTTCTTCGGGTCCTTGGCCCGCTATTTGTTGCTGTCGGACTTTTCTTATTCGCACAAGGGACAGGCATGCTCACATGGCCGCGCGATGCTGCAATGATCAACTATGGCGCGGGCATCGTAGCCGTAGGTTTCGGCCTTGTCTGGTTCGCTTGGCAGTAGGTGCCCGCGCTCTCGGCTTTTAGCCCGGACGGTTCACGCCGGCGGGTTTTTCTTGCCTGCGACCACGGTCCGCGATTCGGCAACAACCTGATCAAGCTCTTTCGCAATAAATTCCAGTTTCTGCCCCATTTCCCGGACGGTGCGCTGGATTTCGCCTTGTCGAATCCGCTCCGCCATTGCGTCGTTCATGACTTCTGTCATCCCGGCTGGGATCGGCTTTCCCGGACTGAAACGAGCGATGTAACCTGCGAGCGCAGTCACGATCTCGGCATTCATGGATCGGCCGTTTCGCTCTGCTATCTCGGCGATGAAGTCCCGCATTCCGTCGGGCAACCGCAGCATGAATTGGTCGGAGCCGCGGCCCACGTTTAGGTGCCGGCTCAAGGCCGACGTCAGGTACTTGGTCGACGCCGGGGTCTTTTTCGCCATCAGTTGCTCCCGTAATATCACCGTGACACTATTCTCTTGATTTGATAGTGTCACGGTGGTACCACCTTATCAAGGTCCAACGAGGTTCTCATGCACAAGCGCGCAGATCGTGCCGAAATGGTCGTCCGCATTCCTAAGGATGTTAAAGGGTGGCTTGAGAAAGAAGCCGAACGGACGGGTGCTTCTCAAAACTCCGAGATCGTTCGTAGCCTTCGCGCTCGGATGGAATCCGAAGATGCCGGCAAGGTGATTGGCTGATGCCGAAGCCGGCCCTTGCCACGAATATCGATCGCTCTGCGATTGCTCCGGACACACCGCTCCGGCTTGACATCGCCGCCCGCATTTTCTTCCCCGACGGTTCAATGACCGCAAGCGGCCTCCGCCGCGAGATCCGCAAAGGACGGCTCGAATCCGAGCGGATCGCCGGCAAACAGTATGTCACGTTAAGTGGCATCGAACGCATGAGGGCACTATGCCGCGAAGATCGAAAGGCCCCCGCCTCTACCTCCGGGAACGCACCGGCCGCGATGACATGTACGTCATTCTCGACGGAAAAAACGAGATCAGCACTGGCTGCGGCGCAGGAGATCGCAGAGGGGCTGAAAAGGCCCTCGCCGCCTATCTCGCCAGAAAGCACAAGCCAGACTGGCAAAACAGTCATCCCGCTGAGGTAGCTGTGGCGGACGTGCTGGCCTATTACGGCACCAATCGGGCGCCGAAGCTCGCCCATCCCGAATTGGTGGGCTACCACTTGGTGCCGCTGCTGAAGCACTTCGGAGAACTCACTTGCTGGGACGTGAACTCAGAGACCTGCCGCACCTACACCGAGCGTCGTATGGCTGGAAAACTTGGTCGCGCGGTCAAGGAAAGCACAGTTCGCCGCGAATTGGTTACGCTCGGCGCGGCCCTGACGTTTGCCTTTGAGGAGCGAAAGCTTTCTCAGCCCGTTCCTGTTTCACTTCCGAAGGAAGGTGAGCCGCGAAGGCGTTGGCTTGAGCGTCACGAGGCGGCGGCGCTGATCGCTGGGGCGCTTGGAATCACGGCAACAGCCAGCGATGTCAAATCTCGGCAACCGGTAAAGTGGGGCAGGATCTTTCAGCCCTCCTACCATGTCGCGCGATTCATTCTGATCGGGCTCTACACCGGCACGAGGCATGAGGCGAATCTCAACATGCGGTGGGGTGTCAACTCAAAGGGCGGGTGGTTCGATCTGGAGCGTCGCGTGATGTATCGGCGAGGTGAGGGCGAGATCGATACCAACAAACGCCGTGTGCCGGCGCCGATTCCTGACCGCCTGTTGCCGCATCTGAAACGCTGGCGCCGGATGACAATGACCGGACCTGTCGAATATGCGGGCCGGTTGATTCTGAAAGAGCGCAAGGGCTGGGATCGAGCGCGCGAACTTGCAGGCCTGGGAGATGACATCACGCCGCATGTTTTGAAGCACACCTGCATCACGTGGCTGCTGCAGAACGGCGTGCCGATCTGGGAGGTGGCGGGCTTTGTCGGCACCTCCGAGAAGGTCATCCGCGACACTTACGGGCACCACTCACCGGATCACCTGAACGCAGCGCGAACAGGATTCTCTGGGCGAAGCTTGGGCGGAGTAAAACGAAAGGAGAAAATAGTTTGACTAAGCTATTGAAAAGACTGGTGGGCACGACAGGGATCGAACCTGTGACCCCTACCATGTCAAGGTAGTGCTCTCCCGCTGAGCTACGTGCCCTAAAGTCTTAAATCCGGCCGTCCGTATATCGGCTCCATCGGGGGCAGGCAAGCTTGCTTGCCGGGACTTTCGCATCCCCTGCCCGCACCTCAAGCCGCCAGCATCTTGTTCACTTCGCTGACCAATTCGCGAAGGTGGACCGGCTTGGACAGCACTTTCGCATTCCTGGGCGCTTCCGAATCCGAGTTGAGCGCCACGGCTGCAAAGCCCGTGATGAACATGATCTTGATGTCCGGATCGAGTTCGGAGGCGCGGCGCGCCAGCTCGATGCCGTCCATCTCCGGCATGACGATATCGGTTAACAGCATTTCGAATGGTTCCTCGCGCAGCCTCTGATAGGCCGACATGCCGTTGTCGTGCGGGGAGACCTCAAAACCCGCGTTTTCCAGCGCCTTGACCAGGAAACGGCGCATGTCGTTATCGTCTTCAGCGAGGAGGATTTTATGCATGGCGATCGGTCGTGGAATCCCGATTGGAGGATCAGTCTGCTCACTAAGCCCGACAGAGGGTAAATTTCGGGTGAAAGGAACAGTGCGCGGCTATGATCAAGCCCCTATTTCTGGACCTTAATCTGACGCGAATCAATCGATCACACTATTTTCTGCCGGCAAGAGGCGTTCCGCTCGCAAATGCCGTTTTTTTGCTTGGCAGAACCGCCGCGGTTACAGACAATGAGTCTTCACCAAAACTCCGATTTTCCGGCCAAATGTCGCGCCGAAACGGGGATACCAGCGTCCCGATCCCGAAGTTCGTACCATTGTGAGGCAACCTCGTTTGCGAGCTTCGGAATCGAACGGACACTGACAATATATTGATTCTAGTGCGGCTTTGGTTCAGAGGTCCGCATGACGAGCGAGCAGCAGCAATGGTGCGGACTTCTGAACCGCCGCACCAGGGACGACGCCCGACAATGACCCTGTTCGACGGAGAACTGTCGCCTCCCTTCGAAATCATCGAGCCCCGCGTCTGGCGAGCGCCGATCATCTTCAACTCGCCGCATTCGGGATCGGTCTATCCGGACGAATTCTTGAGCGCGTCGCGGATAGATCTGCCGGCGCTGCGCCGGTCAGAAGATTCCTTCATGGACGAGTTGATCGGCGGCTTGAGCGATCGCGGCTTTCCGATCGTGAGGGTCAACTTCCCGCGTTCCTATATCGACGTGAACCGGGAGCCCTATGAACTCGATCCGCGGATGTTTTCAGGGCGATTGCCGAGCTTCGCCAACACGCGATCGATGCGGGTCGCCGGCGGACTTGGAACCATCCCGCGCGTGGTCGGTGACGGACAGGAGATCTATCGCGAGCGGCTTTCGGTCGACGATGCGCTGGCGCGGATCGAGGCGCTGTACAAGCCTTACCATCGTGCCCTGCGGCGGCTGATCAACAAGACGCATCAGGCCTTTGGCACGGTCGTCATGGTGGATTGCCATTCAATGCCTTCGATCGGCGTGTCGCGGGAGGAGCCGCGGCGGCCGGACGTGGTGATCGGCGATCGCTACGGCACCAGTTGCGCACCCCTGCTCGCCGACACGGTCGAGGAAACCATGGTCCGGCTTGGCTATTCGATCGGACGCAACAAGCCCTATGCTGGCGGCTTCATCACCGAACACTACGGCAATCCGGCCTCCGGCCTGCACACCATCCAGCTCGAACTGAACCGCGCGATCTACATGGATGAGCGCCGGCGCGAACGCAGCGCCCGATTTGCCCAGGTCGCCAACGATTTCGTTCTGCTGGCCGAGGCTCTGGCCACCGTTCCGCTGGACGACCTCGGTCCATTCCAGGCGGCGGCAGAGTGATGCGACCGCATTCGCGGGTGTCACAGGGACGACGGCAAAGAAAAAAGGGCCGCTTGAATGAACAAGCGGCCCAAGTCTAGGGAGGAAACGCCCAAGGAGGGCAGCGGTAACGCAAAGCGCTACCGCACCGCAACAATATGCGACCGCGCTGCACAAAGTGCAAGAGCTTTGCAGACATTTTCGGTGCATAATCGCAAGTGATCGGGCACTGTCGCCAAAGTGGCACAGGCGCCAATTTTCTGCAATAAAATCAGTTGTTTAAATCATTGCCCAACCGCTCATCCACCGGCAATGAAACTTTTTCGTTCGCTCTCGGATTCGTGATGACTGGGTAGGTCGAAAGATTCACCTTTGCTTCGAGCGACTCAGCAGCCATCCGATCGCCGCGAGGCGTTAACGGCGAATGTTAGAATCAAGGACCACCAGCAAATATGCGATTCTGGTGGAGTTTCGGATTTGACGTTGGCTTTTTTGAGTTTGCGGCAAGAGGGGGGTAGTGAATGTCAAATCACTCCACTAGAGGTCTGGTTCTACATCCCATCTCAGCAGGCACCGTTGCGAATGTTAGAATCAAAGGACCACTAGCAGTTCGGGATTTGACATCGGCGTTACGAGCTTGCGGCTAGTGCCGCCGATTTGAAGTTCCTGCGGTGCAAGCGGCGCATTTGATTCAGGAACTTCAAATCGAAAAGCGGCACTGGAGTCATAGATTTGCTAATGCCCAACTTTCCGAAGTTCGTGAAAGGTCAGTGCTGCAACGGGACACGAACTTCGGAAAAGTGGGCATTAGGTGGGCAGCGAATGTCAAATCCACTCCACCAGGCAGAAGCCTTAAGATTTTCTGCCGCCAAGCCACAACCCAAGGAAGCGCTGTGACGGTCATCGATTTTGAAGCGTTCATTGGCCGCCTTGCGACGGCTTCCGGCGAGGTCATCCTGCCGTTCTTCAGGACCTCATTGAGCATCGACAACAAGAGTACGGTGCATGAGTTCGATCCGGTGACCGAGGCGGACCGCGCTGCCGAAGCCGTGATGCGCCGCCTGATCAAGGCGAACTTTCCTCAGCACGGCATTGTCGGCGAGGAATTCGGCAGCGAACACGAAGACGCCGAATATGTCTGGGTGCTGGATCCGATTGACGGCACCAAATCCTTCATTGCCGGCTTTCCGATCTGGGGCACGCTGATCGCGCTGATGCACCGGGGAACGCCGGTGTTCGGCATGATGCATCAACCTTTCATCGGCGAGCGCTTTTCCGGCGACAGCGGTTCGGCTTTCTATTCCGGCTCGGCCGGCAAGCGGCGACTTGCGGTGCGTCGCTGCGCCTCGTTGCAGGATGCCACCATGTTCACGACCAGTCCGCTGTTGATGAACGCCGCCGATCGCGCCAGCTTCGGCCGCGTCGAACAAGCGGTGCGGCTGACGCGTTATGGCGGCGACTGCTATTCGTATTGCATGCTCGCCGCCGGTCATCTCGATCTCGTCATCGAAACCGAACTCAAGCCCTATGACATCGCCGCGCTCGTTCCGATCATCACCGGCGCCGGCGGCATCGTCACCACGTGGGAAGGCAGCCCGGCGACAGGTGGCGGCCGCATCGTCGCTGCCGGCGACAAGCGCGTGCACGAGGCAGCGCTCAAGCTGCTCAATCCTTGAGGGCGGAGCCTGGCTTGAGCGCGCAGCCTTGCATGAAAATCCTTACCGCGCTGGCAGCCGGATTTTTCCTGGTATTGCCGGCGCCGGTTGTCGCGGCCGATTTTCCCGACAAAACCATCCGCCTGATCGTGCCGTTTCCACCCGGCGGCCCCAACGACATCATTGCGCGCGTGATCGGCCAGCGCATGTCGGAACTGACCAGGCAGCCGGTCGTGATCGACAATCGCGGCGGCCAGGGCGGGGTGCTGGGAACCGAGGCTGTGGCGAAGGCAAAACCCGACGGCTACACCATCGCGATTTCGAGCGCCGGCGCGCTCGCGATCAGCCCCAGCATGGAAAAGATCGCCTACGATCCCTTGAAGGATCTGCAAGCCATCACGCTCGTTGCAAAAGTGCCGGAAATGCTGGTCGTGGCAGGCGGCGTTCCGGCGAATGACATGAATGAACTTGTCGCGCTCGCCAGGGCGCAGCCCGGAAAACTCAACTTTGCGTCCTCCGGACCCGGCAGCCTGCCGCATCTGGCCGGCGAGCTTCTCAAGCTGACGGCGAAGATCGACATCGTGCACGTGCCCTACCGCGGCGCCGCTCCGGCGGTGAACGACCTGCTCGGCCAACAAGTTCAAATGGTGTTTCTCGATCTGCCGATCATATTGCCGCACATCCGCTCCGGCGCGCTGCGCCCCATCGCAATCGGCGCGGTGGAACGCGCGCCGACGGCGAGCGAGGTGCCGACCACGGCCGAAGTCGGGATGCCGGATCTGAAGGCGGAAAACTGGTACGGCATGGTGGCGCCCGCCGGCACGCCGCCGGCGATCGTGGCAGCACTCAACCGCATCGCCACGGAGGCGATGGCCGATAAAGCCGTCAGGGAAAAGCTGGCCAGCCAGGGCGCCGAGCTGATCGGCGACAGCCCGGAGCATTTTCACGATTTTCTCGCAAGGGAAATCGACAAATGGGCGAAGGTGATCAAGGACGCGGGCATCGCGACCGACAAGTGATCGCTTTCGGCAGCGGCCTTAACGCGCGGTCTTGCGCAAATGCTCCACCAAGAGCTTCGCCGGTCGCGGCAAGGTCCTGAAGCTGCGGGCGCAGATGGCGAGCTTTCGGTTTGCCCAGGCGTCGCGAATCGAAACGAGCGTAATCGGCACGGATTGCGCGCAGCGCCTGGCCGCGGCTTCCGGCACCACCGCAACGCCGACGCCTGCGGCGACCATCTGGCAGATCGCGTCGAAGTCCCTCAGGCGTGAGCGAACCCGCAATCGCACGCCGAGGCGAGTGGCGTGTTTGGCGATGTGAAGCGCGAGGGCGGTGGAGTTCGTCAAGCCGACGAAGTCGTGATCCGTCACCTCGATAAAATCGATCTGGCGGCGATTGGCAAAATCTCCTCGTCGGGGCGCCACCAGCATCAGCCGGTCCTCGCTGAATCGAAACCGCTCGAAATGATCAGGCAAAGCGTGCTCGGCCGCGAAGCCGAGGTCGGCGGCGCCGCTTGCGATCGCGGTGACAATATCGGTGCTTTCGCGCTCCTCGACATCAAGGCTGATGTCGGGATGCTCGCGCAGGAAGGCCGCGAGCGCTTTGGGCAGGTGCTCCGACAGCCCGGACGTGTTGGCAAGCAGATGCACGCTCGCCCTGATGCCGCTGGCAAAGCCGGCAAGGTCGCCGCGCATGATTTCGACATTGTGCATGATAAGCCGGGCGTGCTCGCGCAAGGCTTCACCCGCCGCGGTCAGCTCAACGCCGCGACGGCGGCGCTTGAGGAGCGCAACGCCAAGGTCGGCTTCGAGACCCTTGATCCTGGCGCTTGCGGATGCGAGAGCAAGATTTGCGCGCGTCGCGCCGTGGGTAATGCTGCCGCTGTCCGCAACAGCGATGAAGAGCGCAAGGTCGACCAGATCGAAGCGCATGGCAGATCCTTAAATCATGTGCCTTCGTTATAGCCGAAGGCTGATTCAACAAGCTCCAGATTGTGCTGATCCGCATCATCGGTCAATCTGACGCCATGCTTGAACCGATCCTGCTTTTCATCGTCGCGGCGTTCCTTCTGGCCGGCTTTGTCAAGGGAGTCATCGGGCTTGGCTTGCCGACGGTGTCGGTCGGCCTGCTCGCCACAGCGATGCCGCCATCGCGCGCGATCGCCATCGTCATCGTGCCGGCGATCATCACCAATATCTGGCAGACTTTCGTTGGCCCTTATTTGCGCGACATCGTGCGCAGGCTCTGGCCCTTGATGGCGGGCACGGCGATCGGCGCCTGGCTGAACGCGGGCATGTTGACCGGCCCCTACGCACGTTACGGCACGATCTTCCTCGGCTTCCTCTTGGTGATCTATGCCGCCGTCGGCCTGCGCCAATTCGTCCTTAAGGTCGCACCGCGCCATGAAAAATGGGTCGGCGGAATTGTCGGCGTGATCACCGGCATGATTTCCGCTGCAACGGGCGTGCAGGTGATTCCTTCAATGCCCTTCATGCAGGCGATCGGCATGGAAAAGGACGAACTGGTTCAAGCGCTCGGCGTGTTCTTCACCGTCGCCACGCTGGCGCTGGCTTTCAATCTTTCGACCGCCGGCCTGCTTGACCAAACGACCGCCCTTCCCGGCGTGGTCGCCATGGTGTGCTCTTTCGCCGGCATGGCGATCGGACAGGGGGTACGCACACGGATGAAACCTGAGGTTTTCCGCCGCTGGTTCCTGATCGCAATGATCTTTCTCGGGATCTACCTTGCCGGCAGCGCGATCTACAGCCTGATCTAGTGGCCCGATTCTAACATTCGCATCCCTTCTCGGCGACCGCTTTTGCGAATGTTAGAATCGCAGGGCCACTAGCGATATTGGTCCTAGTGGAGTTTTGGATTTGACATTCGCTTTCATCTTTGCGGCGGGTTGTGTAGCGAATGTCAAATCCACTCCACTAGCCTGATAAACTTTCACCCGAACAGCGGCGTGCCTGGCACGAAGGCATCGAACGCCGCCCAGAACTGCGCGCGATAGCGATCCTGCTCCTGCAGGATTTCGTGCTTCGAACCTGCGATGACGAGATGAGAGCCGGCACGCAGGTGATAGGCGAATTCCTCGATCGCCGGCGTCGATACGATGGTGTCGTTGCTGGCCGCGAGCATCAGGATCGGCTGGCGAATCTCCGAAGGATAGGCCGTGGCGCGAAAGCCGTGCATGGCGCGGAACGCGGTGTCGGCCCAGGCCACGGTCGGAGATGCAAGCCCAAGCGTCGGATCTTCGGCCAGAACCGCCGCGTTGCGCGCGTAACGCACGGGATCGCTGGTCAAGGGGTTGTTGACGAATGGCTCGCTGCCGGTGAGGGTGCCGCCGCCACCAGGGACGTAGCGGCCGCCAAGGCCTGCCAGCCGCAGCACGCGCAACAGCGCGCGCGTCGGGAATGCGGTCCGATAGCCCGGCAGATCGATCATTGGCGCCGACAGCACCATGCGGTCGAACCAGCGTTTTCCCGCATGCGCGATCCGCAGCATCACCGCGCCTCCCATCGAATGGGCGAGCGCGAAAAATGGCGGCGGGCAATCCGGCAGCACCACCTGCTGCACGAACGCTTCGACATCGACCTCGTAATCGGAAAAATCCCGCACATAGCCTTTTCGCGGGTCGCGCAGACGGCGCGACGAGTGGCCCTGCCCGCGCCAGTCGATCATCGCAACCGCAAAGCCGCGGTCGCGCAGGTCGCGCACGGTTTCGAAATACTTTTCGATCTGCTCGGTGCGTCCGGTGAACACGCAAACCGTGCCCTTTCGGTTGGCCGGAGGCGCCCAGCGCGCAAAGCGCAATTCCGCGCCGTCCGGCGTCTTGATCGTGCCGGAAACGACGTCCTCCGGCACAGGATTGGCGGGGATCGAAACGAGCGTCATGAGAGAGACCGGTTGGGAGAAAGTTGCGGGAATTCAAGAGGCGGGCGCATCAAAAAAGGCCGATGTAAACCTCTCTTGAACGCGGGTCATGCACCCCCATATCACCTCCGTGCAGGCCACTACCAGTGTTTCGGCAACCGAGACGCCAGGCTGCACAACACGAAAGCCCGGCCCAATGGCGGGCGGGCTCATCCAATAGTCGCTCAATGGAGGACTTGCTATGCGTACCTTTGATCTCAGCCCGTTTTATCGTTCGACCGTCGGCTTCGATCGCCTCTTTTCGTTGCTCGACCAGGCCGCTTCGGACGGCAGCCCCGGTTATCCGCCCTACAACATTGAACGTACCGGCGAGAATGCCTACCGCATCAGTGTTGCGGTTTCCGGCTTTTCGCAGGACGAACTTTCAATCGTCGCCAAGGAAAATACCCTGACCATCAGGGGCGAGAAATCCGCCAACGAGAACGGCAAGGACAAATCCGAGGTGCTTTATCGCGGCATCGCCGCGCGTGCCTTCGAACGGATTTTCCAGCTTGCCGATTTCGTCGCGGTGAAGAACGCCTCGCTCGAGAACGGTTTGCTCCATGTCGATCTCGTTCGTGAGATCCCCGAGGCCAAGAAGCCCCGCAGCATTCCGATCTCCACCAGCGCGCAGGCTGCGCCGGTGATCGAAGGCTCGGCCGAGAAGGCTGCGGCCTAAAAGCGCGATAGCTTGGGTCGAATTCGAGCAGACGGTTGATGCGAAAAACGCCCCGGGAGACCGGGGCGTTGCATGTCATAAAGGGATGGTGCGCCAGCACCAGACTTCAGATGCGCAATTGCGCAGCAGGGAATCCCGAGATTCTCTGATGTGCCATTGCACATCATGGTTCGCTTGGCGCCCCGGAACGACGGCCGCTTACTCCAGTCCCTGCACGCTCGGCATCGGCCGTGTCGGCTGAATTTGCGCGGCCGGCTTGGCCTCGGTGACCGCAGGGGTGACCTGCGCGCCCGCCGCGTCAGCCGGCTTTGCCTGCACCGCGGCCGACTGTTGCGGTGATTGTGCAGGCTTGTCGGTGAGCTGCCTTTCCTCGACGCTGCGCGGCGGAGCCGGTTTCGGCATCGGCACCACCGGCGCGCGGCTTGCCAAGTTCGGGACCGAGGCCGGTGGCCGCGGCGGCGGGTCCCTCAGGTCGCCGAATGCATGTTGCCGCCCGGCAATCGCATAAGGTGCCGCCGCGGCGCCATAGGCGTCTCCCATCCGGTAGATCGGAACGAAGCGCACGATCTGTCCGGTGCGGGCATCGATCATGAGGCGGCCCTCCTCGCCGTAGCGATCGACGACCGCGATTGCATAGAACATGCCCCTCTGGCGCAGCTCTCCGAGCGGCCGAAAGCCGGTCCCGCGGAGGATCGCATAAACCTCACCCGGCGGCAGCAAAGCGGGGCCATAGGCTGGCTCGGGCATTTCCGGAGGCATGGCCGCGTAGGGCGGAGCCGCCGGCGCGGGCGTGTAAGGCGGAACCTCGGGCGGCACCACGGCACCATAGGGCCCGCCGAAGTCGGAAACAGCCCTGTACGCGGGTCCACCATTTTCGGCAGGTTTCGAGACTTGCGCGTTGGCGGTCCCGGCCAAGAGAATCAGCCCAAGCGAAAGGGTCCAGCACCCTGTGAACAACCTCATTGTCCGTCGCTCCTGTCACCCCCCTGCCCAGAGCGCTACGCTCTCCTTCCTGACCGGAATTTCATGCTGGATTTCGGCGGACCTTGGGCCGGATCGCGGCGCGTTTGCTTCAATTCGGGGGCGAGGCGATCGCTGTGATCAGCGGAAGACCAAAACCATGCGACGAGCGACTTTCATGCGCTTGTGTGATAGAGAAAAATTTGGCATGGTCGGAGTTAGGACAGTATCGCTGTCTTAATTTCGACGGCAGCCCCGGCACGGGGATTGCAGCGCTGAAATGGGCGTTTAGGCGCCCTGGGATCAAAGGCTGGGCGGTTCGTCGGGGACGCTGAACGCTCGGGCCTGAGTTCCGGAATTTAGGACATTACGGCTCGCGGAGGACGAGCGGTGGCCCGGTGGGTGCCGCAACGCCCAAGGTGCGCCGGCGACGACGGTGAGGCCTTCGCCTTATTGAGAGGACTTACAGATGAGTGGGTCAGAGTTCGAGCGCGAAAACATCGTGACGGATGCGCTGTCGGCTGCCCCGGCCTCGAAACCGGCTGACCCTTCGCGCCACCCGCGGGAACACACCTGGCGGCCCGCCGCCGAAGGCATGTACGATCCCAGCCTCGAGAAGGATTCCTGCGGCGTCGGCTTCATCGCCAACATCAAGGGCAAGAAGTCGCATCAGATCGTTTCCGACGCGATCAACATTCTCTGCAATCTCGAGCATCGCGGCGCCGTGGGCGCCGATCCGCGCGCAGGCGACGGCGCCGGCATCCTGGTGCAGATTCCGCACGCCTTCTTCGCGCGCAAGGCGAAGGAGCTCGGCTTCGCGCTGCCGGCGCCCGGCAATTACGCGGTCGGCGCACTGTTCATGCCGAGGGAAAAGGCCTGGCGCAAAGTCATCCAGAGCATCATCGCCGACCAGATCAAGGCCGATCAACTGACGCTGCTCGGCTGGCGCGACGTGCCGACCGACAATTCCTCGCTCGGCGAAACCGTCAAGCCGACCGAGCCCGCCAACATGCAGGTGTTCATCGGCCGCGGCGCACATATCAAGAGCGAAGATGAATTCGAACGCCGGCTCTACATCCTGCGCAAGTCGATTTCGCAGGCGATCTATCAACGCCGTGACCGCGGGCTCGCCGGCTATTATCCGGTGTCGATGTCATGCCGCACCGTGATCTACAAGGGCATGTTCCTCGCCGACCAGCTCGCCAGCTATTATCAGGACCTGCACGAGCCGGATTTTGAGAGCGCGCTGGCGCTGGTGCACCAGCGCTTCTCGACCAACACCTTCCCGACCTGGTCGCTGGCGCACCCCTACCGCATGGTGGCGCATAACGGCGAGATCAACACACTGCGCGGCAACGTCAACTGGATGGCGGCGCGCCAGGCCTCGGTGCATTCGCAACTCTACGGCAAGAACATCTCCAGGCTGTGGCCGATCTCCTATGAGGGCCAGTCTGACACCGCCTGCTTCGACAACGGCCTCGAATTCCTGGTGCAGGGCGGCTACTCGCTGCCGCATGCCGTGATGATGATGATTCCGGAAGCCTGGGCCGGCAATCCCCTGATGGATGAGCAGCGCCGCGCCTTCTACGAATATCACGCCGCGATCATGGAGCCGTGGGATGGCCCCGCGGCCATCGCCTTCACCGACGGCCGCCAGATCGGCGCCACGCTGGACCGCAACGGCCTGCGTCCGGCGCGCTATCTCGTGACCTCAGACGACCGCATCGTGATGGCGTCCGAAATGGGCGTGCTGAAGATCCCCGAGGAGGACATCGTCACCAAGTGGCGGCTGCAGCCCGGCAAGATGCTGCTGGTCGACCTCGAACAGGGCCGCCTCATTCCCGACGACGAGATCAAGGCGCAGCTCGCCAAGAGCCACCCCTATCGCGCGTGGCTCGACCGCACCCAGATCGTGCTGGAAGAACTTCCGGACGCACCGACCAAGGGCATGCGCTCCAACCTGCCGCTGCTCGATCGCCAGCAGGCGTTCGGCTACACCCAGGAGGATCTCAAGATCCTGATGTCGCCGATGGGCACGACCGGCGAGGAGGCGATCGGCTCGATGGGCAACGACACGCCGATCTCGGCGCTGTCGGACAAGCCCAAACTGCTGTTCACCTACTTCAAGCAGAATTTCGCGCAGGTCACGAATCCCCCGATCGACCCGATCCGCGAAGAACTCGTGATGAGCCTCGTGTCCATCATTGGACCGCGGCCCAATCT
>NZ_DATMLW010000142.1:0-24090 GCF_035570375.1 Bradyrhizobium sp. | reverse complement strand
TCCCAATTAGCCGCGTCAATTGCGGCCAAATAGGTGTCGCCCTCGGGCCGGGCATGAACTTCGGTGACTTCCAGACGGTCGGCGCATCCGAGCCATTGTGCGTAGATTTCCGCACCCCCAATGACGGCGATTTCAGTGGCGAAACGCCGCAGCGCGTCGCCGGTTGCGACCGCGCGGGCGTCCGTCAACGAAGTCGTGACGACCACGCCCTGGCAGCGAAAATCGCCATCGCGGGTGAGAACGATGTTGGTTCGACCAGGCAGCGGCCGGCGCAGCGAGACCAAGGTCTTGCGACCCATCACGACCGGCTTGCCCATCGTCATCGTCTTGAAGCGTAGTACATCGGTCTTCAGCCGCCAGGGTATCGCCCCGCCTGCGCCGATCACGCCATTGTCGGCGACGGCCGCGATCAGGACGATTTCCATCAGCGCTTTCCTTCCGCCAGCGCCGCCAGCGCCGGACCGGCAACCTTGCACACGGTCCACTCGCCCATCAGCACGGCGCCGAGCGATTTGTAGAATTCGATCGAGGGGGTGTTCCAGTCGAGCACCGACCATTGCAACCGCGACCAGCCGTTCGCCACGCACTCCTTTGCAAGATGCGACAACAGCGCCTTGCCGATGCCGTTGCCGCGCAGCGCGGGGCGCACGAACAGGTCCTCCAGATAGATTCCGGAGCGGCCGCTGAAGGTTGAAAAATTGATGAACCAGACCGCAAAGCCCGCCGCTTCGCCATTCCATTCCGCGATGTCGCAGAACAGCCTGACATTGCTGCCGAACAGCGCCTCGCTAATCATCGCCTCGGTGGCTTCGACCTCGTGCGAGAGCTTCTCGTATTCGGCAAGTTCGCGAACCAGCGACAGGACCAGCCCCGCTTCATCGGGACGCGCGCGACGGATGATGAGGGACATTCAATCGCTCACACCGCGACCTCGGCCCGGATGTGCGGGTGCGGGTCGTAACCTTCCAGCACGAAGTCCTCATAGCGGAACGCAAAGATATCCTTGACCTCGGGGTTGATCTTCATGGTCGGCAGCGCTCGCGTCGGGCGCGTCAGTTGCAACCGCGCCTGCTCGAGATGGTTCGAATAGAGGTGCACGTCGCCGAAGGAGTGAATGAACTCTCCTGCCTTGAGGCCGGTTACCTGGGCGACCATCATGGTCAGCAGCGCATAGGAGGCGATGTTGAAGGGCACGCCGAGAAAGGCGTCCGCCGAACGCTGATAAAGCTGGCAGGACAATTTGCCGCCGGCGACATAGAACTGGAACAGGCAGTGACAGGGCGGCAGCGCCATCTTCTCGACCTCGGCGGGATTCCACGCAGTCACGATCAGGCGCCGCGAATCCGGATTGCGCCGGATCATGTCGATGACATTGGCGATCTGGTCGATGCTGCGCCCGTCCGGCGCGGGCCATGAGCGCCACTGCGAGCCATAGACCGGGCCAAGATCGCCATTGGCGTCGGCCCATTCGTCCCAGATCGTGACGCCGTAGTCGTTGAGATATTTGATGTTGGTGTCGCCTTTGAGAAACCACAGCAGTTCATAGACGATCGCCTTGAGCGGCAGCTTCTTGGTGGTCAGCATCGGAAAGCCGGCGGCCAGATTGAAACGCATCTGGTGGCCGAAGATCGACAACGTCCCGGTGCCGGTGCGGTCGGACTTCTTCACCCCGTCACTGAGAATCCGTTCGAGCAGATCGTGATACTGAATCATGGTGTTGCGTCAGGGCCTTGAGAACGAACAGGAGAGAAGCGGAGCCGCTAGTTTTAACGGCGCTTTCATCATCAAAAAGTGCCGATTCGCCTCTTTCGCCCGATTATACCCCGAAAAATGAGCATCCCACCTAGAGCTCCGGTTCCGAAGTTCGCAAGCTATCGTGGCGACCTCTGATGCGAACTTCGGAATCAAAGGAGCTCTAGCAACTTGTTGTAGCGGCTTTGAATTTGAAGTTCCTTTGATGGGATGGCAGCAACACTGATAGGAACTTCAAATTCACCGCACTAGTAACAGCAAGGCGGCCGTTTGGGCGGTGTCCCGGCTGCAAACCATGGTTTTCACCCGATCAGGCCGGCAAAACCGAGACATCCGCCGGCCATGAGCATCCAAAGCGGATTGAGCCGGGTTACTGACGCCAGCACCGCCGCGCCGACCGTGACCAGGACCGCAGCGAGCGTCCGGTCCGAGGTCCGCGCCAGGATCAAGCCGCTCGCGGCCATCAGTCCGATCGACAAAGGAACCAGCGCCGCCTGGACGATGGCAGGCCAGCGCGCGTGCGAGGATCGCGCCAAAAAGCGACTCACAAACAGGGCGAGCACCGCCGTGGGCACGCACATCGCAAGCGTTGCGACCAGCGCGCCCGTGACGCCCGCGACCGAATAGCCGATCAGGGTGACGATCAAGACGTTCGGTCCCGGCGAGAGCTGCGAAATCGCGTAGACATCGGCGAACTGCTTGTCGGTCAGCCAGTGGCGAACGTCGACCGCAACCCGATGCATTTCGGGAATGGCGGAATTGGCGCCGCCGACCGCAAACAGCGACATCAATGCGAAGGTGAAGGCCAGCGCGACCAACGGGTTGGAATCCGAATTCATGTCGCGCTCCTTTGCATCGCAAAGCTGATGGCGATGCTCACGGGGATCGCCACCAGCAACACCGACGGCAACGGCAACCGCAACACCCCGATCGCGACGAACACCGCGGTCATGACCACAAGCCCGACCACGTCGCGCCGCTTGAAGAGCGGCGTCATCATCCGAAACACCGCCGAAAGCATCAACCCGATCGCCGCGCAGGCGACCCCCGCCAGAATTCGCCGCAACGCTTCGATTTCGCCGTAACGCTGATAAAGCGCGGCAAGAATGGTCACGATCACGACTGGCGGACCGACCAGTCCGGAGAAGGCGGCAATGGCGCCGGCAAGGCCACGAAAGCGCGATCCGAACACGAATGTGAGGTTCACGACATTCGGCCCGGGCAGGAAGTGACACAGGGCGAAGGTCTCGTTGAACTCGTCGGCGGTCATCCAGCGGTGTTGATCGACGATGCCGCGCCTGGCCCAGACCAGCACGCCGCCGAAGCCCGCGAGCGACATCTTGGCGAATGCCGCAAACAACGCGATCAGGGTGGGGGGTTTTGGTGTCGATATCGAAAGATCCGGCGCCGGGACGGCGGCCGGCGGCGAATCCGGGGACATGGTGAAGAATTTAGAATGTACGCCCGGCAGGGCCAATCAATATTCCGGCGTTTTCACCCGGAAAGCCGGCCGGTTCCTCCCCCGAGGAGAAGTTTTCGGCTCTGTTTTTCTCAACTTTTGCGCCCTATATTGGGGGTGCCGGTTCGCCGGCTATGGAGATAAATAACCGTCGCAATAAACCATTCGGACCCGGGGGCAGTACCCGGCGCCTCCACCCAAGCCCGCGGCACGGCCGGCGGCCTTCGGCGGGGGCGAACCAGGATCGACGAGGGCGTAAAGGACGTGTTTTTTCCCGGTATGGTTCCGCCGATATCGGGCCATGCAATAGTTGCAAACGACAACTATGCTCCGGTTGCTCAGGCCGCTTAAGCGGTTTGAAAGACCATCTTGAAGTCCTGACGGGTTAGCACCGCCAGGCGGGGTTCGGAGGCACCTGGCAACAGAAGCCTCCACTTCAATTTGCCTATGTTTTGGACGGTCCGCAATTTTCCTGAGGCATTTCCGCCGCGCTACTGACCTCGGCCCGTCGGCGGAGTACCATGGAGAATGCGGGCCGAGTCGGGTCACCGGCCTGTTTTCGAAGATCGCAGGCGGGAATCGAAGGCGACAGGACCGATCATGGCGACGGATCACATTCGATACGACGTGCTGGCGCGCGACGCGTTGCGCGGGGTGCTTCGCCGCGTTTTGGCTGATGCTGCCGAGCACGGCCTGCCCGGCGAGCACCATTTCTTCATCACCTTCCTGTCCACCGCCGAAGGCGTGAAGCTGTCGTCCCGGTTGCTGGCGCAATATCCGGAAGAGATGACGGTGATCCTGCAGCACCAGTTCTGGGACCTGGTGGTGACCGAGGATCGTTTCGAGGTCGGCCTTTCCTTTGGCGGGATCCCCGAGCGCGTCGTGGTTCCCTTCAACGCCATCAAGAGCTTTTTCGATCCTTCCGTGCAGTTCGGCCTGCAGTTCGAGCCGCAGGACACGGTGGCCGAGACGCGCGCGAGCGATCGCGCGGCCACTCCGGCTGTGCCGGCCGCGCCCCCGTCTGCCCTGCCCGCTCCGCCGGCCGAGAGCGCAAGCGAGCCGGCAAAATCCGGCGAGGGCGCCGAAGTCGTGCGGCTGGATCGCTTCCGCAAGAAATAGTCCGCAACCAAAGCCTTGCCCGCCGTAGAATGAACTGAACAGGCACGCGCGGGGGAGCAAGCTGATGGCCCGGTCGACCGAATCCCGTTCCGGTTCCACTCGCACCGAGACCGACAGTTTCGGTCCGATCGAGGTTCCGACCGATCGCTATTGGGGCGCACAGACCGAACGGTCGCGGCAGAATTTTCGCATCGGCCAGGACCGCATGCCGATCGCTATCATTCATGCGCTCGGCATCGTCAAGCTCGCGGCGGCAGAAACCAATCGCGAGCTCGGCCTCATCGACCGGTGCCGCGCCGGCGCGATCATCCGCGCCGCGCGCGAGGTGATCGGGGGCAAGCTCGACGATCATTTTCCCCTGGTGGTCTGGCAGACCGGGTCCGGCACCCAGACCAACATGAATCTCAACGAGGTGATCGCCAATCGCGCCAATGAACTGCTCGGCGGCAGGCTCGGCGCCAAGTCGCCGGTTCATCCCAACGATCACGTCAATATGAGCCAGTCCTCCAACGACTCCTTCCCGACCGCGATGCACATCGCGGCAGCCGCGGGCATGACGAACGACCTGATTCCCTCGCTCGAGCGGCTTCATCTGGCGCTGCGCAGCAAGGAGAAGGAATTCGGCCATATTGTCAAAATCGGCCGCACCCATACCCAGGATGCAACGCCACTGACGCTCGGGCAGGAATTTTCCGGCTATGCCGCGCAGGTCGAAAGCGGGATGGCGCGATTGCGCGTGGCGATCAGGGACATGTATCCGCTGGCGCAAGGCGGGACTGCGGTCGGAACCGGACTCAATTCAAAGCCGAAATTCGCAAGGATTTTCGCCAGGCACGTGGCCAGGATCACGAAACTCCCCTTCACCAGCGCCGCCAACAAGTTCGAGGCGCTCGCGTCCAATGACGCCTATGTGTTCGCACATGGCGCCATCAACGCCATGGCCACCGGCCTGTTCAAGATCGCCAACGACATCCGTCTGCTTGGGTCAGGTCCGCGTTCGGGCCTGGGAGAACTGATTCTGCCGGAGAACGAGCCCGGTTCCTCGATCATGCCCGGCAAGGTCAATCCGACCCAGTGCGAAGCCGTCACCATGGTTTGCTGCCAGGTGTTCGGCAATCACACGGCCATCACAGTTGGCGGAAGCCAGGGCCATTTCGAACTGAACGTCTACAAACCTTTGTTGGCATATTGTATGATGCATTCCATCCAAATAATGGCCGATGTCGCCCTTTCATTTACGGAGCACTGCGTCGAGGGAATACGAGCCGACGAAAAACGCATTCGTGAACTCATGGAGCGTTCACTGATGCTGGTGACGGCGCTCGCGCCTAAAATTGGCTACGACAATGCTGCAAAAGTGGCGAAATCAGCGCACGCCCGCGGCACCACCCTGAGAGAGGAGGCGGTTCGTCTGGGCTTTGTTTCGGCTGACGAATTCGACCGGCTGGTGAGGCCGGAAAAAATGACGCACCCCGGATAAAGGACGACCAGCTTTGCGCCGCAAGCGCGGTCGGATAGAAAGTTGTCCATCATGTCGCCCAAAGAATCATGCTTAAGTGACTTCATCGAAGCGGCTACCCGTGTTAGAGGTCACGGATATTTTTAAGATCGAAGCACATTTTTTGATCTGTCAGGGATCACAATGGAGAATTTCTTAAATGAAGACCGAGCGGAATATCGCGGTTCTTCCGCGATTGGATGCGGGTCGTGCAAATAGAACCCGCGCACGATTAGGCTGCAGTTTCTCTCAACCAAGCGGATTGCTTCAAATGGTCGCTGCCCGTCACGGCAGCGACAGGCGTCCGGCTTGCCGACGAATCACATGATGGGGGTCGGCATGGGGGAATTGGTCAATTTCAGGCAATTCAAAAAGCGCACTCGGCGAGAGGAGGCGGAAAAACAGGCCGCCGCCAATCGAGCGCGATTTGGCCGTACCAGGGCGGAACGCATCCTGGACGAGCGCCGCGCAAGCGGCGCCGATAAACTTTTGGATCAGCATCGCATCGATGGCGAGGACCCATCATGAAATCGCCAGTTGTGAAACGATCAATCGTGGTCGCCGGTCACAAGACCAGCGTCAGTCTCGAAGAGGCATTCTGGAACGGCATGAAGGAGATTTCCGGACGTCGCAACATGACCCTTTCCGAGCTGGTGGGCGAGATCGACGGCAACCGCCAGCAAGGCAATCTGTCATCTGCGATTCGTCTGTTCGTGCTGGATCATTTCCGGTCGCAAGCCTGTGGTGAACCGGCCGCAGAGGATGCGAAGCCGCATGCCAAGGTGGCGGTCGGCTCTGATTGATCAGGGCCGGTTACGCCGTTCACGTGTCTTGATTCGTTTTCCCTGACGCGAGACGGCGGTTATATTTGCCCGGAACGGTTCCGCGTCCGGGCACGCTTGCTTGCGCCTCTTCGCGTCATTCCGGCTTCAGGTTCAGGGCATGGCAAGCGTTGCAGCGCTGGCGCAATTGTCCGATCAGAGAGCGGAACTCGTCGGGCCGTTTGGCGCGGCTGGCGTCCCACGCGATCTTTGAAGCTTCGCCGGCGCGCCGGTAGAACTCGGCGAAATTCGACCACAGATCCGGATTGGCGAACGTGTCGGTTGCGGGATCGCGGTCCGCACCCGGCTTCCATTGATTGGTGGGTGGCGGAAACAGATGCGGAAACGCCATCAGCATGGTCGAGATGGTTTCCGCGTGCTCCTGGGCATCCCCCAGCACGAGCTTGCCTTCCGGCGCCAGCATGGTCTCGATCTCGTCCATGTTCATGTCGATGGCGCCCATCAGGATCTTGCGCGCGAAGATGGTGTCCTTGGGTGCGGGCTGATCCTGCGCCGAGGCCGGTCCTGCGGCCACGGCGATCGCCAGCGCCGCCACTGCGGCGGTGAAGCTAAACGCTGATCTGAGGGGGAGAAATCTCACGTCGACTATTCCAGTCCCGGCATTTCCTGCTCGCGGATGTTGGCCTTGAAAACTTCGCCAGTCGCAACCACGGTGAGTTGCCGCATCAGGCCGCTCTTCTTGCCTTCCTCACGCAGGGGATAAAACAGCACCTCGACCTGCTCGCCGGGTTTGATGGCATCGCGCCGCCATCCGCCGACCCGCACCAGGTTTCCAGGGCTCGTCGTCTCCATCAGCCACTCGGCGGGCGCTTCGCCCGCACTGGATGAGCCGTTGAGCGTCAAGGTGACGTGCGGGTTGACCCAGCGCAATTCCACCACGCTCCCCTTGACCGTCATCGTCTTGGAGAAATCGAACATCGAGGCCGAATGATGGGCGGCGACCTGGGTTATTCCCGCACCCAGCAGCGCCACCGCCGCAAGCGCGCCGATCGATTTCATCAATTGTCGCATGAAGAACTCCTGTTTGTTTTTGCCGGCTACTTTGCCGGAACCGCCGTCGTATGTCCCCACTCGGACTTTTCGACCGGCACGAAGATGTGATCGCCTTCCGCATTCACCCGCTCCGCCAGATCGCCGGTGGCGCAGACGCCTTCGACGATGTCGAACTTGCGCGCGCGCTGGCGGAAGAAGATGCGCGTCGTTTTCCACGGCTTGGTCAGGATTTTGGGCGCGATGATTTCGAGGTCATCGTGCAGGATGTCCTTTTCCGCAAGATGAATGCGCTCGATCACGTGCATGTCGCCGTTGTTGGGCAGGCCGACGGCTTCGCTGATGGCAAGCGGCGCTTGCGGCAGGATATCCACGGTGTCGACGACCAGCGTATCGCCTTCCCAGTGTCCGATCGAATGGCCGTGGAAGGTCGGATCGGACGCCTCCGGGTGAGCGCGGCCGTCGGTGTAGATGCGGCGAATGCGGTTGCCGTCGGATTCACCGAGCATGGTTACACGCCCCGGCGTGAACAGCATTTCCATCGCGTTGTGGGTGACCAGCATCCAGGACGGATGCGCCTCGGGCAGACAATTGGCGAAGATCAGGCGCGGCCGGCCGGCCTTTTCCTCGGCGAACATCTGTTCGACTTTCCTGGCAGCGGCCTCATTCCACGGCGGTGGATTGGTTTTGACCTGGGCGTCCTGGTCCGTGATCTTCGGATTCCAGACGCCGCTCCAGTCCGGCAATTTGGCGATATCGGCCCAATCCTGAGCCGTCGGCGGCGGGTTGATGACGGTTGGCGTTTTCTTGGGCGCCTGCGCTGAAACGATGGGCGGCGCAACCAGCAAGGCAACGAGACCGGCAAAAACGGCGCAAAGTGGAGCAGTTTTCACGTGCATATCTCCGAACAGCAGGTGCTCACACAAAAGCTAGCGGCAAATTGTTTCATTTTGTAGTCAGTGCATCGTGAAGCCGATCCCGCGGCCGAGCGCCACCACGCCGATCCATAGCAAAAGCGAGATCGCAGCAGCGGTCCTGGCGGCGGTTGGCGTGCGTCCGTCCACCTTGTCCCAGTGCTCGATATCGCGAACGCCGATCAGATGAAACAAACCCATGTTGAGACCGGCGAGCGCAAGCAGCACGAGCTTTCCCTGAAACAGGCGGTTGTGGGCATAGTGCACGGCGTCCGAGGAGAACATGAGCGAGCCGGTGAACGCGGCAACCGCAAATGCGCCCCAGGTGTAGGGGATCACGTCGCGCATGACGCGGCGGACCGTGAGATCGAGCGAGGCGAAGCCGAGCAGCCGGAGGTCGACGATCGAGATCGTCCCGACCACGAGCACGATCGCGAGCACGTGAATCGACTCGATCCACGGAAACAGGATTTCGTTTTCGCCGATCGCGCTTGCGACCTGCGTGTTCTGGAGCCAGTCCAGAGCGCGGTCAATCTCCAACGAAAAAATCCTCGTGATTCATTGCGCCGATCCGGTTCGAGCGTCAGGCGAAATAGGCGATCCAGCGGCCCGCGAAGATGATCGAGGACCAGAGCAACATCGAGACGATGGCAATCGTCGCCGCGCCCGCACGCGGCCTTGCGCCTGGCTCGCCGAATCCGGCGTCGCGGCGCTGAAAGAATTGAAACAGCCATGTCACGATCAACGCCCCGACCAACAGCCCCATCTTGAGCTGGAAGGCCGGGTTCTTCAGCGAACGCGCCGGCTCCGCGATGATCATGATGATGCCGGTGCCGAGCAGGACGAGCAACGGCCACCAGACCAGCGGCAGGAAACGCGCGGTCACATTCTTCATCGGCCGGTTGGCCCAGAACACGCCGATCAGACGAAGATCGATCATCAGCGCCGAACTGGCCACCACCGCAATTGCGAGGATGTGAATCGTCTGCACGGTCGGCACCACCCAGCCGGCAGCCTGGATCGACTGGCTCAGCGCCGTGTGGTCGATCCAGCGGCAGATTTCGTTAAGCGTCAAAGCCATTCAGCAACAAAGCCAGTTCGGCAAATTGTCATCAGGGGAGCGCGGACCAACAAGGCCGTAACCGTATATCCGGCCGGGTCGGGCTGAGAATATCCGTTTTTCACATGGACGCATGTATGAGACGAAAGCCCTCACGAATTTTGTCTTGAGCCGACGGAATAATTTCAAAAGCGCATTTGAACTAGTACGCCTGCTGCGGCGAGCCGAATAGCGGCGGGGTGAGTACCAGCGGCGGTTTTGGCCTCGCCGGGCGTGCAACGCTCGGTGCCGGCCGCACCTCGATCGGCGGCGGCAGCGGCGGAACCTGCTGGCTCACGACCGGGGCATCGGGCGGCGGGTTGGCTGCGGCAGGATTCGCAACCGGGACATTGGCGGCGGGCGCATTTGCGCCTTGCGGCGCCGCAGGCGGACGCGGCGGCGCGATCCTCGGCCTCGGCGCGGGCGCCGGCGACTGGATGGGGCTGCGTGGAATCGAAGCCGGCGCGGCCGATGTCGGCGCTTCTCCGCGCTCGATCGAATCGAGCCTCCTTGTCTCGCGATCGATCGCTCTCACCGCGAGCCACGATGACAGGGCCGTGACATCGACGCTGCGATTGAGTGCGTCGGGCGAGCCGGCGGCAAACACGACGATTTCAGGGCGGCTGGTGGCGAGTTCAGCAGTTCCGGAGGAAAAGACCGCGCGAATATCGGCCTGGTCGGCCGGAATATCGTATCCGCCGGAAACAACGGCGTGGGCGATGTCGGAATTGAGCGTGGTGGCGGCGACGCGAAGCCGCCCGTCCCGGATCGCAAACGGAATTTGCGCGGATGCGACCAAGAGCGCACCGCCCGACAACGCCGGTTCCACGATCTTGCGCAGCCTCATATCATCGGTCGCCTGTCCGGCGTCGCTGGCGTGGATCGCAAGCTCGAAAGCGCGCGGATCCAATCCGGGGATACGTGCGGAGGCGAGGGTCAAGGTTCCGCTTCCCGACAGCGCGCCGATCAGGGCGGAGGCGCTGCGGCCCTGGCTCGACAGCGTCATCTGCAGCGAGGCACGGCCCGCCGGCATCGTGAACGCGCGATAACGCAAGGCCCCGCCATCGACCGCGTCGAGTTGGACGCGGGCATTGAGCCCAAGCCCGCCCGCGCCCTGCCTGATGTCAACGGCGCCACTTGCCTCGCCGCCGCCGATGCCGCCCTTGATGGCGTCGAACACCAGCGATTGACCGTCGCCCTTCACGGTGCCGCTGAGAGGACGCAACTCGGTGCCGCCCGGAAGCACGCCGCGCAGCGCCTGAAACGCTATTCTGCCGCGCCAGCCCTTCAGAAGCCCGGCACCGAGCGGCTCGGTTACGTCGCGTCCGGCGGCGCCGATGGCGAGCGCAAAGGCCGGCGCAATTTCGAGCGAATCCAGCCCGAGTTCGCCTTCGACCTTGCGTTCAGCCTCGAACGTCACGGCCAGGTGGCCGCGCAGCCGCGAACCCGCCATCGTGCCATCCAGATCTTCAAGGCTGAGCTTGCCCTCCTGGAGCGACATGCGCGAGGACAGGCTGATGTTCTGCGTGAGCTTGTCGGAGCGTTTGAGCTCGAACAGCGGCGCGAGATTGAGGCTGCGCGCCTTCACGCTGACGCTGCCATTGGGCCGGGCCGCAAAGGGATCGGCGGTGCCTTGCGCCTCGGCATCGAGGCCTGCGGCGGAAAGATTGAATTTCAGCCGCAATGGCGCGCCCCACACGCCGCTGAGCGATCCCTGGAATTGACCCGCTCCATCGGCTGCCGCGAGTGCGCCGTCGAGTCCGAGCAAGGCAAGGAGCGGAGCGCCCTGCTCCGACGACAGTTTCGTTTCCAGGCTGATTTCGCTGCGACGCAGCCTGTCGAGATCGATCTCCCGCAGGGCTGCGGCCTCGGGCCGCGCGGTGATGGTGGCGGTCCCCCTGAACTGCGGCGCATCGAGGTCGAAGGTAGCACGCGTATCGGCGTGGTCGACGCGATCGGCATTCCTGTCGACGGCGAGCATCAGGTTGATGCGCGCCGGACCCGGGATTAACGCCATGGAATTGAGTCGCGCGGCAACCGACGGTGCCACCGGAGCCATGAGCCCGGCGAACTGGCCAAGCGAGGCCGCACTTGAATTCAGCGCGAGCTTTCCCGTAGCGTTGGAGCGATCGAACGCGCCGAAGGCCTCGACCGTGACGCCGCTGGCCATGCCGATCTTCAATCGATCGAGCGCGATAGACTTCGGCCCGTAGCCGAATTTGGCCGCCAACGGACTGAGTTCCTGGCCGGCCAGGATGGCACGAGAGATGTCGAGCGAAACCTGCGCCCGCTCCGGCCACTCGCCTTGTGGGCCCAAAATCGCACGCGCGAACGCGGAAGCAGAATCGAGATCGAGGCGATCGGCCTTCAGCTCCGCTTCAAGCGAGCCGCCGCCCTGGCCGTCATGCGAGACCGCAATCCGGCCTCCGATGGTGCCGCCGTCGATCTCGCACCTGATCGCATCGATCGCAAGGCGATCGACGCCGATATCCACGTTGCCGCCAAGCCGCAGCGGCTTCTGGCTGCGATAGGTCAATTCGTTCCGGCCCTGCAGCCACATCACCAGCGCATCGGGATCGGCTGAATCGACATTGAGCGCGCCCTTGAAATGACCGGGTGGGCCGGCTTGCGCATTACTCCCGCTCAGGGACAGATGGGTTGAGCCCGGCGCCCGAACATCGAGCCGGTCGATGGTCCAGGAGCGGGTGTCGGTCTTAACCTCCGCGGCAAAGTTCTGCAGCGGGCGTCCGCCCATCATGATCTGTTCGGCGCCAAGTTCGACCTGCGCGGGAAGCGGCAATTCCGGCGCGGCGGCGATCAGCGCACGCCAAGCGGGCAGGACGCGCACCGGCTCGGCACCGCTGTCCTTGGCCGTGCTGTCCTTCACACTCTCCTTGGCTGCAAACCTGTCGGCATCGAGCTGCCGCGCCGAGAGCGTGGCATGAAGCAGCGGTGAGGCGCCGAAGCGAACGTCGCCCTGACCTGCAAACTTGAGCGCCCTGTCTTCGGCGCCGTAATTGACCTCGATCTGTTCGAGCTTGGCCGCCGCATGATCGGCCTTGACCCTGGCCGCAATCCGCCACGGTGGCTGTGTCGGGTCGGTGCTGCCCTTCGGCTTCGGCCGGGGTGAGGCGGCCAGCGCGACCGAGCCTTCAAAGCGCGGAGCGCGGGCATCGAAGTTCAATATGCCGTCGAGTTCCGCCGATAGCGGCCGCGTTCCGGGGTCGAGGTTCAGGTGGATGCGGGTGCCGGTGCCGTCCCCGCTCTGTCCGGAAGAGACGCGAAACGGATAGCGGACGTCCTTGAGCAGGAAACTGCCATCGCCGCGCACGGAGCCCGCGAGCGCGCGCACGTCGCCGGAAAAGACGATTTCGTTCAGCTCGAGCGTGCTGTGGCTCAAGGCGTCGTGCAACGCGGCGCGTCCCGTCAGGTTCAGGCGGTCGATCGACAGCGCGCCCAGGCTGAACTTGCCGGTCGAAGCCGGCCAATCGATCCGGCCCTGCGGGTCGAGCCCGACATCGAGCGCCATGCCGTCTATCGTCAGTTCGGTGGCGCGCCACTCGCCGCGCATCAGCGAGCCCAGGCTGAATTCAACGTCGAGCTTGTCGGCCCGGACCTTGCCGAGGTCATTGGCGCCGCCGACCACCACCGAGCGCAGCCGCAGCGAGGGCGAGGGCAACAGGCGCGCATCGAGCTTGCCGGCGACGCGCACCGGCGCGCCGATCACCTGCGTCGCCTCAGCCTCGAATTGCGGCCGGAACTGATTCCAGTCGACAAAATACGGGCCGATCAGCGCGGCAACCAGCGCAATGATGAAGGCAATCGCCAGTCCGAGCAGCGTCGTCTGCACGGTTTCTCCTTATGCGCATGAGCCGGAAAAGCGGCAACGCCTTCTCCGAAAGCTTCATGCTCAGACAACAAGCTAAGGCGCGATCGCCATTCGAATTTGGAGGATCGCGCCTTGAAGGCCTAAGGCCTGCCCGCCTGCGCGGCATGACCTGCCGCCTGTGCCCTGGCCTTGCGCCCTTGGCGCCCGGATCCGAAGGCAAAGCCCGCGCCGAAATCAGTGCCCCAGCAAGGACATATATAGAGAAAACTGTGGCGAAGTCACAGCAACCTCACATGAGACTTTCGCCGTCACCAGCTTGCGGGCAGCCGCTTCAGTCCGCGCAGGACGAAGGTCGGTCGCCATTCCGGATTTTCCGCGTCGTCAAGTCGCAGCTCCGGCAGCCGGCGCAGCAATGTCGAGATGGCGATTTCGGCCTCGATACGCGCCAGCTGCGCGCCAAGACAGAAGTGAATGCCCCCGCCGAACGACAGCGGGCGCACGTTCTGACGGGTGATGTCGAGACGGTCCGGCCGGTCGGGATAGACCGCGGGGTCGCGGTTGGCCGATCCCAGCAGGCAAAGCACGGTTTCGCCCTTCGGGATATTCTTGTCGGCGAGGCCATCGATATCCTCAAGCGCCACGCGCCCGGTCAGCTGAACTGAAGAATCGTAACGCAGAAACTCCTCGATCGCGTTGACAATCAAGGCGGGATTGGCCTTGAGCAGCGCGAGCTGGTCCGGATTGCGGTGCAGCGCCAACAGCCCGTTGCCGATCAGGTTGACGGTGGTCTCGTGGCCGGCGCCGAACAGGAGAATGATGTTGGCGGTCAGTTCCTCAGTGGAAAGCTTGCTGCCATCTTCCTCGGCCTGCACCAACTGGGTGGTCAGGTCGTCTCCAGGATTCTTGCGGCGCAGCTCGAACAGTTGCTGAAAATACATCTGCGCCATCAGGTTGCCGGCATTTCCTTGCGCGATTTCGGCAGGCGTCAGCGGCACCGGATCGAGGATGCGGCCGCCATCCCGGGAGCCCGTGTAAAACGCCTCGCGATGTTCCTCGGGGATGCCGAGCATGTCGCAGATGATGGTCACCGGCAGGCGAAAGGCAAAATCCTCGATCAGGTCCATGTGCCCGCGCTCCGCCACGCGATCGATGGTCTGGTCGACGACCTCCTGGATGCGCGGCCGCATGTCCTCGACCCGGCGCGCCGTGAAGGCCTTCACCACGAGGCCGCGCAGGCGGGTATGGTCGGGCGGGTCCTGCTGCAACATCCAATGGCTCATGCTGCGGAAGATCGGCTCCTCCATGATTTTCGATCCGTAGCGCCGCTTCGAGCGCTCGACGAAATCCTTGCCGAAGCGCTTGTCCCGCAGCACGAGGCTCACCTCGGCATGCCGGCTCGCCAGATACATGCCGTGCGCCGTGATATGCACGGGATCGGTGCGGCGCAGCCGCTCGTAATGCGGATAGGGATCGCAAATGAACTCCGGCGACAACGGATTGAAAAGCGGCTCCATCGTCGCGGCTGCCTGGGCGTGCTCGCTCATGGCGCCCTCCTGCGGTTTGCCCGATTAAGCCCACATGCCGCCCGTCACGGCAAGCTCATTATTGCCGGACGGTCAGGTCGATAACCGGTGCAACCGGCCCGCGACGGCGCGAACTTTTCCAGGCGCCGCCAGCCAGATCGCCAGTGCCGAGAGAGCGCTCACGCCGATGGCGATCAGGAATGCGAGCGTGTAGTTGCCCCAGAGATCATGCAGCAGGCCCGTGACCAGGGGACCCGCGGCTCCTCCGGCAAGGGCGGCGACCATGATGGTGCCGAAAATGCTGCCGTAATGCTTGCCCTGGAAAATTTCGACTACCACGGCTCCCATGATCGAGGTCAGGCCGTAGCCGAGCGCGCCCTGCGACACCACCATGAGGTAGACCAACGGCAAGGTCGGATATCGCGCGAGCGCGATCAGCGCCGCAAAACAGACGGCAAAGCCTGCGCAGCTTGCCGACCAGATCCATTCGCGCCCCACACGGTCCGAGATGTGCCCGAGCAGGATCTGACCGGGAATGCCGAGCAGACTGACAGCGCCGAGCGCCCAGACCGCCACGTTCGGACTGAACCCGACGTCGAGCAGGTATTTGGTCTGGTGCACCTGCACCGCGTACCAGATATACAGACCACCGGCGTAACCGATCGCGAGCCACCAGAAGCGCGCGGTGCGCAGCGCGCGCCTCAAGGTCCAGTCCACGCCGGCCCAATCGGGATCGACGATGTTGGAGAGCGGCGAGACAGACGCGGCCGAAGCCGCGGCGTCGCCGTCAGGCCGCAGCCCAAGATCTTCCGGCCGCTTGCGCAACAACAGATTGATCGGTGCGAGCACCACGAGCACGAGAAGGCCAATGGCCGTGCAGGCGGTCCGCCAGCCGGAATGATCGATCATCCATTGCACCCAGGGCAACAGCGTCACCGAACCGATGCCAACACCCGCAAAGGCGAAGCCGATGGCAAGCCCGCGCCGGCGAATGAACCAGTTGGGCAGGAACAGCGATTGTCCGGAATAGCCGAGGCAAATGCTCCCGGCACCGACCAGCACGCCAATGGTCAGATACAAATGCCAGGGCTGGCTCGTCAGTGGCGCGAGCAGAAGCCCGCCCGCCATCAGCGCAACCCCGAGTTCCATCACGCTGCGTGGACCCAGGCGGTCCATCAGACGGCCGATCAGCGGGCTGACGATGGCCGACACCACGAAGCCGAACGAAAAGGCGCCAGCGGTGACACCGCGCTCCCATCCGAACTCGTCGATGATCGGCGGGAAGAACAGCGAGAACGCGGTGCGCGCGTTGACCCCGATCGCCATGGTGATGAATGTCACCGCGATGATGATCCAGCCGTAGAAGAAGGGAAGCCGCATCGGGGAGCTTTCTTTCCGATCAATCCCGGTCAGTCTCTGACCAACACCGCATTCATACAACGGCCGTCATTGCGAGCGAAGCGAAGCAATCCAGAACGAGAGAAAGATACTGGATTGCTTCGTCGCTCGTGCTCCTCGCAATGACGAACAAACAGATATAGGATCGAGCATCAGTCATCGGTTCAACTACCGCGGAGGTAAAGATGGCGTTGAGTCTCAAAGAGATGATGGAAGCGGCCAACGCGGTGGTGCCGAAGATCACGCCGACGAAGGCGCGCGAGATGATCGCCGGCGGCAACGCGCTGTTGGTCGACGTGCGCGACGCCTCGGAAGTTGACAAGAGCGGCAAGGCTGCCGGCGCCGTACATGTCTCGCGTGGCATGCTGGAATTTCGCGCTGACCCGGAATCGCCCGCCCACGACAAGAACTTCGCCAGGGACAAGAGGGTCATCCTTTACTGCGGCTCCGGCGGCCGCGCGGCGCTCGCGGGCAAGCTGCTCAAGGACATGGGCTACGGCGAAGTCTACAATGCCGGCGGCTTCAAGGATTGGGTCGAGAGCGGCGGCGCGGTCGAGAAGGCCAAAGAAGCGTGAAGCGAATTCGCTTCACTGCCGCAGGATCGGATGCTCCTGCAACACGTCTTCCCTGATGGAAGCGGCGCCAACGGCACGAAACAGTATCCGCGCCGTTGGCTGATCGTTGGCTTTCAGGCAAAGCCCGATAATCTGGCGCACCGCGGAATCGCGCAGCAGGTCGTCGCCGATCTTCATGGCGATTTCCATCGCGACGCGTGCGGCGCGTTCGTATCGCTCGGCCTCCGCCTTTTTCTTTCGGGTATCGGGCTTGCCGGCGCGAGAGGCTACCTTTTCGGCACTGTCGGCGGCGCTGCGGCAGATGTCGCGGATCCTGTGCGCGGCCTCGATGTCGCCGAGCGGCCACTCGATCGGCTGGTCCCACACCTCAGGAGGTCTGTCCTTTCGAAACAACCGCATGGCCATGAAACGATTGAAAGCACGCGGCCGTGGCAGGTTTGCGGCCTGCGTCATGATCGCGCGTCTGTCCGAAGACCTGTCCCGATTGCGGAGTTGCATCATCGTGCGGCCTCCTGAACCTTCACGCTAAATCCAGTCCACTAGCCGTGCAGTCGAATGCTCGGCGCGGAGGGCCGCACCTTTCGCAGGGTAATCGGCGAGCCATCGGAATCGAAGCGCAACTCGTACCGCTTGCCGGTTCGATCGGTTGCCACGCAGGCGATGCTGGAAACCTGCCCCATCGCGAAGTTCCCGAACTGCGTGCATTTTCCAGCCGAGGATTCCACGAACGGAACCGGCAGGCCGTCGACCTTCGGCCGGTGCTTGGAATTCAGAACCATCCGGTCAATCGGCAACTCGTACTGATTCTGATCGGTCCGCTGGCCGTTCTCCCCCGAGAAGGAAATGATGTGGCTGTGGTCGGCAGGGTCGTCGAGCGCGATGGTGAAATAGGCGCGGCCGCGGGTGCTATGGGCGAATGCAACGGCCTTGCACGCGAAATCCCTCCCGGCAACGCTGAGGATGCTGCATCGGCCCGACATCAGCGCCAGCATATCGGTGTCCGGCTCTGGTGGCTTGAGGTCGTTGGCGACCTCCTCGGCCAGGCAGGGGGTGGCAATCAGGAACAAGGCGGCGGCAAGGATTTTCCAGTGGAAGCGCATCGTCATGCCTGGTCAAAAGCCCCCAATAAATCGCTGCGAACGGTCGAATGACAACTTCGCGACCATGATACCAGTTCCCGGCTAACCGGCCGATTGGACTGAAATGAGGCCTGATCGCGTCCGCGAGCAAATTTACCTGCCTAAAACCAATGAATTCCTAACATTGGATAGGCCTGTGGCCCCACGAGGCGCCCGAAAACGCCTCAGAGGGGTGGAATTATTTTTCCCGGATTGAAGATGTTTTGGGGATCGAGCGCCTGCTTGATCGCACGCATCGCTTCGATCGCCTCGCCACCGAGTTCGCCCACCAGGTATTTCTGCTTGCCCTGCCCGATCCCGTGCTCGCCGGTGCAGGTACCGCCCATGGACTGCGCCCGCTCCACGAGGCGGTGCATGAACTCCTCGCCGCGCGCCATCTCTTCGGAATCCTCGACGTCGCACATCAGCGAGCAGTGAAAGTTGCCGTCCCCGACGTGGCCGACGATCGGCGACTGCAATTTGAGGCGCTTGAGATCGTCTTCCGTATCGGTGACGCAATCGGCCAGCCGCGAGATCGGCACGCACACATCCGTCGCCACGACGCCTGCGCCCGGACGGAGCGCTTTCACCGCCCAATAGGCGTCGTGGCGCGCCTGCCACAATCTGGTGCGGTCTTCAGGCCGCGTGGTCCAGGTGAAATCGCCGCCGCCGCATTCCCTGGCGATTTCGCCGAAATTCTTCGACTGCTCGGCGACCTCATTGGCGCTGCCGTGGAATTCCAGAAGCAGAAGCGGTGTCTCGGGCAGCGACAATTTCGAATACGAGTTGCAGGCCCGCACCTGTTCGGCGTTGAGCAGTTCGATCCGCGCGACGGGAATGCCGGTCTGGATCGCCAGGATCGTCGCCTGGCAGGCGCCGGCGACGCTGTCGAACGAACAGGCGGCCGCCGCAATGGTCTCGGGAATGCCGCGCAGGCGGATGGTGAGCTCGGTGATGATGCCGAGCGTTCCCTCCGCGCCGATGAACAAATGGGTGAGGTCGTAACCGGCACTCGATTTCTTCGCCCGCGTCCCTGTGGTGATGATCTCACCGTCGCCGCGCACGACCTTCAGCGCCAGCACGTTCTCGCGGATGGTGCCGTAGCGCACCGCATTGGTGCCGGAGGCGCGTGTCGAGGCCATGCCGCCGAGCGAGGCATCCGCTCCGGGGTCGATCGGAAAAAACAGGCCGCTGTCGCGCAAATGCTCGTTGAGCGCCTTGCGCGTGACGCCGGGCTGGATCACGCAGTCGAGGTCGTCGGCATGAACCTGAAGCACCTTGTTCATGTCGCGAAAATCGATCGACACGCCGCCGGCCGGCGCGTTGATCTGTCCTTCCAGCGATGTGCCGGTGCCATAGGCAATCACAGGCACGCGATGTCTGGCGCAAATCCGCACCACATCCTGGACGTCTGAAGCCTCTTGCGGAAAAAACACCGCGTCCGGCGGCTGCGATTGGAGCCAGGTGGTGGTATGGCCGTGGTGCTCGCGCACTGCCCTTGAGGTGACCAGCAGGTTCCCGAACCGCACCGCGAGGGCCTCGAGGGCAGCCGCCAG
The DNA here is from genome assembly GCF_035570375.1 of Bradyrhizobium sp. Lineage (GTDB taxonomy): Bacteria > Pseudomonadota > Alphaproteobacteria > Rhizobiales > Xanthobacteraceae > Bradyrhizobium. Next base: position 4,418 of record NZ_DATMLW010000142.1, on the reverse strand, counting down.
CACCTTCGGCTCCACGCGCGGCAAATGGTTGGCAACCGTCATTCCCAATGCAAAATCCTCCCGGCCAAATCAGCGTGGCAAAGGATATACAGGGGGTCAAGGGATGATGTCCGAACCGATGGAATCAGGCGAATGAAGAAACCTGCCGCGCTAGAGGATGCATTGCCCGCACCGTTCCTGTCGTCGGTGATGAGAATCGAGCCGCAATGGATCGACTACAACGGCCATCTCAACATGGCCTATTACAACGTGATGTTTGATCGCGCGATCGACGAATTGTGGCTCAAGCTCGGCATCGGCCCCACTTACATGCGGACGCGCCACGGCTCGACATTTACGGCCGAATGCCACGTGCGCTACCTGCGCGAGATTCATCTCGGCGACCCCGTGCAGATTTCGATCCTGCTTTTGGCCGCCGACGAGAAACGGCTGCACACCTTCGAGGAATTGCGCCACGCAGGCGAAGGCTGGCTGTCAGCCACCTCCGAAAACATGACCATGCATGTGGATATGAATACGCGAAAAACCGCGCCGTTTCCCCCCGACATCAAGGCGCGGATCGATGCGGTGGCAAGGACGCATGCCACCGCGTCCCGCCCGGAGGGCATCGGCCGCAAGATCGCGATACCCTCCAGGAAGTAGGATGCAGCTAGACGCGGGTACGGCCGCGTGCCAGCCCCACCACGGCCGAGACCAAAAACAGCACGACCGCGATGAAGAAGATGATCTTGGCGATCTCAACCGACGCGCCGGCAATGCCGCCAAATCCCAAAATACCGGCGATCAGGGCGATGATCAGGAAAGTAACGACCCAGCTCAGCATGACGAAAATCTCCGCTTTTTTACGCTTGCACATCAGCGCAAGGCGCGATGACGCATTCGCCGGATCAATTCCGGCCTTGGAACGAAGGTTCCGGTGCAGCCGGAGCCTTGGAGGCCGAAAAATGTCGTTCTATTGGGAACAAATCCGCGCGCGAAACGCGGCTCGTCCGGGCCCTGAGGGGCGCGGGATAAGTGCTGTCAAAGGCGGCCCAAAATCCCTATATGCCTGCCATTCCTGCTATGAAGGCTCCTCTTCCAGCCCCGCGTTGCGAGTGTCATCGTGGGGACTAGTGGAGTGGATTTGACATTCGCTACCCACCTAACCGCGGGATCGAAAGCGAATGTCAAATCCCAAACTCCACTAGTGTGGCGGTTCAGAAGTCCGCATCATTGCAGGCCACGAATTGGTAATGCGGACTTCTGAACCAAAGCCACACTAGAAACAATGACTTGCCAGTGTCCTTTGGATTCCGAAGTTCGCAAACAAGATCGCCGCAAAATGATGCGAACTTCGGAATCAGGACACTAGAATCTTATATTTGCTGGTGGTCCTTTGATTCTAACATTCGCAAAGGTGTCCGCTGCAACGGGTAGCGAATGTTAGAATCGGACCACTAGATACGAATCGCCAATGACCGAGCCGAACAAGCTGACCCATCACGGCGTGCCCGATCACCAGCCTCTTGCTGGCGGCATCGCCGCGCGCGCACGCGCGGCGGCGAGCCCGGCCTATTTGGCGGGCCTCAATCCGGAGCAGCGCGAGGCCGTGGAAACGCTGGACGGGCCGGTGCTGGTGCTGGCCGGCGCTGGAACCGGCAAGACGCGCGTCCTGACCTGTCGTATCGCGCATATCCTCTCCACCGGCCGGGCGCGGCCAAGCGAGATTCTCTCGGTCACCTTCACCAACAAGGCGGCGCGCGAGATGAAGATGCGGCTCGGCCAGATGCTCGGCCAGGCGGTCGAGGGCATGCCGTGGCTCGGCACCTTTCATTCCATCGCCGGGCGGATCCTGCGCACCCACGCCGAGATGGTGCAGCTCAAATCCAATTTCACGGTGCTCGACGTCGACGACCAGGTCCGGCTGATCAAGCAGCTGCTGCAGGCCGAGGGCATCGACGACAAGCGCTGGCCGGCGCGGATGCTCGCCAGCCTGATCGACGGCTGGAAGAACCGCGGGCTGACGCCGGCGCAGGTGCCGCCGGGCGAAGCCGCCGTCTTTGCCAACGGCAAGGGCGGCAAGCTCTACACCAGCTATCAGGAGCGGCTGAAAATCCTCAACGCCGCCGATTTCGGCGATCTCCTGCTTGAGAACATCCGCCTGTTCCGCGAGCGAGCCGATGTGCTGCGGCAATACCAGCACCGCTTCAAATTCATCCTGGTCGACGAATATCAGGACACCAACGTCGCGCAATATCTCTGGCTGCGGCTGCTCGCGCAATCGCCGGTGTCGTCACGCGCTGTGACACCCTCTACCCTTGCGGGGGAGGGTGGCGGCGAGCCAACGGGTCGACGCGAAGCGTCGCCCGATGACAGGCTCCGCGAGACGCCGGGTGAGGGGTATCCTGTCACAGACGCCGCAACGAACCCCTCACCCGCCTCGCCGCTTCGCGGCTCAGCACCCTCTCCCGCAAGGGGAGAGGGCATAGAGTCTCCTCTGCCCAAGAACATCTGCTGCGTCGGCGATGACGACCAGTCGATCTACGGCTGGCGCGGGGCCGAGGTCGACAACATCCTGCGCTTCGAGCACGACTTTCCCGGCGCAAAAGTGATCCGCCTCGAGCGCAACTATCGCTCCACCGGCCATATCCTCGCGGCCGCCTCGCATCTGATCGCGCATAATGAGGGCCGGCTCGGCAAGACATTGCGCACCGAGGACGTCGACGGCGAAAAGGTCACCGTGACCGGCGCCTGGGACAGCGAAGAGGAAGCCCGCGCCATCGGCGAGGAGATCGAGGATCTGCAGCGCAAGGGCGACAGGCTCGACGAGATCGCGATCCTGGTTCGCGCCTCGTTCCAGATGCGCGAATTCGAAGATCGCTTTGTCACGCTCGGCCTGCCCTATCGCGTGATCGGCGGTCCGCGTTTCTACGAGCGGGCCGAAATCCGCGACGCGCTCGCTTACCTGCGCGTGATCTCTTCGCCCGCCGACGATCTCGCCTTCGAGCGCATCGTCAACGTGCCCAAGCGCGGCCTTGGCGATGCGACGCTGCAGATGCTGCACGATCATGGCCGCAAGCGCCGCATTCCGCTCTATGAGGCGGCGCGCGCGGTGATCGAGACCGACGAGTTGAAGCCGAAGGCGCGCGGCGCGCTGCGCGATCTCCTGGCGAGTTTCGACCGCTGGCGCGCGCAATCCGAGGTGACCTCGCACACCGAATTGGCCGAGATCGTGCTCGACGAGAGCGGCTACACGGACATGTGGCAGAAGGACCGCTCCGCAGATGCCGCTGGAAGGCTCGAGAACCTGAAGGAGCTCGTCCGCTCGATGGAGGAATTCGAAAACCTGCACGGTTTCCTCGAGCACATCTCGCTGGTAATGGACCGCGACGGCGGCACCGAGGAAGATGCGGTGTCGCTGATGACGCTCCATTCGGCAAAGGGTCTGGAGTTCGACAACGTCTTCCTGCCCGGCTGGGAGGAAGGTCTGTTTCCGAGCCAGCGCACGCTCGACGAACAGGGACGGGCAGGACTGGAAGAGGAGCGGCGCCTGGCCCATGTCGGCCTTACTCGCGCCCGCCGCCGCGCCAAGATCTATTTTGCCACTAACCGGCGCATTCACGGCACCTGGTCGACCACGATCCCGTCGCGCTTTCTCGACGAGTTGCCCGTGCATCATGTCGAGATCACGGAATCGAAGGGCGGCTCCGGCTGGGGCGGCGCCGGCGGCTACGGCCCGTCGCGGTTCGACAATGTGGAATCCTTTGGCTCGAGCTACACGACGCCGGGCTGGCAGCGGGCGCAGGCCAATCGGGCGCGCGGCCCCGGCGGCCGCGAGACTGACTTCAGGAAAGGCGGCTTCAACGAAGGCCAATCGCCGTTCTCGGGCTCGCGCAGCGACGCCTCAGGCTCGCGCAGCGATGCCTCCTCGCGCCGCGATGGATTGGCGCGCAAGCGTGCGCCGATGGTGATCGAAGGCGAACTGATCGCGAAATCAACCGGCACCACGTCCGAGTTCAACCTGGACGACAGGGTGTTTCACCAGAAATTCGGCTACGGCCATGTGGTGAAGATCGACGGCAACAAGCTCACTATTGCGTTCGAGAAGGCCGGCGAGAAGAAAGTCGTCGACAGTTTCGTCGAACGGGCCTGAATGCCATAGCTTGCGCTAGATCAACCCGAATTCAGTTCAGCGCGGGCATATCTCGTGCCTTTCGGGGTTAAGCTTTGGACGAAATGCAGGCCGACGACCCGGGGCCGGTCGTTCTACGTTGTAAAACAGTAGCCGTGAGCTCAACGACGAGCGTGTGAGTGAGGTTTTTGCGTATGGATGGGGAGGAAGTCGGCGACTTCTTGGCGGGCGGCGGCGAGCTCGGCGCGCTGACAAGGGCCTTCGACTGGTCAAAAACCTCGCTCGGCCCTCCCGAGATGTGGCCGCA
>NZ_DATMLW010000141.1:0-21352 GCF_035570375.1 Bradyrhizobium sp. | reverse complement strand
TTAGTTCGAGGAACTGCGCGTGGAGATCAGCTTCTATCCGGGTGAGCAGTTCAAGCCGTGCGTTGGCGAGAGATAAACGCTTGAATTTGAGGCTCATTTTCGCCCCCAATCCCACTACTAAAGGAAACAACAACTCAAGATATATTGTGGATAGTTCATAAATTTAACTTGCAAACAACAAAGTGCTGAATCCGCCCAGAGTCAAATTACAAATTTCGCGTGACAGAGTTCAGCGTGTGAACGCGCCGCGAAGAATATTTGGCGCCTGTTAGCCGGCTGGCAACACATGCCAGGAGGTTGAGGCGGTGCGAGATCAGGGCGCGGGCTTTGGTCCCGCGTTCACACCGCCGGTGCAGACCTCAAGCCCGCCGCCTCAACGCGGCGGGTTTTTCTTTTGCTGTTGTCGGGCGCGGTGAGTTGTTGCTGCTGCTGCCTTTCAAGGCGATGCTGCTCTCGGAGCGCCGCGGGGCCGAAAATCTGGCAGCTCAACGCTGTTCGCACCTTCTTTCAAGGTCCAGAGGAATACTGCTCATAACCGGAACTCCGGGATGACAGCCCGCGAATTGCGGGTCCACTGGGTGAGTCCCGCAGGCCCGGCCCTGGGCTGGAAAACGGGCGGTCGTCGGCGCATATTCAGGTTATGGCAAAGCCACGGCGGATCCGCCTGCTTGAGGTTAACCTAGTCGCTCTGAAGCCAGATCGATGGGAGTGGCGGGTTTGCGAGGGTGAAACGCCGATAGTGATCGGTTTCGAGAACTCGCGCGAAACGGCTCAAATTGAGGGCGATAACGCGTTGTTCAAACTGCTCTCAGAGGGCATGCCCCCCAAACGCCCCTAGGGACTCCAACAGCTCGCAAAATCGATTTACTGACGGGCCGACATGCCCGCGAATCCCGGACTCACCAGCGGCGTTCCTAGAGTCGTGCAGGGGCTACCGTCAGCCACCCGGCAACTCATCATCGAAGGGATCTTTCGCCGCCCGATGCCGTTGCCGCGCGCTGATATGAGAAGGCGGCCCGCGCCATGCACGCGCCCTGCGAAACCGCGGCCGAGATCCGGGCCGCCGCCGAGCAGCAGGTCGCCGAGATCACCACACGCATCAAGGTCGCGGGCCCGAGCGGCGCGCTGAAGAAGTTTAACACCCGATATCGACAATACCGCCTCGCGCAGGTCGAAAAGCGCGAACCGGCGATTCCCTAGCTTTAAAGCGCGCGGCTTGTCTGGACCCAAGTTTGGACCCAAACTGTGCGGGATGCAGCGCTACTGCACGGGATCAACCGATTTGACGACCGTCAACTAACCGCTGCAGCGCTTACATATAATGACAGGCCGACACCAGCCGGTACGCGAGCAGCCGTACTCCAAAACCGGGGGTTGGGAGTTCGAGCCTCTCCACTCCTGCCAGTGATATCAAAGACTTAGGCCGATTTTTTCCCGGTCTCCCGAACCGCAAAACAGCCAAGAGGGTACAGTTCAGGGTACATTGGCATGTCTGGCGGTCCTCGCATCGGTGGCGGGCCACGATGCGGATGTTACCCACCCGCGCGCTACCCTCGGCACCGATGCAGGATCAGTCATACCAATCCCTGCGATTACGCGGCAGCAGTTTGCCTCGCGCAATAACCCGTTGAGACCTTTGCCCGCAGTTTTTCAAGTTCGGTTTCCAGAAAATAATTGGCGACGATCAGCGCCTTGACGGCCCTTTGCTGCACTGCGCTCGTTGGCAACCGAAGGGTCCCCAGGCTTTCTAATATGTCGCGTGTCATCTAAAGTCATCTGTGCTGATGCTGTCCCTTAGAGGGTCAAGCGGGATGATGGTGACAATCATCGGGATCGTTTTGGCTTTGGCGCTAGGAGTTTGGGTCGGCTACAGATGGCGCGATCGCATTTCTCGGCAGCGCCGCAGGCAATACTTGACCGAGCGCTTCGAACGCAAACAACGCGCGGCCCTTGATCGCGGAATAGAAGCTGTAAGAGCTCTGTCCGACGAAAGAACTGGCTAGGGTTGTTTGGCGCGATCTGGAACAGCTCAGTTCGCGGAAAGCAGAGCCGCAAATGGTCGGGACCGCGTGAACCATCTCCGGCAAACGCTTGGTGGCATGACTGAGCGAGACGAGCGGCGGGCAACCGTGGAGCGGTTACTCGCGAATTTCGAAACGACTCAGGGCCCACGCTGGAAGGCTTTTGTCATCATCTTCGAGCGGAAGTACAGTCGCGATCCTCCTTCAGCTTGAATTGGGCGTTCGAAACGTCGGGACGCCCCTCATCACAGCAACCCATCCGCCACGACGTTATGACGTCGCCCGCGTCCCACTGCCTTAGCATTCGGTACGCGTTACAGCGCTGAAAACGACGTCAACATGAACGAGCGTGCCAACCCTGAACGCGGAGATCTCACCCCTTGATGAAGGCCAGGAGGTCCGGGTTGATCGTCTCTGAGTATGTGGTGAGCATGCCATGCGGATAGCCGGGGTATAGCTTCAGAGTGGCGCGCTTGAGCAGCTTGGCCTGGAGCAGGGCAGCGCCTTTGTACGGAACGATCTGGTCGTCATCCCCCTGCATGACGAGCGTTGGCACGCCGATACTCTTGAGGTCCTCCGTGAGGTCCGTTTCCGAGAAGGCCTTGATACCATCGTAGTGAGCTTTGGCCCCGCCCATCATGCCTTGGCGCCACCAGTTCTCGATGACGCCATCCAGCGGCTTCGCACCCGCCCGGTTGAACCCGTAGAATGGGTTGGCAGCGACATCGCGATAGAACTGGGCGCGGTTGGCGGCCAAGCTTTTTCGAAAGGCGTCGAACACCTCAATGGGCAGGCCGTCCGGGTTATTCGGCGACCTCACCATAATCGGCGGCACGGCCGCCACCAGCACCAGCTTGGCGACCCGATCCTTGCCGTGACGGGCAACGTAGCGAGTGGCTTCGCCACCTCCGGTCGAGTGGCCGATGTGGATGGTGTTGCCGAGGTTCAGATGTTCGACGACGGCCGCTGCGTCAGCGGCGTAGTGGTCCATGTCGTGACCGTCCGACACCTGACTCGAGCGTCCATGGCCGCGACGGTCGATGCCGATCACGCGATAGCCCTGCTGCACGAAGAACAGCATTTGGGTATCCCAGTCATCCGAGCTGAGTGGCCAGCCGTGATGAAAGACGATGGGTTGGCCGTGACCCCAATCCTTGTAGAAGATCTGAACGCCGTCCTTTGTCGTGACCGTGCTCATGTCCTTCTCCTTCTTTTTCTCTGCCGTTGTGGTTGCCGAAAGCAAAAGCGGGGGTTGAGAGAATGTTTTCCATTGCTGCAGCGTGGACAAAGTCACGCCGCCGCCATGCCGAGTGCGCCAGTGAGGACCGTTCGGCGCGATAGTGGTTTTTTCGCAACCGTCCAAATCAGTCATTTCTGGGCGCACGTCCCAGATAAGTGCTCCTTGGTCGGCGCTGCGACGGCAGGCTGCAGCGTGCGCGAGCGTGCAAACCCTGACGCGAACTCAGCAATCGGCGGTATCAAGCTGCGGATTTTATTTCCGGGTGTTTCCACCCTTGCCGGGCTTGGTCTTGAATGCAGCCTCAACCTCGTCCTTCTTGATCCGGGCTTTCGGATTACCGGGCTGGTTCAGATTTTGCTCTTCGGTTTCGTCACCCATCATCTCGGGATGCAGGTCTCTTTTGCCAGCGGCAGATTTCTTGTCTTTGGTCATTACAATTCTCCAGAGGAAAAAATCAGCACCCCCAACCCATTCTCGCTCTCGGAGCGGATCGTTGAAAGTGTATTGATCACCCATTTCATCACTGGATGCTTGCGGTTCCTCACCTTGATCCGCTGTATCTGACGACCGCCGCGGTCAGGTCGATCGCAATGCTCGCTTCGAGAATTAATTTGCGGTCTTCTCGGGTGAGTGTTTCAATCTTGCCAACGCGATTCGACCAACGACAAAGGAGGTCATCGCCGTGCTTTCGGAAAAATTCTTTTTGTTGTTAGAGACACTCAGAAGTCACAGCTCCAGTGACAAGCCACCCGTCGTGATCAGTATGACTCCGCATGTCCCGAAGGAACCGCGGAGAGAAGCCGCCGAGGCGGTAACCGGGGCGGGCATATCAAAGGGCGGGCCGGCGCCCGTTTCTTCGGCCTAATTCCGCTCCGTCGCTCACGCGGAAATACTTGAGTACAAATTTGCCGTCACGGTTGTGAAGCGGCGCGCCGCAGCTAAGACAGAGCAGCGGTTTGTCGTGCATCGGCGGCGCTTCCACGCGGACGACGTCGTACTGCGCCTCGCAAAATGGGCACTGGAACTTTTCCACGTCCGTCATGGCAACATCCCCATTCGCCTTGAGAACTGCTTCGCATCTCTGACATGAGCGTTGAGAAAACGCCTAAAGCATACGCGGGCTACAAATTCTGATCGCCACCTTGCTGGCGCTATCGGCTGTGGCCGGCCGCATGAGTCTGACTTCGTGCGACGTGGCTAGCGAACAAATGCCGCCAGTGAATGTTCCAGGATGCCTGCTGCAATCGATCAATAGCAAGCTGCCGCGCTCGCGCTTAGCCCGATCTCATGCTGTTGGCCGGGCAGGAACTTTCGCGTAGCGGTGTTCAACAACCATCACCAGACGGAACGCCTTGAGCTTTGGCTCCTGCCAACTCTCGAGCAGTGCACCACAAATCACGCAGTCGGCTTGTCCCGGCCCGCCGTGCGGTGAAGTGGCCTCGGCCATTTCATACGACGTACCACAGGAGGAGCAAGTGACATCTGAAATCATCATGGAAGTGCCCATTTTTACGCAGGAAACCGTGTGACACTGTCGTGACCGAACAGTTTGGTAGTGAAAAGGGCGTCTTTAGAAGTGAAGGGCTTGCAATTAGTCAACGGGTAAGAGGGCAACAAAAAACCCCAGTACCAACGGGTGGCACCAGGGCTCGTGAACCGCCCCGCGTACGTCCGGCGAGGGATCAACAAAACGCTAGCAGGAAAGTTTGAAGAAAAGATGACCTGTTGATTTTATTCCATCAATGTCCGGCAGGCGCGCAACTAGCAGGCAAAAGTCCCACAGGCGCCAAAAAGGCACTGGCGCTGTCAACCATGCCGTGAACGGGCTTCATCCAGCGCAAACCTTGCCTTGGGCCTGATGGTGGGCTGCCTCGGTTTCCTGTTTCATTGAAAACGTGGAGCCTACCCGCGAAGGCGGGCTGGTTTTTGCACTCGCCGCAGGCGGCGCCACGGCAAATTCCGCCACCGGCGTCCCGAAAAATTCAGCCCCGCCGATCATGGGCGACGAAATGGTCCCCTCTTGGGGACGGAAACCAATTCAGGGGAACGGTGTTGATTACCTTATGGAAGGCGATCTTGAGAGAAAAGCGGAACAGGCGCTCGTGGCAATCACGCTGAGCACGGCAACCCTTATCGTGTGCGTCGGTTTGCTCGTTCTGCGATAGGGGCCGCCAAGCCATTACCCCCATTACGGGAGGTGCCGCGGTGAATCGGATTGTGCAACCGATCGCGTATGCCCTGGCCGCGATATATTTGCTGGTGGACGCCATCTTCATCGGTCTGGCGAAACCCATCGCGGATTGGGTCGCCGGCCATCTCGTATTGAGGAAATTGCGGGCCTGGATCAGATCACTGCGGCCCTATCCATCCCTTGCGCTTTTTTCCGTTCCCCTGGTTCTCCTCGAACCGGTCAAACCGGTTTCGGCCTATTTGGCTGCCACTGGGCAGGTTCTAAGCGGAGCGGTGATATTCGTTGCAGGTGAACTGCTTAAGCTCGTTCTTGTGGAGCGGCTGTTCTGCCTCACCCGAAACAAGTTGATGAAGATATCGGCGTTCGCCTGGGCCTACGGCCATTACAGGGTGGCGATAGCCTGGCTGAAGGCAACGCAGGCTTGGGAAACGATGCGTTCGCTGAGTTCCGCCGCCAGGGATCATCTCAGGATCTGGCGCGGAGAGGCAGTCCGACGCCTGGCCGTGGCGCGGCATCAGAGATGATCTCGCCGGGACGCCGCCGATCTGTGGCGGTTTGATGGTTGTCACCGTAATCGACAGGCGCAAACGGCGAGCACTGCGAAACTCGTGGACAACGGCCCCTGAACCGGACCATTGTACCCCCCGCTCGGTTGGGGGCTATCGATGGACAGGATAGAGCAGGGGTTTGTCGTGGTGGCGTTGACGGGGTTTTGGGTGCTGCTCGCGAGCGCCACCGTGTTGGCAGTGTGGTGATTCCTGATCACAGGTGATCGCGAACCTTGCCGCCATCGAAAGTGAAGATCGGCATGCCGGTCCACCACACATCGTGTTTATGTTTGCCGCTGGGCAGCACGCCGAACATCTCCCGGCGATGATAGCCGTGAAAGCGCATTTTGCCGCTGACGCGGTTTCCTTCTTCGATCTGCGAGAGGATATCGGTGGCGTAATTGCCGAATGCTGCCGTCACCCAATCGACATAGCCGCCGGCGGGGTTGTGGCTGCGTATGCCCCTTTAGGGAACTGGAACTTCAACCAGATCTGATCTTCGCTCAGCCGATTTGATTGATCTAACTCAATGCGCCGGGAATTGCGCTCTCATGATGTCCCGATCGGTGCCCACTCGAGGCAGCCGCACCGCACCGAGATCACGGAGCACGGTCATGGTCAGCGAACGGAGCCAATCCAAATCGATCGAACCGGAAGAGGCCTGGGAGCACTTTGGTCCGGATTTTGTCCTGCTTGATGATATCAAGCCGCCACAACGCATCGAACTTGCGCGCGAGCGAATGCTGCTGTCGCGGCTCTATCTGGGTTTGATCCAGACCATGAATGACGACTACGGCGCAGAGTTCGTAAAACACAGCGATAGCGCGACCTATCGAACCATCGGGATATACGTCTTTTTGCGCACGGTCACCTGTTCACCGGTGCGGGCAAGCACGATTGCGCAGGTCCTCAAGATACCGCGCGCAACTGTGCTCAGGCGGCTGAATGACATGGAGAAGCTCGGTTACGTCGAGCACGTCGGCAATGCCTACCGCGTGACCGACAAGGTCAATATTCCGGAATTGAGGGAAAAACTTCAGCGGCGGGTCGACATGGTCCTGGCGACAGCGAGGGAATTGTCGAAGCTCGGGACCGGCCCCGAGCACTGATCGCCTCTCATGGGTTCAAGCGCGCAAATTCAAAACCGCGGCCTTGGTGGGACGTCGTTCATTCCGGGCACAAAAATCATCCCACCGGTTCACCGGTGGGATCCGTCTCGGAAACTCTCTTCGACGCCAGGACTATTTGCGGCGATCGTTCATCCGATCGCCCGGAGAATATTCCGAGGCGCCTTTCGATTTCGACATTCCGACCGTGCCCCTCCTATCGTTCTTGATGTCACCCGGGTTAAACTCGGACGCCCCCTTCGTGGTGAGGGTTTCGAGTTCTGCATCTCATGACCGGGCGACATGCTTGATGCGCCCGGCCTCTCAGCCGCGATCGCGCTTGCACCCAGCCCGAGCAGAAGGGCCGCTGCGAAACCGATAGTGCGTTTCATCCGCGCTCTCCATCTTGGTTCACCGAAGAAGACCGAGGCCGCTTACGATTGTTCCGGATGGCCGGGGAACCAAACACCGTCAAGATCACTTGTATGCCGCGTGAAACTTGGAACCTGGGAGCGAGGAAAATATGAGACAGTTGTTACTTGTAGCGTGCCTCGTCGTTGCGTGGATTGTGCCGGCGAGCGCGATGCCGGTCGCAAAACCGAACGATCTTGGCGTCAGCAGCGGCACGGTGCTCGTCCACGGCCATGGTCATCACTACGGCTGGGGAAGGGGACGCGGTCATTACTACGGTTGGCGGCACGGTCACCATCATGGCTGGTAGCATTAAGGACACCTCTTCCGCTTAATCAGATGGCTTGAGGCAACCCTCAAGCCATTGATTTTGAATGTTCCGGCTGCAATCCATGGCAGGACGGAGCGGGGGGCCGCTGGCCCCGAGCGACCTTGACCTTTGGGACCTTGCGCAGTACATAGCGCGCTACCCGCAGCCGGCCCGCTTTAAGCGGATATCCGGCGCGGCCTTGAAATCCCCCGAACAAAAGAGCCTGCTTGTCGGCTCATCCTTCGAGAGAGGGCTGGGCGCAACAGGGCTGTTCGGATTCCCTGAAATCTTAATCGTCTGATGACGGACGCGGATCCAAAACGATGGCTTTCAGCCCGTTCAAATTCCTGCAGGAAGTGCGCTCGGAGACCGCCAAGGTCACCTGGCCGACCCGCCGCGAGACCACGATCACCACGATCATGGTGTTCGTGATGGTGGCGCTCGCCGCGATCTTCTTCTTTGCCGCCGATCAGGTCATCCGATATGTGGTCACATTGCTCCTGGGCATCCACTGATGGCAACAACCGCTACGCAAACGATGGACAAGCGCTGGTATATCGTCCACGCCTACTCCAATTTCGAGAAGAAGGTCGCCGAATCGATCCGCGAGCAGGCCAAGCAGCGAGGGCTCGAGGAGTTGTTCGAGCAGGTGCTGGTGCCGACCGAAAAGGTCACCGAAGTGCGGCGCGGCCGCAAGATCGACGCCGAACGGAAGTTTTTCCCGGGCTACGTCCTCGTCAAGATGCAGCTGACCGACGAGGCTTTCCATCTGATCAAGAACACGCCGAAGGTGACCGGTTTTCTTGGCGCAGAAAACAAGCCGATGCCGATTTCGGAAGCCGAGGCCATGCGCATCCTGCATCAGGTGCAGGAGGGCGTGGAGCGTCCGAAGGCGTCGGTCTCGTTCGAGATCGGCGAGAATGTGCGCGTGGCTGACGGGCCGTTCGCCTCGTTCTCCGGCGTTATCGAGGAGATCGATGAAGGGCGTTCGCGCGTGAAGGTCGCAGTCTCGATCTTCGGTCGTGCCACGCCCGTTGAACTGGAATTCGCTCAGGTCGAGAAGATCTGATTGAATAGTCATTGCCGGGCTTGACCTGGCAATCCGTCTGCTTCGCAAGGCAATCTTGCGTAAGATTGATGGATGCCCGGATCAAGTCCGGGCATGACAGAGGAGTGGAGGCGGTGACGCTTCCCGAAAGGTCGTGGAAGGCTAAGGGCGCTCGCCAGCCGTTCGTGAGCCGAACCACGAAACCTGAAACCGCCGATTTTTAAATCGGCACAGCAGGAGTGACACATGGCAAAGAAAGTGACCGGATACCTGAAATTGCAGGTGCCGGCGGGCGCTGCGAATCCGTCGCCCCCGATCGGCCCCGCGCTTGGTCAGCGCGGCCTCAACATCATGGAATTCTGCAAGGCGTTCAATGCGCAGACGCAGAAGGAAGAAAAGAACACCCCGATCCCGGTGATCATCACCATCTACGCGGACCGTTCCTTCACCTTCGAGATGAAGACGCCGCCGATGTCCTACTTCCTCAAGCAGGCCGCCAAAATCCAGTCGGGGTCGAAGGCCCCGGGCCGCGACAAGGCCGGCAAGGTGACCCGCGCCCAGGTGCGCGAGATCGCCGAGAAGAAGATGAAGGATCTCAATTGCGACACCATCGAGTCGGCCATGAAGATGGTCGAGGGCTCGGCCCGCTCGATGGGTCTGGAAGTTGCGGGGTAACGGGTCATGGCAATCGGAAAGCGTCTGAAAAAGGCCCGTGAGGGCATCGACCGCACCAAGCTTTATCCGCTCAAGGAAGCCATCAAGCTGGTGAAGGAGCGCGCCAAGTCGAAATTCGACGAAACCGTCGAGATCGCGATCAATCTCGGCGTCGATCCCCGTCACGCCGACCAGATGGTTCGCGGCGTGGTGACCTTGCCGAACGGAACGGGGCGCACCTTGCGCGTCGGCGTGTTCGCGCGCGGTGCCAAGGCCGAGGAAGCCAAGGCCGCGGGCGCCGACATCGTCGGCGCGGAGGATTTGGTCGAGAAGGTGCAGGGCGGTCAGATCGACTTCGACCGCTGCATCGCCACTCCCGACATGATGCCGCTGGTCGGCCGGCTCGGTAAGGTGCTCGGACCGCGCGGCATGATGCCCAACCCGAAGATCGGCACGGTAACGATGGATGTCACCGGCGCCGTGAAAGGAGCCAAGGGCGGTTCGGTCGAATTCCGGGTCGAGAAGGCCGGCATCGTGCAGGCCGGCATCGGCAAGGCCTCGTTCTCGGAAGAGAAGCTGGTGGAGAACGTCAAGGCGCTCGCCGACGCTGTCGCGAAGGCCAAGCCCGCAGGTTCGAAGGGCACCTACATCCAGCGCGTGGCGGTCTCTTCCACCATGGGACCGGGCGTCAAGGTCGAGCCCGGAAGCCTGCTTGGCTGAGAGCTTGAGGACACGGATGGAATCAAACGGGAGCGGGATCGGGAAACCGGTTCCGCTCCTTGCTTGTAAGCCAGCGCCTCGGTGAGGAAGGCATGCCCGAAAAAGTCCTGATCTTTTCGCGCTTTTCCAAGACGCTGATGGCGCGGATCGGGCAGCGTTACGAGCTGATGGATAGCGCGGGCAAACCACCGCACGAGGTCTTTGCGCCTGAAGAGCTTTCGAAGGTGCGTGTCCTGATCACCGCAGGAGGCTCGCCTTTGGGTGCCTCCGCGCTCGACAGCCTGCCGTCGTTGCGCGCGATCATCTGCTACGGCACCGGCTATGACGGCGTTGATCTTGCAGCCGCGCGCGCTCGAAAGATCTCGGTCGGTCACAGCCCGGGCGCCAATGCGGCCGCGGTGGCGGACCTCGCGCTCACCCTGATGTTGGCCGTGACGCGGCGCCTCGTTCCGGCCGATGCATTCGTGCGCGATGGCAGCTGGGCAAAGGCTTTGCCATCGCCGATGTTGCGCGCGCCGCCCGGCAATCCCGGCCGCCGCATCGGCGTCTACGGCATGGGCGAAATTGGCCGCAAGATCGCCGCGCGCCTCGCCGGCTTCGAAACCGAAGTCGGCTATTTCAGCCGCAGCAAACACGAGGTGCCGTACCGCTATTTCCCGACGCTTGAGGCCCTGGCGGAATGGTGCAGCGTGTTGATGATTGCGGTTCGCGCCAGCGCCGATACCCATCACGCGGTCAATGCCGCCATCCTGCAAAAGCTCGGTGGTGACGGCTACGTCATTAACATCGCAAGAGGCTCGGTGATCGACCAGGCGGCGCTGGTTGCCGCCTTGACCGACAATACGATCGCGGGTGCGGGCCTGGACGTCTTCGAGAAAGAGCCGCAGGCGCCGGGCGCCTTGACGGCGTTGCCCAACGTCGTGCTGACGCCCCATGTCGGCGGCCACACCGTCGAGGCGCACATCGCGATGCAGGATTGCGTGATCGCCAATCTCGAGGCGTTTTTCGCCGGAAAGCCGCTGGTCTACCCCGTCAATTGAGAGGGGGCGGCGGCGTCAGGAACGTGGCGCAACTTGTCCGGATTGCACAACGATATAGATCGCGGCAATTCGGGCGCCCGGATTCCACCTGCCCACCGTCGGTGCCCGCGCACCTTGGGCACCGAGCCGCGGCCCAAACTGGTCTGAATTTTGCTCTTGGCAACGCCGGCAAGAGTCGTTAAAGAGCGCGCTCCGGGCGTGCTGGCCGTCGCTGGCACGCCCAAGCTCGCATTCCGAAAACCCGATACGATAGGAGACCATTCCTTTCCGGACGTCCATCTGGATCGCTCGAAAGGAAGGGGAGCCGGTCGTTGGTTGAGGTTGCGGGCAGGGGTGCCCGGTGTTTCGGGCGCCTCGAATCCTGTCCAAGACTGCAGGCGCCGCCGAATAAACTCAAGTTTATTCAATGGCTTAATTGAATGGCCTGCATAGACGGGTGAAGACCGGATTTCGCTTTGCGCCGTGCTTGTCAGGCGACCAGGGCGGATGTGGTTCGAACCTCGACACCCCGCGGCTGCCAAGGCCCGGGAGGGCAGGCTTTTAGATGTCGTTCTGCCCGGCGCGACCTCAAAGACTGGTGTCTTTGAGGTCAGGTTCAGGCGGGACGATGGGTGCAACCCGGCGGTCCCGCGCGTAAGGCAAAGGGCCGCCAACCGGAGAGAGCTTGCTGTGGAAAGAGCGGCAAAAAAAGAAGCGGTTGAGGCGCTGAACGGTCTGTTCCAGACCACCGGCGTTGCGATCGTGGCTCATTATTCCGGCCTCACCGTGGCCCAGATGCAGAAGCTGCGCTCGCAGATGAAGCAGGCAGGCGCGCAGGTGAAGGTCTCGAAGAACCGTCTCGCCAAAATTGCTCTTGAAGGCACAGACGTCGTTGCCATTGGCCCGCTGTTGAAGGGGCCGACCGTGATCGCGACTTCCAAGGATCCGGTGGCCGCGCCGAAGGTTGCCATCGAATTCGCCAAGACGAACGAGCAGTTCGTCATTCTTGGCGGCTCGATGGGCAAAACCGTCCTGAATGTCGATGGCGTCAAGGCGCTTGCCGCCCTGCCGTCGCTTGATGAGTTGCGCGCAAAGATCGTCGGCCTCGTCGTGGCGCCGGCGACCAAGCTCGCCCAGCTTTCAAGCGCGCCCGCAGCCAAGCTCGCGCGCGTCATTCAGGCCTATGCCTCAAAGGGCGAAGCGGCCTGACCCTTCGCAAACGTTAAAACCTGGTTCGAACCGATACGCTTAAGGAAACAGATCAATGGCTGACCTACAGAAGATTGTTGACGACCTCTCGAGCCTCACCGTGCTCGAAGCCGCCGAGCTTGCAAAGCTCTTGGAAGAGAAGTGGGGCGTGTCCGCCGCTGCCGCCGTCGCGGTTGCCGGTCCAGCCGGCGCGGGCGGTGCTGCCGCCGCGCCCGCCGAGGAAAAGACCGAGTTCACCGTCGTTCTTGCCGCCGCCGGCGACAAGAAGATCGAGGTGATCAAGGAAGTCCGCGCCATCACCGGCCTCGGACTCAAGGAGGCCAAGGATCTCGTCGAAGGCGCGCCCAAGCCGGTCAAGGAGGGCGTGAACAAGGAAGAAGCCGACAAGATCAAGGGCCAGCTCGAAAAGGCCGGCGCCAAGGTGGAATTGAAGTAAGGGCGCTTACCCCAATTCCATCCCCGGACAAGCGAGGCGCCATCCGGGGATCTCGCGGACAAAGACATCGACGGCCGTGTCGCGCCTGGCCAGACCGAAAACCAGACCTCGCCGGCCTCAACCTGCGGCGTCGTACACAAGAAAGTGTGGGGATTGGCGGGGCTACCCCTCGAATTTCCACGATGGCCATCCCATATCGGGGCGGCAGCACGAAAGCACGGTCGGCATCGGGGACCCCCAGGGTTCCTGTGCAAGCCGTTGGGAGATAGGCAATTTCGGGCTTTTTCAGTCCGTGACGAAGCAAGTTTGGACGGGCGGGTGCGCATCTGCGCCCCGCGCGTCGTTTTGCGTTCTCTAGGCCTGTTACCTCGATTCAGGATTTAAGTCCTGAAACCCGGCACCAAGCCTTAGGAACGAACTCAAATTCAACCCGGAGCCGATGGGCAGTCGCGCTCCGGAAGGTTCGCCCCGAAGGGCGACGAAACGAGAGGCCACGATGGCGCAACAGACGTTCACCGGTCGCAAACGCGTTCGCAAGTTTTTCGGTCACATCAAGGAAGTCGCGGAGATGCCGAACCTCATCGAGGTTCAGAAGGCCTCCTACGACCAGTTCCTCATGGTGAACGAGCCGCCGGGTGGCCGGCTGGACGAGGGCCTTCAGGCGGTATTCCGCTCGGTATTCCCGATCTCGGATTTTTCCGGCACCTCGATGCTGGAATTCGTCCGCTACGAGTTCGAGCCGCCGAAATATGACGTCGACGAGTGCCGTCAGCGCGGCATGACCTATGCGGCACCGCTGAAGGTGACGCTGCGCCTGATCGTGTTCGATATCGACGAAGAAACCGGTGCGAAGTCGGTCAAGGACATCAAGGAGCAGGACGTCTACATGGGCGACATTCCGCTCATGACGATGAACGGCACCTTCGTCGTCAACGGCACCGAGCGCGTCATCGTTTCGCAGATGCATCGTTCGCCCGGCGTGTTCTTCGATCACGACAAGGGCAAGACCCATTCGTCGGGCAAGCTTTTGTTTGCCGCGCGCGTGATCCCCTATCGCGGTTCGTGGCTCGATATCGAATTCGATGCCAAGGACATCGTGTTTGCGCGCATCGATCGCCGCCGCAAGATCCCGGTGACCTCGTTGATGTTCGCGCTCGGGCTCGACGGCGAGACCATCCTGTCGACATTCTACAAGAAGATCACCTACAAGCGCGCCAAGGATGGCTGGCGCGTGCCGTTCGACGCCAACCGTTTCCGCGGCTATTCGACGACCAACGACCTGATCGACGCCGACACCGGCAAGGTGGTGCTGGAGGCCGGCAAGAAGCTCACCGTGCGCGCCGCGCGCCAGCTGCAGGAAAAGGGGCTGAAGGCGCTGCGCATGTCGGACGAGGAACTGGTCGGCAATTACGTCGCCGAGGACCTCGTCAATCCGAAGACCGGCGAGATTTATGCGGAAGCCGGCGAGGAGATCACCGACAAGCTTTTGAAGTCGCTGAACGAGCAGGGCTACAAGGAGCTTCCGCTGCTCGACATCGACCACGTCAATGTCGGCCCCTACATTCGCAACACGCTGCATGCCGACAAGAACATGACGCGCGAAGACGCGCTGTTCGACATCTACCGCGTGATGCGTCCGGGCGAGCCGCCGACGCTGGAATCGGCGCAGGCCATGTTCCAGTCGCTGTTCTTCGATGCCGAGCGCTACGACCTTTCCGCGGTCGGCCGGGTGAAGATGAACATGCGGCTCGAACTCGACGCCCCCGATACCCATCGCACGCTGCGCAAGGAAGACATTCTCGCCGTCATCAAGACGCTGGTCGATCTGCGCGACGGCAAGGGCGAGATCGACGACATCGACCACCTCGGCAACCGCCGCGTGCGCTCGGTCGGCGAATTGATGGAGAACCAGTACCGCATCGGCCTGCTGCGCATGGAGCGCGCGATCAAGGAGCGGATGTCCAGTGTCGATATCGACACCGTGATGCCGCAGGATCTGATCAACGCCAAGCCCGCGGCCGCCGCCGTGCGCGAGTTCTTCGGCTCTTCCCAGCTGTCGCAGTTCATGGACCAGACCAATCCGCTGTCGGAAATCACCCACAAGCGCCGTCTCTCCGCGCTTGGCCCGGGCGGGTTGACGCGCGAGCGCGCCGGCTTCGAGGTGCGCGACGTGCACCCGACGCATTACGGGCGGATCTGCCCGATCGAGACGCCGGAAGGTCCGAACATCGGCCTGATCAACTCGCTGGCGACCTTTGCGCGCGTCAACAAATACGGCTTCGTCGAGACGCCCTATCGCAAGGTCAGGGACGGCCGCGTCACCGACGACGTGATCTATCTCTCGGCGATGGAGGAAGGCCGCTATCACGTCGCGCAGGCGAACGTGGCGCTCGACCATCGTGGCCGCTTCACCGACGACCTCGTGGTCTGCCGCCACGCCGGCGACGTGGTGATGGTGACCCCCGACAAGGTCGACTACATGGACGTCTCGCCCAAGCAGCTCGTTTCAGTTGCCGCGGCGCTGATCCCGTTCCTGGAGAACGACGACGCCAACCGCGCGCTGATGGGTTCGAACATGCAGCGTCAGGCCGTGCCGCTGGTGCGCGCCGAGGCGCCGTTCGTCGGCACCGGCATGGAAGGCGTGGTCGCGCGTGACTCCGGGGCTGCGATCGCAGCGCGCCGGACCGGCGTGGTCGACCAGATCGACGCCACCCGTATCGTCATCCGCGCCACCGAGGATCTCGATCCCACCAAGTCGGGCGTCGATATCTACCGGCTGATGAAATACCAGCGCTCCAACCAGTCGACCTGCATCAACCAGCGTCCGCTGGTGAAGGTAGGCGACATGGTCAAGAAGGGCGACATCATTGCCGACGGTCCCTCGACCGATCTCGGCGAGCTCGCGCTCGGCCGCAACGTGCTGGTCGCGTTCATGCCCTGGAACGGTTACAACTTCGAAGACTCGATCCTGCTCTCCGAGCGGATCGTCAAGGACGACGTCTTCACCTCGATCCATATCGAGGAGTTCGAGGTGATGGCCCGCGACACCAAACTGGGGCCGGAGGAAATCACCCGCGACATTCCCAACGTGTCGGAAGAAGCGCTGAAGAACCTCGACGAAGCCGGCATCGTCTATATCGGCGCGGAGGTGCGCGCCGGCGACATTCTGGTCGGCAAGATCACGCCAAAGGGCGAAAGCCCGATGACGCCGGAAGAAAAGCTTTTGCGCGCCATCTTCGGCGAAAAGGCCTCCGACGTCCGCGACACTTCACTGCGCGTGCCGCCGGGCGTGCAGGGCACGATCGTTGAAGTCCGTGTCTTCAACCGGCACGGCGTCGACAAGGACGAGCGTGCGCTGGCGATCGAGCGGGAAGAGATCGAGCGATTGGCAAAGGACCGCGACGACGAACAGGCGATCCTCGACCGCAACGTCTATAGCCGTCTCGCGGAGCTTTTGGAAAACCGCCAGGGCATCGCGGGTCCGAAGGGCTTCAAGAAGGACACCAAGATCACCCGCGCGGTGCTCGAGGAGTACCCGAAGTCGCAGTGGTGGCTGTTTGCCTCGCCCAACGACAAGCTGATGGGTGAGATCGAGGCCATGCGCAAGCAGTACGACGAATCGAAGAAGGGCCTTGAACAGCGCTTCCTCGACAAGGTCGAAAAACTGCAGCGCGGCGATGAATTGCCGCCCGGCGTGATGAAGATGGTCAAGGTCTTCGTCGCGGTGAAGCGCAAGATCCAGCCGGGCGACAAGATGGCCGGCCGTCACGGCAACAAGGGCGTGGTCTCGAAGATCGTGCCGGTCGAGGACATGCCCTTCCTCGAGGATGGCACGCATGCCGACATCGTGCTCAATCCGCTCGGCGTGCCGAGCCGCATGAATGTCGGCCAGATTCTCGAGACGCATCTCGGCTGGGCATGCGCGGGCCTCGGCAAGCGCATCGGCCAGACCATCGATGCCTATTATGGCAGGCAGGACGTCAAGCCGCTGAAGGAGACCCTGAAGAGGATCTATGGCGACGAGGAAACGATCAAATCGCTCAACGACAGCGAGCTGATCGAGCTTGGCCGCAATCTCTCCCACGGCGTGCCGATCGCAACGCCGGTGTTCGACGGCGCCAAGGAAACCGACATCGAAGAGATGCTCAAGCTTGCGGGTCTGGATGCTTCCGGCCAGTCGGTGGTCTATGACGGCCGCACCGGCGATCCCTTCGATCGCAAGGTGACGGTCGGCTACATCTACATGCTCAAGCTGCATCATCTCGTGGACGACAAGATCCACGCGCGTTCGATCGGACCGTACTCGCTCGTCACCCAGCAGCCGTTGGGCGGCAAAGCGCAGTTCGGCGGCCAGCGTTTCGGCGAAATGGAAGTGTGGGCGCTCGAGGCCTATGGCGCGGCGTACACGCTGCAGGAAATGCTGACCGTGAAGTCGGACGACGTCGCCGGCCGTACCAAGGTGTACGAGGCGATCGTGCGTGGCGACGACACGTTCGAAGCGGGTATTCCGGAATCGTTCAACGTGCTGGTCAAGGAAATGCGTTCGCTGGGTCTCAACGTCGACCTGCACAACTCGAAGATCGGCGGCGTACCGACATCCGAGGCTGCCGAGTAACGACAAGCATCAGGTCCGGCGCGGTTGGCGCCGGGCATCCGCGTCGCGCCCGAAAATCGGGCGGGGTGCGCTGCGACGGGAAGAATTTTCGAATTTGCTGCCGGTTGCGGCCGGCACGCGAGGAGAAGACCATGAACCAAGAGATTATGAATCTGTTCAATCCGACGACGCCGGCCCAGGTCTTCGACCAGATCCGGATTTCGATCGCGTCCCCGGAAAAGATTCTGTCGTGGTCGTATGGCGAAATCAAAAAGCCGGAGACCATCAACTACCGCACCTTCAAGCCGGAGCGTGACGGCCTGTTCTGCGCGCGCATCTTCGGTCCGATCAAGGACTATGAGTGCCTGTGCGGCAAGTACAAACGCATGAAGTACAAGGGCATCATCTGCGAGAAGTGCTCGGTCGAGGTCACTTTGTCTCGCGTCCGGCGCGAGCGCATGGGCCATATCGAGCTGGCCGCTCCCGTTGCCCACATCTGGTTCCTGAAGTCGCTGCCGTCCCGTATCGGCCTTCTGCTCGACATGACACTGAAGGACCTCGAGCGGATTCTGTATTTCGAATACTACGTCGTGCTCGAGCCCGGCCTCACCGCGCTCAAGGACCGTCAGCTGCTGTCGGAAGACGAGTATCTGAAGGCGCAAGACGAATACGGCCAGGATTCCTTCACCGCCATGATCGGCGCCGAGGCGATCCGCGAGATGCTGAAGGGGCTGGACCTCGAAAAGCTCGAGTCCACTTTGCGCGCCGAGATGGCCGAGACCGAGTCCGACATCAAGTACAAGAAGCTCGCCAAGCGCCTGAAGATCGTCGAGGCCTTCCGTCATTCCGGCAACAAGCCGGAGTGGATGATCCTCACCGTGGTGCCGGTGATTCCGCCGGACCTGCGGCCGCTGGTGCCGCTCGACGGCGGTCGCTTTGCCACCTCCGACCTCAACGATCTCTACCGCCGCGTCATCAACCGCAACAACCGCTTGAAGCGGCTGATGGAGCTGCGTGCGCCCGACATCATCATCCGCAACGAGAAGCGCATGCTGCAGGAGGCGGTCGACGCGTTGTTCGACAACGGCCGCCGCGGCCGCGTCATTACCGGCGCCAACAAGCGTCCGTTAAAGTCGCTCGCAGACATGCTCAAGGGCAAGCAGGGCCGTTTCCGGCAGAACCTGCTCGGCAAGCGCGTCGACTATTCCGGCCGCTCGGTGATCGTCGTCGGTCCTGAGCTCAGGCTGCATCAGTGCGGCCTGCCGAAGAAGATGGCGCTCGAACTGTTCAAGCCCTTCATCTATTCGCGGCTCGATGCCAAGGGCCTCTCCACCACGGTGAAGCAGGCCAAGAAGCTCGTCGAAAAGGAGCGCCCCGAGGTCTGGGACATTCTCGACGAGGTGATCCGCGAACATCCGGTACTGTTGAACCGCGCCCCGACGTTGCATCGCCTGGGCATCCAGGCGTTCGAGCCGGTCCTGATCGAAGGCAAGGCGATCCAGCTGCATCCGCTGGTTTGCGCGGCGTTCAACGCCGACTTTGACGGCGACCAGATGGCCGTGCACGTGCCCTTGTCGCTGGAAGCGCAGCTCGAGGCGCGCGTGCTGATGATGTCGACCAACAACATCCTGCATCCGGCCAATGGTCAGCCGATCATCGTGCCGTCGCAGGATATCGTGCTCGGCCTCTATTATCTCTCGATCATGCGCGAAGGGCTCCCCGGCGAGGGCAAGCTGTTCGGCGACATGGCCGAGATCGAGCACGCCCTGCATTCCCGGGTCATCCATCTCCACACCAAGATCAAGTACCGGTGGGAGGGCACGGATGAGAGCGGCAAGAGCGTCAAGCGCTGGATCGAGACCACGGCTGGACGCGTGATGCTCGGCAACGTGTTGCCGAAATCGCCGAAGATTTCGTTCGAGATCATCAACAGGCTGATGACCAAGCGTGAGATTTCCGGCGTGATCGACCAGGTCTACCGTCACTGCGGGCAGAAGGAGACGGTGATCTTCTGCGACCGCATCATGGCGCTCGGCTTCTACAATGCGTTCAAGGCCGGCATTTCCTTCGGCAAGGACGACATGGTCGTGCCGCACGGCAAGTGGAAGATCGTCGAGACCACGCGCACGCTGGCGAAGGATTTCGAGCAGCAGTACAACGACGGCCTGATCACCCACGGCGAGAAGTACAACAAGGTGGTCGACGCCTGGTCCAAGGCGACCGAAGAGATCGCCAAGGAGATGATGAAGGAAATCTCCTCGACCAAGAAGAACGCCAAGGGCGCCGAGGCCGACATCAACTCGATCTACATGATGGCGCATTCGGGTGCCCGCGGTTCGCCGGCGCAAATGCGTCAGCTCGCGGGCATGCGCGGGCTGATGGCCAAGCCGTCGGGCGAAATCATCGAGACGCCGATCATTTCCAACTTCAAGGAAGGTCTGTCGGTGCTCGAATACTTCAACTCGACTCACGGCGCCCGCAAGGGTCTGGCCGATACCGCGTTGAAGACCGCAAACTCCGGCTATCTGACGCGTCGTCTGGTGGACGTGGCGCAGGACTGCATCATCACGCAGGATGATTGCGGCACCAAGCTCGGCATCAAGATGCGCGCCATCGTCGATGCCGGCACCGTGGTGGCTTCGCTCGGCTCCCGCATCCTCGGCCGCACCGCGGGCGAGGATGTGCGCGATCCAGGGTCCAACAAGGTGCTCGTCAAGCGCGGTACGCTGATGGAAGAGAGCCACGTGGAAGCCATCCACCAGGCCGGCATCCAGGAAGTGAAGATCCGATCGGCGCTGACTTGCGAGCTTGTCAACGGCATCTGCGGCAAATGCTACGGCCGCGATCTTGCCCGAGGCACGCCGGTCAACCATGGCGAGGCGGTCGGCGTCATCGCGGCGCAGTCGATCGGCGAGCCCGGCACTCAGCTGACCATGCGTACGTTCCACATCGGCGGCGCGGCGCAGATCAACGAGCAGTCGTTCGTCGAGTCGAATTTCGACGGCAAGGTGACGATCAAGAACAGGTCGATCGCCAAGAACAGCGAAGGCCACCTGATCGCGATGGTCCGCAACATGGTCGTTGCGATCACCGATGCCGACGGGACGGAGCGTGCGACCCATCGCATCCAATACGGTGCCCGCATGCACGTCGACGAGGGCGACATGGTCAAGCGCGGTCAGCGCATGGCCGAGTGGGACCCGTACACGAGGCCGGTGCTCACCGAAGTCGAAGGCACGATCGCCTTCGAGGATCTGGTCGAAGGGCAGTCGATCTCGGAAACGCTCGACGAATCCACCGGTATCGCCAAGCGCGTCGTCATCGACTGGCGCTCATCGCGGGGCGGGGCGGATCTGCGTCCGGCGATCGTCGTCAAGGGCAAGGACGGCAAGGTCCTCAAGCTGCCGCGTGGCGGCGATGCCCGCTACATGCTTTCGGTCGACGCCATCCTGTCGCTCGATGTCGGCGCCAAGGTCAAGCCCGGCGATATCCTGGCGCGTATCTCCACCGAGAGCGCGAAGACCCGGGACATCACCGGCGGTCTGCCGCGGGTTGCGGAACTGTTCGAGGCCCGCAAGCCGAAGGATGCGGCGATCATCGCGGAAGTGGCGGGCACCATCCGCTTCGGCCGCGACTACAAGAACAAGCGTCGCATCTCGATCGAGCCGATGGACAAGACCGAGGAGCCGCGCGAGTACCTGATCCCGAAGGGCAAGCACATCCATCTGCAGGACGGCGATATCGTCGAAAAGGGCGATTTCATCGTCGAGGGCAATCCGGCGCCGCACGACATTCTGGCGATCAAGGGCATCGAGGAACTCGCTGCCTATCTGGTCAACGAAATC
>NZ_DATMLW010000140.1:0-2699 GCF_035570375.1 Bradyrhizobium sp. | reverse complement strand
GACGTCCATCAGGCAGAACATGACCGCCTGGGCCACTGGCTTCGGCACCGTCTCGAAACGGCGGAAGCGGATGTCGATGGGATCGATGAAGGGAATCCGGCGGATTTTCGATTTGAGGGTGTCGATTTTTGCCAACAGCTCTCCGCACCGGGCCTCGTCGCAATTCTCAAGTTCGGCTTCGAGTTCCGCGATCGCCTCCGGCCGCGGCCGCCGCAACGCGACGCGCCGCATCAAGGCCTTGCTCACGGTGCGGCTGACGGAGAGGTTTGCCGGCGAACCCGACGTCGTATAGCCCGCGCGATGGACGCCCTCGCTTTCCACGTCGGCGAGCCTGCGCTTGGTCAGCTCCGGCAATTCGAGATCGTCGAGGAAAAGGTCGACGAATTCGTCGCGGTTCAGGACAAAGCGGAACGCGTCCTCGGCGTCGCCTTCGCCCGGCCGCGATCCCCGCTCCCCCGGGCCTCCATCGGGGCGCGGAAGAATGTCGCCTTCGACGAACTTCTTGTTGCCGGGCAGCACCATGTCGCGCGTGCCGCCCTCGCGGCGGAAGCGCGGCTCATGCATGCCGTCAAGTGGAATCGAGACCTCGCCGCCCTCCAGGACATCCTTAATGTCGCGGTCCTGCGAGCTCTTCTTGACGGCCGCCTGGACCAGCGACTTGGCGCGCCGCAAGAACCGCTGCCGGTTCTCGAGACTCTTGCCGCCAGGATTCAGGCGCCGGTCGACGAAATGAATGACCACTTTTGCATCCGCCTCAACCGGCTCGCTTCACCCGCATGTACCACTCGACCAGCCGCCGGACCTGCCGCTCGGTGTAGCCGCGCGCCACCATGCGCGCGACGAACTCGCCGTGCTTTTTCTCGGTATCGCCGTCCTTCTTCGAGCCGAACGAGATCACCGGAAGCAGTTCCTCGACTTGCGAAAATATCCGCTTCTCGATGACCTCGCGGATCTTCTCATAGGAGGTCCAGCTTGGGTTCTTGCCACCGTTCTGGGCGCGCGAGCGCAGCGAGAACTTCACGACCTCGTTGCGGAAGTCCTTCGGGTTGGCGATGCCGGCCGGCATCTCGATCTTGGTCAGTTCCTGGTTGAGCAGCTCGCGATTGAGCATCTGGCCGGTGTCGGGATCCTTGAAATCCTGATCCTCGATCCATGCATCCGCATAGTCGACGTAGCGATCGAACAGGTTCTGGCCGTAGTCGGCGTAGGACTCCAGATACGCTTTCTGAATCTCGTTGCCGATGAACTCCGCGTAGCGTGGCGCAAGGTCGGCCTTGATGGACTCGAGATAGCGCTTCTCGACCTCGTCCGGCAGCTGTTCGCGACGGATGGCCTGCTCCAGCATATACATGAGGTGAACGGCGTCGGCGCCAATCTCAGTCGTATCGTGATTGAAGGTTGCGGCGAGCACCTTGAATGCGAAGCGGGTCGAGACGCCGTCCATGCCTTCGTCGACGCCGGCGGCATCCTTGTATTCCTGGACGCTGCGGGCCTTCGGATCGGACTCCTTCAGGCTCTCGCCGTCATAGACCCGCATTTTCGCAAACAGGGTCGAGTTCTCGTGCCTGCGCAGGCGCGACATCACCGAAAAGCGCGCCAGCGTCTCCAGCGTCGCCGGCGCACACGGTGCGTCAGCCAGCTCGGAGCCCTGGATCAGCTTCTCGTAGATCTTCTGCTCCTCGATCACGCGCAGGCAGTATGGCACCTTGATCACGCAGATGCGGTCGATGAAAGCCTCATTGTTCTTGTTTGACTTGAAGCTCTGCCATTCGGCCTCGTTGGAGTGCGCCAGAATGATACCGGTGAACGGAATCGCACCGATGTTCTCGGTTCCGATGTAGTTGCCTTCCTGGGTCGCGGTGAGCAGCGGATGCAACATCTTGATCGGCGCCTTGAACATCTCGACGAATTCGAGGATGCCCTGGTTGGCGCGATTGAGGCCGCCGGAATAGCTGTAAGCATCGGGATCGTTCTGGGAGAAAGTCTCCAGCTTGCGGATATCGACCTTGCCGACCAGCGAGGAAATATCCTGGTTGTTCTCGTCGCCGGGCTCGGTCTTCGCGATCGCGATCTGCCGCAGCCGCGACGGCTGCATCCTGACCACGCGGAATTGCGAGATGTCGCCGCCAAAGGCTTCAAGACGCTTGTAGCACCAGGGGCTCATCAATCCGGTCAGACGGCGGCGCGGAATACCGTACTTTTCCTCGATCATCGGCCCGAGGGTCTCCGGATCGAACAGGCTGAGCGGACTTTCAAAGACCGGGCTGAGTTCGTCGCCGGCCTTGAGCACATAGATCGGGTGGATTTCCATCAACGATTTGAGCCGCTCGGCAAGTGACGACTTGCCGCCCCCCACCGGTCCGAGCAGGTAAAGGATCTGCTTACGTTCCTCGAGGCCCTGCGCTGCGTGCCGGAAGAACCCGACGATGCGCTCGATCGTTTCTTCCATGCCGTGAAATCCGGCAAACGCCGGATAGATGCGCATCGTGCGATTCAAAAAGATTCGGCCAAGGCGGGAGTCCTTGGCCGTGTCGATCATCTGAGGCTCACCGATCGCTGCTAGTAGTCGTTCGGCCGAATTTGCGTATCGCATCGGATCGCCTCGACACGATTCCAGATATTCCGCCATCGACATGTCCGTTTCGCTTCGCGCCTCGAACGATCGCGCGAAAGCGTTGAACAAAGAATCGTTGTACATG
>NZ_DATMLW010000139.1:0-3297 GCF_035570375.1 Bradyrhizobium sp. | reverse complement strand
GTGGCCTCGGGCCGCTTCGGCGTCACCACGGAATATCTCGTCAATTCCGACATGATGCAGATCAAGATGGCGCAAGGCGCAAAGCCGGGCGAAGGCGGGCAGCTGCCCGGTCACAAGGTCGATGCGATCATCGCCAAGGTCAGGCATTCGACGCCCGGCGTCGGCCTGATCTCGCCGCCGCCGCATCACGACATCTATTCGATCGAGGACCTGGCGCAGCTGATCTATGACCTGAAGAACGTCAATCCCGACGGTCTGGTCTCGGTGAAACTGGTGTCGGAAATCGGCGTCGGCACGGTCGCCGCTGGTGTCGCCAAGGCGCGGGCCGATCACGTCACCATTGCGGGCTTTGAAGGCGGCACTGGCGCCAGCCCGCTGACCTCGATCAAGCACGCCGGCAGCCCTTGGGAAATCGGCCTCGCCGAGACTCATCAGACGCTGGTGCGCGAGCGGCTGCGCAGCCGCATCGTGGTGCAGGTCGATGGCGGCTTCCGCACCGGACGCGATGTGGTGATCGGCGCACTGCTCGGCGCCGACGAGTTCGGCTTCGCCACAGCGCCCTTGATCGCGGCGGGCTGCATCATGATGCGCAAGTGCCATCTCAACACCTGCCCGGTCGGGGTGGCGACGCAGGACCCGGTGCTACGCAAGCGCTTCACCGGCCAGCCCGAGCACGTCATCAACTATTTCTTCTTCGTGGCCGAAGAGGTCCGCGAAATCATGGCGGCACTTGGCTATCGCAGGTTCGAGGATATGGTCGGCCAGACCCAGATGCTCGACCAAAACGCGCTGGTCGCGCACTGGAAGGCCAAGGGCCTCGATTTCTCAAAACTGTTCTTCAAGCAAAACGAAGCCCCCGGTCAGAAGATATTCCATGCCGAAGGACAGAACCATCATCTGGAAAACGTGCTCGACCGTAAATTGATTGCGCAGGCGCAGCCGGCGATCGACCGCGGCGCGCCAGTCAAAATCGAAATGGAGATCAACAACACCGATCGCGGCGCCGGCGCGATGCTGTCCGGGACCATCGCCAGGCTTTACGGCCACACCGGCCTGCCTGAAGACACGATCCATGTCAGCTTCAAGGGTACCGCCGGTCAGGCGTTCGGCGCGTGGCTGGTGCGCGGCATCACCTTCGACCTCGAAGGCGAAGGCAACGACTACGTCGGCAAGGGTCTCTCCGGCGGCCGCATCATCGTGCGGCCTCCCCGGAATTCCGGCATCGTGCCGGAGGAATCCATCATTGTCGGCAACACCGTGATGTACGGCGCAATCGAGGGCGAATGCTATTTCCGCGGCATCGCCGGCGAACGCTTCGCGGTGCGCAATTCGGGCGCGATCGCCGTGATCGAAGGCGCCGGCGATCATTGCTGCGAGTACATGACCGGCGGCGTTGTCGTGGTACTCGGCAAGACCGGGCGCAATTTCGCGGCCGGCATGTCGGGCGGCGTCGCCTATGTGCTCGACGAGGACGGCAGCTTTCCGATGCTGTGCAATCTGGCGATGGTCGAGCTGGAGCCGCTGCTCTCGGAAGAGATGGTCAACGCCAACGCGTTCCATCGCGCCGGCGACCTCGAGGCGCACGGCAAGGTTGACGTGTTCGCCAACCTGACCGGCTTCGATGTCGAGCGTTTGCACATCCTGATTTCGCGGCACGCGAAGCTGACAGGTTCGGCGCGCGCCGCGGCAATTCTCGCGGACTGGAAGACCTGGCTGCCGAAATTCCGCAAGGTGATGCCGGTTGAATTCCGCCGCGCGCTGAACGACATGAAATCGCGCGAGCCAGCCGAACCCAAGATCGCGATCGGCGCGTGAACATGATCCGGAAAAGTGGGCACCGGTTTTCCGGTCGGGCCATGCTCAAACAAAGTTAAGATGGGGCATTATCGCGGCTCAATCTGCGATAACGGTCCGGGGTTACAGCGAGTTGATTCAGGTTTCGGGGCGTCAGGTTTAATGGGCAAGATTACAGGCTTTCTGGAGATCGACCGTCACGATCGCAAATACGCGCCGGTTGCCGAGCGCGTGAACGGCATACTCGGCGAGGCCAGCAGCACGGCCAGAACAAAACAGATAAACGCGATCATCGCGCCAACTTAGCCGTGGAGGACGCCCCGAATGTTCACGTCGATCATCCAGTTCCACTCATCGACCCTGAGAGCCGAGAGCGGCATCACGCCAAGAGGTCATTGGCTCACATGATCCCTGCCGGATTTCATCACTATTACGCCTAAGTTTAGATTTTCGGATGGACACCGGTTGTGATCCGGCAATCGTGGGCCTAAAGGTGTGATATCTTTCGTTTCAGCATCTTGTCGGCGATCTTGCGACCGCTCTTGCGGCGCTTCGTGCCTTTGTTCGAGAAAATCCACGCGGCCTCGATCCCCTTCGGCTTCGCCATCAACCTGGCCGAACAGCGACAGGCCGGTCTCGGTTGGCACGATATTCTTTCCCTGGGCAATCAGAAAACCCTGCTTCTTCAGCCCGCCGATGATCTCGGCTCGGGTCATTTGGTCGTGTGACATTGCCATTAGCTCCGAGCCGGGATCAGGCGTGGCGGTCATGGTGGCCTGCTCAAGACCGAGTTGGATTGAACGACGACTTCGAAATCTTTGAGATCGGGCCCCGGCCTCTTTCGCGCCACCTACCGCACGGGCAGGCCTTAGGACCTGCCCGTTTCCACTCCTTGTTGAAGTTGGCTGCGCTCAGGTTCTAAAGGTTGACGTCCAAGCCGAACTCCCGTTTCACCGCGGCTTTGTATTCCTCATCGCTCGCTCCTCCACGGCGGACGATTTCCTCATCCGTCTTGCTCGCTCGCCACTCGAGAACTGGCACCGCGTCCGGTCCAACTGGATACCGAAGCTGCCAACTGTCGCTGTCGACGATCTTGAGTATTTGTTCTCCAACGACGTAAGGCGACGTCGGTGTTGAAAGTGACGCGTTGAACAAAGCGGCTAGACGTCGGGAATGCGGGTAAGGGCTATCCTTTAGCGGCGGCGTTCCTTTGGCGAAGATTGGTGTAGCGATAACACCGGGTTCAACGATCGCCACACGCACGTTGAACGCCTTCATTTCCTGCGCAAGACACTCGCTCAGCGCCTCAAGAGCCCACTTGGATGCGGCGTAGGCTGCTTGCGGAGCCATTGCTATTCGGCCGGCGACAGACGTTATATTCACGATGCAACCGTGCCGACGTTCGCGCATGCCCGGTATCACGGCCTTTATGCAACGTAGCGCACCGAAAAAATTGGTGTCCATGATTTTGCGGAAACTCTCCAACGGCACCTCTTCCACCGA
>NZ_DATMLW010000138.1:0-2976 GCF_035570375.1 Bradyrhizobium sp. | reverse complement strand
TCGATCGACTTGTCGCGCTCGGCGCGCTCGCGCGCGAGGCTGCGTTCGATCTCGGCAATCTCCGCTTCCCGCGCCTTGCCGATCAAGGCGATCTCGCGGTCGCGGCGTTCCTGTTCGAGCGCCAGCTCCTTCTGCACCTGGGCGATTTCCCGGCGCTTGGCCTCGGCCGTGAAGGCGATATCGCGCTCGGTGCGCAATTGCTCCAGCGCCTTCTCGTGTTCGATTTCGCGCTGTTCCACTGCCAGCCGCTGATCGAGCACGAACGTCTGTTTCTCACGCAACTGCTTGGCCTGCTCGTTGGCGACCTCTTTGTCCTGGCTGGCGAGCGCGACTGCTTCCTGGCGCTCGATTTCCAGCAATTCGAGCTGGGTAGTGAGATCCTTGTTGCGGATCGCGACGGTCGTCTGCTTCTCAGTGGTGTGGACCTTGCGCCGAGCTTCCGACGTGATTTCGGTGATGACCTTGAGACCCTCGGCGTCGAACACGTTGTCGGAGCGGAAATATTCCTTGGTCGATTGCTCCAGCGCCACGATCGTCACCTCTTCAAGCATCAAGCCGTTGGCGGCGAAGCTTTCGCTGACATCCTCCTTAATCTCGCGAGCGAAGGCATCGCGATTCTCGTGCAGTTGTTTCAACGTCTTGGTGGCGGCGTAGCTGCGCAAGGCGCCGACGACCTTTGCTTCTAGCAGGTTGCGGACCTTTTCGGCGTCGAACGTCTTCTCGCCAAGCGTGCGGCTGGCGGTTAGGACAGCCTCCTCGGTATGACCGACATGAGCATACAATTCAGTAATCACGTCGACGCGGATATTGTCGGCGGTCAAGATCGCCTGTTCGCGCGCTCGGCTAACCGCGAATTTGATCGTCTCGAGCGAGACCCAGGTGATATCGTGGAACACCGGTAACACGATGGCGCCCTTGCCGAGGCACACCTTCGTGCCCAGGAAGCCCGTGCGAATGAATCCCATATTGGACGGCGCGCGTTTGTAGATCCAAATCGAGACTATGTAGAAAATCGCGACAAGGATGATCGCTACAACGATCAGAGTGATAATCACTTCAAGCATAGCCCACTCGTCCCGTTTCTTGAAGTTCTTGCATTTTCATTGTCCGCAAAAGCTCACACCATCTGAACAGAGCGGGTCGAAGCATTTGCCCTGCGCTCACCAAATTCGAACAGTTTCGGAGTTTTTCTATTTCGCTTCATGCTGTCGCGCAGTTCGTCGGTGGCGCGACGATCGACGTCAAGACCCGCGCCCGTGAGAACGACGCCATAGTCCTCGCGCGCCTTCGTTTCGGTCATCAGTTTGCGTGCGACATCGTTGCGGGTGCGCATCGGATCGCGCTCGAGCGGATCGCCCCAGCCGCCGCCGCCGGCAGTGCGGAAAATCACGCGATCTCCAGCATAAACCCGGACGTTGTCGACCTTGGAGGGAAGCGGCTGGCGGCTACCGTCCTTGCGCACCAGCCATTTCTCCGAGCATGCAGCCGGCCGCCCGCCAAGAATGCCCCAGGGTTGCGTCAAGTGACGGTCGTCGTGGATCGAGATGTCACCTTCCTCCAGAAAGAGAAAGACCTTTTCCACGCCGTTACCACCGCGGTGTTTGCCGGCACCGCCGCTATCGATGATCGTGGTGTAGCCTTCGACCAGCATCGGATAGTAGGTCTCCAAGTATTCGCTTGGGATATTCTGAAACAACGGCCACCACGAATGGCCGTCCAGGCCGTCACCGACCGGACGGCCGGGAATGCCACCATAAAGAATTTCCATAAGCTGAAACGGCCGGCCGGACTTGTCCACGCCTGAATAGAGAAAATGCGGGCTCGAACCATAGCCTGCGGCCGTCGCCATCTCTGGCGCATTGTAGCTCAACGCCCCGCCGAGCACGTCGAATTGCCGTGACAGTGCGTGGGTGCGGGAGCCTAGAGGAGCAGGAAAGTTGGGATGCAACAGCGAGCCTTTGGGCAGGGTCACGTGAATGAGATCATAGAAGCCGTCGTTGAACAGGATCTGGGGGTCAAAGACCATGATCATGTAGACCCCGATGAACATCTTGAACATGCCTTCGTGCAGATAGAAGTTGATCGGCCCGGGTGCTTGCGGGGAGGTGCCGGTCCAATCGAAGTAGGCGTTGTCGCCTTCGCGCCAGACAGTGAGCTTCATCTTGAATGGGCCGTTGCCGCGGCCGTCGTCGTCGACATAGTCCTCGAACGACTTCGGTTCCTCCGGCAAGTTCTGCACGATCAATTTGCGCATCGCGCGGTTGGTCCGCTCGAGCAACTCGTCGCAGGCCCGCTTATAGGTTTCACGACCGAACCGATCGCAGATTTCGATCACGCGCCTCTCACCGGCGCGGCAGCCGGCGATGATCGCCATGAGATCGCTGTAATTCATCTCAGGCGTGCGCGTATTGTTCATGATGAGGTCAAGGACTGCCTTATTGATCTCGCCGCGCTGGTAAAGCAGAAGCGGCGGAATGCGGAGACCTTCGCCGAAGATCGAGGTTGCATCCGTCGGCATGCTGCCCGGCACCCAACCGCCGACATCCATCAAGTGGCCGAACATCGAGGCAAACCCGACCAATTCGCCCTGGTGGAACACCGGCACCAGCACCATCCAGTCATTGATATGGCTGATTGCGCCGCCGCACTTGTATGGGTCGCTTTGCAGTATGACGTCGCCAGGCTCCAGATCGAACTTTTGCTCAGCGAGCATCTCGTTAACGTAAGAGCCGAACTGACCGACGATCATCCGCCCTTTCGGGTCGGTGATCATCGGGAACTCGTCATGCTGTTCGCGGATTACCGGCGACATGGCGGAGCGGAACAGCACCGCATCCATTTCATAGCGGGCATTGCGCAGCGCGTTCTCGATCAGATCGAGCGAGACGGTATCAAGGCGGCGGCCTTCCTTTGGCGCCGACGCTGCCGGAGCGTCTTGGGCGCGCGCGGCGGAAGGGTGCTTAGCCGCTGGCCGCT
>NZ_DATMLW010000137.1:0-58138 GCF_035570375.1 Bradyrhizobium sp. | reverse complement strand
GCGGCCATGTCGCCAAGAAGTTGGGCGACGGGCTAATGGTGCTATTTGGCTATCCGGTGGCGCAGGAGAACGACGCTGAACGCGCCGCGCGGGCTTCGCTATCAATCCAGCGCGCCCTCGCCGAAGTGAACCGCAAGAACGCCGGTTCTGACAAGCCAGCGCTCAATGCGCGCATCGGTATCGAAACCGGCCCGGTAGTCGTTGATGGCTCAGGGGAAGTTTACGGGGATGCGCCCAATACGGCAGCGCGCGTGCAGGCGCTGGCAGAGCCAGGCACCGTCGTCGTGACAGCGAGGGTCCAGCGTCAGATCGCCGGCTTGTTTGTCGCCGAGGAGCGCGGCAGCCACGAACTCAAAGGCGTGCCTGAGCCAGTGACGCTATTCCGCCTTGTGCGGGCAAGCGGCGGCGGACGCCGTGCCGGGCAACGCCGTCTCACGCCGCTGGTGGGTCGCGACGAGGAAATCGCCATGCTGATGCGGCGCTGGGAGCGGGCGCGGCAGGGCGACGGCCAATTGGTGCTGATTGTTGGCGAACCCGGGATCGGCAAGTCGCGCCTCATTGAAGAATTCCATGCGCGGCTGCGCGACACTCCGCACACCTGGGCCGAATGGGGCTGCTCGCAGCTTTTGCAGAACACGCCGCTGCACCCGATCGCTGAATGGGGCCGCCAGCGCTTTGGCGGTCCCGATGTACCGGCGGAACGGCAGCTCTCGGACCTGGAGAACACCCTGGCGCTGATCAAGCTCGATCCGGCCGAGAACGTTCCCTTGCTCGCGCCGCTACTCGACATTCCGCTCCCGCCCGAACGCAGGCCAATTTTAGCGCCCGAGGAATTGCGCCACCGGCAATTGGCGGCACTGACGAATTGGGTAATGGCCAGCGCCCGCGCGCAGCCAGTCGTGCTGACCCTTGAAGACCTGCATTGGGCCGATCCGACAACGCTTGACCTCTTCCGTGGCATCGCCGAGCGCGGCGCGCTGGCGCCGTTGTTCGTTCTGCTGACTGCCCGGCCGGAGTTCCGGCCGCCCTGGGGCGCGCGTTCTCACCATAGTGCGATTTCGCTGGTGCCGCTCGACCGTTGTCAGGTTAGACATATGGTGGAGAAGCTTGCGGCCCGCCACGCACTGGCGAAGGAGGTGATCGAAGGCGTAACCGAGCGCACGGGCGGCGTGCCGCTGTTCATCGAGGAAGTCACACGGCTCCTATTGGAGCGCAATGAGCAGGGCGGCATTCAGGCAATCCCGCCGACGCTGCAACAATCATTGACCGCGCGGTTGGACCGGTTAGGACCTGCCCGTGAGGTGGCACAGATCGCTGCCGTAATCGGGCGCGGCTTTTCCTACCCGCTCGTCCGCGCCGTCGCCAGAATGGAGGACGAAGCACTGCAGACGGCGCTGGAACGGTTGGCGGAGGCTGACATACTCCTGGTACAGGGTCTTCCGCCGGAATCCGAATACCGCTTTAAGCATGCGCTTATTCAGGATGCGGCCCATGAGAACTTGCTCAAGAGCCGTCGGCAGGCTTTGCACCGCCGCACGGGTGAGATTCTGCGCGATCAGTTTACTGCCACTGCTGCAGCCGAGCCGGAGTTAATCGCTCACCACTTCACGGAAGCGGGGCTGACCGAAGCCGCTGTCGAATGGTGGGGCACAGCGGGACAGCGCTCACTGGCGCGATCCGCGCTTCTTGAAGGCGCAGAGCAGCTCAAACGGGCGCTTAACCAGATCGCGACCTTGCCGGTCACGCCGGCTTTGCGTCGCGAAGAGATCAAACTTGAAGTCGCTTTCGCCAATGTTCTAGCGCTCACGGGTGACCTTTTGGATGGCAAAGAGCACTACGACCGGGCGCTCGCTATTTATGATCCTGCTGAACACCGTCCGCTTACGACGCGTTCTGGCCGGGATGTCGGAGTGACCCTCTTGTCGTTTCGTTCGAACTGTGTTTGGCAACTTGGTTATCCCGCGGCTTCACGCAATGACGCCGAGCGCGCAGTCAAGAATGCGCGCGAGATTGGCCACGCTACCACATTGGTGTATGCGCTGTCCCGCGCAGCTACTTGCTACATCCTCTGCCGAAATTACGCCGCTGCACATGCGCAGCTCGACGAGCTCACCGCCTTGGCAGACGAAAAAGGGAAAGCACTTGGAGCCTTACAGCGCGGTTGGCTTTTTGCACTAACCGGAAATGCCTCGGATGCAGTTCGGGCGATCACATCGGGGATGACCTCACTTCGGTCAATTGGAGCAACTCTTTATGAACCGCGGTATCTGTGGAATTTGGCAATGGCTTACACGGAACTTGATCAGCTTGACGATGCGAGGCGTTGCATTGACGACGCGATAGACAAAGTAGAAAAGTCGAAGGAGAAATGGTGCGAGGCCGAGGTACACCGCATTGCTGGGGAAATTGCACTCAAGTCGCTCGCGCCGGATACGGAAAAAGCAGAAAAATATTTTGATCGCGCACTCTTTGTTGCGCGTCAGCAGCAAGCAAAATCCTGGGAGCTGCGCGCCGCAATGAGCATGGCGCGGCTATGGCGTTCTCAGGGCAAGTCGCAGCAGGCCCGCGAACTGCTCGCTCCGATCTACGGCTGGTTCACCGAAGGCTTCGACACGCTCGACCTGAAAGATGCCAAGTCGTTGCTCGACGAATCGGCGACATGAGCGCTGCGTGGTTGCAATACGTCCGAACGCGCGGAATGGTCGAATTGGTCGAATGTTGTCCGATCCTGTTCGCAATGGTGGGGCATGTGTTTGGGGGACCGAATGGTCCGCATGGGGCGCGCGTCGACGGCGGCAAATTCGCAGGAGACCTGAAAATAAGGGAAATTTTCCCTGCAGGTTTGGAAGGAGCAGGTTTGGATTGAGATATAGTTCACTGATTTGGATAATTCCTCAATGCTATATTGAATAGGATCGAAATTCATCAACCGCACCTATGGAGGGTACCGATGGCCGATGCTAGGAGCATTGCTAATAACGGCGTGAACGTCGCAGCTTTGCTTGCTGCCCGTGAAGAGCTTACTAAAGCTCCTGCTGCTGCGCAGTTTAAATGGCGCGCCGCCTGCGAATGGAAGGATGGCACTCACAGTCACTCTACGGTTGAAGGTTTTTACGGCTTAGGGGAAGAACAGCATCACAAGAGAACTTTTACCTTCGATGCTGACCACCCGGAAATTTTCGCCTCCGAGGACAAAGGTGCCACGCCGGTCGAGTACGTCTTAGTTGGGTTGGCAAGTTGTCTGACCGCAGGTATCGCCGCGATTGCCCAAAACCGCAACATTCAGCTGCGCTCGGTCACCGCGACCCTAGAAGGGGACATGGACCTCCAAGGCATTCTCGGCATAGACGACGTGCGCAATGGTTTCGGCGGCATAAAGGTGACCTACAAGATCGACGCCGATGCAAAGCGCGAAGACATCGAAGCCCTCGTCGCGCAATCGCAGAAGCGATCGGCAGTCTATGACATCGTGACCAATCCGACCAATGTCACGGTCGTAGTGGATTGAACCGGCGCAGGCCCATTGCCGCACTAGATTGAGAACGACCGCCATTCGCAACGTCACCACAGTCGTTATCGGTGCGGGGCACGCCGGCCTGGCAACGAGCCGTTGCCTCTGCGACCGTTCCATCGATCACGTGGTGTTGGAACGCGGTGAGATTGCTCACACGTGGCGCACTGAACGCTGGGATTCGCTGCGACTGTTAACGCCTAATTGGCAGAGCCGACTGCCTGGCTTTACCTACAATGGTGACGATCCGGACGGCTACAGGACCGTGGCCGAGGTAATCGAATTCATCGCGAGTTACGCCAGGGCGATCTCGGCCCCGGTACTAACCCACACGACGGTCACATCGGTGCGCAGCACGGAGACGGGATACCTAGTGCGCACCGACCAAGGCGATTGGCTATGCCGGGCGGTCGTGGTCGCTTCCGGGGCATGCAACGTCGCTGACGTTCCCAGGTTTGCCAACAAGGTACCGCGGTCAATCATGCAACTGACCGCCCAGAACTACCGCAATCCTGAACAACTCGCCCCCGATAGTGGCGTCTTGGTCGTTGGAGCATCCTCGAGCGGTACTCAGATCGCCCATGAAATACACCGCTCGGGCCGACCGGTCATCTTGTCGGTGGGCGAGCACATTCGAGCGCCGCGCGTTTATCGTGGCAAAGATTTGGAGTGGTGGATGGATGCCGCCGGTGTGCTCGACGACCGCTACGACGAAGTCGACGATCTTGCCAGAGCACGACGGGTTGCTTCACTGCAACTTGCCGGCACGCCCGATCGATCTACCCTCGACCTTAACGCCCTCACCGAAACAGGCGTGAAGCTTGTTGGCCGCATTGGCGGTATCAGCGAAAACGGTAAGGCGCAGTTTTCCGGATCATTGCGCAACGTGTGCGTGCTTTCCGATCTCAAGATGGGAAGATTGCTAGACCGTATCGACGAGTGGGCGCAAAGAAACAGCTTCGATGCCAAAGCCAACCCGCCACATCGCCTGCCGCCAACCCGCGTGGAGCCGGCGCCGCCACTCGGAGTGGATCTGGCGTCTGGCGAGATCAAAGCGATTATTTGGGCCACGGGCTACCGACCCGACTACTCTTGGCTTGAATTGCCAGTTCTCGATCGGAAGGGCAGGCTCCGGCACGATGGAGGGGTAGTCTCATCGCCGGGAATGTATCTCATGGGGGCTCAGTTCATGCGCCGTCGAAAATCCGCCTTGATCGATGGTGCGGGCGACGACGCCCGCGACCTCAGCGCCCATTTAACGTCTTATCTCGATGGCATTGGCACCACGATGGTCAACATTGCCCAGTGAGCCATAAAGTTGTATCCGTGGTTCAGAGGAGTCTGCATGACCGAAGAGCGCCTCCAAAGGAGGCTCGCAGCTATTCTGTCAGCCGATGTGGTCGGATACTCGCGCCTAATGGGGATCGACGAGGCGGGGACCGTCGCCCGGTTGAAGGCCATGAGGCACGACCTCTTCGATCCGCTGATTGCGGCCCATTCTGGCCGGACCTTCAAGCTCATGGGCGATGGCGCGCTGGTTGAGTTTGGGAGCGCCGTGGATGCTGTCACCTGCGCGATCGAGGTTCAGAAGAAGGTCCAACAACGCAACGCGGGCAGCCCCGAAGACTCTCGGATAAAGTTTCGGATCGGCATCAATGTCGGTGACGTCATCGTCGACGGCGACGACATCTATGGTGATGGCGTGAACGTCGCAGCTCGGATCCAGGCGCTGGCGGACCCCGGCGGCATCTACATATCTCGCGGTGCTGCGGATCAGGTGCGTGACAAGGTCCCGATCAAAATCGAGACGCGCGGGGAGCAGACTGTCAAGAACATAGCGCGACCGATCGAAGTCTTCTGCATCATCGCGGAAGACCGCGACGTGACCGCGAAAGCCGTGCACAAATCCGAGAGCCGTGTTCAGACTCCGATCGTCGCCGAGAACCCGGCGATCGCCGTGCTACCCTTTGTCAATATGAGTGGAGAGCCCGAGCAGGAATTCTTTGCCGACGGCATCACCGAGGACATTCTCACTGAGCTGTCGCGTTTCCGCGAGCTGCTTGTGATCTCGCGCAATTCCGTGTTCGCTTACAAAGGCAAGCCGATCAATGTGCAGAAGGTCGCCAAGGAGCTTGGCGTCCAGTACGTTGTCGAGGGTAGCGTGCGCAAGTCGGGCAGCCGTGTTCGCATCACCGCGCAACTGATCGACGCTGAGACCGACCGCCACCTCTGGGCCGAGCGGTACGACCGGGAACTCGCCGACATCTTCGCCATCCAGGATGAGGTGACGTCGTCAATCGTTTCGATCCTACCGGGCCGCGTCGCGGCCGCGGCGCAGGGCCGCGTGCAGCGCAAGCCGCCGGAAAACCTAGTGGCCTACGAATGCGTGCTCGCAGGCAAGCTATTCCACCACCGTTCCACACGAGCGGATAATGAAGAGGCGCTGCGGATGCTTGAGCGCGCAATCGCACTCGATCCCGGTTATGCGCACGCGCATGCCTGGAAGGCCTGCGTACTCGGACAATCGACCGTCACTGGCTGGTGCGCTGATGTCAAGACCACAAGGCTTGCGCTGATTAGGGAACTGACGAAGGCCCTGTCGCTCGACGAGAACGACAGCGACGTGCACCGCGTTCTCGCCGCCGTGAACCTGACGGTACACCACGACCACGACAAGGCGCTCCACCACCAGGAGCGGGCGCTGGCGCTCAATCCGAACGACGACCTCATTGTCGTGCAGCAGGGCGAGGTGCTGACCTGGATCGGCCGGGCGGAAGAAGGGATCGAATGGATCCAGAAGGCGATGCGCCTCAATCCCTATCATCCCGAGCACTTTTGGGGTTCTCTCGGCCGCGCCTACTTCGTCAGACGGCGCTACGGTGAGGCGATCAAAGCGTTCCAACGGCGTAGTCGAACCAGCCAAACCCATTGGGCGTTTCTTGCGGCATGCTACGCGCAGCTCGGAGACGCTGCGGCGGCTAAGGGCGCGGCCCAGGAGCTACTGCAACGGGCGCCGGACTTCTCGATCGAGCGCTTTATCGCGACGCAGCACTACCAGCACGAAAGCGACCGCGAGCACCACCGTGCCGCGCTAGTTAAGGCCCAATTGCCGGCGTGAGACCGTTGCTGTCTGCGGCAGTGCTCGCGGTTGATGTCGCCGGCTACTCGCGTCTGATGGGCGCTGACGAAGTCGGCACATCCGCTCGCTCCGCGAACACACATCTGGCTAACGGTCGCCGCTGACGGCGATCGAGTGCCTGCAGCGGTAGTCCGCGCAGTACACGAGCAGTCCGCGCGCACCGCTCTCGCGCATCTCGGCGAAGGTGATTTTCTGCTGGCGGGCCGACAAGTGCTGGTTCGCTGGCTAGGTTTTTTTTGCTGATCGGCGAGGCTAAGTTGGCACCGCAATTGGCACCCAACTCAATAAAATGGGCAGGGACCACCGGGCACCAGCAAAACCGAACGCCTCGGAAACTCCAACAAAACAAGATAGTCAGGGACAATCAGTGACCGGAAGGACAGCCAAAACAGTTTGGGGAAACCGGTTACCGAAGGCTAAATCCCCCGCGTTCGGGGCAGCCCCCCGGAACTTCGGATGCGCAGAGTTCGGCATTCTCGGGTGAAAGCCGGGCTTTCCGCTCAAAACTCTTACCGGACCGTCAGCTCTGGCTCGGCGCGTACTCCTGTTTATTTCCGGACCGAAAGCTTCGTGATAGCTTGATTTTGATCCCGCGCGGATTTCGGGCGTTCAACGCCTCGCGCGGCCCCGGAAAGATGGCGGACCCGATCGTTGCGAATGCAAAAGGGCGCTGCTCAAACCTGGCGTCCATCAGGGGATAGCGGGCATGGCGGATACTTCCGGATCTGCGAAATCCGAACGGGCAAGGTCGGTCTTGCCGGTGTTTCGCTCTTTGAGCGGCTATCGCTTTGAATTTATCACCCGCGATCTCTTCGCCGGCCTGACCCTTGCCGCGATTGCCATCCCCGAACAGATGGCGACAGCACGGCTCGGCGGGTTCGCCCCGCAGATTGGATTTTTCGCCTTTGTGGCGGGCTCGCTTGCCTTCGCGGCCTTCGGCAGCAATCGCTTTCTTTCGTCGGGCGCGGATTCGACGATCACGCCGATCTTCGCCGGAGGCC
This sequence comes from Bradyrhizobium sp., assembly GCF_035570375.1. Taxonomy (GTDB): domain Bacteria; phylum Pseudomonadota; class Alphaproteobacteria; order Rhizobiales; family Xanthobacteraceae; genus Bradyrhizobium. The sequence continues at coordinate 50,487 of NZ_DATMLW010000137.1, read as the reverse complement.
TTGCGGCCCTGGCAGCTTCCACCTCGCCGGATTACCCGGTGCTTGCCGCGGCGCTGGCGCTCATGGTCGGGCTACTGCTTTTGGCAGCCGGAATTTTCCGGCTGGGCTGGATTGCCGACCTGCTCTCGATACCGGTGACGATCGGCTTTCTTCTCGGAATCTCGGTCCACATCCTGATCTCGCAATTGCCGGCCATCCTCGGGCTGCCGGAACCCCATGGTCCGATGCTGCAGCGGCTCGCGACCATCGCCGAAAATGTCGACCAGGCAAACGGATTTACCCTGGTCATTGGTCTTGGCGTTCTGGCGATCATCGCACTCTCCGAGCGGATCGACGCGCGGATTCCAGGCGCGTTGATCGGCCTTGCGTTGGCGGGCGCGGCCGTGATCCTGCTTCGGCTCGAGAACAGGGGCGTAAGCGTTCTCGGCGCCATCACCGTCGAAATGCCGGCGTTCGGAATTCCCTTTGTCACGGCGAGGCAATTGGCAAGCCTGGTGTCGCTCAGCCTGATCATTTCGATCGTCGTCATGGTGCAGACGGCCGCAACCACGCGATCGTTTCCGTCCGACCCCAACGAGCCGCCGGACGTCGACCGTGATTTCGTCGGCGTCGGCGCCGGCAGCGTGCTGTCTGGGTTGATCGGCGCGTTTCCCGTCGATGCCAGCCCGCCACGCACAGGCGTGGTTTCCGAGACCGGTGGCCGCTCCCAGATCGCAGGACTGGCGGCCGTGGCAATCATAGTCCTGCTTTTGGCATTCGGCGCATCGCTGCTGCACCGGATTCCCAACGCGGCGCTAGGCGGAGTCCTCCTGTTCGTCGCGCTCAGGATCATCCGCTTCGGCCAGATCATGGCGGTCTACCGGCAGACGCGGTGGGAGTTTTTGCTGATCCTGCTCACCGCCGTGGCGATCATCGTGCTGCCGATCGAGCAGGGCGTCGGCATCGGCATCGCGCTTTCGCTGCTGCATGGCCTATGGAGCACGACGCGCGCCCGCGCGCTGGTGTTCGAACGGGTGCCCGGAACCTCGATATGGTGGCCGGCGAGCCGGCATTTTCCAGGCGAACGGGAAAGCGGCATTATCGTCATCGGATTCCAGGCGCCGCTGTCTTTTCTCAATGCCTATCATTTCCGCCACGACATCCTGGCAGCCATCAAGTCCTCTTCCCAAAAGGTGAGGCTTCTCGTGCTGGAGGCGACAGGCATTGTCGAGATCGATTTTACGGCGTCGCAGGTCCTGACCGGGATTATCCGCGACTGTCGTCAGGATGGCGTCGATTTTGTGCTGGCGCGGCTTGAATCGCCGCGCGCGCAGGACGCCCTGGTGCGGTTCGGCATCGGCGCGCTGTTGGGCCCGGACCATCAGTTCCGAAGCGTCGAGGAGGCGATCAGGGCGCGCGGCAAGAAATCTTCGATGCCATGAAGCGCGATCAGCCGATGCATCCGAAGCTTTGATGCTGCTCCAGAGCGCGATAATTTCGAGTCCAATCGTGATCGCGCTTTAGATTATTGAGCATGATCTGCGCAAACGCATTTGCGTTTGTCGCGAGGAAAAACCGGCTCCTGCTTTTCCGGACTATGGCCTAGGCGGGAACGATCGCTTTGCCGATCGGCCATAGCGCAATGCCGGCGAGTTTCACATGGGCCCAGGCGAACGGAATGCCGATGATGGTCACGGCAAGGACGACCGCGGTAACGAGATGCGCGAGCGCCAGCCACCAGCCGGCCAGCAGCAACCAGATCAGATTGCCGATGAAACCGAGCGGCCCGGTGCCGATGTCGGACTGGCCGGTCAGACTATCGCGGCGCACGGCCTTCTGGCCGAACGGAAGCAAGGTGTAGACGGCGATATTGAACGCAGCTCTCGCCCACGGCAGACCTATGATGGTGATGGCCATGATGACGGCGGCGACAACCCAGGCAAACGCCATCCACAGCCCGCCGAGCAACAGCCAGAGTATGTTCAGAAATATCGAAACCGGAGGCATTTGATCTCTTTGAAAACGGGTAAGGCTCCAAAACAATCCGCAAGCGTTTATAAGCCTTTCAACATGACGACGATAGCAAGGAAAGGGACAAACCGGAACGATTTCAGCTTGCGGGAATTCGGCATTGCATCGTGCAATGAAGGCCGCTTTTCAAATAGGTGATCTCGGTCTTGCCGTCGAAAGCCTTGAGTGCGGATTGCAACAATTTGGTGCCGAAGCCAGGTTCGCCCACCGTTCCGATCGAAGGCCCTTCAGTCTCGTCCCAGGTGATGTTGAGGCGGCCGTCGGTCGCCGACCACGACACCTGCAACAACCCCCGCGCGGAGGAAAACGCACCATACTTGCCCGCGTTCGTCGCCAGTTCGTGAAAAATCAGCGCAAGGCTCACGGCAAGCTTGGCGGGCAGAAACAGCCGTTCGCCGTTCAAGCTAAAGCGGACGTGCCCGTACGGCCCGAGTTCGGACAGCAAGAGCTCCTTGATGTCGCAGCCACGGCCATCCACCTTCGCGATCAAATCGTCGGTTGCCGAGAGCGCGCGCATCCTGTGATCGATACCGGCCCAGACTTGCGGCTGATTTTGCAGAACCTGGTGAAGCACAGCATGAATGGTCGATACCTTGTTCTTCAGCCGATGTTGAAGCTCCTCCACGACGAGTCTGCGATACTCCCGTTCACGGATCAGCCGCTCGGAAATTTCCCGCTGCTTTGAGGCGAGCAGCCGATAATGCTCGACGCCCCAGATCGTGAGACCGCACACGATCAGAAAGATGGTCAACAGTACCAGCCTTGCAAAATCGGTCGGAGCTTGACCGAAATTTATGAATATGCCGAGCAACCCGCCCAAACCGGCCGTCGCCATGCCTATGCGGTATCCGCCGAAAGCCGTGGCAAAGAACACCGCCGGAATGTATGGCGTGAAATAGATGTCCGTCCGGATCATGGACAACAGCCAGCGCGCCGCCGTCGAAATAGCAAGGCACGACGCGGCGAAACACAGCGCGAACGGCAACGATGGCCGGGACGTTCCTCGCCAGCCGCGCCGCAACTCGTCGATCACTTTCACCATGGGTCGCATCAGATGATCAGCAAATACAGCATCAGGCAAGCGCGGCAGAAATCGTGCCACTTCCCGTGTGAGAAAAATGTACTACCCTTCGGCACTCGACGAGGACAATTGTCGAATTGGAAACCGGGGCGGGACGCACCATGGCTTGCGTCGTCCCCCAAAGCCCGGGATAGTTGTAACCCGATCATGGTCGAAAGGAGATCAATATGGGACGGCTGAACGGCAAGGTTGCGGTGATCACCGGCGCGACCAGCGGCATCGGACTGCGCACTGCGGAGATTTTCGTCGCTGAAGGAGCGAAAATCGTCATCGCCGGCCGCCGGGCGGTCGAAGGCGAGGCGTTGGCCAGGAGGTTAGGCCCCGCGTGTCTGTTCCGCCGCACCGATGTCACCATCGAGGACGAAATGCGCGCGCTGATCGGCGAGGCCGTCGAGAAATTCGGCCGCATCGACTGTCTGTTCAACAACGCCGGCGGACCGGCACAAACCGGCGGCATCGAAGGGCTGGAGGTGGCACGTTTTGATGCCGCCATGGCGACGCTGGTGCGCAGCGTGATGCTTGGGATGAAACACGCCGCCCCCCATATGCGCCGCCAGGGCTCCGGCAGCATCATCAACAACGGCAGCATCGCCGGCCGGCTCGCCGGCTTTTCATCGTCGATCGTCTACGGCGCCGCCAAGGCTGCGGTCATTCACCTCACCAAATGCGTGGCGATGGAACTCGGTGAAGCGGGCATCCGCGTCAACAGCATTTCGCCGGGCGCGATCGCCACCGGAATTTTCGGCAAGGCGCTTGGGCTTTCTGTCGAGGCGGCAGAGAAAACTCCCGACGTCATGCGGGAGGTCTACAAGAGCGCACAGCCGATTCCGCGCGCGGGCCTGCCCGAAGATATCGCGCACGCCGCCGTATTTCTGGCCAGCGACGAATCCACCTTCATCAACGGTCATGATTTGGTGGTCGATGGCGCCATCACCGGCGGCCGCAACTGGACCGCGCAGCAGCAGGGCTACGTCGCCTTGCGCAAGGCATTCGATCAGGCGAGAGGTTGATTGCGGCAGAACTGAAGGGAATTTCAAATTCGCCGCGCCAGCGTGACGCGCAAGCCGTCTTTCGGCTTCGGGATCGGCCACATCTGCCACTCCGGCGTGGTGGTCGGGGTCAACCTGACGCTGAGATTTTGCAGGAAATGCCGCGCAAAGCATTTCGCCTGCATATAGGCGAAGTGCAGGCCAAGGCACATATGCGCGCCGCCGCCGAACGGCACAAAGGCAAAACGATGGCGGCCGCGCTGGGCCTCGTCAGTGAACCGCAACGGATCGAAGCTGTCGGGATCGCGCCAAATGCCCGGCATGTGGTGGGTGAACAGCGGGTTGACCGAGACCAAAGTGCCGGCAGGGATTGGATAGCCGCCAAAACTGAAGTCGCGTGTGGCGCGCCGCGGAATCGACGGCACCGGCGGCCTTATCCGCATCGCCTCCTTGAACGCCATCTCGGTGAGCCTCATCGCTTCGAGATTGTCGAAGCTGGTCGGCGCATCGCTCGCCACACCGAGCGCGGTGACCTCGTCCCGGAGCTTCTGCTGCCACTCCTGATCTGCGGCAATGGCGGCCACAAAGGAGGTGAGCGACGAAGTCAGCGTGTCGTGCGCGGCCATCATCAGAAAGCTCATATGGTCGACGATATCCTGGGTCGAGAGCAAGGCGCCGTCCTCGTGGGTGGCACGACAGAGCTGTGAGAAAAGGTCTTCGCCACCTTTAGCGCGTCGGATCGGAATCTGCTCCGAAAAATAGGCCACGATGCGGGCGCGGCCCTTGACCCCCCGCGCCATTTGCGTTCCCGGCCATGGCTGGCGGATCGGCGCGACCGATGCCGCAACCATGTCGACGAACGCACGCGTGATCTGCTCGACGTCAGGCCCGATACCGGTGCCGAGAAACGACGTGGCAGCCAGATCGAGCGTCAGCTGCTTCATCGCCGGATAAAACAGCATGGGACCTGGCTTTTGCCGCCACTGCGCCACGCGCCTCGAGATGCCGGCATCGAGCGCCGCAAGATAGGATTTCATCGGGCCGGACTTGAAGGCAACGGACAATGCGCGCCGATGCAGACGATGCTCGTCGAAATCAAGCAGCATCAAGCCGCGCGGAAACAATCGTCCGAGGATCGTCTCCCAACCGTAAGTGGATGAGAAAAGCCTTGCCTGGTCGAACAGCACGAGTTCGTTGGCTTCCGGACCGAGCAGAGTGACGCTGGTTTCACCGAGCACGCGGCCGCGATAGACGTGGCCGTGTTTCGCCGCCATCCGTTCGACTTCCCCTTTGGGATCCTTGAGGATTGCGAGCGTGCGGCCGATCACCGGCCAGCCCTCGTCGCCGGGAATGTGCCCGAGCAAGTCGCGTCTGGGCCGACTTGGCGTGATCGCGGGGGAAGCCATACTTTGCATCGACATGGCAATAGCTCCGGTCATCCGCCGGGGATCACCAAACGGCGGTATTCTTTGCCGCCGCGGGTCACGCCTGGTGTCATCGGTTTAAGCCCCGCTTTCGTAATAAACCGTTGTCGTCTTCGTGCAAAGACGCCGAATACCGCTCGTCAGGGGAAACCCTGCACGAGCACTGCCGCAAGAAGCGCTAGTGTGGCGGTTCAGAAGTCCGCATTGGAATCGGGACACTAGCCCTTGCCCTGCTTGGCGGCTTCCTTCTGCAAATCCGGCGCGTTGACGGGCGGGATCGCCACGCGGCCGGGGCCGGTGAGCGGAAGGGCTGCGGCCGCCTTTTCATTCTCCATGATTTTCGCCATCACCGCCTGCCCGGCCCGCTCGAAAACCGCGCGGTTCTCGATCAGGAATTTCTGCGACTGGCGCAGCTTATCGATATGGCCGTTGATCTCCGGCACAACATAGCGCGCCACCATGTCCCAACTGCGCCTGGTGTTTTCCGGATTGGCCCAGTCGTGGACGAAGCCGATGATGTGGCCTACGCCTCCGGAAACCTCCATCAGGTTTTTGATGGTCTTGACCAGATCGTCGGGCGTGCCGATGGTCGAAGCGGCGAACTCGCCGCGCACGGTTTTTTCGATCGCGTCTTCAGGCGAAGTGAACGGGCTCAACCCGGGCCGCTGCAGCGTGCGCACATTATACTCGTTGTGCCAGCGCATCAGTCCGGCGCCGGCTTCGCGCTCGGCCTGCTCCCTGCACTCGGCAATGTGCCAGGAGAGCAGCACGCGCCAATCGGAGCGACTCACTTTGGTGCCGTATTTTTTTGCGGCGTCTTCGGCAAAGCTCCATTGGGTGGGCAGCGCCATCAGACCCTGCGTCGACATCGAGCCGAGCGAAATGATCCCGATGCCGTATTTGCCGGCCAGCGTCATTCCCGAGGGCGAGATCTGCGAGGCCACCACGAACGGCATCTCTTCCTGCAAAGGCAGGATCTGGAGTGCGGCATCGTTCATCGTGAACCAGTCGCTCTTTGCACTGACGCGCTCGCCCTGGAACAGCCGGCGAATGATCGCAATCGCCTCATCCTGGCGATCGCGCTGGACCATCGGATCGATGCCGAGCGTATGTGCGTCGGAGGCAAGGGCACCGGGACCGGAACCGAAGATGGCCCGGCCTCCCGTCATGTGGTCGAGTTGCACCATTCGCTGGGCGACGTTGAACGGGTGGTGATAGGGCAGCGAGATCACGCCGGTGCCAAGCTTGATCCGCTTGGTGCGTTCGCCGGCTGCGGCCAGAAACATCTCGGGAGAAGCAATCATCTCCCAGCCCGAGGAATGATGCTCGCCGCACCAGAACTCGTCGTAACCGAGCGCATCGAGCTCTTCGACGAGATCGAGGTCGCGGCGGAATTGCAGCATCGGATGCTCGCCGATCGGATGATGCGGCGCGAGGAAAGCTCCGAATTTCAGGCGGGGCATGGACGTTCTCTCCGGACGATTGTTTATGCTCGGCTGATGTGAAACTACGGGCTGGGAAGGACCGAGGAAAGAGCAAAGGAACAGCACAGCCGATTTCCGTTCGCAGCACGCGAAATCGCACACGATTCCGGCCCGATGCGGACTTCTGAACCGCCACACTGGCCGAATTTACACCCCCCGGCCGTTCCGCTAAGACGGCCTTTCGTTCTTTTCGCAACCGAGGGCGAGGATGTATCTGAGGCAATCCGATTCCGCTGCTTCCTTGCCGCTTTCAAATCAGCGGAAGCGCGACCTCGTCGACCACTTCGAGGCCCATGGCGACGAACTCGATCGCTGGCGAAAATTCAACGCCGCTTACCACGAAGACGACTTCAAATTCATGAAATTCCTGATTCCGCCGGGCAAGCGGGTGCTGGAATTGGGCTGCGGCCGCGGCGACCTGCTGGCGGCGCTGAAACCTTCCTACGGCGTCGGCGTCGATTTCGGTGCAGCGACGATCGCCAAGGCCAACGAGCTGCATCCCGAGCTCTATTTCGTGCTGGGCGACGTCGAGGACCCGGCGACGCTGGCCTCGATCCGGGGCCCGTTCGACTACATCGTGATCGCCGACACCATCGGGATGTTCGAGGACATCGACGGCACCCTGAGGCTGGTGCATCACCTGTGCGAGCCGTCGACGCGGATCATCATCTCCTACTATTCGCATCTGTGGGAGCCGGTGCTCAAGCTTGCCGAGGCGCTGCACCTGCGCGCCAGGCAGCCGAAGATCAACTATATCGCCACCGCCGACTTCCTCAATCTGATGGATCTGGCGGATTTCGAAATGATCAGCCAGGAGCAGCGGCAGTTGTTGCCGCGCCGGTGGCTCGGGCTTGGTCCATTCATCAACCGCTTCATCGCGCCGCTCCCCGGCGTGAGGAAGCTCTGCCTGAGAACCTATCTGGTCGGTCGCCCGATGCGACAATTTCCCGACCGCAAGTTTTCCGTGAGCATTCTGATCCCCTGCCGCAACGAGAGGGGCAATATCGAAAGTGCGATCCTGCGCATGCCCCGGTTCGGCAGCTCGCAGGAAATCCTGTTCGTCGAGGGAAATTCCAGCGACGGCACGTTCGAGGAATGCGAACGTGTCCGCGACGCCTACCAGGACCGCTGGAACATCAAGGTGCTCAAGCAGGACGGCAAGGGCAAGGGCGACGCGGTACGAAAGGGCTTTTCTGCCGCGACCGGCGACGTGCTGATGATTCTGGATGCCGATCTGACAATGCCGCCGGAAGCGCTGCCGAAATTTCACGCGGTGATCGAGACCGGCAAGGCCGAGTTCGTCAATGGCACTCGCCTGGTCTATCCGATGGAGCGCGAGGCGATGCGCCCGCTCAATCTGATTGCCAACCGCTTCTTTGCCTATCTTTTCAGCTACCTCGTCAACACGCGCCTGACCGACACTCTGTGCGGCACCAAGGTGCTGCTGCGCAAGGATTATGAAGTGCTGGCGAGAGAGCGCGGCTACTTCGGCGATTTTGATCCATTCGGCGATTTCGATCTGATTTTCGGCGCGGCCAAACAGAATCTCAAAATCGTCGAGACACCGATCCACTACAAGGCGCGCACCTTTGGCGAGACGCAGATCTCGCGGTTTCGCGACGGATGGCTGCTCCTGAAAATGGTGTGGTTTGCCTATCGCAAACTGAAAGCGGTCTGAATCACTCGAGTCAGGCTGGTTGCACCTGCCGTATTTCCGTCATGGATGCGTCACGCGTTACCGTAACCTTTCACAGGAATCACAATCCTGTTGACCGTCAGTATGCGGCCTTTCCATTTCGCAGTGCAGCAACTATCTCTTGTCATCGGCCTTGTGGATTCGTTCGCCTAGGAGCTACGGGTGTCTCTCGCGAAAAACATCGAATTCTTGCAGCAGCTGCCCAAGATGCCCGGACTCGATGTCCTGGACGGCTTCGCGCGCGGGCCGCGACGGGGAATCCGCACGCCACTGGTCGAGACGACGGGATTCGGGACCAATCCGGGCAATCTGCGGATGTTCTCCTTCGTGCCTGAGAAACTGCAGCCCTCGCCCGCTCTGGTCGTGGTTCTCCACGGCTGCGGCCAGAATGCTGCTGGCTACGATTTCGGCGCCGGCTGGTCCACGCTTGCCAAGCATTACGGATTCGCGCTGCTGATGCCGGAGCAGCAGATCTCAAACAACGCCAATGGCTGTTTCAACTGGTTCAATGCGGACGACACAAGGCGCGGCCGCGGCGAGCCCGGCTCGATCAGGCAAATGATCGCGCGGATGACGAGCGAGCACAAGATCGACAGGCATCGCGTTTTCGTCACCGGGCTATCCGCAGGCGGCGCCATGACTTCAGTGATGCTCGCCACCTATCCCGAAGTGTTTGCCGCAGGCGCCATCATCGCCGGCCTGCCCTACGGCGTGGCGAAGAACATAAGGGAAGCGCTGAACGGAATGTTTCAATCGCCGACCCGACCGGGGCGCGAACTGGGCGACCTCGTGCGCAAGGCTTCGAACCACCGCGGCCCCTGGCCAAAGGTTTCGGTTTGGCACGGCAGCGCGGATCGCACGGTCAATCCGGCCAATGCCGACGAGATTGTCAAGCAATGGCTCGACGTGCATCGCCTACCAGCTTCACCGATGTCGGAAGGCACCGTCAACGGCTACCCGCACCAGATCTGGTGGGACGCGGATGGCGAAACTATCGTCGAATCCTACACCATCACCGACATGGCGCACGGCACGCCGGTCGGCATCGCTGAAAACGACGAGCGCTATGGGACGAAGGGCGCGTTCCTGATCGAGGCGGGCATCTCGTCGTCATATCACATTGCGAATTTCTTCGGCCTGACCGAATGGATTCGCCAGCCTCAGGAGGCTGCCAGGCCCGCACCAAAGCGAGTCGTGCAAAAGAAGCCGCGTGCGCCGACCGAATCGCCAAGCGCAAAACTGATCCCGCTGGCCTCTCCGGTACCGGCATGGAAGCCCGACCTTGGACCGGTATTGTGGCCATTGAACATCGAGAAGAAGCCGGAGAAGCCGCAGACCAAGCGCCGGCGCGGCATTGACGTCGGCGCCGTGATCACGCGTGCGCTCACCGCGGCCGGGCTGAAGAAACGGGCGCGGAAGAAATAAGCCCTCCGTCTCACATCGCGCCGGTGAGAAACGGATTGGTCAACCGCTCCTGACCGATGCTTGAACCCGGACCGTGCCCGCAGATGAACCCGACATCGTCGCCGAGCGGCAAGAGCTTGTCCTTGATCGACCTGATCAAGGTCGCATGATCGCCGCCCGGAATATCACTGCGTCCGACCGAGCCGTTGAACAGCACATCGCCGACATGGGCAAAGCGCATTGGACTGTTGAAGTACACGACGCTGCCGGGCGAATGACCGGGACAATGCAGGATGTCGAACGTCAATTCGCCGATCGAAACGGAATCGCCCTCCTCCAACCAGCGATCCGGCGAGAAATTGCGCACGCCGGCCATGCCGAAGCGCGCCCCGCTCGAAACCACATTGTCGAGCAGGAATTTGTCGTCGATGTGCGGGCCCTCGATCGGCACCTTGAGCGCATCGCGCAGCTCGGCCGCTCCTCCCACGTGATCAATATGACCGTGAGTAAGCCAGATCTTCTCGACCGTGACATTGGCCTGCTTGATGCCGGCCTGGATTTTCGGCACTTCTCCGCCAGGGTCGATCACCACGGCCTTTCTGGTCGCCGCACACCACAACAGCATGCAGTTCTGCTCGAACAGCGTGACCGGAATGATGATGGCGCCGGCCTTTGCCTGGGTCTCGGTTTCGGATTGCTGTGTCATGGGTCGAACAAAGCCTTTTTTTGACGCCTCGCCAAGGAAAGATTTAGCCCCCGCCGCGGAACATCGTGAGGGACTTCCGAAACCACGCGCAACAGCGGCTTTTGGGTGCAAAATCCGTTTCCAGTTTTCGATCCAGCCTCTATGCTTGGCCGATGGAATCGCAGGCTCGCCAGGTCAAGCTCGTCCCCGCGCCGGACGGCCGTCAGTCAGAGACCGCGCTTGCGATCGCACGAGGCACGGCGCGGCTCTTGCGCTCGCTCGGATTTGCCTGCATCAGCGAATTGCCGCTGCCGTCCGGCCGACGCGCGGACATCGTCGCCATCAACGAACGCGGCGAGATCTGGATCGTCGAGATCAAATCATCGGTGGAGGATTTGCGCGCCGACCAGAAATGGCCGGAATACCGGGCTCATTGCGACCAGTTGTTCTTCGCCTTCACCCAGGATTTGAGCTGCGAGATATTTCCCCCCGACACCGGCCTGATCGTCGCCGATGCCTACGGGGCGCATATGCATTGCACGGCGCCAGAACACCGCCTTCCCGCACCGACGCGGAAACTGATGACGGTGCGCTTCGCCATCGCCGCCGCCCAGCGGTTCAATCGTCTGCTCGACCCGCAAGGTCACGCCGAGTTCTAGTGCTCCGATTCCGAAGTTCGCAAACATTCGCGGCGACCTCTGATGCGAACTTCGGAATCAAGGGAGCACAAGCAAATTAATGTTTCTGGTGCGGTTTTTGAATTTGAAGTTCCTATGACGAGGCAGCAGCACTGATAGGAACTTCAAATTCGCCGCACTGGTTTAGTCGAGAAGCTACCGCGGCGCCCGCTTGGCCAAGATCCGCTGCAGCGTGCGGCGGTGCATGTTCAGGCGCCGCGCGGTTTCGGAGACGTTGCGGTTGCACATCTCGTAAATGCGCTGGATGTGTTCCCAGCGCACCCGATCCGCCGACATCGGATTGCTTGGCGGCTCCGACTTCTGGTTGCCGCTTGCGAGCAAGGCCGCAACCACGTCATCCGCATCCGCCGGCTTTGAAAGATAATCCACCGCACCCATTTTCACCGCGGTGACGGCAGTGGCGATATTGCCATAGCCGGTCAGGATGATCGCCCGCGCATCGGGCCGCTTGCGCTTCAGCGCGGAGACCACGTCGAGGCCATTGCCGTCGCCGAGCCGCAAATCTACCACCGCAAAGGCCGGTGCCGCTCGCCCGATCTGCGCCAGCCCCTCCGAGACGCTGTCGCAGGAGGTCACGCTGAAACCCCTGCTCTCCATGGCGCGCGCGAGGCGTTCGAGAAAGGGCTTGTCGTCCTCCACGATCAGGAGGGAGCGGTCGGTGTGCTCAGTCAGTTCGGCGATGGAGTTCACGATTGAGGTATCCCTGTGTCGGACTTCCCAGCATATGGCGTCGCGACCACTGCTGCCAAGACCATCTCAAGGTATTGGGCAACTCTGTGGAGCGGCGGAAGGTGAGTGGAATTGATATTCAGGAAGGTTTTGCAGCCGTTTCGCGCGCCTCGAAGTGGCTGCGCGGCCAGACGATCTGGACCACCGCGCCGTGATCCGGAAAAACCCGGTTGGTGAAGGATACCTTGGCGCCGGTGCGCTCAAGCAGGGTGCGGGCGATGAAAACCCCGAGACCCAGCCCTGAGCGTTCGCCCTGGACCTCGTCTGCATCGCGCCGCCGCGACACATAGGGTTCGCCGATGCGCTTGAGCATGTCGGGCGCAATCCCCGGGCCGTCATCAGAAATGATGACTTCCACGGTCTCGGCGTTCCACCAGGCATTCACCTCCACGGTCGTGCGCGCAAAATCGACGGCGTTTTCCAGAATGTTGCCGACGCCGTACAGGATGGCTGGATTTCGTGTCCCGACCGGTTCGGGCGTTCCGGAGACGGCGATGCGGACCTTGATCGCCACCCCGAAATCGCGATGCGGCGCCACCGTTTCCTCGATCAAGGCTGACAGCGGCATGCGGTCGAACGGCGCGCCGGTTGAGGAAAGCTGCGTGATCTTGGCCAGAATGTCGCGGCAGCGTTGCACCTGTTCACGCAAGGTCCTGATGTCGCCGGCGACCTGACCGTCTTCCGGCAGGCTCCGCTCGAGTTCGCGCGAGATCAGGAAGATCGTCGACAGCGGCGTGCCGAGCTCATGGGCGGCGGCGGCGGCGAGGCCGTCGAGCTGGGTGAGATGCTGCTCGCGCGTCAGCACCAGCTCGGTGGCCGCCAGCGCGTCCGACAGTTTGCGCGCTTCCTCGGCGACCTGGAAAGCATAAAGGCTGGTGACGCCGATCGCGACCACGATCGAGAGCCAGACGCCGAACAAATAGATCGGCGGCAACGCCAGCGGATCGTCGCTGTCCCACGGCAACGGAAAATGAAAAAACACGAGCAGGGACGCGCAGGCGACGGCCAGCAGGCCGAGTGCGATGGTGAAGCGGATCGGCAGCGCCGTCGCCGAGATCAGAACCGGAGCGAGAAACAGAAATGAAAAGGGGTTCTGAAGGCCGCCAGTGAAGAACAACAGGCCGGCCAGCTCGATGATGTTGGACGCGAGCAACGCTGCGGCCCATGCCGGCTCCAGCCGCTGCATCGGATCGAACCTGATCTGCAGGACGAGGTTGAGCAACGCAGAAAGGCCGACAATGGCAAGGCAAGGAACCACCTCGACATCGAACTCCAGCCCCTGCGCCACGATGAAGATCGCCGCGAGCTGGCCGAGCACGGCAAGCCAGCGCAGCCGCAATATGGTGTCGAGGCGGACATAGCGGCGCGGATGGCGAAAATCAGAGGCGGCGACGTCGGTCATGCCGGGAGCAAAGGCCTTTCGAAGTTCGTGACATGGCGGGCAGCTCTGCCGTCAGGTTGGCCCATTCGAGATCTCCGAGCCTGCATGATGGCAATGGCGCGGGGAACTTCGATGCCACGTAGCGGAGTTTAACTGCGCATGTGGCGTCCGACAAACCGGCCTGTGCTAGTGTGGCTTCTGGTTCAGAAGTCCGCATCATCATTGCCGCCAGTTCGTCATGCGGACTTCTGAACCAGAAGCCACACTAGAATCATAGATTTGCTAGTGTCCCTTTGGTTCTGACATTCGTAAAAGTGCCCACCGCGATATGATACGAATGTCAGAACCGGGACACTAGCCTGTGTCGAATAGCCACAAATTTTCGTAAGCGCCTTGCGCTTGCCCCGCCGTTGGCTCAATGAACGGCCGGCATGATGAAGGCTGGCACCATCAAGGCTCAGTTTCCCGCACCCGGCCGCGATCGGCAGGCTGCGATCGAGGTCGCGCAGCTCACAAAATTCTACAAGGCAACCCGCGCTGTCGACAGTGTGTCGTTTCGAATTGCGCGCGGCAGCATCACGGGCCTGCTCGGCGGCAACGGTGCCGGCAAGACCACGACGATCGCGATGATCATGGGACTGGTGTTGCCGAGTTCCGGACACGTCCGGGTGCTGGGCCATTCGATGCCCGAGCAAAGCGCCGCGGTGCTCGGCCGTATGAATCTCGAGAGCCCCTATGTCGACATGCCGATGCGGCTCACGGTGCGTCAGAACCTCACCATCTTCGGCCGCCTCTATGCGGTGGAGAACCTGCACGGTCGCATCGAGAGGCTCGCCTCCGATCTCGATCTCGGCGACTTCCTCGACCGCACCAACGGCAAGCTTTCCGCCGGGCAGAAGACCCGCGTGGCACTCGCAAAGGCGCTGATCAATCAGCCGGAGCTGCTGTTGCTCGACGAACCGACCGCATCGCTTGATCCCGACACGGCCGACTGGGTCCGCGAGCACATCGAGACCTACCGCAAGGAAAATGGCGCGACCATCCTTCTGGCCTCCCACAACATGCCCGAGGTGGAACGGCTGTGCGACCGCGTCATCATCATGAAGCGCGGCCGGATCGAGGACGACGACAGTCCGGAACAGATCATGGCCCGCTACAATCGCACGACGCTCGAGGAAGTGTTTCTCGACGTTGCGCGCGGTCGCGTTCAGGAGGGCACTTCGTGAGCACACACGCGCTTGCAGGCGGTATAGCGCCGCACCGGATCAACGCGATGGTCCTGCGCTACTGGTACCTGTTGCTGTCGTCATGGCCACGGCTCCTCGAGCTCGTCTACTGGCCCGCGTTGCAGATCATCACCTGGGGATTCCTGCAGAACTACATCTCCCAGAACGCCGGCTTTTTCGCCCGCGCCGGCGGCACCCTGGTCGGCGCGGTGATCCTGTGGGACATCCTGTTTCGCGGCCAGCTCGGCTTTTCGATCTCGTTTCTCGAGGAGATGTGGGCGCGCAACATGGGCAACCTGATGATGAGCCCGTTAAAGCCGATCGAGTTTCTGATCGCGCTGATGGTCATGAGCCTGATCCGGCTCGCGATCGGCGTCATTCCGATGACGCTGCTCGCCATGATCTTCTTCGACTTCAATCTCTACGGCATCGGATTTCCGCTGGTCGCCTTTTTCTGCAACCTGATCTTCACCAGCTGGTCGGTGGGCATTTTCGTCTCGGGGCTGGTGCTTCGCCATGGGCTCGGCGCCGAAAGCATCGTCTGGACGCTGATGTTCGGCCTGATGCCTCTGGCCTGCGTCTACTACCCGGTGACGGTGCTGCCGCATTGGCTGCAATACGTCGCCTGGGCGTTGCCACCGACTTACGCCTTCGAGGGCATGCGGACGCTGTTGACGCGGCAGGAGTTTCGCGGCGACCTGATGGCGGAAGCGTTCGCCATCAATGTCCTGCTGCTTGTTGCGTCATTTACGATATTTCTTGTGCTGTTGCGCAGTGCGAGAAAGCACGGTTCGCTGCTTCAGAGCGGTGAATGAACGCTTATTCTCGTGGATTTGAGCCATCTTTAGCTTGTGCACCGTGACGAAAGTGCTGATCTGTGCATTGACGCTTTATTACGCATTCGGCACTATGCTGCGATGCAAAAGGGATGAGGAACCAGAATAGATGGCGATTGGTGAGTTTGGCGGCGCACCGCCTCTGGTAGCTGAAGGCAGTCCGGCCCTTACGACGCCGATGTACTGGATGTACGAAATGGCGCACGCCTCGCTCAACCCCGCGCGCGCCGTTACCGATGCCACGAAAATCCTGTTTCAGAATCCGCTCAATCCGTGGTCGCACACCGAGTTCGGAAAATCGGTTGCCGCCGCCTGCGAACTGTTCGAGCGAACCACCCGCCGTTACGGCAAGCCCGAATGGGGCATCAAGGACACCGACGTGAATGGCGTGCGCACGCCGGTCGAAATCCGCGTCGTGTGGGAAAAGCCGTTCTGCCGCCTGCTGTACTTCGATCGCAAGATTACGCGGCCGTTGCGTGCGCCCCAGCCCCGGGTGCTGATTGTCGCGCCGATGTCCGGTCACTATGCGACGCTGCTGCGCGGCACGGTCGAGGCCTTCCTGCCGAGGCACGAGGTTTACATCACCGACTGGGCCGACGCCAGGATGGTGCCTCTGACCGAAGGCCGTTTCGATCTCGATGACTACATCGATTACGTCATCGAGATGTTGCACGTGCTTGGCGGCAACATGCATGTGATCGCCGTGTGCCAGCCTTCGGTGCCGGTGGTGGCGGCGGTTTCCATCATGGAAGCCGAAAACGATCCTTTTGTTCCGGTTTCGATGACCTTGATGGGCGGCCCGATTGATACCCGCCGCAATCCGACGGCCGTCAACGATCTTGCGGCCCAGCGCGGCATCAACTGGTTTCGCAATCACGTCATCACCAAGGTGCCGTTCCCGCATCCTGGCGTCATGCGCGACGTCTATCCGGGCTTCCTGCAACTCAACGGCTTCATCACCATGAACCTCGGCCGTCACATGGACGCCCACAAGGATCTGTTCAGGAACCTGGTGAAGGGCGACGGTGACCTGGTCGACAAGCACCGCGATTTTTATGACGAATATCTGGCGGTCATGGACCTGTCGGCGGAGTATTATCTGCAGACCGTCGATACAGTTTTCATCAAGCACGCGCTGCCCAAGGGCGAGATGACCCATCGCGGCAAGCCGGTCGATCCATCAAAGATCAGGCGCGTGGCGCTGATGACGGTGGAAGGCGAGAACGACGATATCTCCGGACTAGGTCAAACCGAGGCGACGCACTCGCTGTGCGGTGCTATTCCGGAACATCGCCGGGTGCATTACGTGCAAAAGGGAGTGGGCCATTACGGTGTGTTCAACGGCTCGCGCTTCAAATCCGAGATCGTGCCGCGCATTTCCGACTTCATGACGTCGGCGGCGAATGTGAAATCTTCAGCAGTGAAGCCTTCACTCGCTTATGCAGCTGAATGATGCGCAATTTCGCGAAGTTCGACACCAAATCACGCGTTTTGCTCTGGATTGGTTGCGATTCCGGTTGCCGGCCGCACCTCTGAATCGGCCTTGGAAGCGCCGATTCTCGACTGTTTGAAAGAATGAGCTCTCTTTCATTCTTTAACAGCCCCTGTTGGGGCGGTTCCGACCTCTTTTCTCGGGTTCCTACCCCATCCTATAGGGTCCGTTAACCCTCCTACCCCTGTATATTGGGCAAATGATTTGTTTTTGCGCCGAGCGATTTCACTGGCAGCGGATGTGGCAGAATCCGGGGGAACTTCTTACCCCCGGACTAGCAGACATGGCCAAACGCGCCCTTCTTTATCGGCGGCCTTACGAACCCTCTCGCATTCTGGTCAAGCACGGCTCGCAAATCTATTCGGTTCGGCTGCGCCGACATCGGCGGGCGCGTCGTTACACCTTGCGCATTCATCCAAGCGATCGCGAAGCGATCCTGACCATGCCGCCACGCGGCACTATCGTTGACGCCAAGGACTTCGCGCAGCGTCACGGCGGCTGGATTGCGGCGCGCCTCGGCCGCTTGCCGAAGGCCGCACCGTTTCTACCGGGCACCGTGCTCCCCTTGCGCGGCGTCGCGCACAGGATCGTGCATCGCACCGGTCAGCGCGGCACGGTCTGGACCGAGATGCGCGAAAGCGGCGAGCGGATTCTTTGCGCGGCAGGCGGCGCCGAACATACCGAACGGCGGGTGCATGACTACCTCAAGCGCGAAGCCCGCAAGGATCTGCAGAAGGCCGCAACCTATTATGCGCAAGCCTTGGGCGTCAGGGTGCGCCGGCTGTCGATCCGCGACCAGTCGAGCCGCTGGGGCTCGTGCACGTCCGCGGGCTCGCTGTCGTTCTCCTGGCGACTGATCCTCGCTCCGCCTTACGTGCTGGATTATCTTGCCGCCCACGAAGTGGCCCATCTCGTGGAGATGAACCATTCGCCGCGGTTCTGGCGGGTGGTGGCGAGGGTGTGCGACCATGTCGAGCGTGCCAAGACCTGGCTCGACACCCACGGCAACGACCTGCATCGCTACGGCATCCAGGACTAGCCCGCGCGCTTCAGCTCGTTCGCTGAGCAGGGGTCGGCTCATCCATTGATTCAGTGGGCATCGGAGCTCTACCAGGAGCAGCACCGGTTGCTGCCGAGAGGCCGTCACGACGGCCTCCGCCATGAACGATCTATCGAAAGCTATGCACATCTTCCCGGTTCACGACTGGCTCAGGGCTGTTGTCAGGCGCCACGCCGCATCGGATAAGTCTGTTCATGCAAGGGGTGACAGCTTCGGGCCGAATCGCAGCGACGGTTCTTCTCATTCAGATGGCCGCAACATCCGCCCGCGCCGACACCATGGAGGCCGCGCTGATGCGCGCCTACCAGACCAATCCGCAGCTCAACGCCCAGCGAGCCTCGGTACGGGCCACCGATGAAAACGTGCCACAGGCCTTGTCCGGCTACCGCCCCAAGGTGGCGGTGACCGCGAGCGCCGGAGGCCAATATACCAATCAGCTCGTCACGTCATCGACAGGCCAGAAAGTCGAGGAGGGTCCGCAGGGACCTCACGCCGTGGGCTTGAGCGCGACCCAAACGCTCTTCAACGGCAATCAGACCGCGAACAAGACACGCGCCGCGGAAAGCCAGGTGTTCGGCGCGCGCGAGGCCTTGCGCCTGCTGGAGCAATCGGTCCTGCTTGCGGCGGCCACCATCTACATGGACTATTTGCGCGACGCAGCGATCCTGGAAGTTCAGCGCAGCAATACCAGGGTTCTCGGGCAGACCCTGAAACAGACGCGTGACCGCTACAGCGTCGGCCTTGTCACCCCGACGGACGTGGCGCAATCGGAGGCGCAGCTTGCGGCAGGCCAGACCCAGGAACTTGCCGCCGAAGCCACGTTGAACACGACGCGCGCGAATTTTCGCCGCATCATCGGCAACGAACCCTCGCAGCTCGCGCCGGGCTCGCCCGTGGACCGCTTCTTTCCGGCAACGCTGGGCGATGCCGTCAATATCGCGCTGGTGGAAAACCCGAACGTGACCTCGGCCATGTACGGGATCGACGTCAGTTTTCTCAACGTGAAGATCAACGAAGGCGCATTGTTTCCAACCGTCTCGGTGCAAGCCACCGTGCAAAAGACCTGGCAGCAGACCATCACGCAGATCAGCCAGTTCACCGCATCGGCGATCGCCCAGGTAACCGTGCCGATCTATCAGGGCGGCGCCGAATATTCGCTGATACGGCAGTCGAAGGAGAGCCTGGCCCAGCAGCGCCTCAATCTCGAGCAGGTTCGCGACCAAGCCCGTGCCGACCTCGTCTCGGCATGGGGTCAGCTCGTGGCAAGCAAGTCGCAGGTGGCGTCCTCGCAGTTCCAGGTCGATGCCTCCGAGATTGCGCTGGAAGGCGTTCGCAAGGAAGCAAGCGTCGGCCAGCGCACGACACTCGATGTCCTCAATCAGCAACAGGCGCTGGTCAACGCGCGCCTGGCGCTCGTGACCGCGCAGCATGATCGCGTGGTTGCTTCCTATACCGTCCTGAGCACCATGGGGAGGCTCTCGCCGCAGGTGCTCCGTCTGCCGACCCCAGTTCACGATCCAAGCGTTCACTATTTTCAGGTGCGCGACAGTTGGGCTGGCGTTCGGGCGCCGGACGGCCGTTGAAAGTTGGCGGACGTCGAACCGTCGAAAGTGTGCCCCCTCTCCACATTGGGAGACGTGCACCGACTTCCGCTCGCGCTAGACTAGTGTCCGAACAGGTGATTGATCAGCCAGCCATCCAGCCCGCTTGCCGGCTCGGGGCGAACGGAGGCCCGCGTCGGCGCAGGTTTGGTCGCGACAGGGGTTGATGGCGGATTGGCGCCCACGTTCGCAAGCGGGCTGGCCTGCGCGATGGTCGAGAAGAAGCCGTTTCCTTGCGAAGCCGGCAACGGCGTCGCCGTCACGCCCTGGTGCGCCACCCGCATGAAGCGGGTCCAGATTTCCACCGGCAAGCCGCCGCCGGTCGCCTTTTTGGTCGGCGAATTGTCGTCATTGCCGAGCCAGACGCCGGTCACGAGATTGGCAGTGTAGCCGATGAACCAGGCATCGCGGAAATCCTGACTGGTGCCGGTTTTGCCGGCGGCCATCCAGCCAGGCAGCTCGGCCTTGCGAGCGGTACCGCTCAAAAGCGTTTCCTGCATCATGGTGTTCATCATCGCGACATTGCGCGGTTCGATCACCTGGCCAAGCTGATCGGCGGACCGCATGTAGAGAACCTTGCCGTCGGCGGTGCGTATCTTGTTGACGACGTGCGGGGAGACCGCGAGGCCCCCGTTGGCAAACGGCAGATAGGCGCCGGCCAGTTCGACCAGCGAGACCTCCGAGGTCCCGAGCGCGATCGACGGATTGGCATCCAGTTTCGATGAAATCCCGAGCCGGTGCGCGGTACGCACGACATTCTTGGGTCCGACTTCTAATCCGAGCCGCACCGCAACCGTATTGAGCGACATCGCCAGCGCCTGGGTCAGCGTCACCGGGCCGAAATACTCATGGGTGTAGTTCTCGGGCTTCCAGCCTTTGACATCGAGCGGCGCATCCTGCCGGATGGTTTCCGGGGTCAGGCCGGATTCGATTGCGGTGAGAAAGACAAAGGGCTTGAACGCCGAGCCCGGCTGGCGCTTGGCAGTCACCGCGCGGTTGTACTGGCTTTCGGCATAGTTGCGGCCCCCCACCATGGCGCGCACCGCGCCATCCGGCGCCATCGCCACCAGGGCTCCCTGGGTCACGTTGAATCTCACGCTTTTGGCGGCAAGTTCATCGATCACGGCGGCTTCGGCGACCGCCTGCAGTTTCGGATCGATCGAGGTTTCCACCACGACGTTCTGGTCGATCTGACCGATCAGGTCATCCAGCACCTCGCCAATCCAGTCCGCGACATAATTGATCGTCCCGGCGCCGGCCGGCTTCACATTGTAGGAGGGATGCCCGATCGAGGCCTGCGCCTGAGCTTCGGTGATGAACTTGGCTTCCGCCATGGCGGCAAGCACGGTTTGCGCGCGCTGCTCGGCCCCGTCAGGGTTGCGGTTGGGCGCAAGGCGCGACGGCGACTTGACGAGACCTGCGAGCATCGCGGCCTCGGCCAGGGTCACGTTCCGGGCCGACTTGCCGAAATAGCGCTGGGCGGCAGCTTCAACGCCGTAGGCGCCAGAGCCGAAATAGACACGGTTGAGGTAAAGTTCGAGAATCTCGCCCTTGGAATGCTTGCGCTCCAGCCAAAGCGCGAGTTCGACTTCCTGCAATTTCCGCTGAAACGTGCGCTCTTGGGTCAGGAACAGATTCTTGGCCAGCTGCTGGGTGAGGGTCGATCCGCCCTGCGAAACGCCGCGATGCAGGATATTGGCCACCGCCGCGCGCGCGATGCCGATCGGATCGATGCCGTGATGGGAATAGAACCGACGGTCCTCGATGGCGATGAAAGCCTTCGGCAAATAGGGCGGAAGCTCTTTCAAGGCGACATTGGCGCCGGGCATTTCACCGCGGACGGCCAGCACGCTGCCGTCGGCCCCGGTGATCTGGATCGTCGGCGGCCTTTTCGGGATTTCGAGCGACTGGATCGCCGGCAGATGCGCGCCGACCCACACGATGACGCCGACCGCGGCGATCGCGCCCCACAGGCCGAGCACCACGCCCCAATAGACCAGGCGCAACAGCCTGAGGCGGCTCCGGGTCGACCTTCGCCTGCGCGCGCTCCGGCTTGCACGCGGCTTTCGCTCGACCGGGGTTTCGTCCTCGTCCTCATCGTCGGTTTCGACGATCTTGCGTTTGAGGGCTTGCTTCTTCGGCCTGTCTTCTTCGGCTGGCGCGATCCGGTCCTTCAGCGTCAAGCGCAATTCGGCCAGCGATGCGCCAAGGCCGAATACCGGCTCCTTGCGTCCGCCGCTCTTTTTTCGTCCCCACGCCATCCGCGAACGCCCACATCCTGCTGCTGCGGGCACGGTAACGGGGCTGGTTTAAAGCCGTCTTAAACGATGGTTAATTGCGATCACGCCTGACTTTGGTAGCGGCCTGACCGGTAAGGCATTCACCCACGCTTAACCCTACCCGCGCCCCGGAATTTGGGGTGCGCGGGCGAAAGGCTCTTCGCCGTGGCCGAGCAAAAGAGCGGCGCGCCTCAGCCCGCCGGGCTGCTGTCCTCCATGATCGGACCGAACAGCTCCCAGCGCTCGCCGTTGAAACGCATCATCTGCAGCTGCTTGTTGACCCGGTAATCGTTCGGCGTGGTGTTAGCAGTCATTCCCGGCAGCGCAAGATCGGCCTGGAAGTCCTTGATATTGGTGGCTCGGCGAAGCACGTTTTCGCGGGTAAGATCGTCACCGCATTGCTTCAGGACGTGAACCATGAGCTGAGCGGTGCCATAGCCGTAGGTATTGAAGCTCGAGTTCTTGTCGCCTTCCGGATAGTACTTCGCCATGAATTCGAAATACCTCTTCATGCCGGGATCGTCTTTCCAGGTCGGATCGAGAGGGTCCTTGCCGTAGTTGACGCTGATCACGCCCTTGGAGGCCTCGAGCCCCGCCGGTTGCATCACCGCGCCGACCGAAGTGGCGTTGATATCGAGGATGTGCACCGGCTTCCAGCCGAGCTCGGCGTTCTTCTTAATGGTCTGCGCCGCGAATTTCGGGGTCGATGCGCTGAACAGCAGATCGACGCCAGCCGATTTCAGCTTGAGGATTTGCGAGTCAACCGTCGGATCGGAGACTTCGTAGGAGGCTTCCGCCACGATCATGGTTGCGGCCTTGTTGCCGAGGCCAGCCTTGATGCCGTTCAGATAATCCCTGCCGAGGTCGTCGTTCTGGTAGAGCACGCCGACCTTGGCGTTCGGATATTCTTTCAGAATGAACTGGCCGTAGATGCGGCCCTCGACGAAATAGTTCGGGTTGAAGCCGAGTGTCCAGGGGAAATTCTTCGGATCGGTGAATTTGGACGCGCCGGTGGCGGCGAATAATTGCGGCACTTTCTTCGCATTGAGGTACTTCTGCACGGCCGCATTCGAGGGAGTGCCGATGATCTGGAAAGTCAGGAGCACCTCATCGCTCTCGACCAGCTTGCGCACCTGCTCTACGGCCTTGGGCGGACTATAGGCGTCGTCATACTGGATCAGATTGATCTTGCGGCCGTTCACCCCGCCCTGCTCGTTGATCATGTTGAAATACGCCGCCTGGGCCTTGCCGATGGTGGCATAGGCGGAAGCCGGTCCGCTGAATGGCACGGTCTGGCCGATCTTGATTTCGGCATCGCTCGCACCCGGATCATACTTCTTCTGCGCCAGGGCCGATGAGGCCGACAGCGCAAGCGCCAGCATCGTTGCGGTTGAGAGATGAAAAAGCCTGTTCCTCATGTCGCTGCCTCACCTGATGTTTTTGATTTTTGCCGATGATAGCGTCCAACCGTGATGGGTCAGCGCTATCCACCGAGTGTGGATGAACGATTATGGCAAAGCAAGGTGATGGCTAGTGGTTCGATTCTAACATTCGCTTCCCATCGCAGCGGGCTTTTTTGCGAATGTTAGAATCAGAGGACCACTAGCAAGTACAAGATTCTAGTGGAGTTTGGGATTTGACATTCGCTCAACGAGCTTGCGGGCTAGTGGCGCCGATTTGAAGTTCCTGTGGTGCAAGCGGCGTATTCGATCCAGGAACTTCAAATCGAAAAGCGGCACTAGAGTCATAGGTTTGCTAGTGCCCATGACTTTCCGGAGTTCGTGAAAGGTGGGCGCTGAAACAGGACACGAACTTCGGAAAGTGGGTACTAGGCGGGTAGCGAATGTCAAATCCACTCCACCAGGAAGCCTTGCCTCATGATAGCCAAAGCAGAAGAAGGGCGATTGCCGCGGACGCAGCCTGCACCAGCAGGATCCTGCGGCTGACGGTGGCCGCGCCATAAATGCCGGCGGCGATCACGCAGGCCAGGAAAAATACCTTGATCTGGAAGGCGAAGGTGATGTTTGGCTGCACCAATCCCCAAACAAGCCCGGCGGCGAGAAATCCATTATAAAGGCCCTGATTGGCGGCCAGCACCGCGGAATCGGCCGCCTTCTCGGGGGAATTTCGAAAAATCCTCAGGCCGAGCGGTTTGGTCCAGAGGAACATTTCCAGGATCAGAAAATACACATGCAGCGCTGCGACCAGCGCTACCAGGGCATTGGCAATCGCGCTCATTTTGCATCCCCCGTTGCTTTTTTCCGGCGCATGATGTCGAGCAGATCACCCTCATCATGCTAGTGGTCCGATTCTAACATTCCCATCCCGATGCGGCGGACACATTTGCGAACGTTAGAATCGAAAGACCACTAGAAAATATGAAATTCTAGTGGAGCTTGGGATTTGACATTCGCTTGACGAGCTTGGGCTAAGGTGGGTAGCGAATGTCAAATCCGCTCCACTAGCCTGCCGACAGGACGCAAGAACGCAACCATCTGCCAGCGAGGCACCGACGATGACAGGTTACATAGATCCGACCAAGGAAGTATTCGCGCAATTCCGCGAGAATGATCGCGCCGGGCCGATTCACATGCTCAACCTGGTGCGCTTGCGCGATCGCGCCGCCTATGGCGATGGAAGGACCGCCACGGGCGCGGAAGCCTATGCTGCCTACGGCCGCGAAAGCGGGCCGGTCTTCACGCGCGTCGGCGGCAGGATCGCCTGGATGGGCGGCTTCGAATTGATGCTGATCGGGCCGTCGGACGAACGCTGGGATCATTGCTTCATTGCGGAATACCCGAGCGTCGCCGCGTTTGTCGAGATGATCCGCGACCCCGTCTATCGCGAGGCGGTCAAGCACCGGCAGGCGGCGGTGGAAGATTCCCGGCTGATCCGCCTCAAGCCGCTCGTACCCGGCAAGACCTTTGGCGAGATTCCCCAAAAGCCGCGGTGATCTTTCGGGTCGGTTATGCAGCGACCTGCTCACTGGAGAGCAGGTGAAGCAGCGCGCTTTTGATCGCGGCCTGCCGCGTCGGCGCCGTGATCTGCGCACCGAGCAGGTCGGTGACGTAGAAGACGTCGCGCGCGCGCTCGCCGAAAGTCGCGACGTGGGCCGAGGCGATATTGAGGTTCAGTTTCGAAATCGCGGTGGTCAGCTCGTACAGCAGCCCCGGCCGGTCGAGGCCGGAGACCTCGATCACCGTATAGCGATCCGACCATTGATTGTTGACGGTCACTTCCGGCTCGACCACGAAAGGCCGCGCCTTGCCGCGCGCCGCGGCGCGGCGCGCCACCACTTCGGGCAGTCGCAGCTTGCCCTCGAGCACGTCCTCGATCATGTCGCCGATCCGCGTCGCGCGCCGCCCCTCGTCGTCATCGCGATCATATTCGCGCGTGATCGCGATGGTATCGAGCGCGCGGCCGTCGGTCGTGGTGTAGATTTGCGCATCGACGATGTTGGCGCCGGCCGACGCGCACGCACCGGCGATGATCGACAGCAGCCACGGATGGTCCATCGCCAGGATCGTGAGTTCGGTGACGCCGCGCGCCTCGTCGAAACCGACATTGATCGCGAGCTTGTGGCCCGCCTGTTCGCTGGCGCGCAGGAAGCGGGCGTGGCGAATCTTGCGGGGCAGTTCGACCTTGAGCCAGTAGGCGGGATAGTGCCGCGCCACGTAGGTGTTGAGTTCCTGCTCCGGCCAATCGGTAAGGGCGGCCCGGAATTCCGCCTGCGCCAGCGCAATGCGCCGGGCGCGGTTGACCTCAGAGAAGCCGCCGGTCAGCACCGGCTCGGTCTCATAATACAGCGTGCGCAACAGTTGCGCTTTCCAGCCGTTCCACACGCCGGGACCGACACCGCGGATGTCGGCGGTGGTCAGGATGGTGAGAAGCTTCATTTGCTCGACGGACTGGACCACGGCTGCGAAATTCTCGATGGTCTTGCGGTCCGACAGGTCGCGCGATTGGGCCACCGTGGACATCGTCAGATGTACCTCGATCAGCCACGCTATGAGCTCAGTGTCGGCAGCGCTGAAGCCGAGCCGCGGACAAAGCCGCCGCGCCACTTTTGCCCCGGCAATCGAGTGATCCTCGGGGCGGCCCTTGGCGATATCGTGGAGCAGCGTCGCAACGTAGACCACCGCGCGGTGCTCGGGCCTGATCTTGCGCATCAAATCGCTGGCGACGATGAATTCGTCGTTGCCGCCGCGCTCGATCTCCTGGAGGAAACCGATACACCGTATCAGGTGCTCATCGACCGTATAATGGTGATACATGTTGAACTGCATCATCGACACGATCTTGCCGAAGGCGCGGATGAAATGACCGAGCACGCCGGTTTCGTTCATGCGCCGCAGCACCACTTCCGCGCCGTTTGACGTCAGGATTTCCATGAACAGCCGGTTTGCTTCGCCATTGTCGCGCAGCTCGGTGTTAATCAGTTTCAAGGACCGCGTCACATTGCGCATCGCGTCGGGATGGAAGGCCAGATTGTGCTTCTGCGCGATACGGAAAATCCGGATCAGATTGACCGAGTCCTGCTTGAAGACGTCGGGCGCGGCGAGGTTGATGCGGTTGTTGTCGACGATGAAGTCGTCGCTTTCGGGCACCCGACGCCGGTGGACGCTCGGCCGGAACCGCGCCATCACGCGGCTGAGCACCGGCACAGGCTTGGCCTGTTCGTTTTCCAGCTTGGCGCACAGGATCGCGGTGAGGTCGCCGACATCCTTGGCGACAAGGAAGTAGTGCTTCATGAAACGTTCGACGTCCTGCATGCCGGGATGCGAGGTGTAGCCCAGGCGCACCGCGATCTCGCGCTGCATGTCGAATGACAGCCGCTCTTCAGCGCGGCCGGCGAAGAAATGCAGATTGCATCGGACCGACCACAGGAAATCGGCGCAGCGGCGGAAGGTGCGGTACTCCTGCGCGTCGAATACGCCGCGCTCGAGCAGTTCGTCGGTTTCGCGAACGCGGTAGACATATTTTGCGATCCAGAACAGCGTATGCAGGTCGCGCAGGCCGCCCTTGCCGTCCTTGACGTTGGGCTCGACCAGATAGCGCGACTGGCCGGCGCGGCGGTGCCGCTCCTCGCGCTCGGCAAGTTTGGCGGTGACGAACTCGGCCGCGGAGCCCTGCACCACCTCCTTGTCGAACCTCTCCACCAGTTCGTTGTAAAGCGGCTGGTCCCCGGTCAGAAACCGGGTCTCGAGGATCGCGGTACGGATGGTCATGTCGCCGCGTGCCTGCCGGATCGATTCATCGACCGAACGCGTGGCGTGACCGACCTTCAATCCCATGTCCCACAGACAATAGAGAATGGCCTCGGCGACCTGCTCGCCCCAGGCGGTTTGCTTGTAGGGCAGGATGAACAGGAGATCGATATCGGACTCCGGCGCCATCAGGCCGCGGCCATAACCGCCGGTGGCGACGACCGCCATGCGTTCGGCACCCGAGGGGATCGGTGAACGGTACAGATGGCGCGTGGCGGCAGCGAACAGGATGCGGATGATCTCGTCCTGGACGAAACAGAGCCGTTCGGCGCAGCGCCGACCGTGCCGATCCTTCAACAACACCGCCTGCGCGGTCTCGCGCGCGGCGATCAGTTCGGCCTTCAGCAATCTGGCGACCGCGGCTCGAAAGACGTCTTCGCGTCCGGCATGTTCTCCGGCAAGCGCGTCCACCGCGGCCGTGATCCTCACGGTATCGAAACGTTCGTCGGCCTCGGGTCGGGTCTGAATGACGACATTATCCATCGCCCACCCCGATATCGGACGGCTCGCACGCTGTCACGGACATTCCATGGTGGGCAAAAGACCCATGCTCCGTTCTCTTCATTCTGGATAAGGTATGCGCCGCCTTTGAGGGGTCAAAGGGTGAGATTTTCCGACCCAGTGTCAAATTAACCAATTGAAACAAAATGGCTTATCGTGTCCGGGCGAGGACGGGCGAAAGTCGCGTTGACGCCTGGGCGTGCGATCTGCTTTTGATCGCGGTCGCCCCTCGAGCTCCGATTCCGCAGTTCGCAAGCTGTCGCGGCGACCTCTGATGCGAACTTCGGAATCAAAGGAGCTCTACCAACTTTTTAATGCTAGTGCGGCTTTGAATTTGAAGTTCCTATCACCAACTTGCCGCGATACCGATAGGAAATTCAAATTCGCCGCATTAGAGCTCCGATTCCGAAGTTCGCGAGCTATCGCGGCGACCTCTGATGCGAACTTCGGAATCAAAGGAGCTCTACCAACTTTTTAATGCTAGTGCGGCTTTGAATTTGAAGTTCCTATCACCAACTTGCCGCGATACCGATAGGAACTTCAAATTCGCCGCACTAGACGGAGAGTTCAACCATGTCCTTCATTTTACGGCGCGTCTTGGTCGCGATGATGGCGCTGGCCGCGCTGATCCCGGGAAGCGCCTCCGCTGCCGACGCGCTCAAGGAAATACGGCTGGATTGGGCGACCTACAATCCCGTCTCGATGATCCTCAAGCAGAATGGGCTATTGGAGAAGGAATTCGCCAAGGACGGCATCAAGATCGTCTGGGTGCAATCGGCCGGTTCCAACAAGGCGCTGGAATTCCTCAATGCCGGATCGATCGATTTCGGTTCGACCGCCGGTTCCGCCGCGCTCGTTGCCCGGATCAACGGCAACCCGATCAAATCGATCTATGTCTATTCGCGCCCGGAATGGACCGCGCTGGTCACGACCAAAGATTCCCCGATCAAGACCGTTGCCGACCTCAGGGGCAAACGCGTCGCGGTAACGCGCGGCACCGACCCGCACATCTTCCTGGTGCGGGCGCTACTGGCTGCCGGCCTGAGCGAAAAGGACATCACCCCAGTATTGCTGCAGCACGCCGACGGCAAGACCGCGCTGATCCGCGGCGACGTGGACGCATGGGCGGGGCTTGATCCGATGATGGCGCAGGCGGAAATCGAGGACGGCGCCAGGCTGTTCTTCCGCAAGGCGGAGGCAAACACCTGGGGAATCCTCAATGTCCGCGAACAGTTCTTGAAGGAGCATCCCGACGAAGCGCGCCGCGTGCTCGCCACTTACGAGGAGGCGCGCAAATATGCGCTCGCCAATTATGACGCGTTGAAGAAGTCGTTCATCGCGGCCACGCGGCTTACCGACGCGGTCGCCGACAGGCAATTCAAGGAGCGGACCGATCTTTCCTACAGCCGGATCGGCACGCCGCAGCGGGAGTCGATCCTTGCCGCGGGGCTCGCGCTGCAGCAGGCCGGCGTCATCGACGCCAAGGTCGACGTCAGGACCGCGCTCGACGCACTCATCGACGATCAGGTTCCGCTGCCGACGAACTAACCTTCCTCGCAAACGAAGCACGAGCACGGTCTTACCCTCTCCCCTTGTGGGAGAGGGTGGCGAGAATGAGCAAAGCGAAATTCGAGCCGGGTGAGGGGGCTATTTCGCTCAAGGAAGCCAATCCCCTCACCCGGTTTCTCGCTAGCGCTCGAAACCACCCTCTCCCGCAGGGGGAGAGGGTAACGACGCGGCTACACCGCACCTCCAGCTTGCAATCTCCCGCAGGACGCGGTTTTGCTACTGGTCATGACGGTGGACACCTTTTCGGCTGCCAAGCCTGAGATCGAGCTTAGCCCGGCCGCCTCGGGCCGGCCGCGCGGGTACGCGCGCTGGTCTTTGGGCCTGGTGCTCCCGCTTTCCGCCGCCTTCGCTTGGGAGACCGTGGTCCGGCTCGGGCTGTCGAGCGGACGGCTGGTGCCGCCGCCGTCGCGGATCTTCACCGAACTGTTTGATCTGGCGCGCAGCGGCGAACTGGCCCTTCACGTTACGGCAACGCTGACGCGTGTTCTGGCCGGATTCGGCTTCGGCGTGATCGCGGGCACCATCCTTGGCGCGATCTCGGGCTATTGGGGATTGGCTCGAAGGCTGCTCGACCCGACGGTCCAGGCACTGCGCGCGATCCCTTCGCTGGCGTGGGTGCCGCTTTTCATCCTGTGGCTCGGCATTTTCGAAACCTCGAAAATCGCCCTGATCGCGGTGGGCGTCTTCTTTCCGGTCTATCTCGGCGTGATGGGCGCAATCCTGTCGGTCGACCGCAAGATCGTCGAGGTCGGGCGCACCTTCCGCCTCTCGGGACCAGCGATGATCCGGCGCATCCTTCTGCCCGCGGTGTTGCCAGAATATGTCGTCGCGCTGCGCGTAGGCCTCGGACTGGGCTGGATGTTCGTCGTCGCCGCCGAGCTCATGGGCGCGTCCGAAGGACTGGGCTTTCTCCTGCTCGACGGCCAGCAACTCGGCAAACCGGCGCAGATTTTGGCGGCGATCGTGGTTTTCGCCGTTCTCGGCAAAATCACCGACTGGCTGATCGTGACCGCCACGGCGCCGATGTTGCGATGGCAGGATGCGTTCGGCCGCCAAAGCGAGGCCGCCTGATGCTCGTGCTCGACGCAATCGGAAAGACCTACCCCAACGGCGTCCATGCGCTGGAGCGCTTTTCCGCCCGCATCAATCTCGGAGAAATCGTTGCCATTATCGGCGGCTCCGGCTGTGGAAAGTCGACGCTGTTGCGCGCCGTCGCCGGTCTCGACCTCGCCACCTCAGGCGGGGTGACCCTCGATGAAATAGCGATCTGCGCGCCGCACGCGAAAATCGGAATCATCTTCCAGGAACCGCGGCTGCTACCGTGGCTCAGCGTCGCCGACAATATCGGCTTCGGGCTGTCCGACCTGAGCGCCGATATCAGGCGCGAAACGGTCGCGCGCGCGCTGACGAGGGTCGGCCTGACCGACAAGGCCAGCGCATGGCCGCGTGAGCTTTCCGGCGGTCAGGCACAACGCGTCGCGATCGCGCGTGCGCTGGTGCCGCAGCCGGAAGTGCTGCTGCTGGACGAACCGTTCTCGGCGCTCGACGCCTTCACCCGGAGGGATTTGCAGGATCACCTGCTCGATCTCTGGGCGGATACGAGGCCGACCCTGGTGCTCGTCACCCACGACGTCGACGAGGCGGTGGTGCTGGCCGATCGCGTTTTCGTGATGCGGCCGCGGCCGGGCCGTCTGTTCGCGGAGATCAAGGTCAACCTGGGGCGGCCGCGCGATCGCAATTCACCGCTGTTCGACAAATTCAAGCGGCGCGTGATGACCGCGCTCGACCGATCTCTTGACCGCAACGTGCCGGACATCGATCCGAATTCGAATTCACCGGGCGATGCGATGTGGTGGTGACATCCGCTTCCGAAGCCATTAAATCCAGCACTTGTTTTTATCCGGGAGAAAACCAACATGGACGCCGCCCAACTCCGCGCCACGCAGGCACCGATCAAGGAAAAATACAAGACCGATCCGAAAGCAGCCCTCATCACGCTGAAGGCGAAAGGCTCGATCGACAACGAAGGGATCGCCTGCAAGGTCGAAACCGGTCGTGCGCTCGCGGTGGCTGGCCTGCATCCGGCGACCGGCGGCTCCGGTCTTGAATTGTGTTCCGGCGACATGCTGCTGGAAGCCCTCGTCGCCTGCGCCGGCGTCACCCTGAAATCGGTGGCGACCGCGATCGAGGTGCCGTTGAAAACGGGGATCGTCAGCGCTGAAGGCGATCTCGATTTTCGTGGCACGCTCGGCGTCGACAAGGAAGCGCCGGTTGGCTTTCGGGAAATCCGGCTGCGCTTCGACGTCGATACTTCTGCACCGCAGGACAAGCTCGATCTGCTGTTGAAACTCACCGAGCGCTATTGCGTGGTTTACCAGACCATCCGGAACGGCCCCAAGGTCTCGGTGACGATGCGAACGGTGTGAGGAACCCGTCGTCACCCTCCCCTTGAGGGGGAGGGTCGACGCGAATGAAATGAGCGGCGGGGTGGGGTGATAGCCTGTCGTTTCCACAGGTATTGAGAGATCACCCCACCCCGTCTCACATCGAGCTGCACTCGATGTGAGACGACCCTCCCCCTCAAGGGGAGGGTTAAGAAGGCCCAAATGTCCCCCGATCTTTCTTTCATCCTTTTGCTCGCGCTGCGCATGGCGGTGGCGGCCATCTTCGTGGTGACGGCGTCCGTCGTCACCGAGCGATCCGGCCCGGTGATCGGCGCATTGATCGCGACATTGCCGATTTCGGCCGGTCCTTCCTACGTGTTTCTCGCGCTCGATCACAGTGCCGCTTTCATCGCCGAAGGCGCGCTGGCGAGCCTTGCGATCAATGCCGCGACCCTCTTCCTCATGCTGACCTATGTGGTGCTGGCGCAGCGCTGCAACGCCTTTGTCAGTATCGGTGGCGCCATGGGGGTCTGGATTTTGCTCGCCGCGATCGAGCGAACCGTACATTGGACGCTTGCGAGCGGCCTGATCGCGAATGCGGTCGCCTTTGCCGTCTGCCTGCCGCTGCTGCGAGGCTATCGCCACGCCAAGATGCCGCTGATCACGCGCCGATGGTACGACGTGCCGCTCCGTGCCGGCCTGGTCGCAACGCTGGTGGCTACCGTCGTCACCCTGTCCGGCTGGATCGGACCCGAGCTGAGCGGCACCATCGCGCTGATTCCGATCGTGTTGACCAGCATGATGCTGATTCTGCACCCGCGCATCGGCGGACCGGCGACGGCGGCCCTGATCGCGAATGGCGGTTGGGGATTGATGGGATTTGGACTCTCGTTTGCCGTCCTTCATCTCGCCGCACCACGGCTCGGCTCCGCGATCGCGCTTACCCTTACGCTTGCGACCTGCCTTATCTGGAATCTCGGATTGTGGTGGCTGGGAAGAAGGCGGGCGGTAAAGCCGTCATTCCGGGATGGTGCGTTAGCACCAGACCCGGAATCCCGAGATTCCGGGCTCGCTCGTTTCACTCGCGCCCCGGAATGACGGGTTATCCCTTCGCCAATTTCGCCTTCAGTGCATAGAGCGCCTCGAGCGCCTCGCGCGGCGACATTTCATCCGGATGCAGCGCTTTCACCGCTTGAAACAGCTTTTCCGCCTCGCTCGGCGGCGCGGGCTCGGCTGCGGCGCGCGACGGCACGGCAAACAGCGGAAGATCGTCGGCGAGCGCGCGCGCGGTCTGGCCACGGTCCTGCGCTTCCAGTTTCGCAAGCACCGATTTGGCGCGCGCAATCACGGGCGCCGGAAGCCCAGCCAGCCTTGCCACCTGAATGCCGTAGGAGCGATCGGCCGAGCCCGGCAACACTTCATGCAGGAACACGACGTCGCCCTGCCATTCCTTGACCCGGACCGTGGCATTGAACAGCCGCGGCAGTTTCGAGGAGAGCGCGGTAAGCTCGTGATAATGGGTTGCGAACAAGGCGCGGCAGCGATTGGCCTCGTGCAGGTGCTCGATCGCGGCCCAGGCGATCGACAGTCCATCGAACGTCGCCGTCCCCCGGCCGATCTCGTCGAGGATCACCAGCGAGCGCTCGCTCGCCTGGTTGAGGATGACCGCGGTCTCCACCATCTCCACCATGAAGGTGGAGCGGCCGCGCGCCAGATCGTCGGCAGCGCCGACGCGCGAAAACAGCCGGTCGACAACGCCGATCCGCGCCCGCGACGCCGGCACGAAGCTGCCTGTCTGGGCCAGCAGCGCAATCAGCGCATTCTGGCGCAGGAAGGTCGATTTGCCTGCCATGTTGGGACCGGTGATGAGCCAGATCTGGCCTGGCCCCATTCCACTCTGCCCCGCTTGCGGGGGAGGGTAGGGAGGGGGTACCGGCGAAAGATCGCAGGCATTGGCGATGAAAGGCGCACCCTCGCGCTTCAGCGCCTGCTCCACCACCGGATGCCGGCCGCCTTCGACGGCAAAAGCGACCGAACCATCGACCTCGGGTCGCACGTAATTATCGTCGACTGCGAGTTTCGCCAGCGCGCTTCCGACATCGAGAATTGCAAACGCCTGCGCGGCGGCGCGCAGATCGTCCTGCGCCGCAACGGCAAGGGAGCAAAGCCGTTCGAAGATTTCCAGTTCCAGGCCGAGCGCGCGATCGCCGGCATTGGCGATCCTGGCTTCGATCTCGCCGAGTTCGGATGTCGTGAAGCGGACCTGGCCCGCCAGCGTCTGCCGATGAATGAAGGTCGCGTTCAACGGCGGCGCCATCAGCTTCTCGCCATGCTGTGCCGTAACCTCGACAAAATAACCGAGCACGTTGTTGTGCCGGATTTTCAGGGCCTTGATGCCGGTATCGTCGGCATATCGCGCCTGCATCGAAGCCACCACAAGGCGTGAGGCATCGCGCAAGCTGCGCGCCTCATCGAGCGCCGGCTCGTAGCCTTCGCGGACGAAGCCGCCGTCGCGCTTGATCAGGGGCAATTGCTCGGCAAGCGCGTGCTCGAACTCGCGGCAAATTTCGCGCGACGGGCGGCGCAACATTTCCACCGCGGCCAAAATCTCATGCGCCGGCTGCTGCAGGCTCGCGAGCCGAGCCAGCGCACGATCGGCAGCAAGAATGCCGTCGCGCAAGCCAGCGAGGTCGCGCGGGCCGCCGCGGCCGACCGACAAGCGCGCCAGCGCGCGCGACATGTCCGGTGCCGCGCGCAGCGTTTGACGAATTTCGTCGCGCAGGCCCGCGTCCGCAACAAAAGCCGCCACCGCGTCCAGCCGCCTTGCAATGGCTCCGCTGTCGGTGAGCGGCGCCGAAAGCCGTTGCGCAAGCAGCCGCGATCCCGCGGGCGTGACGGTGCAGTCGATGGCATCGAGCAGCGATCCGCGCCGCTCGCCCGCCAATGTCCGGGTCAATTCGAGATTGGCGCGCGTCGCCGGATCGATCGCCATGGTGGTTCCGGCTGCTTCGCGCGAAGGTGGCGACAGTGGTGGACGCTTTCCGACTTGCGTGCGATCGATATAGGTGACGGCGGCAGCCGCAGCCGTCGCCTCGAGCCGCGACATTGCAGAGAGCCCGTCCATGGTGGCAACGGCGAAATAATCGCAGAGCCGCCGTTCGGCAGTGGAACTGTCGAAGACGTCGCGGGTCAACGGCGTTACCGCGAGCGATTCGCGCAGGATGGGGCCGAGATCGCCATCGCCAAGCAGCGCATCGGTGACGATCACCTCGTTGGGATTGATGCGCGAAAGCGTAGCGGCGAGTTCAGGTGTCGAACATTCCGTGACAATGAATTCAGACGTGGAAATATCGATCCAGGCAAGCCCGAGACGGTCGGCTCCGCTCGAGCCTCGCGCGCGAGCGATCGCCAGCAGATAGTTGTTGGCTTTGGCGTCGAGCAGCGTGTCTTCGGTCAGCGTGCCTGGCGTGACCAGGCGCACGACGTCGCGGCGAACCACGCTCCTGGCTCCGCGGGCGCGCGCGGCAGCCGGATCCTCGGTCTGCTCGCATACCGCGACCCGATGGCCTTGCGCGATCAGGCGATGCAGATAGTCCTCCGAACGCTCCACCGGCACGCCGCACATCGGGATATCCACGCCCTGATGTTTGCCGCGCTTGGTGAGCACGATGCCGAGCGCGCGCGAGGCAATCTCGGCATCCTCGAAGAACAATTCGTAGAAATCGCCCATCCGGTAAAACAGCAACAATCCGGGATTGGCGGCCTTGATCTCGAGATATTGCTCCATCATCGGCGTGACGCGCGATGACGCCTCGGCGGGAGGCTGGGCATCCGGCGGCGGCGGCAATGGGGGGTGGATGGTCATCAAAGCGTTTTCGAGTGAAGTGGGTTCCGGTTCGCGTGAAGAAAACGCGTCAAAATGAGAAATCCGGAGCTCGGTTCTGATCCAATCAGAACCGAGCTCCGGCCGCGCAAACTACAAAATTTCGGCCACCGATCCTATTCAGTTTGCTCTGGCAAAGCGTGTTTTCCACTCCCGCTCGCCAGGCCGTTCGCGCGACGCCTGATTTATTGGCATGACCGACCTTGCGCCAATGCGCCGCTGATACCATCACTGTCAATTGACCTGTTGCATATGCGCTCCTAAAACTTGCCCTCAATTCAAGTCGGGCGGCGCGAAACCGGGTGTCCAGGGAGAGAGCGATGGGTGATGTATTCGTATGCGATGCCGTGCGGACTCCGATCGGCCGCTTCGGCGGTTCGCTGGCCAAGGTGCGTACCGACGATCTGGCGGCCGCTCCGATCAAGGCCTTGATGGCGCGACATCCGAACGTCGATTGGTCCGACGTCGACGAGGTCTATTTCGGCTGCGCCAACCAGGCCGGCGAGGACAACCGCAACGTGGCGCGAATGGCGCTTCTGCTCGCGGGTCTGCCGGAACAGGTTCCCGGCCAGACGCTCAATCGCCTTTGCGCCTCGGGCCTTGATGCGGTGGGGACGGCGGGCCGGGCGATTCGCGCCGGCGAGATCGATTTTGCCATCGCCGGCGGCGTCGAATCGATGACGCGGGCGCCGTTCGTGATGGGCAAGGCCCAGGAGGCGTTTTCGCGCTCGGCCGAGACTTTCGACACCACCATCGGCTGGCGATTCATCAATCCGCTGATGAAGGCGCAGTACGGCGTCGATTCGATGCCTGAAACCGGCGAGAATGTCGCCGAGGAGTTCCAGGTGTCCCGCGCCGATCAGGACGCATTCGCGATCCGCTCGCAACAGCGCGCGGGAAAGGCGATCGCCTCCGGCTATTTTGCGGAGGAGATCACGCCGATTTCGGTGCCCGGCGGCAAGGCCGGACCGGTGACGGTAGACAAGGACGAACACCCGCGCCCCGAGACCACGATCGAAGGTCTGACAAAACTCAAGCCGATCGTGCGTAATCCCGGCACGGTGACGGCCGGCAACGCCTCCGGCGTCAATGACGGCGCGGCCGCCATGATTCTGGCATCAGAAGCTGCGGTGAAGAAGCACGGGCTTAATCCACGGGCGCGTATTCTCGGTCTGGCTTCAGCCGGGGTGCCGCCGCGGATCATGGGCATCGGTCCGGTGCCGGCGACACGCAAGCTGATGGAGCGGCTCGGGCTGAAAATCACCGACTTCGATTTGATCGAGCTCAATGAGGCCTTCGCAAGCCAGGGGATAGCGTGTCTGCGTCAGCTCGGCGTCAAGGAAGATGCCGACTTCGTCAATCCGCATGGCGGCGCCATCGCGCTGGGCCACCCGCTCGGCATGAGCGGCGCCCGGCTGGCGTTGACCGCGGTACACGGAATGGAGAAGCGTGGCGGCAAGCTTGCGCTGGCGACGATGTGCGTCGGTGTCGGCCAGGGCGTTGCGATGGCGATCGAGAAGTTGAACTGAGGTTTCGCTCTAGCAACGGGTCATTGCGAGCGAAGCGAAGCAATCCACGTTCGTCACTCCGGGATGGTGCGTTAGCACCAGACCCGGAATCTCGAGATTCCGGGTTTGATGCCTTGCATCGCCCCCGAATGACGGAGGTAGATTACTTACGCTCCTCGCAATTGATGACGTGGAGGATGAAAACATGACACTCGCCTATCCCATCGCTGCGGCGCACCCGCCGCGGCTGTCGCCGGCCTACAAGAGCACGGTGAAGCGTTCGCCCGCAAAGCCCTTGATCGTCATGCGCCACACGCTCACGGAATTGACCGGTCCGCTTTACGGCCACGAGACCGTTCGCGATGGCGACAATGACCTCACCACGCAGCACAAGGGCGAGCCGCTCGGCGAACGCATCATCGTGCACGGCCATGTGCTCGATGAGGAAGGTCGCGGCGTACCGCACACGCTGCTCGAGATCTGGCAGGCCAATTCCTGCGGCCGCTATATCCATGTCCGCGACCAGCATCCTGCGCCGCTCGACCCGAATTTTACCGGGGCGGGGCGCGCGCAGACGGACGCCCAAGGCTATTACCGGTTCGTCACCGTCAAGCCCGGCGCCTATCCCTGGGGCAATCATCACAATGCATGGCGGCCGGCCCATATCCATTTTTCGGTGTTCGGCCATGCCTTCATCTCGCGGCTGGTGACGCAGATGTATTTCCCCGGCGATCCCTTGTTCCCGTTCGACCCGATCTTCAATTCGGTCACCGACGCCAACGCGCGCGCGCGGATGATTTCCGCCTTCGATCTGGAAAATACTCAGCCGGAATGGGCGCTTTGTTATCGCTTCAACATCGTGCTGCGCGGCCGCAACGCCACGCCGATGGAGACCTGATCGTGCCGGAAACCAAGGTAAAGGGAATTACGCCGTCGCAGACCGTCGGCCCGTTTTTCGCCTATGGCCTGACGCCGACGGGGCGATACGACTGGAACGACGCGTTCAGCAACAATCTGGTGACGGTGGATGCGACCGGCGAGCGTATCAGGATCGAAGGACGGGTGTTCGATGGCGACGGGCAGCCGGTTCCCGATTGCATGCTGGAAATCTGGCAGGCAGATGCGCAGGGTCGATTCGCGGACCCCAAGGACAAGCGCGCGATGCCGAATTCCAAATTTCGCGGATTTGGCCGCTGCGGCACCGACGGAAACGGCGGCTACGCCTTCGACACCATCAAACCGGGCTCGGTGCCCGATCCCGACGGCAAGCCGCAGGCGCCGCACATTCTGCTCGCGATCTTCGCGCGCGGCATGCTGTTGCATAACCTCACCCGTATTTATCTCGACGGCGAGGCTGCCAACGCCTCCGACCCCGTACTGGCACTGGTGCCAGCTGATCGCCGCGCCACGTTGATTGCCAAGCGCGAGGCAAGCGGCAGCAACGCGATTTATCATCTCGACATCCATCTCCAGGGGGATGACGAAACCGTGTTTTTCGAGATTTGAGTCTCCCACCCGATCGATTCGCTCACAGGAGAACCTGTACAATCCGTTGAACGAGCGGCGCCTGCTCCAGAAGACTCGCCGATCAAGGGTCTTTGCAAACTTCTCAAAAGGCAATTGAACGACACACGACGAGAGCTTGTGGCGAATGTGCGCTATCGAGCGCAACCAAGGTTGAGCCTGAAAACAATGCAACCCTTCAGCGAATATTAACCGTTCGTTGATACCTCCTACGTCGTTGGCGCCACACCGAGAGTTCACATGAAGCGACATCTTACCATCGCCTCGGCGATCGCCGTGTTCGGTCTTGTTCTTCTCGTCGGTTTCACAGCCATTGTCTCGACAAGCGTCTACGCGCTTCGGCAACTGAAAATTGGCGGGTCGCTGTATTCCGAGATCAAGCTTGGCAACGATCTGGTCGCAGATATTCTTCCGCCGCCCGCCTACGTTCTCGAAGCCTATCTGGAAGCCACGCTGGCGATGCGCGAGCCCGATCAGCTCATGGCGCATGGCGAGCGCCTGGTCCAGCTCCGGAAAGACTATGAAGATCGCAAGGCTTTTTGGGCCGCCTCGAATCTTGCACCCGAACTCAAGGCGCGGCTTGTATCCACATCCGATGCGGAGGTGCAGAAATTCTGGAAATTGATCGCAGATGAGCTGTTGCCAGCGCTCAAAGCCCAGGATTCCAGAGGGGCCGAGCTCGCCTACGCAAAATTGAAAGGTGTTTATACAGCGCACCGCGCGATCATCGACGGAATCGTCGAAAGCGCCAACAGGCAGAATGCCCTGATCGAGGGATTGGCATCACAGCGCGACAGTTCGATTTCCTATGTGCTGTGGTCCGTGTCCGCAGTCGTGCTCGCGCTGATCGTTGCCGGTCTGCTGTCGGTGGTATTGGGAGTCGTTCGCCCGATCGTGCGGATGACTGATACAATGCGGCAACTCGCGACCGGCAATCTCGCGACGGATATCCCGTTCGCCAATCGAGGGGACGAGGTTGGCTCGATGGCGGCTGCACTGACGGTCTTTAGGCAAGCCGCGATCGAAAACGCCCGGCTTCGGGACGAACAGGTCCGTGCCGAGGATGAAGCGGCCAAGGCCCAGCAAAAAGCGTTGCTGGGCATGGCGGATACCGTTGAACGCGAAACAAATACGTCCGTCGAGACCACAGCGAGGGCAACCGCGGACGTGGAGCGGGCGGCGTCTAGCCTTTCCGAAATCGCGCGCACCCTGTCGGAGCGATCGCAAGCAGTAGCCGCCGCCTCAGGGCAGGCGCTCGCGAACGCGGAAACCGTCTCCTCCGCGGCGGAGCAGCTGACGTCATCGATCCGGGAAATCGCCTCTCAGGTCGCGCGGACGAGTTCGGCGACCAAGTCAGCGGTGGCAGGCCGCGAGTACGCAAGGTCGACCATTCAGAAGTTGTCGAGCGCAGTCCAGAAGATCGCCGAAGTCAGCGACCTCATCGGGGGAATCGCCGGTCAAACGAACCTGCTTGCCTTGAATGCGACCATCGAGGCTGCGCGCGCCGGCGACGCGGGCCGCGGATTTGCCGTCGTGGCCGCCGAAGTGAAATCGCTTTCCAACCAAACGGCGAAGTCGACCGACGAGACTGCGCGCCTGATTTCGGAAGTGCAGACGTCGACGCAGGCCACAGTCGATGCAGTCGAGGAAATGGGAAGCCATATCGTCGAAATCGATGCCGTTGCAGCCTCTGTGGCGGCGGCGATGGAAGAGCAAGACGTGGCAACACGCGAGATCGCGCGCTCCATTTCCGAATCGGCGGCAGCCGCAAGGGAAGTCTCTTCCAAAATCGCCGATGTCAGCCGCGACGCCGATTCCGTAGACAGTCGGACGGTGGAGGTCCGTCAGGCGATTTCGAGTGTATCGGGTAATTTGACATCACTGCGATCCGTTCTAATTCGCACGGTTCGTCAATCGATGACAGCATCGGGTTCAGACCAAAGGGAACGGGCCGCCTGACCGGCGATGCGGCTCTTGCCCTCCGGCAGAACCTGGGCAGGTTAGTGATCGATCGCAGCATGCCCGGTTCCCTCCCCTCGCTTTCGTAGCGCAGCATCGGTCGAGGTCGACGCTGCGGCATGCAACGCTCTTTTTTTTTCTCGTGCGCGGATTTATTCCATTACCGCATGTTCCGGCCCCGCGGCCTGCCTCGATCATGATCGCCGGCTAGCGACGCATTGAGCCAATCACCTTCAAATCCACTGGACATACGACCACAGCCTGTGGTGGTATTTGACCGACTGCGGCACCGCCCGAATAAATCAATTTTCGATAAGGAATTGTCATGAGCGAAACGATCAATCTCGACCGCGACCATCGCGAAGTAGTTCGGGGCATTGTGAAGGATAGCTCTGTCCTCTGCTCGGCCACCAGCGCGCCCGACGTCTACGTTCATGTCATCACGGCAAAGGACACGGCGGAGCTTCATAAAGGCGACGGCACGGTCGTTCCGAAGATGACGCGGACGCGGTTTCACGTGTTTCGTGTAAATTCGGGCAATGACCCGTTCTCGGCGACCGTCGTCGTCACAGACCTTCCGGCCAGCGCGACGGAAAAATCAAATATGCTATTAACGGCTTTCAGCCTGATCAAGCACAAGCCGAAGGGCTTGAAGATCAAGTCGGCCAAGAGGGCCAAGAAGGCTGTCAAGAAAGCCGCGAAGAGGAAAACCAGGTCGAAGTGAGCCCGGCTTTTTCCGCGTGCACGCAGTAAGGGTCGCCGGTGTCCGCTATTCCATTACCGCATGTTCCGGCCCCGCGGCCTGCTTGCGCAGCGCGGCCTTGGTCGAGCCGATGATCAGCGTGAGCGGGATCGCGCACAACGTAACGATCATCACCAACTGGTAGTCGTGCGAGAACGCGATGATCTGCGCCTGCAGGTTCAGCATCACGTCCGCGAGCGCACGCCCGGCATCGGTGCCCATGTTGATGATGCCGTGCACGTCCGGCATCTGCATGGCATGGTTGAACGGGGTGACATGCTCATCCAGCACCGCGTAGGCGCGCCGTGAACCTTCGGTGAGTTGCGCGATGACGACGGAAATGCCGATCGAGCTTGCGACATTGCGCAGCAGCGTGAGCATCGCCGTGCCGTCGGTTCGCAAGTGGTTGGGCAGGGTCAGGAAGGCCACGGTGCTCAGCGGCACGAAGACGAGACCGAATCCGAATCCCTGCAGGATGCTCAAGGTGACGATTTCGCCGACGCCGGTCTGATCGGTCCAGCCGGTCATGTAGTAAAGCGACAGGCAGGTGAGGCAAAGACCTGCAATGATCAGCGTGCGCGCCTCGATATGCCGCATCAATCGGCCAACCAGCATCATGGCGACGAAGGTGCCGCAGCCGCGGCTTGCAAGCAAAAGGCCTGCCGTGATGATCGGATAGCCGATCACGCTCTGCAGATAAGGCGAGGCCAGCGCCATGGTGGAGAACAGCACGAGGCCGATCACGGTCATGAACACGCAGCCGCCGATGAAATTGCGGTCCTTGAAGATCGCAAACTGGATGAACGGCTTTTCGGTCGTCAGGGAATGCGCAAAGAAGTAATAGAAGCCGACGATCGAGACGATGATCTCGGCGATGATCTCGTTGGATTCCAGCCAGCCGAGCTGTTCGCCGCGGTCGAGCGCGAGCTGCATGGCGCCGATACCGAGGGCGAGCGCTGCAAATCCGAACCAGTCGAATCGCAAGGCTCGGTTCGCCCTGGTTTCATCCATGAACGCGAGCAGCCCGAGCACGGTGATGATGCCGAACGGCAGGTTGACGAAGAACACCCAATGCCAGGAATAGGTTTCGGTGAGCCAGGCGCCGAGCGACGGGCCCATGATCGGTCCCATCATCACGCCCATGCCCCAGATCGACATCGCCTTGGCGCGCTCGTGCAGCGCGTAGGAATCCAGCATCACCGCCTGCGACAGCGGCACCAGCGCCGCGCCGAACACGCCCTGCAGCAGGCGGAACAGCACCATCTGGCTGATGTCCTGCGCCAGTCCGCACAACACCGAGGCGACCGTAAATCCAGCGGCGCAGATGATGAAGATGCGCTTGCGGCCGAAGCGGTTGGCAATCCACCCCACCGGCGCGGTCATGATCGCGGCGGCGACGATATAGGAGGTCAACACCCAGTTGATCTGGTCTTGCGACGCCGACAGGCTGCCCTGCATGTAGGGCAGCGCGACGTTGGCGATCGTGGTGTCGAGCGCCTGCATGATGGTGGCGGTCATGGCGCAGATCGTCACCATATTGCGGCGCAGCCCGGGGACCGCGCTCGGAGGTGAGGCGGACGTCTCCATGTTCAACTAATCCTGCCTGGCGGCCGCCGGAGAAAGTCCGAGCAGGACCGCGAGCGAGCGGCGGTGACCGGTGTCGATGGTGGTATAGGCGCTCATGCCGGCTTTCAGTTTCTGCACATACCTGTCGCGGCCGTCGAAGTAGATTCGCACCGGCAGGCGCTGCACCACCTTGACGAAGTTGCCGGTGGCGTTCTGCGGCGGCAGGATCGCAAATTGCGCGCCTGTCCCGGGGCTGAGCGACCCGATGGTTCCCTTGAAGACGTGATCGGGATACGCATCGACTTCGATTTCAACCGGCTGGCCCTCGGTGACATAGGTGAAATCGGATTCCTTCAGGTTGGCGTCGACCCAGGGCTTTGACGTGTCGATGATCGAAAACACCGGCGTTCCGGCCGCGACGAAGCGGCCGAGCTGAATCTGATCGACCTGCGTCGCGATGCCGTCCATCGGAGCACGCATCTCGGTGTGATCGAGATTGCGCTCTGCCTGGGCGAGCGCCGCCTTGGCCTGCGCATAAGGCGGGAACTGATCGAGCGGCAGATCGGGATTGCCGAGCAACTGGGTTTTGGCGCTCGAAAGCTGCTGTTTGAGGAATTCGAGCTGCGCTTTCGCCGTAACCACAGCGTTCGAGGCGTTGTCGAGGTCGAGCTGCGAACCGAAACTGCTCTTGACGAGGGTCGACTTGCGGTCGACGTCACGCTGCTTGAGGTCGACGGCCTGCTGCGCGAGATCCTGCATCTGGGTGTAGATTTTAACGTTGGCGACCAGATTGTCGTAAGTCGTGCGGGCCTGGTCGAGCGTGGCCCTGGCCTGATCCGCGGCAAGACGGAATGGCACCGGATCGATCTCGAACAGCACGTCGCCTTGCGTGACGCGCTGGCCCTCGCGCACCACGACCTTTTCGATCTTGCCGGAGATGTCCGGCGTGATCAGAACCTTTTGCGCCCCGACATAGGCGTCGTCGGTTGCGACGTAACGGCCGCCGTTGAGATAAAACACGATCCCGCCGAGGAGTGCGGCAAGCGGCAACACCACGAGCAACAGCGTACGGCGATATCGCCGCATCGCGCCCATCAAACGGCGCGGCTTTGCCGAACCCCTGCCAGGAGCAGGCTCGTGCGGACTGCCTTTCTGTTCCTGGGGAAATTTCAATACATGGTCAGCCATAGCGCCGTTCATTCCCTGCAGTTTCTCCACCCTGGATCGCGTTGCGGACGTTTTCCTTGATCAATTCCAGCTGGGTGAGAAGTCGATGAGCCTCCGACGGATTGATGCCATCGAGCGCAGTCGCGGTGAGTTCGGAACGCAAGCCGGCCAGTTTGGC
Organism: Bradyrhizobium sp.; assembly: GCF_035570375.1. GTDB lineage: Bacteria > Pseudomonadota > Alphaproteobacteria > Rhizobiales > Xanthobacteraceae > Bradyrhizobium. Next base: position 6,164 of record NZ_DATMLW010000137.1, on the reverse strand, counting down.
GAGCAAGGGCCGCGCGGCCTTGCGCAGATAGAGCCTGTTGACCCGGCGATCGCTGTCGTCGCTGCGGCGTTCGATCCAGCCATTGTCGCAAAGCCGGTCGATCAATCGGGTCAGCGTGATCGGCTGCATTTCCATCTGCTCGGCGAGTTCCGTCTGTTTGAGCCCCTCGTTGCGCTCCACCTTGGCCAAAACCGCCCATTGCGCGCGGGTAATGCCGTAACGCGCCGCCTGCTTGTCGGCATAGGCCCGTACCAGCCGTTGCAGTTCGGCCAGCGCGAACAGGAAGTTCATATCCACGGAGCCACGGGGCATGCGTTGCACCCTTCTTTCGAAGTTCGTCAGACTTTGCGGCCCCTCTGACACGAACTTCGAAAGAAGAGGGGCAACAGAAAAATTTTGGGTTTGCCGGAGCTGCTTTTCGATTTGAAGTTCCGATGAGCGAACTTTGCGGCGGGTATCGCCGGAACTTCAAATCGGCAGCGCCGGCGTTTTCCTTAAGCTTTGACAATAATAAGCTTGCTTATGAATTATTTCACGTCCCGGCCAGCGAAGGGCTGATCCGCTCCAACGGCATGGCTCCTCCGACGGAACCTCAAAAACCCTTCCGGGATTTGGGTTTGCCGGCCGAAGTGCTAGATTGGCGCAAATGAGGCTGACAAAACCGACATTTCCCGCCCCCGGCCACGATCATGGCCGCTGCACCGCGGATGCGATCGAGCATGCCGAAAAGGTCTGCAAGGTTCGGGCGCAGAAATTGACGCCGATTCGCCGGCAGGTGCTTGAAGCGCTGCTCTTGAGTCACCGGCCGCTTGGGGCCTATGAGGTGATCGACGAACTCGCCAAATCGATGCCGCTGCCGGCACCGATCACGGTCTATCGCGCGCTCGATTTTTTGATTGCGAACGGACTCGTCCATCGCATCGAAAGCCGCAACGCGTTTCTCGCCTGCGGCCATGACCATGACGCGGCGGCGATGGTTGCATTCCTGATCTGCGAGTTTTGCGGCTCGGTCGGGGAAATCCCGGCGGCGGTAGTGGCGCAAAGCCTCAATGCGGCCGCGCGCACCACCGGTTTTGCGCCAAAAATGTCGGTGGTCGAGATCACCGGCATTTGCGCGCATTGCCAGCAAAACTGAAGTTTCTGGCGCGGGGGTTCATGTCTTCAAACAGATTGCGGGTGCAATCGGCTGAGCGTCCGCTCACCGCAGGCGCGATCGCGCTGGTGCTGATGCTTTGCGTCAGCTGGGGCTTCAACCAGGTCGCGGTGAAACTGGCATTGCCCGACATTCCACCGCTACTGCAGGCCACCATCCGCTCCGCAGGCGCCCTGCCCGTGCTGTTCTTGATCGCGCGGCTGCGCGGCGTAAAACTCTTTGCCTCCGACGGCACGCTTGCGGCAGGTCTCGTGGCAGGGCTGTTGTTTGGGTTGGAATTCGTGCTGATCTATCGCGGCTTGCTTAAGACTTCGGCTTCGCGCGCCGTGGTCTTCCTTTATATCGCGCCGTTCTTCGTTGCGCTTGGTTCCTATCAGTTTCTCGGCGAAAGGCTTCGCGCCTCGCAATGGCTGGGACTGGCTTTGAGCTTTGCGGGCGTCGCGCTTGCGATCGGGGTCCCGCAGAGCGATGTGGACGCGAACGTGCTCGTTGGCGACCTCCTGATCGTCGGCGGCGGAGCCCTGTGGGCGGCCACCACCCTGCTCGTGAAGGCGACCCGCCTGCTTTACGCGCCGCCGGAGAAGGCGCTCGCCTACCAGGTAGCGATATCGATCCCGATTCTGGGTTCGGCGGCCGCCATTTTCGGCGAAACGCTGTCCCGGGTTCCCGGCCCTCTGGCGCTATCGCTTATGGCTTATCAGGCGATCTGGGTGGTCGGACTGACGTTTTTGCTGTGGTTTGGGCTGGTAAAGACCTATTCGGCGAGCAAATTGTCGGCATTTACCTTCATCACCCCTTTGTTTGGTGTCGTGGCTAGCTATTTCATCCTGCACGATGCCCTGACACCGGCCTTCGGCGCCGCCGCGCTGCTGGTGATTGCGGGTCTTTACCTCGTGAATCGGCCCAATTCCGGTTCCATTGATCCGTTGCTGTCCGTCACCAAAACCGATATCTGAGACGCCATGAACAAGCCAATAAAGCCGCTCGAAAGCGATATCGCCGGCCCCAAAAACCGGCACAAAACCACAAAAGTCATGGTCGGCAATGTCGCCGTCGGTGGCGGCGCGCCGATCGTCGTGCAATCGATGACCAATACCGACACCGCCGACGTCGAGGGCACGGTGGCCCAGGTCGCGGCGCTGTCGCGCGCCGGCTCGGAAATGGTGCGCATCACGGTCGACCGGGAGGAGGCCGCCGCCGCCGTCCCGCATATCCGCGACGGCTTGCGCAAGCGCGGCATCACCATGCCCCTGATCGGCGACTTCCATTACATCGGCCACAAGCTGCTCGCCGAATACCCGGCCTGCGCCGAGGCCTTGGACAAATACCGGATCAATCCCGGCAATGTCGGTTTCAAGAACAAGCGCGACACGCAATTTGCCGACATCATCGAGATCGCCAACAAGAACAACAAGCCGGTGCGCATCGGCGCCAATTGGGGCTCGCTTGATCAGGAACTGCTCTCCAAGCTGATGGACGAGAACGCGGCGTCACCCAATCCGCGCGATGCGCGCGCGGTTACGCGCGAGGCCATGGTGCAGTCGGCGCTGTTGTCGGCGGCGCGCGCCGAGGAACTCGGCATGGCCAAGAATCGCATCATCCTCTCGGCCAAGGTCTCCGCCGTGCAGGATCTGATCGCGGTGTACCAGGAACTCGTCCGCCGTTCCGACTACGCCATCCATCTCGGGCTGACCGAAGCCGGCATGGGATCGAAGGGCATCGTCGCCTCTTCTGCCGCGCTCGGCATCCTCCTGCAGGACGGCATCGGCGACACCATCCGCATTTCGCTGACGCCCGAACCCGGCGGCGATCGCACCCTGGAAGTCCAGGTGGCGCAGGAATTGTTGCAGACCATGGGCTTTCGCACCTTCGTGCCGCTGGTGGCGGCATGTCCGGGCTGCGGCCGCACCACCTCGACCACATTCCAGGAACTGGCGCGTTCGATCCAGGATTTCATCCGCGACGAAATGCCGAACTGGAAAACGCGTTATCCCGGCGTCGAATCCCTCAACGTCGCGGTAATGGGCTGCATCGTCAACGGTCCCGGCGAATCCAAGCATGCCAATATCGGCATCTCGCTGCCCGGCACAGGTGAAGCGCCGGCTGCGCCCGTGTTCGTCGACGGCAAGAAGTTCCGCACCCTACGCGGTCCGACTATCGCCGCCGAGTTCAAGGCGCTTGTCATCGATTACATCGACCAGCGCTATGGTGCCGGCGCCAAGCCGCCGGAGGCGGCGGAGTAGGCTGTCGGCGCGCTCGGATATCTCAACGACAGATATCGACGGCCTCAAGGCGACGGGCGACGACTGGCGCAGGCCCGTTTTTTGGTCCCCAGCGACATGCCGAGCGATCCAGATATGTCTCTTGGCGGCGAAGACCGGAATTGGGCGGCGGACCGCCGAAAAGGCGCGAATGATCCGTTGCGGAAGTCGCTCGCAAAAAATGTCGGAGCGGGCACTGTCGGTGCTTTTCAGGGAGTGACGTTGGGCGGATCGGTCCAGACTGTAAATTTCAGCCGGCAGTGGGGATTTATTTTACTCCGGGTTCAATTGTCACGATTGGATGTGGCCTCCACTCGCGCGCCAACCTTTCCGCCTCCGCGATTTGCGCGCTCGTCATCAGCGCCATGAGCCTGTCTCGTTGTTCCAACGCTGTGTATTTCGACCTATCGACCAGCTTGATGCCAAGCGGACCAGGTGGCTTTGTATCCCCAAACGCTGCGGCCAAAGTAAACCACATGAGTGCCTGGACATAATCCTGAGCCGTGCCGCGACCTGACGCATACATGGCGCCGATGTTGTACTGCGGACTGTGTATCCACGTGTTACCGGGTCGCTCGTAAATCTTGTTCGCCGCACGCCGGTACCATCGAAATGCCTCGGCATGGTCCTGTGCAACGTAAAGGCCCTGTTCGTAGGCGATGCCAATGACATTTTCCGCGTAAGAAGAGCTTTGATCCGCGGCGAGGCGATACCACTTGAGGGCTTCGCCAAAATCTTGCGACACGCCGAGTCCCAGAGCATAGGTATCCGCGAGATTGTTTTGGGCCAGGACCAGGCCCTGATCCGCAGCAAGACGAAACCATTTCACCGCCTCGGCCTCGTTTCGCTCGGCACCCCAGCCTCGCTGATACAAAATCCCAACCTCATTCTGCGCGTCCGCCAGTCCCTTGTCCGCTGCAATTCGCATCCACCTCATTCCCAAAGCGTAGTCCTGCGGGACGCCACGGCCTTTGATGTACATGATCCCGAGAAGCCGCTCGGCATAGGTGTTGTCTTGATCTACCAGGGTCCCGAGCAGTCGCAGCGCGGTGACGTAGTCGCCAATATTGATCGCCGCCTCCACGTCCTCGAACTGGCCTGCGTGAACAGGAAGGACAGACGCCAAGGTCCATAAAGTGACGGCAAACGATATAGATGGATTTCTGAACACGACGACCATTTCGGGTTCTGATCTGTCTGAAAACTATGTTGGCTTAAAATGGCGCGTCAATAGCTGACCTCCGGGCTGGCCCGCCGTACGGACCTGCTCAAACATTGCGGCGAACCTCGTCGAAAATGCTGCCTTGCATGTTCCTGGCCCATGGCGTCGTTTCACGTGGTGCAATAATCAGGTCGCTTTCGGCGCCGAGCGGGCATCAAATGGCGGGCAGAACTGGCTGGCACCCCGGGTAAACCTCAACGGTAATCTTTTTTCACATCAGTGTTGCCTCGGTGTCCTAGCCTGCCCTGCACAGCGTAGGAGCCAGCATGGCCCGTATCGTCATCCTCTCGGATATCCACCTATCGCCGACACACGGTTTCTTCTGGGATAACTGGTGCGTCGCGCGCGAGTTTGCCAATACGGCAAAGGCCGATGCGGTGATCGTCAATGGCGATTTGACGATCAACGGGCCTGACAGTGACTTCGAAATCGCCTTCGCGGCTTCCGCGCTGGGGAAGCTGCGCACGCATGCCTTATCCCTGCCTGGCAACCACGACGTCGGCGACGAGCCACCCGGCCAGGACCCTGACCAGATCATCGATGCAGATCGGCTCGCACGATGGAACCGCTCTTTTGCCACCGATCGCTTTAACCTTGACGCCGGAGACTGGCGCCTGGTCGGTGTCAACGCGCAGCTTTTCGGCTCGGGCCTGGAGCGGGAACAGGCACAGGATCAGTGGCTCGACGAGCAGTTACGTACCGCCGGACGGCCCACCGCTCTGTTCCTGCACAAGCCTCTCTTCCTGGAACGTCCAACCGACGATGTCGTGAGTCCCGCCTGCATGGTACCGTCGGTTCGGACACAACTGCTCGACAAACTCAGCCGTTACGGCGTGCGCCTGATCGTCAGCGGTCACCTGCATCAACATCTTGATCGCACATTCGGCGGCCAGCGGCATCTGTGGCTGCCTGCTGTTGCCTTTGCTGCCCCGCAGGCGCATGGCGGTGACGGCCGTTGCGGCGTCACCGTGCTCGACTTCTCACAAGACAATGTCGAAGTCACCATCGAACGGCCGCGGGGATTGATCTCGCACGATCTGGCCGCGATCAAGGGGCACGGCCGCTATCAGTTCCTGCGCGATATGCCGCCTTCTCCTCCGCCCTACGCTGGCTGACATGGGCTCGCGTTGGACCGTGCTTTTCGCCCCCTCTGTTGAAAGGACGAGTTCGGCTCAAGAAAGTTCGCGCTCACTATCAAGATGAACGCTTAGCGAAGTTCCTGTGTGGTCGCTTGGTCGTCATATATCCGGTCACTGACATAAGGCGAGCGCGGACGTTCTACGAACAGACGCTGGGTCTGAAGGTGGGTAATCATCGCAATCGGGGCGACAAATGGTGGATCGAGTACGATCTGCCCGCCGCCCGTGGCTCCTCCTCCTCGAAGGCGGAGCGCCTAGCCGTTGGCGTCGCAGAAGATGAAACAACTCGAAGGACTAGGGTGGGGGAAAGCCGAACGGTCGATGACTGGCTAACGAGGCAATGATAGGATCGAGTCCCGGCACGGCGCTTGCCGCGCGGAAAAGTCCGA
>NZ_DATMLW010000136.1:0-3386 GCF_035570375.1 Bradyrhizobium sp. | reverse complement strand
CTCGATCCGGCCCTAAAGCCAACCAGACTAGATATTTCCGAGACGGTCCGTTGGCTAGGCTACAAACCGTCCTATAGCCTGGCGAACTTGCTATCGGAACTGGCAGCCTACGGCGACAGCGGGCCGCCGCAACCTGCCCGGGCGTAGAGGCGTATGCTCCGCGCAGCAAATCCCCTCTCGGCATTGCCCGGCCCGGCATGGCGCGGCCGTTAGCGCGAAGGCGCAGTGCCGCGGCCGCTCTGCCGGCGTGGATCCCGCCGCAGCTCACCCAGCTCGTCGAAACGGCGCCCGAAGGCGATCAATGGCTCCACGAAATCAAATTCGACGGCTACCGCATGCATGCGCGTCTCGATCATGGCGCGGTAAGATTGCTCACCCGCACCGGGCTCGACTGGACTCCTAAATATCCGGCGATCGCCAAGGCCGTGGCGGCTCTGCCCGCCACACGGGCCTATCTCGACGGCGAGCTGTGCGGCGTCTTCCCCGACGGCATCACCTCCTTCGGCATGATCCAGGCCGCGTCGGATGCGGGCAACGCGGCCGGGCTCGTGTTCTTCATCTTCGATCTTCTGCATCTAGACGGCGAAGATTTAAAGATTTCCGCTCGCGGCCCTTGTGTGAACGCAAAACGCCGCTCACCGCCTTGCTGAAGAATGCGAGCTCAACGCTGCATTACAGCGATCACCAGATCGGGCACGCGCACGCGTTCCAGGTCGCTTCCAGCACGTGCAGGAAATGGCAACGCACGAAAACCCGCGCACAACGAAGCTTTACGATCGCACCAAGGAACGGCTCAGACGGAACGAGCTGGAGAGGATAAAGCTGTGACTCTCTTTACACTGAAACGGCGGTTGACCGTGGTGACAGAGAGTGGCTCTAAGAAGAAATGGCCAGCCTAATTTTCAATGGAGATTGCCGATGAAAAGAACCGCGAATCCCGACGCCAGCCAGAAAGATCCGCGCCGGGATAACGAGCGGATTATCCGGTCGCCGCGCGGCACGGCTCTCAGCGCCAAAAGCTGGCTGACCGAAGCGCCGCTGCGCATGCTGATGAACAACCTCGATCCGGAAGTGGCCGAACGGCCAAACGAACTTGTCGTTTACGGCGGCATCGGCCGCGCCGCGCGCAACTGGGAGGCGTTCGACTGCATTGTGGAGACTCTGCGCAAGCTGGAAGCCGATGAATCCTTGCTGATCCAATCCGGAAAGCCGGTCGGCGTCTTCCGCACGCATGCCGATGCGCCGCGGGTTTTGATCGCCAATTCAAATCTGGTGCCGCACTGGGCGACGTGGGAGCATTTCCACGAGCTCGACCGCAAGGGATTGATGATGTTCGGCCAGATGACGGCTGGATCGTGGATTTATATCGGCAGCCAGGGCATCGTGCAGGGCACCTACGAAACCTTTGTCGAGGCCGGTCGCCGCCATTACAACGGCGATCTGTCCGGGCGCTGGATTTTAACGGCGGGCCTTGGCGGAATGGGCGGCGCGCAGCCCTTGGCGGCGACGATGGCGGGCGCTTCGTGCCTTGCCATCGAATGCCAGCCGAGCCGCATCGAGAAGCGGCTCAAGACCGGGTATCTCGACCGCATGACCGCAAACCTCGACGAGGCGCTGGCGATCATCGAGCAATCCTGCCGCGAGAAAAAGCCGGTTTCGGTCGGCCTGCCCGGCAATGCCGCCGAAATTCTGCCCGAACTGGTGCGCCGGGGCGTGAAGCCCGACCTGCTCACCGATCAAACCTCGGCGCACGATCTTCAGAACGGCTATTTGCCGAAGGACTGGACCCTTGAGCAATGGGAAGACAGCCGCGAGCGCAACCCGCAGGCGCTGGAGCGCGCGGCGCGGGATTCGATCACCGAACATGTGCAGGCGATGCTGGCCTTCAAGAAAATGGGTGTGCCGACCTTCGATTATGGCAACAACATCCGGCAGGTGGCGAAGGATGAAGGCGTAACACATGCGTTCGATTTTCCCGGTTTCGTCCCCGCCTACATCCGCCCCCTGTTCTGCCGGGGCATCGGGCCGTTCCGCTGGGTCGCGCTGTCGGGCGACCCCGAAGATATTTTCCGCACCGACGCCAAAGTGAAAGAGCTGCTGCCCGACGACAGGCACCTGCACAACTGGCTCGACATGGCGAAAAAACGCATAAAATTTCAGGGGCTACCCGCGCGCATCTGCTGGCTCGGCCTCGGCGACCGCCACCGCGTGGGGCTGGCGTTCAACGAGATGGTGGCGAAAGGAGAGCTTAAAGCGCCCATCGTTATCGGCCGCGACCATCTGGACAGCGGCTCGGTGGCGAGCCCGAACCGCGAAACGGAAGCCATGAAAGACGGCTCCGACGCCGTTTCCGACTGGCCGATGCTGAACGCGCTTTTGAATTGCGCCTCGGGCGCGACGTGGGTTTCGCTGCATCACGGCGGCGGCGTGGGCATCGGCTATTCGCAGCATGCGGGAATGGTGATCGTGTGCGACGGCACGCCGGAAGCCGCGCGGCGCATCGAGCGCGTATTATGGAACGACCCCGCCAGCGGCGTGATGCGCCACGCCGACGCCGGTTACGATGATGCCTTGGCCTGCGCGCGGGAACGCGGGCTTAATTTGGCGAGTGTAAGCTGATGCGGTAAATTGAAAGAATCGTGCTGCGCCTAAAATCAATGCGCGGCGGAAAGATACGTCGGCTATGGCAAATAAAGGTGGATGATCGATTCCCGGTACTATTTGCTATCTGGGCGATCAACTCCCGATGATGGTCGTCCAGACTTGAAAAACCCCGGTGTTCCGCGCCGGGATTTCTGATTGCCGATCCTCCGCCGCCGCGAATGATCCCATAAGTGCCGCCGCTCCTGACGCCATGAATTGAGAGCGGATGCGATATACCGTCCATATAAATCAATGTCAGATACGGAGACGCCGGCACTCGCCCCCCGGTTCCAGACCACAGGATTGCGCCTACATTGGTTCGACACCGGCGGCGAAGGATCGACACCGAGTGCGGTTCGCTGCAATCCAGTACACGATGTCAGGTCGTACGCAGCGACATCATCTGGAATCTGGATTGCGCATCGAACGTACGAGAACGCGTTTTAAAAAAATGCAGCGTCACCGAAGTTCCCTCCGTCATTGCCCTCTCTTCTGACTCTCGTCGCTATCGAAACAGGTTCTGCGCCACTGAACAAGCGACCGTCGCGGCGCGTGCTACCGCTGCCATCAACCAACGTGTTACTCTACGAGATGATATGGTGGGGAGGATCCAGAAGTGGCCGGTCCAAGCATCGAAATCAATCACAACCGCAATCGTGACGTCTCCCTGAACGACATTGTCAACGTCGCGCGCGGAGCGCCTGTTCACGTTCCAGAACAAACCTACTCGCTGCTGGCGGACC
>NZ_DATMLW010000135.1:0-2622 GCF_035570375.1 Bradyrhizobium sp. | reverse complement strand
CTACCCATTCGGTGAATTCGCGGCTTCCGGCGGCTTGATCAGTTATGGAACGAGACTCGTGGACGCCTATCGTCAGGCGGGTATTTACGCCGGACGGATTCTCAAGGGTGAAAAGCCTGCTGATCTTCCAGTGCAAGCGCCGACCAAATTCGAATTGGTGATCAACCTAAAGTCAGCGCAGGCCCTCGGCCTCACTGTGCCCCCGTCGTTGCTCGCACGCGCCGATGAGGTAATTGAATGAAGTCGGTTATATGGCGATGCGGAAACACGCCGCGAGGCGATCGAGCGCGGTGCGGTCGGGCTTTGACCAAGCCGATCGAATTTGCGCTGCTGCGCAGTAAGATCGACACCAGGCTCGGGCAGTCCACATGACCGCAACCATCCTCGTGGTCGACGACGAGCTCGATCTCGAGAGGCTCGTGCTGCAGAAGTTCCGCAAGCAGATCCGCGACGGCGCGATGCGGTTCGTGTTCGCCCATGACGGCGTCGAGGCGCTGCAGTCCATCGAACAATGCCCGCATGTCGACATGGTGGTATCCGATATCAACATGCCGCGGATGGACGGCCTGTCGTTATTGCAGAAACTGCAGGAGGCGGAGGACAAGAAGTCGACCATCATCGTTTCTGCCTACGGCGATATGAACAACATCCGCACGGCCATGAACTGCGGGGCGTTCGATTTTCTGACCAAGCCGATCGATTTCGGCGATCTGGAAATGACGATCGACAAGACCATCCGTCATGTCGAGATGATGCGCGAGGCGCATCGCCGCCAGGCCGAAGCCGAGCGCGCGCATGCGTCGTTGTCGCGGTATTTTTCGCCGCAGATCGCCTCCCGGCTCGCGGCCGTCGGCGAGGGCAACGGCTTGGAGGTGCATTGGCGGGAGGTCGCGGCCGTTTTCACCGACATCACCGGGTTTACTACCGTGGTGGAAGCTGCCGCGCCGAAGGTGCTGGGCGCGCTGCTCAATGAATATGTGGGCGGCATGACCGACATCGTGTTCGCCCATGAAGGCACCGTTGCCAAGATCATCGGTGATGCAATCCAGATTCTCTTCAACGCCCCCGAAGATCAGTCGGATTATGCGGCGCGCGCGGTTGCATGCGCGAACGACCTCGATAGCTGGGCCGAGGCGTTTCGCGGTCGCTGGAAGTCGAAAGGCGTGAACTTCGGCGCGACCCGCATCGGCGTTCACGCTGGCCCGGCGCTGGTCGGCAATTTCGGCGGCAGCCGCTTTTTCGACTACACGGCATATGGCGACACCATCAACATCGCCGCCAGGCTGGAGGCCGCCAACAAATTCCTCGGCACCCGGATTTGCGTCAGCGCTACGGTTGCCGATGGCTCCGGGAACTTTTCGGGGCGGCCGGTCGGCGATCTCGTGCTGCGGGGCCGCAGCGAGCCGCTTCGCGCCTACGAGCCGTTGCCGGCGGCAACCTTCAATAAGCCGCTGACGACGCAATATTGCGAAGCCTTCGCCAAGCTCGAGGCGGGCGAAGCGGCGGCGATGCCGGCGTTCGCGGAGCTGGTCGGACTACATGCCGACGACAATCTTGCCGGCTTTCACCTGCGGCGGTTGCTCAATGGCGCCAAAGGCGTCCGCATGCAGCTGGAATAACGGTGGCGCGAAAAGCGTCGCTGACCTTAACTATCGATCCCGCGCCAGCTTCCGCCGTCTCCCAAGCGTTCCTTCGGCGATATTTGGATCAGTGGAGATGTTCTTGATCCATATCAATACGAACGCGCCAACCCGCGAACATCCTAAATCCAATACCGCGGGTGGTGGGCTTATAAGAGGCAACAGAAAAGTACTGTGGGAAGCGCTGCGAAGACTGGTGCAAGCCGGATTGACTCGCATGAGTTACAACCAAACTGACAGGCTTAGCTCCATACCCACCGCTACCGGCGGAATTGCCCGCCTCGCTTGTGTACGGCTGCGCGAGTTTGGCAAAGATGCAGGACCCATTCTCGCCCAGGCGGGGGCGACCGCCGAGCAGGCTTACAATGACTCGATACATCTTGAGGTGTCCAAGCAAATCAGGATCTTGGACCTCGTTGCCCAAGAACTCGGGGATGAACTCCTCGGATTTCACCTGGGCCATGATTTCGACTTGCGCGAAATTGGGCTGGTTTACTATGTGATCGCGTCGTCTGAGCGGCTTGCGGATGCGATTCGCAATGCCGAGAGATATAGCGGCATCATGAACGATGGCGTCCGCTTGCATTTCCGCCAGGACGATCGTGCGGCTGCGATTGCTCTTGATTACGTCAACGTCGACCGGCAATCGGACCGCCATCAAATCGAGTTCTGGCTGGTGACGGTGATCCGAATTTGCCGGCAGATTACGGGCACCCGCTTGGCACCGCGCCATTTGAGGGTCAGACACAATCGCGACGCGATACCTGCGGAGTTCAGAAAATTCTTCGGGACAGATGTAGAGTTCGGCGCGGGCGCCGACGAGATCGTCTTTCCCGCGCCCGTGGCTTCGTTGCCACTTGCCAAGCGTGACAATTATCTGAACGATCTGCTCCGGCGATATGCGGACGAAGCGCTTGCTGGTCGGCCTCGACATCTTGGGCGCTTCCGTTCAGCCGTTGAGGACACACTTCCGCAACTGCTC
>NZ_DATMLW010000134.1:0-34175 GCF_035570375.1 Bradyrhizobium sp. | reverse complement strand
CGCCGTCGCGAGGCAGTAGGCGTCGGGGACGCTGATCGGGTGGCGGGCGCGCAGGCGCGCCGCCTCGACCCCGATCGCCTCATTCGGCGTATGCACGGCGACGCCGAGGGCGGCGATCGCCTCGCGCGCGGCGGCGATCTTCGCCGGCTCCTTGGCCCGGACCACGATCTGGTTGCGAAAGCGCCCGTCCGCGAAGGAGGGGTAGGAGCCGATCGCGACGCCGGGATGCGCCGCGGCGATCGCGCTCAAGGCGTCGCCGTAGCGTCCCTCGGGAATGCCGCCCGCCTCGATCGTCTCGGCGATGATCTTCACGCCGGTCTCGAGCCCGGCGGCGGCGGCGTCGAGCATCGCCTGCATGATCGAGGGCACGCCCGCCATCACGACGACATTGCCGAGCTTGAAACCGGGGGCGAGGATGGTGGCGCTCTGGATCAACTCGGCGCCATCGGGAATCCGCGCCATGCGCAGCCGCGCCTCATTCAGATCGGCCTCGCCCCAGCGCTCGCGAAACCGCGCCACCACCTCCGGATGATGGTCGATGCCGACGGCGAACGCCTTGGCGACCGCATCCGCGGTGATGTCATCATGGGTCGGCCCGATGCCGCCGGTGGTAAAGACGTAGGTATAACGGTGGCGGAGCGCATCGAGCGCGGCGATGATCTCGGCCTCTTCGTCGGCGACGACGCGGACCTCCTTGAGGTCGATGCCGATATTGGTCAGGTATTCCGCGATGAAGCCGATGTTCTTGTCCTTGGTCCGCCCGGACAGGATCTCGTCGCCGATCACCAGAAGTCCAGCCGTGACGATTTCAGTCATGATTTCTCCTCAACTCGCACGATTTAGGCGGCCGAGATACGCGCCTGGATATTGTTGTCCAGCCAACCCATTGAAGTTCGGCGATTTTTGCTGAGGAAATAAGCAACCGCCAGCCGTTTTTTGTGCACTATCCCCATTGTTTCCGGCAAATGACAATGCATATCGCGCTGGCCCGAGCCTTGCTACCATGTCGATAGGGCATCGAAGGGCAGTCGGGATCGATGGCAGTTGCGTTCGATGAAATGAACGGCGTCGGCGGCGAGATTCGCAGCGCTTACCGGGAACTGGCGCGCTGGTTGAAGGAGACGCCGGCCGACGCCCTGGAATATCGAAGGCAGGAAGCAGAACTCCTGTTCCGCCGGATCGGCATCACCTTCGCGGTCTATGGCGATACCGAAGCCCAGGAGCGGCTGATCCCCTTCGACGTGATCCCCCGGATCATGTCCGCGAGGGAATGGATCCTGCTCGAAAAAGGCCTGAGGCAGCGGGTGCGCGCGCTCAACATGTTCCTGCGCGACATCTATCACGGCCGCGATATCCTGCGCGCCAACCTCGTTCCCGAAGACCTGATCTTCCAGAACCCTGTGTTCCGCCCCGAGATGAACGGTCAGGCGGTGCCGCACGACGTCTATGTCCATATCGCCGGCATCGACATCATCCGGGTCGATGCGGAAAGCTTCATCGTGCTGGAAGACAATGCGCGCACGCCGTCCGGCGTCTCCTACATGCTGGAAAACCGCGAAATCATGATGCGGCTGTTTCCGGACCTGTTCGCCCGCCACCGCATCGCGCCGGTGGAAAGGTACCCGGACGAATTGCTGGCGGCGTTGCGGTCGGTGGCGCCGCTTAGCGCCTCGTCCGAACCGACCGTCGCGCTGATGACGCCCGGCGTCTACAATTCCGCCTATTACGAACATTCGTTCCTGGCCGACAAGCTCGGTATCGAGCTGGTCGAAGGCCGCGACCTCATCGTCAAGGACGAGGTGGTGTTCATGCGCACCACCGAAGGCCTCAAGCGCGTCGACGTCATCTACCGCCGGGTCGACGATGATTTCCTCGATCCGCTCACCTTCCGCCCGGATTCGGCGCTCGGCGTCCCCGGCCTGATGTCGGCCTATGCCGCCGGCAATATCACGCTCGCCAACGCGGTCGGAACCGGGATTGCCGACGACAAGGCGATCTACTCCTACATGCCCGAGATCGTGAAATTCTATCTCGGCGAGGAGCCGGTGCTGAAAAACGTGCAGACCTGGCGCTGCCGCGAGCCGCAGGACCTCGCCTATGTGCTCGACCATTTGAACGATCTGGTGGTGAAGGAAGTGCACGGCTCCGGCGGCTACGGCATGCTGATCGGCCCGGCGGCGACCAAGGCCACGATCGAGGCCTTTCGCGACAAGCTCAAGCGCGAGCCGGAGGGTTTTATCGCCCAGCCGACGCTCGCGCTCTCCACCTGTCCGACCTGCACCGAATCCGGCCTTGCGCCGCGCCATGTCGATTTGCGCCCCTTCGTGCTGACCGGAAGCCATCACGTCACCATCGTGCCGGGCGGGTTGACCCGCGTGGCGCTGAAGCAGGGCTCGCTGGTGGTGAATTCGAGCCAGGGTGGCGGCACCAAGGACACCTGGATTCTGGATGAGTGAGATCGCTTCAGCCGTGTGCTCAAGGCGCTCCCTCCCCCTGCAAGGGTTGGGGTGGGGGTTAACGGCTGTGCCGAAAGACCCGCTCCCGGCGCTGCGCGCCGACCTCCCCCTTTCAGGGGTAGGTTTCCCAATCTTCAAGTAGAATTCTTAAATGCTGTCGCGCACCGCTGAAAATCTCTACTGGCTCGCCCGCTACGTCGAACGGGCGGAATATCTGGCGCGAGCCATCGAGGCCACGCTGCGCGTGACCGCACTGCCAAGCGCCTATATCGGCAAGACCAACGAATGGGATTCGGCGCTGATGACCGCCGGCGTCGGCGAAAGTTTTTACGAGAGCCATGAGCAGGCCGACGAGCAGAGCGTCGTGGACTACCTGTCCTTTGCGCCGGACAATCCGTCCTCGATCCGCAACTGCATCGAAAACGCACGGCTCAATTCCCGTTCGGTCCGCACCGCGCTCACGAGCGAGATGTGGGACACCATCAATTCCGCCTGGATCGAATTGCAGGAAGTCTGGTGCAAGGGCACCAGGAGCCGCGAGGAATTGGCCAAGTTCTTGCGCTTCGTGCAGGAAACCTCATTGCGCTTCGACGGCTCGGCCTACCGGACCATGCTGCGCAACGACGCCTACTGGTTTTCGCGGTTAGGGGTGCATCTGGAGCGCGCCGACAACACGGCGCGAATTCTGGACGTGAAATACCATGTGCTGCTGCCCGAGGAAGAACATGTCGGCGGTCCGCTCGACTATTATCAATGGACCTCGATCCTGCGCTCGGTCTCAGCCCTCACCGCCTATCACTGGGTCTATCGCGAAACGCTCAAACCATGGCTGATCGCCGACCTCTTGATCCTCAACGATTCACTGCCGCGTTCGCTGGCAAGCTGTTACGGCAATCTGGTGCGCAATCTCGACCAGATCGGGGTCGCCTATGGCCGCCAGGGCGCCGCCCAGCGCCACGCCCGCGGCATCCGCAACCGGCTGGAGCACAGCCATATGGATGATATCTTCCAGCACGGTGTTCATGAATTCATCCAGGAATTCATCGCCGACAACTCAAGGCTCGGCGAAATCATCACCCGGCAGTATCTGATCTGATGTGGGAGTCGTTGACGTGCGATCAAACACCTCCGCACTTTATCTCTCCCAAGGGGAGAGGTCGGATCGCATCCTAGGATGCGATCCGGGTGAGGGTATGGCCTCATGATCGATAGACCGTACCCCCTTACCCCCTCACCCCGACCCTCTCCCCATGGGAGAGGGAGCTTCCTCGCCTCGCGGCAACAACCCGCTGATCGGAACGTCTCCCTCATGCGCCTGCGCATCGCCCATTCCACCACCTACCGCTACGAGCCACCCGCGACCGGCATCATCCAGATCCTGCGGATGACGCCCGGAAGCCATGACGGCCAATATGTCGCCGAATGGCAGATCGGTGTCTCCACCGATTCGCGGCTGCAAATGCATCAGGACGCGTTCGGCAACATCACCCACGTGCTGACCGAAGGCGCGATCTCCGACGTCACCATCAACGTCGAAGGCCTGATCGAGACCCACGATACCGGCGGGGTGCTCCGCGGCGCCGACGAGCGGTTCCCGCCAAGCCTGTTCCTGCGCTCGACACCGCTGACCGAAGTCAATCCGGGGATGGCCGCATTCGCCAGCGAGTTGCGCTCCGAATCGGAAGCGGACGTGCTCGGGTTTCTTCACGCGCTGATGCTCCAGATCAACGACGACATGACCTTCGACGAGGACCCTACCCACAGCGGCACCTCGGCAATCGAGGCCTTCGCCATCAAGCGCGGCGTTTGCCAGGACTACGCCCATATCCTCATCGCCTGCGCACGCTCGGCCGGCGTTCCGGCGCGCTTCATTTCCGGGCATTTCTTGCGCTCGGACGGCGAGCTCGATCAGCCGGCCGGTCACGCCTGGGCTGAAGCATTTGTGCCAAATCTCGGCTGGGTCGGATTCGATGCGGCTAACGCCATCTGCACCACGGATGCCCACGCCCGCGTCGCCGTGGGCCTGGATTATCTCGGCGCAGCCCCCGTGCGCGGCACCCGCTATGGCGGCGGCAACGAGACGCTGACGGTTGCGGTCAGGGTCGAGCAGGTCGGACGGCCCGGTCAATGGCAGAGCCAGTCGTGAGTACTAGCCAGCGGCGTGGCGATCATCGATCTCTCAGAGAACTTTGGTTCACCTCTGCCCGTTGGGGAGAGGTCGGATCGCGTCGAAAGACGCGATCCGGGTGAGGGGCCATTGCTCTCACGAGAGGCCGTAACCCCTCACCCCCGCCCTCTCACAGTGGGAGAGGGAGCAGACCTTCAGCGCGGTTATAGTTCAAATTTCATCATCCACTAATACTCGCAGGTCTGGTAATTCGACGCCTCGCAGGCCTTCGCGATCTCTCTCGCTTTCGCCAGCTCTTCCGCCGTCATGCCCTGCGAAACCTCGCGCAATTCCGTTTTCGCCCTCGCATTGCCGCGCGAGGCGGCGCGGCTGAGCCACAGATAGGCGCGAGCCGAACTGCGCCTGACCCCCTGCCCCTGCGGTACATCACGCCCAGCAGAACCTGGGCTTCCGCATTGCCCTGTTCGGAGAGCGCACGGAACACGGCGGACGCCGGCACATAGTCGCCGCGGTTATAGGCCGCCATGCCGTCCTCGAAAGGACCGGCGAAAACGCCCGTCACGCTCCGGATGATCAGTGCGGCCAAAACCGGACCGCCAAGGAGGACCCGCCTTTTCATGTCCTTCGCCTTCGAATTCGAAGCCATCGTGATCCAGAGGCGTCTGATTTGCAAACCCTGCCCCAGGCACGCGCAAGGGATTGGGGTTGGACGCCTGTTGCGAAATTGGATAGTAATTTCGCGCGCCTGGAGTGCGGGGAAGCAGAGATGACTTATTGCTGCGGAGTGCTGGTGCGGGACGGGCTCGTCATGATCGCCGACACCCGTACCAATGCCGGGCTCGACAACGTCTCGACCTTTCGCAAGCTTCATATCTTCTCCAAGCCGGGCGAGCGCATCATGGCGGTCGCCAGCGCCGGAAACCTCGCGATCAGCCAGTCAGTGCTCTCCACTTTGACCGAGGGGATGGAGGACCCCGAAACGGGCGAACTCGAAACCCTGCTGAACGCGCCGACCATGTTCCAGGCCGCCCAGCGCATCGGCAGAGCGATACGCGCGGTCCACGCCACCGAAGACACGGCGCTGAAGTCGGAAGACATCAGTTTCGACGTATCGTTCCTGTTCGGCGGCCAGATCAAGGGCTCGCGGATGCGGCTGTTCATGATCTATCCGGCCGGCAATTTCATCGAATGCACCACCGACACGCCTTATTTGCAGATCGGCGAACATAAATACGGCAAGCCGGTGCTCGACCGCGCCATGCACTACGATGTCGAATTGTACGAGGCGCTCAAGACCAGCCTGATCTCGATGGACTCGACGATGCGCTCCAATCTCGGGGTGGGCCTGCCGATCGACGTGCTGGTCGTGCGCACCGATGTTTGCGACGCCGATCTCAATCACCGCATCGAGGCGGGCGAACCCTATTTCCACGATTTGCGCTCGCGATGGTCGGCGGCGTTGCGCGCGGCACATCAAAACATTCCACGACCGCCCTACAAGACCGAAACACCCAAAACATAAAAGGTAGGAAACAAGATGAGCGAGCCCAAGAACAAGATCGCAGTGGTGACCGGTGCCGGAACCGGCGTCGGACGTGCGGCATCGCTGGCGCTGATGAACGCCGGTTTCACGGTCGTGCTCGCCGGACGGCGCAAGGACAAACTTGAGGAGACGCAAAAGCTCGGGCCGAGCGGCAAGAGCCTCGCCGTTCCGGCTGACATGACCGATCCGGGCTCGATCGCCGCCTTGTTTGCCAAGGTGATGGACACTTACGGCCGGCTGGATGTGCTGTTCAACAATGCCGGCATGGGCGCCCCGCCGGTGCCGTTCGAGGACCTCGGACTGTCGCAATGGCAGGCGGTGGTCAACACCAACTTGACCGCGCCGTTCCTGTGCACGCAGCACGCCTTCCGCATCATGAAGGACCAGACCCCGCGCGGCGGCCGCATTATCAATAACGGCTCGATCTCCGCGCATGCGCCGCGGCCGTTTTCCGCGCCCTATACTTCAACGAAACACGCCATCACCGGCCTGACCAGGGCCTCCAATCTCGATGGCCGTGCCTACGACATCGCGGTCGGGCAGATCGACATCGGCAATGCCGCTACCCCCATGACGGACCGAATGGTCGACGGCGTGCTGCAACCGGACGGCCGCAAGATGCCGGAGCCGCGCATGGACGCCAAGGCTGTCGGCGACGCGGTGGCCTATATGGCGAACTTGCCGCTCGATGCTAACGTTCTGTTCATGACTGTCATGGCAAGCAAGATGCCGTTCGTGGGGCGGGGCTAGCACCGTCGGAATGTCGCTGCCTGACGTAACCGCGATCACTAGTGCTCCGATTCCGAAGTTCGCTAGCCTTTGCGGCTCGCTCCCATACGAACTTCGGAAAGCGGGAACTCGCCCTTATCCGGTACGAGCGATGCGGAAACGATGTCTGACCTCAGTTTGACCTCAGGCTGCGCATCGCAGGAAGAACAAGGCGGCGCGTATCCAATAATATTGATATCGCTGCTGTTTTTGGCTGCATCGGTCACGCTTGCGTCGCCCGCGATCGATGGCGGCATCTTCGATGCCCTGTCCACCGATGATGCCATGCGGCTGGTCGAGGTCCGCGACTTGATCGGTGGGCAAAGCTGGTTCGATCTGTTCCAACACAGGATGGATCCACCTGGCCTATCGATGCATTGGTCGCGCCTCATTGACGCGCCATTGGCCGCGTCAATCCTGTTGCTGAAGCCACTGCTTGGTATGCACGGCGCTGAAGCCGTGACACTGTATTTTTGGCCGGCGCTGCTATTTGCCGTCGCATTGGCGTTGATAGCGGCGATTGCGAGGCAAATGAGCAACGGCGTCAATCCGGTGATAGCGGCGGTGGTGCTGGCCGTGCTGTCCATTCCGGCCCTCGTCCATTTCCGACCAGGCGCAATCGATCACCACAACGCGCAGATCGACTTGTTGCTCGCACTCGTCCTGATGACGATCCAGATCGAGCGGAGCGCCGTCAAGGCCGCTCTGGGCGGCCTGATCGCGTCGCTATCGCTGGCGATCGGCATCGAAATGCTGCCTGCCATCGCCGCGACAGGCGTTGCGATCTTTGGCCTGTTTGTTTGGCGCGGTGCCGCCGTCGCGCGGCAGGCTGGCGCCTTCGGAGCGGGGCTGGCGGCATCCTCGCTCCTGCTCGCACCAGCGTTGCTTCCGCCGTCTTCGTTGACCGCGCAGGTATGTGATGCCTTCGGTGGACCGGGTCTGCTGTTGACTGCCGGCGGCGGCATCGGCCTGGTGCTCGCGGTCGCAATTGATCGCTTCCATTCGACACCAGGCATGCGCGTGGTTGGCGCAGGGGTGTTGGCAGCGGTCTTGGTCGGCGCGTTCCTCTCATTGTTTCCCGGATGTATCGCCTCGCCCTTCGCGCGTCTCGATCCGATCATCGTATCGTTGTGGGTCAACAACGTCGCCGAATCGATCTCATTCGGCAGGATGCTGCATCTTTTTCCGGAGAAGGTCCTTGCCTCCTACGGGTTTCCGATCATGGCGATGGGCTTCGCCGTGATGGCACTTATCAGGTCCCCTCTGCCTGAAAGGTTTCGCTGGGTTGCTGGCATCGCGCCTTTGGCGGCGCTGATCGGATTCAGCTTTTGGCAAGTGCGGGGCACTGCCGCGGCAACGATGCTGGCAGCTCCGGTTTTTGCCGCGAGCCTGACTGTTCTGTGGCCCAACTTTGCTTCCCGACGAAACCTGCTTCTTTTATCGGTCGTTGCATCACCTCTCAGCCTTCTTACCGTTGGGGCCGTGGCGAAGCCGATGCTGTATGACATCTTCAAGCAGGAGCCGATCCCCAAACCGTCACCGTGCCGGAGCTTGTCGGACGTCGCTCCCTTAAAGCAACTTGCGAAGGGACGCGTGATGGCGCCGGTCGATCTCGGACCGGCGATTCTTGCCGAAACAAACCACGATGTCTTTGCGGGCCCATACCATCGCAACAATGACGGCAACGCGGCATTGATCAGCTTGATGCTGGCGCCCTTGCCCACCGCAAAGCAGATCTTGTCGGACCGACACGTCGACTACCTGGTCACCTGCTCGGCAGGCCCCGATCAAAGGATCATCAAGCTGGCGCCAGAGGGGTTGGAGGCGCGGCTCGCCCGCAGCGAAACGCCGGACTTTCTGGAGCTGCTCCACCTCGATCCCGCCGGCAAAATTTCCGTATGGCGCCTACGGAAATGAAACGCACCGCGCTCGAGTTCGACGCGCTGGAGCCCTACTCCAGCCGCTCGACCTTACGCAGTGAGGGGAACAGCTTCATCCAGAGCAGTGCGACCGCAATCGTCGCTATCCCTCCGAAAGCGGCGGCCGGCACCGCGCCGAACAAGGCCGCGGTGACGCCGCTTTCGAACTGACCGAGCTGGTTGGAAGCATTGATGAACAGGAAGTTCACCGCACCGACCCGGCCGCGCATCTCGTCGGGCGTGGAAAGCTGGACAAGCGAAAAGCGGATCACGACGCTGACCGTATCGGCCGCGCCAAGCGCTGCAAGCGCAAGCAGCGAAAGCCATATCCAGTGCGACAGCGCAAACACCACGGTCGCCACGCCGAAGATGATCACCGCCTGAAACATCCGCAATCCCACGCGGCGATGAATGGCGTGTCGGGCCAACAGCGCGGTCATCAGCAGCGCGCCGACTGCGGGCGCGGCGCGCAGGATGCCGAGGCCGAAAGGACCGGTCTCGAGGACGTCGCGCGCATAGATCGGCAGCAGCGCCGTAACGCCGCCGAACAGCACGGCAAAGAGATCGAGCGATATGGTGCCGAGGATGGCGGGATTTTCGCGGATGAAGCGGACGCCGGCGAAGAGGTCGGAAGGCGTCGCCGAATCCTTCTCCACGGCAGCTTGCGTGACGCGAATCGCGCCGGTGAACAGCGCGGCCAACAGCCAGAACAGGACCATGATCGCGTAAGCGAGCCCGGGTGAGATCGCGTAGGCGAGCCCGCCGAGCGCGGGTCCGGCGATGGTTGCCACTTGCGTCGCGCCGCTTGACAGCGCGGTCGCGCGCTGCAGCGAGCCTTGCGGCGCGATCAACGGCAACAGCGCCGCGGTGGCCGGACTTTCAAACGCGCCGGTCGTGCCAAGGACCGCAGTGGCGATGAAAATCTGCGTAACCGTCAGCCAGCCGGCATAGGCGCCGAGAGCGAGGAACAGCGCGGTCAGCGCCTCGGCCAATTGACAGAGCTGCACAACGCGCTTGCGCTGGTAGCGGTCGGCGGCGTGTCCGGCGACCAGGACCAGGAGCGCGGTCGGCAGGAATTGCACCAGTCCGACCATGCCGAGCAGAAAGGCGCTGGTCGTGAGATCATAGACCTGCCAGCCGATCGCGACCGCCGCGATCTGGCTCGAGAAGCGTGACAGGCTTCGCGACAACAGGAAGCAAACGAACGAGCCTTGCCTGAACAGAGCGGACCGGCTGGCGGGCGTCGCGGTGGAGGACATGATCGATCGGTGGCTAGTGGAGTGGATTTGTCATTCGCTACCCTCCTCGCCACAGATTTGCAAAGCGAATGTCAAATCCGATACTCCACTAGAAACACATATTTATTAGTGGTCCTTTGATTCTAGCATTCGCAAAAGCGCCCGCGGCAACGGGATGCGAATGTTTGAATCGGACCACCCGCGTGGGTTCAAAGTCAATGGCGGTATTGTCCGCAAGCGCACGGCATTGCGCTTTGAACTGCATCGCTGTCATAATCATTATTCGGGGTGTTCGGGGGCATCATGCTGCAATTGCAATCGGCATTCGGCGTTTTCGTGTTGCTGGCGCTTGCCTGGGTATTTGGCGAGAACCGCCGCGCGGTTTCGCTTCGCCAGGCAGCCATCGGCCTTTTCGTCACGCTGATTACTGCGATCGTGCTGATCAAGATTCCCGTGGTGAGCCGGGTTTTCGGCGCGATCAATGACGCGGTCGGGGCGATCGCGTCCGCCTCGCGCGCCGGCACTTCCTTCGTGTTCGGATATCTCGGCGGCGGCGCACTGCCGTACGATCTGAAAGCGCCGGGCTCCGATTTCATCCTGGCGTTCCAGGCACTTCCGATCGTGCTGGTGATGAGCGTGCTGACGACGCTTCTGTTCTACTGGCGCGTCTTGCCGCCGGTCGTGCGCGGCATGGCGTGGCTTCTGGAGCGCACGCTCGGGATCGGCGGCGCGGTCGGGCTTTCCACCGCCGCCAACATTTTTCTCGGCATGGTGGAAGCGCCGCTTTTCATCCGTCCTTATCTCGCAAAACTCACGCGCAGCGAACTGTTTCTGGTGATGACCGGCGGCATGGCGGGTATCGCCGGCACCGTGCTCGTGCTCTACGCCACCCTGCTCGCGCCGCTGATAGACGATGCGGCGGCGCATTTTGTCATCGCCTCGGTGCTGGGCGCGCCGGCCGCGATCCTCGTCAGCCTGATCATGGTGCCGGAGACGAGCGACAGACATACCAGCGGCGCCTTGATCGACCCGGAGATGCACGCCTCCTCCACCATGGATGCCATCGTCAAGGGAACGACCGCGGGCCTCGAATTGCTGCTGAACATCATTGCCATGCTGATCGTACTGGTGGCGCTGGTCTATCTCGCCAACGCACTTCTCGGACTTTTGCCGGATGCCGGCGGCAGCGCGATCACCTTGCAAAGAATGCTCGGCTACGTCATGGCCCCGGTGTGCTGGCTGATGGGCCTGCCGTGGGCGCAGGCCATCACGGCGGGCAGCCTGATGGGGACGAAAACCGTGCTCAACGAGCTGATTGCTTATGTCGATTTGTCGAAACTCGGCGTGGATGCGCTCGATCCGCGCTCGCGGCTGATCATGCTTTATGCGATGTGCGGCTTTGCCAATTTCGGAAGCCTCGGCATCATGGTCGGCGGCCTCGGCACCATGGCGCCGGAGCGGCGTGACGAGATCAATTCGCTCGGACTGAAATCGATCGTCTCGGGCACGCTGACAACCTGCCTGATGGGCGCGATCGTGGGGGTGTTGAGCTAGGCCCCCGCGCCGCCCACCTCGTTCGCCTATCGCAGGATCCGGGTTCTTGAACGGCTATTGCGGCGAAGCCGCCGT
Source organism: Bradyrhizobium sp. (assembly GCF_035570375.1). GTDB lineage: Bacteria > Pseudomonadota > Alphaproteobacteria > Rhizobiales > Xanthobacteraceae > Bradyrhizobium. The sequence goes on along the minus strand of NZ_DATMLW010000134.1, from coordinate 22,494 downwards.
CGGGAACAGATTCGATTGAATCAATCTCGTCACCCTCTCCATCACGTAGGCCGAGCCTTCGGCGGTGAGATGGGCGTGATCCCAGGACAGCGGCACGCCACCGGGAAGCGTGAGCGGGCATTGCCGCGCCGGGCAGATGGCGTCGACCACCGAAATGTAGGAGAACTTCACCTGATCCGGCAACGCGGCTTTCATCATCTGGTCGAACGAAAATATCGCGGGAAGCGCGAAATCCTCGGCCCGCGGTTCGATTCCGCGCAGATGCGTACGCATCAGCATCGAGGGCAGCCTCGCCTTGAACTGCACGGGGGGCCCGAGCACGACGACGGCGATGCCAAATCCATTGAGTCTTGAAATCGTCGCCCTGAGGTCGGCAATCACGGCGTCAAATCTCGCGCCCCGCGCATATTCCAGCCAGTCCGCGGACATGATAACGAGATCGGGCTTACGATCGCGAAAGAACGCATCCATTTGCGTCCGGGAGCCGCGGCATCCCGCATGGCCCGGCGCCGCCGCATCCAGGGTGGGCATGCAGGCAGCCTGGGTCGCCTGGAGGACGTTGATCGTTTCAGGATCGGCGGCCTTGCGCAGCCCGAAGAAATAATGCGCGGCGAGACTGTCGCCCCACAACAGCCAGTTGGATTTTCCTCCCGCAAGCGCAAGGCAAGAATCGTCAAACGCGCTCCCGTCGAACTTGAAGCAGGTTCCGACGCGATAGAGCGACTCAGACTGATAGGCGCTGTAGGTTTCCAGCGTGGCCGCCTCGCGGTCCGCATCCGACGGCGTCCGGCTCAACGCCAGGCCAACGAAGCTGCCGGCCAGCAACACCAGGCTCGCCCCGCCGGCGAGGCCGAACGCCATGCGCCGTGTCGGCGCCACCGCACGCGTGCGGAATGGTTGCTCGAGATATCGCCAGGAGAGATAGGAGATCAAGACCGTCAGCCCAAACAGCGCAAGCTTTTCGCTGGTGTCCAGCGCGAGGCTGTCCTTCGAGAAGCGCGCGAAGGTGAACAGCGGCCAATGCCACAGATAAAGCGAATAGGAGATCTGCCCGAAGAAGCGCGCGACGTTGAGAGGCGCATAGACACTGCGATTCAAGGTAGGCACGCCGATGCCGCTCCAGATAAAGACGGCGGCGCCGATGCAGGGCGCGAGCGCGTTGAAGCCGGGAAAGCCCGGCCCCTGGCGCAATGAAAATATCGGGATTGCGATCACGACCAGCGCGATGCCGCGAGCAATCTGCTGCGCCAAAGCGTGACGCAGCACCGGAAAGCTCGGAGACGCCACAAGGCCGCCGATCAGAAATTCCCACGCCCGCGGCGGGCTCATGAAGAAGGCATTGGCGGACTGCCCGGTCTTCATCAGCCAGATGCTCAGGCCGAAGGAAGCGATGGTCAGCACTGCCAGCACCGTGGGAATCGCAAGACGCCTGCCGCGCGCGACGCGCGAAACGGCCCACAACATCAGCGGCAGCGCCAGATAGAACTGTTCCTCCACCGCGAGCGACCAGGTGTGGAGCAGCGGCTTCTCCACCGCGGCATGGTCGAAATAGCCGGTCTGGAAGAAGAAGAAGAAATTCGAGGTGAAGGTCACGACCGCGCCAATCGAGCGAAAGAATTCCGCCCGTTCGGAGGTCAAAAGATACTGGAAGGATGGAATCGCCGTCAGCGATACCATCGCATAGAGCGCCGGCAGCAGACGCCGCACCCGCCGCTCGTAAAATCGCCCAAAGGAGAAGGCGTCCCTTTTCAGTTCGTCGGCGATGATGGCGGTGATCAAATAGCCCGAGATCACGAAGAAGATGTCGACGCCGACAAAGCCGCCGAACACTCCGGGTGTTTCGAAATGGAACGCGACCACCGCCAGCACGGCGATGGCACGCAGCCAGTCGATGTCTTCGCGATAGGTGGAGATCATGCGTTTCGATGAGCAACCCTCCCCCGCGGAGCGTGGGGAGGGTCGGCCGAAGGCCGGGGTGGGGGCACTGCCCCATCGAATACTGTCAACTCAGACCCCCACCCGGTGCTTGTTCGCTGGCGCTCGCCGCGCACCACCCTCCCCACAAGGGGGAGGGATAAGATGGCCTCAGTCTTCGAATTTCGAATTGAGTCACGCCGCAAGTTCGACCGTCTTGAAATCGGCGGGCAGGATCACCTCGAGCAACTCGACGTCGTCGGAATAATCCATGATCAGGTGCCTGATCCGCGGCGGCTGGGTCCAGCTCGAACCTTCCTTCATCAAGTTCTCGCCCTGCCCTTCCATGTAGGTTTTCACCCAGCCCTTGAGCACATAGACCATCTGAAAGTCGACATCGTGGAAATGCAGTTTGGAAACTTCCTCCGGATTGCACGGCCCGATCAGGCGGATCACATGCGCGCGCGCCAGACCGCCCGTTGCATCGGCAATGCCGAGATCGCGATATTTGGCGTAAGCGCGCAAGCCGTCGGCCTTGAAATCCTCGTCGCGGTGATGGCTGATGGCGACGCGCTGCTTTGGAACAATGCGCCTTGGCCGGGCTTGCGCACGCCCGCTCGCAGAAAGCTTTTTGCGCGCCGATGCCTTGGCGGCCCCCTTGCGCGCCGGCGATTTGGCTTGCGCGGATTTTTTCGTGGCCCGCGATTTGGCGGCCGCGCGCGAGGCCGGCTTGTTCGATTTCTTTTTGGCCATCTCTGCTTCTCCTCCCTGTCGGAGAGCAAAGCTATCACAAATGAGGCTTCGTAGGGTGGGTTAGCGAAGCGTAACCCACCAACCATCAAATATGGTGGGTTACGCCTTCCGCACTATTGCGTCGAAGGACCGCGCACGTGGCGGCTAACCCACCCTTCAGGTTCCAACTCAGTGCAAACGGAACACGCCGTCGATGGCGCGCAGTTCGGCCGGCTTGATCAGCTTGGAATGCGCAACGGTGACCGAGTACAACGGACCGTCGAGTTTTCGCTGCCAGAAGTGCAGAAAGTCCGTCAGCGCGGGAAATTTCGGAAACAGATCGTAGTTCTGCCAGACATAGGTCTGCAGCAACGAGGGATGATCCGGCATCCGATACAGGATCTGCGCCGTCGTCAGACCGTAACCCAGCACCTGCTTCCGGAAATCCTCGGAAACAACCCCAACCCGCGAGATCATGCCCGACCTCCATTGAAGGAGCGCAGGTCCGGATGGCCGCCACGGGGGAGCCACCCGATTCACGATGCGCTCACATGAGAGAAATGTGACGCACGATACCAACCCATCACAAGCCTAAATGTTTAACGAACTGTTGAAAAATGGCGCCTTGGCAGCACCTTACCGCAGGTGCTAACACCGCTTTGGAAACTCGCGCGGCCCAATTAATGATGGCGCACGAAATGGCAGGCGCCATTTCCGAGTGCCAATTTTTTTGCTAGAGGCACTTGTCCCCGAAACAACTCTGGCCTAAATCCGTCTCGCCTGCTGGCACTCGTCGGCAGAGACTGCCAACTTTTCAAAATCTGAAATCATCATCAATAGCTTAGGAGGACTGCATGAAATTCCGTCCGCTTCACGACCGCGTCGTGGTCAAGCGTATCGACGCCGAGGAGAAGACCGCAGGCGGTATCATCATTCCCGACACTGCCAAGGAGAAACCGTCGCAGGGCGAAGTCATCGCCGTCGGCCCGGGTGGCCGCGACGAAGCCGGCAAGCTGATCCCGATCGATATCAAGGTTGGCGACCGCGTGCTGTTCGGCAAGTGGTCGGGCACCGAGGTCAAGATCGACGGCCAGGAGCTGTTGATCATGAAGGAGAGCGACATCATGGGCGTCATCACCGACGTCCAGACCAAGAAGAAGGCCGCTTAAGCGCCTTTCCATCACCAGATCAATTCAAGGGAAACAAGATATGTCAGCCAAAGAAGTCAAATTCGGCGTCGACGCCCGCGATCGCATGCTGCGCGGCGTCGACATCCTCAACAACGCCGTCAAGGTCACGCTCGGCCCGAAGGGCCGCAACGTCGTGCTCGACAAGTCGTTCGGCGCTCCCCGCGTCACCAAGGACGGCGTCACCGTCGCCAAGGAAATCGAGCTCGACGACAAGTTCGAGAACATGGGCGCCCAGATGGTGCGCGAAGTCGCCTCCAAGTCGGCGGATGCGGCCGGTGACGGCACCACCACGGCGACCGTCCTGGCCGCCGCGATCGTCCGCGAAGGTTCCAAGGCGGTTGCCGCCGGCATGAACCCCATGGATCTCAAGCGCGGTATCGATCTCGCGGTCGAAGCCGTGGTCGCCGACCTCGAAAAGAACTCCAAGAAGGTCACCTCGAACGAGGAAATCGCCCAGGTCGGCACCATCTCCGCCAATGGCGACGCCGAGATCGGCAAGTTCCTTGCGGACGCCATGAGGAAGGTCGGCAACGAAGGCGTCATCACGGTCGAGGAAGCCAAGTCGCTCGAGACCGAACTCGATGTCGTCGAAGGCATGCAGTTCGACCGCGGCTACATCTCGCCCTACTTCGTCACCAACGCCGACAAGATGCGCGTCGAGATGGACGACGCCTACATCCTGATCAACGAGAAGAAGCTCTCCTCGCTGAACGAACTGCTCCCGCTGCTCGAGGCCGTGGTCCAGACCGGCAAGCCGCTCGTCATCGTGGCGGAAGACGTCGAAGGCGAGGCTTTGGCCACGCTTGTGGTGAACCGTCTCCGCGGTGGTCTGAAGGTTGCGGCCGTCAAGGCGCCGGGCTTCGGCGATCGCCGCAAGGCCATGCTGCAGGACATCGCGATCCTGACCGGCGGCCAGGCGATCTCGGAAGATCTCGGCATCAAGCTCGAGAACGTCACGCTCTCCATGCTCGGCCGCGCCAAGAAGGTGATGATCGACAAGGAGAACACCACGATCGTCAACGGCGCCGGCAAGAAGGCCGACATCGAGGCGCGCGTGGCGCAGATCAAGGCGCAGATCGAGGAGACCACCTCGGACTACGACCGCGAGAAGCTGCAGGAGCGTCTGGCCAAGCTCGCCGGCGGCGTCGCGGTGATCCGCGTCGGCGGCGCGACCGAGGTCGAGGTCAAGGAGCGCAAGGATCGCGTTGATGACGCGATGCATGCGACCCGCGCGGCGGTCGAGGAAGGCATCCTGCCGGGCGGCGGCGTTGCGCTGTTGCGTGCGTCCGAGCACCTCAAGGGCCTGCGCACCAAGAACGACGACCAGAAGACCGGCGTCGAGATCGTGCGCAAGGCGTTGTCCTGGCCCGCCCGCCAGATCGCGATCAACGCGGGCGAAGACGGCTCGGTGGTCGTCGGCAAGATCCTCGAGAAGGACCAGTATTCGTACGGCTTCGACTCGCAGACCGGCGAATACGTCAACCTTGTCGGCAAGGGCATCATCGACCCGACCAAGGTGGTTCGCGTCGCGATCCAGAACGCAGCCTCCGTTGCGGCGCTCTTGATTACGACCGAAGCCATGGTGGCGGAATTGCCGAAGAAGCAGGCGCCTGCGGCCGGCATGCCTCCGGGCGGCGGCATGGGCGGCATGGACTTCTAACGCTACGCGTTAGAAGTCGCCGCCCCTGGTATAAAAATGCTCAAACCGGGCAAGCCCGGTTTGAGTGGCGGCATGGACTTCTAACGCAACGCGTTAGAAGTCGCCGCCCCTGGTTTAAAAATGCTCAAACCGGGCAGGCCCGGTTTGAGTGGCGGCATGGACTTCTAAGGCGACGAAGTCGTCCCGGACGCGATGCGAGCCGCGACAAGCGGTGCTTGGCAGAGCCGGGACCTCGATCGGCGAACACGATCTTGAAAAACCCCGGCAGCAATGCCGGGGTTTTTGTTCGAGGCTCTGTCCGGCCGCGAAATGCCTCGCCTATGACCCCGCATCGCTGCCGGGTTTTTCGTTTGGTGCGCGAACCAGTCGATCCCTTGAACGGGCAAAACCCCGTTCGCCCGGCCATCAGGCCGGCAAAACGGGCGAAGCGTGCACGGTCGCATTAAGGTGCGATCTGCGCACCAGCGCAGCCACAATCGCGCCCCACCAAAAGCCAAATCCTAAACGTACATTAATCGTCGCAAAGAGGGGGGACCTCGAAAATGCGCCACGTGCAGCCGCTCGTGCTCGCTCGAGACACGGCGGAATTCAGGTTGAATTTCCAGATGATCAATTCGGGGGCAAGGCACGCCTGCAGCATTACGATCCGGGCAACCGACGCAGTCCAGGCGGCAACGCTTTTTCGGGAGAACTGGCCGGCCATCGAAGAACTTGCGCGCAAGAATCTTGCAACCAGCGCCGCCAAAGATCTCAGGCTGATGCTGGACTGACCTGCCCTGCTTCCCTCCTCGACCGGCGAACCTCGGCTTCCGGGCCGCAAGACAGGGTCTTGCCGCAATAGCGCTCACTCGATCGGTTTGCTTTAGAGGGTCGCTATCGTCTTCGACGTCGGCGTCTCAGACTCGAAGCACAGGAAAGCATCGGCCTATCTTCCGCGCCGAATAGAACAGCAATTATACATGACGGCTCTGTTGCGGACTACTTTGCGACATTGAAACCCGTGTATCATTGCACCGACTATGGATGCGGCAGCCGACGTCCTCCAGCGTGCTGAACCGCTTGTTCGAGGAGACCGCCCCGTGACCACGCTCATCGAGCGCCTGGACTTGCCCGCCGCATTGCCGCGCTCGCGCAGTCGGCGCGACACCGAAACCGATACTGTTCAATTCGCGCAGGCTGCGCTCGCCGCGGCCAAGCAGGAGGGCCTGCAGCTGGCGGTGCGCGCGCGATATATCGCGCTCGTCGTAATCGCCTGCCTGTTGCCGATTATCAATCCGACGTGGGAGCAGCTTTACTATGTGGTGTTGCTTGGACTGTTCGCGCTGATTGGCTGGGGTCAGGTCAAGGTTGGACGTGTCGGCGTGTCGAGGCCGGAGCTTGCGCTGCTCTTCTGCGACCTTGCGCTGTTGACGTTCATCCTCGTTGTGCCGAATCCCTTCAGCTCCGCTCACTGGGCTGTGGCGATGCAGTATCATTTCGGCAACTTCATCTATTTTTTCGTGCTGCTGTCGGGCGCGACACTGGCCTATTCCTGGCGCACCGTCATTGCGGTCGGAACGTGGACCTCCGCTCTTTGGATTGCCGGCATGGTCTGGGTATGGTGGCAGCCCGATCGCAAATCCGGCGCTGACCGACCGTATCGCAGCGGCAACGGGCGACGATCAAAGGCTATTCGAGCTGATCTCGCCCAACTCGATCGTGTTCGGCGCGCGCATCCAGGAGATCGTCGTGTTCCTGATTGTCGCGATGACACTCGCCATCGCGGTGCGCCGCGGCAATGATCTCCTGATCCGCCATGCCGCAGTGGAACGCGAACGCGGCAACCTCGCGCGCTATTTCTCGCCCAACGTGGTCGAGGAATTGTCCAGGCACGACGAACCGTTAAGGCAGGTGCGCACACAAGAAGTCGCCGTGTTGTTCGTCGACATCGTTGGCTTCACCGCCTTTGCCGACGCGCGCACGGCGGAAGAGGTTGTGCGAACCTTGCGTGAATTCCATGCGCTGATGGAGCAGGAGGTATTCCGTCACAGCGGTACGCTCGACAAATACCTCGGCGATGGGCTGATGGCGACCTTTGGCACGCCTTTCGTGGGAGAGGCCGATGCCAGCAACGCGCTACGTTGCGCGCAGGCGATGATGGCTTCGGCGGATCGGTGGAACGGCGGGCGCAAAGCGGCCGGCGAGGCTCCAATGCGCGTCAGCTTTGGTTTGCATTACGGGCCGGTCGTGCTCGGCGACATCGGGCTGACCTGTCTTGAATTTGCGGTGATCGGGTCGACCGTAAACGCCGCAAGCCGGCTCGAAGCCTTGACCCGTGCGCTCGACTGCGAGTTGGTTGCGAGCGATGATCTCGTCAAGCGCGCCAAGGCCGAGCTCGGCAGCACTGATGCGGCGTTCCGGCCACTGGTTGCGCAAGCGCCGCAGACAATCCGCGGGCTTGAGCACCCGATCGCGATCTGGACCCAGGCGTGCGTCGGGGAGTTATAAATCGCGGCGATCGCAACGGGCCCTGAGCGTAGCAACATACCTTGGCCAGGCGGTCGGTGGTATAAAGCTGGCGAAGAAGCGGGTTTCATCGGAGCAATCGTGCGCGATCATAGTCCTGGTAGTTTGGGGGGTTATCGCACCACGGCTTGAGCGGACGTAACCTGTCCAACCTGAGCATCCTCGCCAGATGTCTGTTTTTGGCCCACAGCCAGCTTCAAGCTCCGCGGTGCCGAGGCTGGTGTATCATGGGCTCCTGCTGCTACAAGCCGGAGAGCGACTGTTAAAATGTCCGATCCTTCTGCTCCCTCGGAATTGGAGAAGCGCTCAACCGAGATGACAGCCTCTACGGCCCTCAAATTCTCGGTATTGCGACTTGCACTCGCCTTCGTCATCGCCGGTGTATCCGATGTCATTGGTGCTTTCGCGAGCTTGGCGCCGCCGATCGGATGGGCGGTCGATGTCGTGACTGCCGCGCTGTTGTTCGTCGTGCTGGGCTGGCAATGGCTACTTTTGCCGGGGCTAGTCCTGGAGGCGATACCAGGCGTGGGGGTACTTCCATTCTGGCTGTTGGTGGTTGGAGCAATTGCTTTCTTAGGCACGCCCCGGCCGAAGTTTGGAGAGCGCTGAAGCATCGCCCCCGTGGGCGGCGTTTTGGCCTTTCGGCACTCTACGGGAATTTGACCCTGGGATGAGGCTCACGCTCACCGGACTGGAACTCTCTCGACAATGGTCGAGTGAGTTCGTCTTGCAAAGGATGACCGGTGCGGCACCGGCCGAGAAACGTGAGTTGCTTGTGGCCTAAAGCCGACATGACCGAAGACAACTCCGATGTCTGCTTTAGCCCTGCCCCCGAAAGCGACCATGCGCGCAGTCACCGACAAATTTTTGTCCCCGGTGCGGCCTCAAGCGCGCCTTTGCGATTTATTTATGAGCGGGAGAAGCCCAGCGTGATAAGGTCACGTTAACGAAGAGGAAGTGCCATGTCCGATGATGATATGAAAGCTGAGGTCGAACGTCTCCGCAGGGAGAACGAGGCTCTCAAGAAGGGAACTTCCGACGGCGTCCGCATGAAGGTAAGTGAGAAAGGTGCCGTATCAGTTTACGGAATGGGACGCTTTCCAGTGACGCTATATAAAGAGCAGTGGTTGAAGCTTCTGAACATGTCCGATGACATTCGTGCGTTTATTGCCGAAAACGAAGCGCGACTGAAGGTGAAAGAGTGAATTGCTGCGCGATCGAGGCCGACGATTTTTGGGATGCCCGTCGACTGGGGTTCGGTCGAAGATGACCCAACTGCGACATCGGTAATCCCCTTCGAGTGTGCTAGTTTGAGCCGTTCGATGCTCGGTCCTTGGTCTCCTGGGGGAGGCAATGCGACGGCGGGAGTTCATCACATTTGTCGGCGGTACCGCCGCAGCCTGGCCGTTCGCGGCGCAGGCGCTGGGAAAAATGCGCCGGATAGGCGTGCTCATGAACCTTGCGGCCGACGATCCGGAGGGGCAAAGCCGCCTCGCGGGATTTCTGCAAGGCCTGCAGGAGGCTGGTTGGGCCGTTGGCCGCAACGTCACCATCGACGTGCGATGGGCGGCGGCCGATGCCGAGTTGATGAAACGATTTGCGAAGGAACTTGTCGCGCTTGAACCTAACCTCATCCTTACGAGCTCCACGCCTGTTACCGCGGCAATGCTGCAAGCGACTCGTACCATTCCTGTGATTTTCGTATTGGTTGCTGATCCTGTCGGTACTGGATTCGTCGCCAGTCTGCCGAGACCGGGCAGCAACGTGACTGGTTTCACCCCTATCGTGGGCTCGCTGGGTGGCAAATGGGTCGAATTCCTGAAGGCAATCGCACCGAGCGTCGGCAAGATCAGCATGATGTTCAACCCGCAAACGGTGACATATGTCGAAGGTTATCTGAGCTCCTTCAAAGCCGCCGCGGCATCCCGCGGCATGGAGGCGAGCGTCGCACCCGTTACCGACATGCACGAGATTGAATTGCTCGTTTCCGCAAGCGACCCGAGCAGTGGTCTCGTCGTGATACCGGATGCCTTCGCAGCACTCCATCGCGCGGACATTGTTTCGCTGGCGGTTCGCTATCGTGTCCCGGCCATCAATTGGTCCCGTACATTCACTGAAGGCGGCGGCCTGATCTCCTACGGTCCTAATCTTGTCGAGGAGTACCGGCGCGCGGCGACCTATGCCGACCACATCCTCAAAGGCGAAAAGCCGAGCGAGCTTCCTGTCCAGACTCCAGTCAAGTTCGAGCTGGTGATCAACCTCAAGACCGCAAAGGCGCTCGGACTTGAGGTGCCGCCGCTGCTCCAACAACGCGCCGACGAGGTGGTCGAATAAGGGTGCTTTTTGCTGCGGCGCATGAGTCCGGAATTGGCCCAAGGCCGACATGCGCGGCCACTTCCGCAATGTCCAGGGGTACCGCGGACCTTGGCTCGACGGCCGACAACGTCGGCTGATGACCCAAGGCGATCATCGGAGACAAGGCAACATCACCGTGCGCGCTTGTACCCCGGCGTCCTACCAGTTCCACACCGGAAGATATATCTCTTGATTCCCGTACCGTATCACCGGCACCACGGGCGGACCGTATGGATCGACCCGATCATCCTCAGGCCGATAACGATATCTTGGAACGATATTGGAGTCCCAGTAGGGCTCTGGAGTTACGACGGGCCTGACGATGTAAATCCTCCGCGGTTCGTGAACGACTTTTGCCTTCGCCCGGGCTGCGCCGGTAAAGGCTCCCTGGCTACACAGCGCCAGGGTCGTTGCGAAAGCGAACGCCACGGTCATTATCCTCATGCCTCGGCCTCCTTTTGATTTTTTGGAGTCTCCTGATTTGCTCGCGCAGGATGCTCTGCATCACGGGGGATCAACGACCTTGGGCGCTCCTTGGGCCATCGTTTCGGCGAGCGGTATCGAAGCAATCGAGACAACGAAAAAAACCACCACATTCGGTCGTCTCCGGCCTCCCTCTGACTATAGCATAAAACGGATGGCCGCCCCTTCTCCTCCGTAAAAAGTGAGGCCACCTCAATCGGCGACCTCTGTTACAGGGGACCAAGTTGGCGAGGTCTCTGGCCCTTCGCGTCATTTCGCATTCACGCGACAATCAGGCCGCCTTTGGTGCAAAGCGAACATCCGATCGTAGGCAACGCCGGCTGGCCGGGTCGCAACTGAAACCCGAAGCGGACTGCCTTACGGCTGTTGCCCCTGTTCGCGTAGTAACTACGCGGCTACGTCTGGGAGATTAATAAAGTGGGCGTTCCCGCCAAATGCGCCGGATGTCTGCCTGCGCATCACGTACGCGTTCCCGCCAAATGCTCCCGATCTCTGGCTGCGTATCATGTATCGACCGGGCCCTTGGCTGCTTTTGCTGGCGCTGCACAGGCGCTCGGGCATTTTCCGCGACCGGCGCTGGGGCATCTTGTACGGGCCTAGCAAGGGCCCGCGCATCTTGCTCAGCGGCCCAGGCCTGAAACTCCCTAAACAGGGCTTCTGATGATGCCTCGGTGTTTTCCGCCTGAGGCTGGCTGGAGGGTTCAGAGACATTGATTTCGCGGGTCGGGACGTCCTTTGCGGTCGGCGGCAAAGCCTCAGCGTCAGCGGTTGATTGAATTACAGCTGATTGAGTTATTGGTGTTGTTGGCGTCGACTGATCGGTGGCAGGCTGCGGCGCCAATTTGTCGACCGGCGAAGCTGTGACGTCAGCAAAGAGCGTCACCCGTTCCGACAGATTCGCAATACCGAGCGCTATCGCCGCTGCAACCAAAATAGTCGACATGAGACCTCGTAACGAGATAACAGGTTTGTCGTTCCCGATACCCTGGTCAGGCTCATCGGCGGAGAGAAAAAGCGGCAGGGGATCGCCCGGATCAAACCCGTCTTTCGTCGCCATCGCGTGATGCCCCATCCTGATGTTCCTGTCGGGTATAGCTGTTATCGAGGTCCAAAAAGCGGAGAAATCTTGATTTCACTTGGACCGGTGGACCGGCTCAATCACGCGGCGGGGCCCTTGGCGGGCATTTCGGCCGCGCGGGTTCCTAAACGGTCCCAAAACGACCTGCCCTTCCCAACCCTCAGAAAATGACCATTTCTAGCAAGCGACAAAAAGCCACCCTTACGTTCACCGTTGGAGGATTTTCCTATGCCCCGGATTTCAGCATTTGTTGCCGTACTAACGGTGCTATTGACGACCGGCACTTTGGCAGCACCAAAGGATCAAAGCAATTTTTCCCCAAACTGTTACTCACAAAAATGCTACGAGGAATGTTCCGCTAAATCAGCCAAAAACTGCGAAAATATTTGCCAACGGATAGCGAGCACCAAGCCACCTTGCAAGTAGTCGGCAGCGAGGCCCCCTTCGGTTGCGGTCCGTTGGTTTGTGTGGACGGCGAGGCCGTCAAACCTCCTCCTTGGACTCCCAGACTTGGACGCGCGTTGTTGTCTCCGGGAAGCCGGGAGTCTACGACTGATCAGTCCGGATGTTCCGCGTTCCGGCGCTCTTTGCTGACGTGGCTACCTGATCTTCGCCAGGCATTCCTTCAGGCGATCAAGATCCGAACGAATTTCGGAGTCCATGGCGCCTTCTAATGCGAGCGTGCCCTTGCTGAAGAATTCTGCGGAGGCTTTTCTGTCCAAATTCTGCTTCCAATCCCGGATTGCCTGCTTTGTGGCCTTTTGGGCCTCCGATGTCGCTTTAAGGTACGTCTTTATACAGGCGTCGGCCGCTGAGCATATCTGGCACTCTTGAGCGGTGGCAGTACTTGAGACAAGCAAGGCCAGTGTCGCGGCAAGGGCCTTCATTGCTTTTCTCCCGGTATTGGTCCCGATCAAAAAACGGCCCGACCAAAGGAGCAAAGCCGGGGCCATCAGTCGTTCTCCCCCCGGTACTGAGGCAGGAGGGGGTGAGTTTTTAACGTGGTGATGATTCGTGTTCGCATTGCGCCGTTTCCCTGCGCAAAGGAAGTAGTCTGAACGCGCCGATCAAAAGCCACCGCCCACACGGTGAAGACGCCGGAGTTTTCTTCAATCGTCCCATTCGCCGCAGTTTTGCGAATCTTTTGCCACGGATCGGAGCTCAAAACGCCATTTCGAGGTGGATCATGGTGGATAGTCAGGGGCCCCGCCCGATGGCCGTTGTCCGGAATCCTGGCGGCTCGGCCCTTTTGCTTTTCGATAGAGTCCGGACCAAAGTACGAGGAAATCATCCATGGCGAGTATCACGACTCCGCGGATCGGTGCGCTCACGGCTGAATCTGTGATGCGAGACTATGAGTCCGCAGCTAAGGAAATCGAAGCGATGGGCGCTGAGCTGATCAGCGCGGCGAAAAAATGGGAGGCGATGACTGCCGATGTGCGAAACGCAATTCGTGACACCGCAGAGGCATATCGCGAGGAAGGCGAGAAGATTTTCGAGCTTATAGAGAAGTGCGCGCTGTACACCGAGGACGTTCGCAAGACATGCGAAGATTTGAAACGCGGGGCGATAGAGGGTAACGGCGGCGCTCAGTAGCCCCTCCCGGCGTGGAGTATGCCGCCTGAATTGCCAAACGAGGAGTGCAGAAGGCACGGAGCTCGAATGAAAAAGACAATCGCGAGTGTCTCTCTTTCTCTAGCGTTGATGTCTTCGGCAGCGATGGCCAACGACCGCGCGGACAACGCTGTGTCCGGGGCCCTCTCGAAGATCGGTCATGCGGCTCACACGCTGGTGGCTCATATCGCCAAACCGTTCACCACACGCGCTCGCAGCTCGAGCCGATCAAGCGCCACCCAGCAGGCACAGAGAGCTTCTGGGGCGGGACCAGGTTCACATGTGAGCGACAGTCCACCTGCACAGCGGAGCCAGGCTGATGCACCAACAGCGGCAGCGACCTCTGCTCCGAGGAGTGCATCCGCTCTTCCGCCAGTCCAGCCCCTGGAGTGAGGCCCAAAGCAATCGAGCCTGCGAGCGTTTCTGCCGCGAGCCAGCCCGCCTGTGCCTTCAGAGCGCACCTTGCCAAAGTTGATCTTCCGGGGCCTGGGCATGCCCATGATTCCGCCGATCAGGCCAGGAGGAAAGCCGCCAGGGATTGGGCGTTCTTTTAGAGCGAGCTATATCCACACCCTGGCTCCGAAAGCAGCAGCTTTGCGATTTCCAGGGGCGGAGACTGCCCGACCTGGATTCTTTTGGCTTCCGGCTCCGATTGAACAAACACTATGGAGCGCCGAACGTAATGCGTTCCATGGTGAGTAGTGCCGTCGATGGTCACGGTGACGGGTTTAACTGGGGTGGGTGCCGCCGCTGCCTTTTTCAGCCCGATCTTGACCAGGCCCGGATGGGTGGGCGGTAATTCCGATCACACCTCGTCAATATCGACGCGAGCAGCGTTCAGCGCGTGGGTAGTTTTCCACAAGTATAATCGGCGCTGGTCCATTGAGCTGACCGAATCTCGTTGAATGATTCCGACCAGCGGGGCCGGGCGACGGTCTGTCCTCACCGTGGCGATGTTGCCCCCGCAACCCTCTCGGCAGTGGCGGTGATCCAATGGCCAAGCGGCCAGTCGAGTTTCTGAACGGCAAGGAACTGGCGGGCGAGCTTACCCAGCCGATCGATCACGGCTTATATATGCCGTTCCTCGGTGCGGTTGGCAGCCCTGAGAAATACCTGGCGGAGAGGAAAAAGGAGCTTCGTCAACGGCGAACAGCCAAGATGCCGGCGCTGGCCCGTCATCTCGGGATTGACGTCGAGCGGTTCAACCTGTCGCCGGAGAATGGCCTTGGATGGATGATGCTGTATGCAGTCATCGCTGAAAGACTGACTGAGGAATTGATCCCCGGCTTTCAGGAAAAGTCGCGCGGAACACTTCCGCGCGAAGTCTTAGGACAAGCTCGCATCGCCATCGCCCTCTTGAGGCTAAATGGGAGGGCCCAATCCCAGCTGGAGGCGTGCGAGGAAATCATAAAGCTTTGGAATCCGGAGCTCGCGAAACCGGGATGCAAGAGCGAACTGAGGCGCAAAGCGGATTCGCTGCGTGTTCGTGTAGCTGAGGACCGGGTTAGAACTCGGAAGTCTGCCGCCAGGTAACGGCGGCAGGTCGGCGGCAAAAGCCGGCAGCTGGCCACAGCCCGGTCTCATCGCTGCGGACGAGCTGATGGAGTGAGCAATGTCGGCTGTTGGCCGATCGCGGCATATTGCGCCGCCGCTCGACCTTGGTCGCCAACGGGGCACGGCGGAAACTGACCGGTATCCTTCGATCGAAGAGGGCGACGCTGTTGAACCCGAGCGGCAATTGAGGAATGTCTGCTATTCCTCCGCTGTCAGGGCATAAGCAGATATCCGGCAAATGGGCCAAAACTGACGTTACCGACCCGACTACGACCCTCAACGTCCTGCTTACCGTGCCGGGCACGGTGCGCCTAACGGGATCACAATTGCGGGCCAGAAAGATTCATCTCACGCTCTGCTCGGAAAACGTTACCGTAGAGGTTAGAAATCCATTGACGCCCGCTCGAGGTGACATTGAGGT
Source organism: Bradyrhizobium sp. (assembly GCF_035570375.1). Classification (GTDB taxonomy): domain Bacteria; phylum Pseudomonadota; class Alphaproteobacteria; order Rhizobiales; family Xanthobacteraceae; genus Bradyrhizobium. Next base: position 6,988 of record NZ_DATMLW010000134.1, on the reverse strand, counting down.
AGCGTATAGCCGTCTGAATTTGCGGAGCAACATTGTTCCAGTAGAAGTGCGGGTATTTGTAGACAATGTCTGCCGGCGTATCATAGCCAAGCGTTTTATTTAAACCAATTTCCTCAAATTCGTAGAACAGCGCATTTGCTTTTCTCATGTAGTTGGGGTCGCCGAGCTGACCGATCAGGTCGGCGGCGCGCAGCAGCAAACCCTCTTCTTCAGTTAGTCCGTCGTCGTTCGAGGATGTCGCGACGTAGGGAAAACGCGTATACTCGATTGCTTGGGCAATTCGCGTAGCGTTGAGCTCTTCCACAGTGTCGAGGCGCTCGAAAACGAACAATTTTGACCGATCCACATGGTATGGCGCGAGAGCTGCATCGGACGATCCTCGCGGCAAACGAATCGTGCGACCATTGACATCGGCGACGTAGGATTCACAGTCGTCGCCTTGAACAACACCGCGGACGTATCCGATGTCGTGGGTGAGGCATGCCACAATGAAATTGGCGTAGTCGTGCGGTGTGGTTGGGCACAGCAATGCTCGGCCCATCATGATGTCATGTCCTGCAAGCGTAACCAGTAGCGAGTGCTCAAGATCATGATACAGCGCATCACTGTTACCGATGCACTCCAACGTGAGCCTGGCCGCATACGGAAGGAATTCAGCCAGGCGGGCATGTGAAGTGCCAAACCGGCCTTTAGTTTCTTCGGTCAGGAATTCCCCCAAAGCGAGCGCTGCTAGTTTTGGAATTGTGATCATCTGAACACCTGTCTCAGTTGCTGCTTCGCCATTTCCGGCGGATTCGAACAGGAACCGATGGCCGGTCAGCGTGCTGTTGCACCCAAGAGGTGGCGGCTATGACAACGCCAAGCCGTCCTCGGCATCTAGGTCTACGACCGAAGCAAAGAGACTATCACGATACGGATCGATATGCCTTCGCTCACATGCGGCCCTCTGACCTGACCGGGTCAAATTGCCGGGCTTTCCGTCATCTTGAGACATGCCCAACGTCTCGGCCAAGATGCGGTAACGTCGCGCAGCCGGCAACGGAACCTAAAACAGGAACACGTAATCCGCCAGAGGCGTGAGGAATCGTAAGCTAATACTTCCGAGTTTGATTTCGCTGCAAAGTAGCCGTTCGGTCGCTTTTCGGAGAGAGAGACGGACATCAATTAGCAGGTAGGACCGGCCGGTTCGGTCGCGAATGACCCAAGCGGACTCCAGATTCTCAGAATTTTCCGTGAAGTTCCCTCGCCGTCAAACCGAACCGTTTGCGATATGCACTGGGAGAGATTCCCATCACCTTATTAAAGACTTTGCGGAATGCGCCCGCATCCTCATAGCCGATGCTAAAAGCAATCTGGTCGACGGCGTGGTTTGTGAACTCCAGCATCTCGCGAGCCCTGCCTACGCGTAGCTGCTGGCAATATTCAGTGGGTCTTAGTCCAGTAGCTTTTTGGAAACGCCGCAAAAATGTGCGCTCTTCTAGACCGGCACGCGCCACCATAGTGTGGAGGTTGGCGTCTCGGGCACCGTTCGACTGAAGCCAATGTTGCACGTTCAGAATGGGTCGGTCGCCGTGATGAAAGTTGGGAGAGAAGCTGCTGTAATAGCGTTGCTCACGACCCGGTGGGTCAACGAGAAGAAAGCGTGCAGTTTCCAACATGATTGTTGACCCGAGCAACCGGTCAACCAGCTTCATGCCTAAATCGGTCCAAGCCATCACCCCTCCGGCAGTTATTATGTCCCCATCTTCAATGATGAGCTTGTCACCATCGACACGAATATCGGGAAAACGTCGCATGAGCTCGTCAAGATAGGTCCAATGCGTGGTCGCCGAACGACCTGCAAGTAGGCCGGTTTCGGCCAGTACGAAAGCGCCAGCACAAACCGAGCAAAGTATCGAGCCGTCGTCGTGCCAGTCCGTAAGCCATACTGCAAACGGGGCTGCCTGCTCGCGGGATATCGGTTTGCTAAGACTCGGTGGTACGATAAGGACGGCAGGACGGTTATAGGGCCCAGGGATAGTGTCGAAGACGCATTCCATCGCCTTTCCGTTCGCAATCTGGCGCCAATGGCTGACACGAAGAGCCGGTTCTGCCGGGAGCCTTCGCACCGCCGCGAAGCGATTGGCCACAAGGAAAATATCCGTCAAGCCATGGACGGCCGCGAGCTGCGCCTCCGGATAGATGAGGATACCGATCTCAAGCGGCCTGCTTATCGGGCCCATGTCAGTTTTCGCCCGCAGAATGTCGGTTCTGACAATATCACATTCGTAAAAGCGAGATAGGCTTTCTGGCAGGCGGCACTTTTCAGAAATGAAGCACAGCTCAGGAAGTCGCCATGTCGGAAATCCATTCACCCACTGCGTCTCGCCGCGAATTGCTTATGGGAGCTGCGGCGTCAGGTGCTGGCGCACTTTCGGAGACAATGCCTGTAGCCGGTACAGTACGTGCCGCTGATCGCATCAACTCAGGAGGCAGCCAGATGAGTATCATCAAGACCAAAGACGGCACGGAAATCTTCTACAAAGACTGGGGCAAAGGTCAGCCCATCGTGTTCAGTCATGGGTGGCCGCTCTCAGCAGATGACTGGGACACGCAAATGATGTTCTTCCTCAATCATGGATATCGCGTCATTGCCCATGATCGGCGCGGGCATGGCCGGTCCTCGCAACCAGGCGAGGGCCATGACATGGACCACTATGCAGATGACCTGGCGGCCTTGACCGCGCATCTCGATCTGAACAACGCCATCCACGTTGGTCATTCGACCGGTGGCGGCGAAGTCGTACACTACATCGCGCGCCACGGCCAGAGTCGAGTATCGAAGGCCGCTATCATTAGCGCGGTGCCGCCGCTGATGGTGAAGACGGAGGCTAATCCCGGCGGCCTTCCCAAGGCAGTGTTCGATGGATTCCAGACGCAGCTCGCAGCCAACCGTGCGCAGTTCTACTACGATGTGCCGGCGGGACCATTCTATGGATATAATCGACCGGGCGCGAAGCCCTCTCAAGGCGTAATCTGGAATTGGTGGCGCCAGGGCATGATGGGCGGCGCGAAGGCGCACTACGATGGTATCGTCGCGTTTTCACAGACTGATTTCACCGAGGACCTGAAGAAGATCACGGTGCCGGTCTTCGTGATGCATGGCGACGACGACCAGATCGTGCCCTATCCCGACTCAGCGCCATTGTCCGCAAAGTTGCTGAAGAACGGGACCCTGAAGACCTACAAAGGCTTTCCACACGGCATGCCGACCACAGAGGCGGAAACGATCAACGCCGACCTGCTGGCTTTCCTGAAAGCATAACGGGTTGGTTAAATTCGGGAGAGACCGCCGCCAGGCGGTCTCTCTTTTTGCAGCTTTTACGTCAATATGAAACACAAGTTGATGTCGTCTCTTGGCCCTTCGCGTCATTTCGTAAGAGCGCAGCAGCCAGGTCGCTTTCGGCGCAAAGCGTTTCGCTGCAAAGTAGCCGTTCGGTCGCTTTTCGGAGAGAGGCGGACATCAATTAGCAGGTAGGACCGGCCGGTTCGGTCGCGAATGACCCCAGGCGGCCAGGGATGTCCGACTGGGTCGCGCATAAATTCTCGGGCGGCGTATTTGCCTATCCCTTCCGGTGCGGCCGATTTGCAGCTTATCTACGGCTTGCTGAAAAAGCTATATCGCATGCTCTCCTTGTTCGGATACCAGTTCCAATCATCCTCGTCAGTCTCCTGTTCGATCCGCCAGATCTCATCGAGCAAAGCCGGATTGGAAACAGCGAGCTTGAAGCCGTTGCGCACGAAGGCGTCGGACCACTCGGAATATGTCCAAAAGGTCCGTAAACCCCTGAACAACATGTAGTCTTCGATTACCTCCTCTGTCATGTCGGTAGTTACACCCTGGAACAGCAATCCTACACGGCACACCCGAAACAATTCCTTGAGGGCTTGATCAATCTTTTCTTCAGGAAGGTAAGGAAGGCACGTGACATAAGCAAACTCGAACGATCCGTTCTCGAAAGGCATTTTGAGCACATCGCCAAGCAGGTTTCGTCCGCGCCACCCTTCCGGGGTTTTCGAATGTATGTGCGCGTTATTTTCGATGCCCCAGGCTTCGATGCCGAGTTTGTCAAATTGCCTGAGGGTCAGGCCATTCGCGCTGCCGCAGTCAAGCAACCTGTAGGGTGTCTCTGGACCCCAGATAGCCTTGATCAAATCGAGAATATATTTTCCATTAAAGAGGTCTTCGAAGGCTTCTTCATAACTTAGATTATCCGAATAATTGTTGAAGTAGCTGTCGGCGATCGCATTCCGATCAGTCGAGACACACACGTCGACCTGATGCGCGAATTTGCGCTTGCGCATCTCGGTGATGCCAATGCTCTTGTCATGATCCATCTGTTGAACCTCCGCCTGGCCTTCACTTCCAACTACGCTGCCGGCACGCGACCCGCATCAATAAGGATCGAACCTTCAATGTGCAATGGCGTCTCGATCGGATCGCCCCAACCCGGCGCGTGCGGCCAAGCAAAGTTATCGCAGGCACGTCGGATGTCAGGGCTGCACCTGAAATAGCTGAAATCGGGGCAATCCGCGACCCCGTCGATGAGGGGAATATCATTGACATCGAACCGCGCGAGCGACCTCGTTTGGGACCACACCACGGTTTCATCGCGCGATGCCCAGTTTAGAAACCTGCATGGGACTTCTGCGGCGATTGATCGCTAGAGGCGCGATCAAAAATCGCGCAGTGCAAACGAGCCCTGACTGACCCTGCGTCAACCATGATGTTGACTAAATCTCTGATTCGACTGATCGACTCTACCGCGGAGTCGCGGAACTAACGGCGGGCTGCGGTTGATCGGGGATAGTCACGAGCGTGCGGGTCATTTTTGACCGTCCGCCATCGAGGTAGGGTGACGGCAGTCTGTCGGCCTTTGCCAAGGGCGGCCCATCGACCTCCGGCCCCGACGCGATGGCTTCAATTGGAGCGCGTGGTCCAATGTTCACCCATCGCGCTTCAAAAGTATCGCGATCTTTCACAGTTGAGTTTGATGCCCCCACCTGGGAGGCTGGTGGGTTGCGAGGTTTTTGAACGGTGCTTGCAACCTCTTCATCCGACGCCGGCCGCGCGGATGTCTCACCGGGCCACTCCAACAGCGATTTGGATAGCCCCGGCTTGCCTTCGTACCAGCATTTTCGTCCGTCGATCAGACGGTAGGACCACCATTGACCATGTGGATTTGATGGCATCTCAGCATTGCATTGTTGTTTTGCCTCGGTGGTTGAAATCTCGATTGACGATAGTGCAGCAATGAAGGCGATGAGAGCGATGGATCGAAATTGTCTCGTCATATCGCGCAACTCAGAGACGACTTCGTGTGAGAACCGCCAGCGACTGAAACGAGAATTTGCCGTTCGTTGGTTTGGGGCGGGCGCTGAAGGTATTCTTCCGAGATACGTTGCGTGTCGCTAACCGCTTGAAAAGCCGGCTGTTGATCAGTCATATTTTTACCCATGCAAAAAAATGGCCGCGCTGCAAAGGGATAGAGAAATCAAGTCAGCTTTGAGATTATCCCATCAATTTTTGTTACGGATGAGTCGGGATTCTGGCGCTTGGATGGCGGTTCTCGAGGAACGCCCGCCAGGTGCCGGCAGCCTGCCGGGACTTCGTCCAGGGTGCCGCTCGACCGCAGGCGATGGCGAGCACGTTGCGGTGCAGCCGCAATCTGGCCGCCTCGATCCAGCGCTTGAGCCCGTGACACTCCCGGCTCTGCGGTTTGGGACGCGCACCGAATGGTGCGGGCGCTGCACGAGCGAAAGGAAGTTCGGCATGAACCGGGCCGAAGATACATGGTAGTCGGATAAGACGACAAAACGTTCCGGAGACGTGGTCGTTTATCTTGGGAACGGGCCCGGAGCAGTGATGGTTGTCGTGGCATGGAGGATATTGCCATGCTTGTCTTTTACCTACCGATTATAATCCTGGAAGCGATGTTCGACGCGCGCGAGGTGGAGAGCGAGCCAACTGCGATTGAATAGTTTGGCCCCGGAGCATCCGGATGAGGGATATGCAAGCGCACTTGGAAAAGCTTCGCGCCGAGGCCACCAACTGCGAAAGGATTGCCAAGCTCACGACGGTTAAGGCGAAGCGAGACTTGTTTACCAGGCTTGCTCAGCACTACGGCGTATTAGCCTCCGAGGTAGAGCACGCTATCAAGAATTCAATCCAGAACAGTCGAGCTGGCTAGGCCCTGTACTCATAAATGGCATTGAGCAACTCGCGCTCCGATGTCGGCTTTTCCTCCAACTGCTGCGTTAGAACGGACATCGCCGGAGGTCGGAGAAGGGCCATGAGCAGACATCAACACCAAAGAGCAGTCCCCTATTCGTGAAGCAGCGTTTGCCAGTTTGAAGGCACCGCTTCGGCCGGTCCGGGCACCGGTTGGTCCAACGGATGCGAGTGAGGGGCGTGAAGCTTCGGGCCGGCGAAGAACTCTCCAGTACGATAGTCGTAAAACCAACGCTCGCCCGGCTCGAAGCTCGTGATTATCGGGTGACCCGTAGCCGCGTTATGTTTCGATGCATGCTGATTTGGTGAAGTATCACAGCAGCCGATGTGCCCGCATTCGACACATCTGCGAAGATGCAGCCACCACCCGCCAACAGCCGAGCATTCGACGCAACCCGTTCCGCTTGGCTTGGCTGCGGGGTTGATGCCATCCCTCTCAGACTTCATAGGGTCAGCTCACAGAGAGTGTACGCGGTCACCCATAGATGCTTTCACGCGTCCTGCTGCTTAGCCGTAAGCAACGCCCGGGTTGCTTTGCCCAACTTCTATAATATAGCCATCAGGATCGCGAATATAGCAGCGCGTCTCGCCGTACTTGGGCTTCGGCTCCGTGATGAACTCGGCTCCTCGACTTCGCCAAAGTTTATAACACGCTTGAATATCTGCAACGCGGATATTCATAAAGCTGCTGACTAAATCGGGATTGGCGGGGACGCT
>NZ_DATMLW010000133.1:0-31908 GCF_035570375.1 Bradyrhizobium sp. | reverse complement strand
GAACCCCTCATCCGGCGCTTCGCGCCACCTTCTCCCGCAAGGGGAGAAGGGGAAGAGAGCTACGCCGCCGCCGTCGTGACGCCGCCGTCGACGACGATGGTCTGGCCGGTCATGAAGGTGGAGGCATCGGAGGCGAGGTAGGCGACCGCGCCGGCGATTTCGTCGGGTTCGCCGATCCGGCGCAGCGGCGTGGTGGCGCAGCGGCGCTTCAGGCGCTCCTCGTCTTCCCACAGTGCTTTCGCGAAATCGGTTTTCACCAGGCCCGGTGCGACGCAATTGACGCGGACGCCCTTCGGGCCCCATTCGCCGGCCAGGCTGCGGCATAAGGCAAAGTCCGCGGCCTTGGAAATTCCGTAGGCGCCGATCACCGTAGAGCCACGAAGTCCGCCGATCGAGGAAATGATGACCACCGAACCATTGCCGCGCTCGGCCATTGGCGGGATCGCCAATTGACAGAGCCAGATGTTGCTCTTGACGTTGGAGTTCATGATCTTGTCGAAGGCGTCATCCTTGATGTCGAGCAGCGGGCCGTAATACGGATTGACCGCGGCGTTGCAGACCAGGATGTCGATCTTGCCGTAATGGCTGATGGTGCCCGCGATCAGTGCCTCGACTTCCGGCCGGCGCGAGATGTTGCAGGCGATGACATGGGCGTCGCCGCCCGCTTTGCGGATGCCGCCGGCGACTTCCTCGCAGGCGTCGGCCTTGCGGCTGGAAATGACAACCTTGGCGCCGAGCTTCGCCAGCAGTTCCGCCGAGGAACGGCCGATGCCGCGGCTCGACCCGGTGACGATTGCGACCTTGCCGGTGAGATCGAATGGGGTTCCCTTCACAACGCACACTCCATTTTGTGGTCATTCGCTTGTTGCTATCCGCGTCATGGCCGGGCTTGTCCCGGCCATCCACGTCTTCCTCTGCCGCCAAGACGTGGATGCCCGGCACGAAGGCCGGGCATGACGACTATTGTTCGTCATTCCGGGGCGATGCGAAGCATCGAACCCGGAATGACGGTTGAGAAAATCAAACCAGCCCGCCGCCCTGGGTGACGCGGCGCAGGTGGTAGTCGGTGTCGCCGAAGGTGTTCTCGATCATGGTCAGGCGCTTGAAGTAGTGGCCGATCTTCGCCTCCATGGTCATGCCGATGCCGCCATGGAGCTGGATCGACTGCTGGCCGACGAATTTTCCCGATTTGCCGATCTGCACCTTGGCGGCGGCGACCGCGGTGGCGCGCTCCTTCGCGTCCTCGAAATCGCAGGCCATGGTCGCAAACATCGACATCGAGCGGGCCTGTTCAAGCGCGACGAACATGTCCGCGGCACGGTGCTGCAAGGTCTGAAAACTGCCGATCGGCACGCCGAACTGCTTGCGCGTCTTCAGATATTCGACGGTCGTCTTCAGTGATTCATCCATCAAGCCGACCGCTTCGGCGCACATCGCGGTGCGCGCCTCGTCGACCACACGCTCGATCAGCGCAAGGCCGCTCTCGGGATCGCCGATCGCGGCATCGCTGCCGACTTCGACGCCGGTGAAGGTGATGTCGGCCGCGTGCAGGCCGTCCTGGGTCGGATAGCCCTTCTTCGCCACGCCCCTGGCGTCAGCCGGCACCAGGAACACGCCGACGCCGCTCGCATCGCGCTGACCGCCTCTGGTGCGCGCGGTCACGATCAGAGCGTCGGCGGCCTCGCCGTTGAGCACCACGAATTTCTCGCCGTCGATGGCCCACCCCGAACCCTTCTTCTTGGCCGAGGTGGTGACGTCGGAAAGATCGTAGCGCGAATTTTTCTCGAGCTGCGCGAAGCCGAAGGTCCTGGCTCCTTCGATGACGGGCGGAATGTGCGCCTCCTTCTGCGCGGCCGAGCCGCCATGGCGCAGGAAGCCGCCGCCGATCACCACCGTCGGCAGATAAGGCTCCACGACCAGCGCCTTACCCAGCGCCTCCATCACGATCATGGTCTCGACCGCGCCGGCGCCGAAGCCACCGTCGTTTTCCGAAAACGGCAAACCGAGCAGGCCCTGCTCGGCGAGCTTGCCCCAGACGGCTTTGCTCCAGCCGCCCTTCTCCTTCATGTATTTCTTGCGGGAATCGAAATCATAGGCGCTGCCAAGCAGTCCATCGACGCTTTCCTTGAGGAGTCTTTGCTCCTCCGACAAATCGAAATCCATTTTTTCTATTTCCCTGTATCAACAACTCTCGTCATTCCGGGATGCGCCTCTTGGCGCAGGCCCGGAATCCATACTCTCGATCGTGGTTATGGATTCCAGGCTCGCTCGTTTCACTCGCGCCCCGGAATGACAGCCAGTGAAGTCTAATCAAGCGCTCTCCCCGCCGTGGAGAGGAAGCTAAAGTCCGAGCACGGCCTTGGTAATGATGTTGCGCTGGATCTCGTTCGATCCGCCATAGATCGAGACCTTGCGGTTGTTGAAATAGCTCGGCGCGATCTGCGCGGTCCAGTCCATGGTTTCGTTCGAATCCTCATCGCCATGTTCGTCGTAGGGCGCGGCGAACGGCCCGATCACCTCCATCAGGAGCTCGGTGGTGGCCTGCTGGATTTCCGAGCCCTTGATCTTGAGCACGGAGGAAGCCGGGTTCGGCTTGCCTTTGCCGTGCTTGCCTTCGTCGGCAACGACGCGAAGCTGGGTCAGTTCGAGCGCCTTGAGCTCGATCTCGATCGCGGCGAGCTTCTCGCGGAAACCCTGGTCTTCCAGTACAGGCTTGCCGCCGGATTCGACCTTGGAGGCGAGATCCTTGATGCGGCGAATGCGCTCCTTGGAGACGCCAACCCGCGCAATGCCGGTGCGCTCGTTGCCGAGCAGGAATTTGGCGTAGTCCCAGCCCTTGTTCTCCTCGCCGACGAGGTTTTCGAGGGGCACCTCGACGTCGTCGAAAAACACCTCGTTGACCTCATGGCCGCCGTCGATGGTCTGGATCGGGCGCACCGTGATGCCCTTCGACTTCATGTCCATGAGCAGGAAGGAAATGCCGGTCTGCTTCTTCGCCGCCGGGTCGGTGCGGCACAGGCAGAAGATCATGTTGGCGTGTTGCGCCAGCGTGGTCCAGGTCTTCTGGCCGTTGACGATATATTTGTCGCCCTTGCGCTCGGCCTTGGTCTTGAGCGAAGCGAGGTCGGAACCCGAGCCGGGCTCCGAAAAGCCCTGGCACCACCAGTCGTCGACACTGGCGATACGTGGCAGGTAATGCTTCTTCTGCGTTTCGTTGCCGAAAGTATAGATGACGGGGCCGACCATGCTGACGCCGAAGGCGAGCGGCGCCGGCGCAGGATGCATCTGCAGCTCTTCGTTGAAGATGTAATGCTGCACCGAGGTCCATCCCGTTCCGCCATATTCCTTCGGCCAGTGCGACACGCCCCAGCCCTTCTTGTTCAGGATGCGCCACCACTCGACCATCTCTTCCCTGGAAAGATGGCGGCCTTCGACCATTTTCTGCCGCGTCGCGGCCGGCACATTGTCCCTGAAGAAGGCCCGCACTTCCTCGCGAAACGCGATTTCTTCCTTGCTGAAACTGAGATCCATCGGGTTCTCCTGTAAGCGAATAAGTCCTGTTCAACATACGGCACTCTGATCTCCCTCCCCCAGAAAGGGGGAGGGTCGGGGTGGGGGTCATCGTCGACGCAAAAGCTGATCCCCTCCCGGTTTGCTCCGCAAACCGACCTCCCCTTTTCAAGGGGAGGTTCAACACCTCGTCACTGCACCACCTCGAACAGGCCGGCCGCACCCATGCCGCCGCCCACGCACATGGTCACGACCGCGTACTTGGCCTTGCGGCGGCGGCCTTCGATCAGCGCGTGACCGGTGAGCCGCGCACCCGACATGCCGTAGGGATGGCCGACCGCGATCGCGCCGCCGTCGACGTTGAGCTTTTCCGGGTCGATGCCGAGCTTGTCGCGGCAGTAGATCACCTGCACGGCAAAAGCTTCGTTGAGCTCCCAAAGATCGATGTCATCGACCTTCAGCCCGTGACGCTTGAGCAGGCGCGGCACCGCGAACACCGGTCCGATGCCCATCTCGTCCGGCTCACAGCCGGCGGCGACAAAGCCGCGGAATATGCCGAGCGGCTTGAGGCCGCGCCTTGAGGCCTCCTTGTCGCTCATGATCACCGACGCGCTGGCCCCGTCCGACAGCTGGCTGGCATTGCCGGCGGTGATGGTGAAACCTTCACCGCGCACCGGCTTGAGCGCGGCAAGCCCTTCGGCTGAAGTGTCCGGCCGCGGGCCTTCATCCTTCGACAACGTGACCTCTTTCATCGAAATTTCGCCGGTCGCCTTGTCGGCGACGCCCATCATGGTAGTGATCGGCGCGAGTTCGTCGTTGAACTTGCCGCCCTGCTGCGCGGCGGCGACGCGGCGCTGGCTCTCGAGCGAATATTCGTCCTGCCGCTCGCGCGAAATGCCGTAGCGCTTGGCGACGACCTCCGCGGTGTCGATCATCGGCATGTAGACCTCGCCCTTGATCTTCAACAACGCCGGGTCCTGGGTGTGAAACTTGTTGGCGTGGTCGTTCTGCACCAGGCTGATAGATTCGCCGCCGCCGCCGACCGCGACCTCGACGCCGTCGAAAATCACCGAGCGCGCCGCAAGCGCAATCGCTTGCAGCCCCGAGGCGCATTGCCGGTCGATCGTGGTGCCGCCGACCGTGACCGGCAGGCCGGCGCGCAACAGTGCCTTGCGGGCGATGTTGCCGCCGGTCGTGCCCTGCTGTAGCGCTGCGCCCATCACCACGTCCTCGACCTCCTTCGGGTCGACCTTGGCGCGGGCAACGGCCTGGCCGATGGCGTGGCCGAGCAGGGTTGCGCCTTCGGTGGCGTTGAGCGCGCCGCGATAGGCCTTGCCGATCGGGGTGCGGGCGGTGGATACGATGACGGCGTCGGTCATGAACGACCTCCTGTTGGTAGTGTGGTGGATTTGACATTCGCTTCAGTATATCCGCGAGTCCTCTAGGCGAATGTCAAATCCTAAACCACACTAGAATGTTATATTTGCCGGTGTCGCTTTGGTTCTGACATTCGTAAACGAACCCTCCGCACCATGATACGAATGTCAGGACCGGGACATTAGTTGCTGTGGTTGTGGCTGCGCTCGTTGCAGCGTCGACTGTTGATTACGCAATTCATGGCGCGAGAGCTTGCCGACCGGCGTCTTCGGCAACTCGGCGACGAATTCCAGCGCCGTGGGAATTTCGTGCCGGCCGAGCTTGCCGGCAAGAAACGCCTTGAGCTGGTCCAGCGAGAACGCCTCCGCGCCCGGGCGCAACTTGATGAAGGCCTTCGCCGCTTCGCCCCGGTAATCGTCGACAACGCCGATCACGATCACTTCCTCAACGGCAGGATGTTCGTAGATCGCCTGCTCGATCATCTGCGGATAGACGTTGAAGCCGCCGGAGATGATCATGTCCTTCTTGCGATCGACCAGGAAGAAATAGCCGTCCTCGTCCTCATAGCCGATGTCGCCGGTCAGAAAACGATCGCCGACAAAGGCCTGCGCCGTTTCCTCCACCCGGTTCCAGTATCCCCTGGTAACGTTCGGTCCCCTGATGCGGATTTCGCCGACTTCGCCGGGCGCAAGCACCCTGGTCGGGTCAGAGAGCGCGACCACGTCCATTTCGATGCCGGGGAGCATCAGCCCGATCGAGCCGGGCTTATCGGGGCCGGCCTCGGGATGACCGGTGCCGGGGGAACAGGTCTCGGTCATGCCCCAGCCGCTCTTGAGTTTCATGTTGGTCTTGCGCTCGAAGATTTTCGCCACCTCGACGGGCAACGGGGCACCGCCCGATCCGCAACTGACAAGCGAGGACAGATCGCGGCTTTCGAGATCGGGGAGGCTCGCAATTGCGATCCACATCGTCGGCACACCGGGAAAAACGGTGGCGCGCTTGACCTCGATGTCGCGCATCGCCGCCTCGACGTCGAAACGCTGGTGCAGCGAGATCAGATCACCCCGCGAGAGCGACCGCAACATGATGACGGTGAGAGCATAGATGTGAAACAGCGGCAGCACGCAGATCACGCGCTCGATCGCGTTGCGCCTGGCCCGCGCGGCCTTGCCCCAGACGTCATAGATCGACACGGCGGAAGTCAGATTGCCGTGACTGAGCATCGCGCCTTTCGGCAGCCCCGTGGTGCCGCCGGTATATTGCAACAGCGCAACGTCATCGGGCGAAACCTGCGGCCACTGCGCAGGTTTTGTCGCGCCTTCGACGAATTTCGAGAACGTCACGATCGCCGGATGATCCGGAATCGGCGTGTGCGGGTTGCCGACCACGCCCCAGTGATCGTCTTCGCAGACGATCAGGCGATCGATCAGGCCCTTTTCCAGAAACTTGAGCGCGGTGGGCAACAATGCCGCAAGATCGCTGGTGATCAGGACGCGCGCGCCGCTGTCGCTCAATTTATGTGAAAGCGCCCGTTCGCCGTCGAGCGGGGAAAGATGCACGACGCGCCCTCCGGCCTTGAGCGCGCCGAAGAAGTTGACGGGATGGTCGGGCGAATTACCCAAAAACAGCGCGATCGACGTGTTTTTGCCGAAGCCCGCGCGCAGGAAAGCGGAAGCGGCGATTTCGGCCTTTTGTTCGAGCCCGACATAGGAAATGACGCGGTCACGAAATTCGATCGCTCCCCGCGCGCCGAATTCACCCGCTGCTTGCGACAACAGATCGGGCAATGTTCCGCGCGCGATCGGCTCGTCCCAGCGGACGCCTTCGGGATAGAATTTTTCGCCCGCGTAGGTCATGACCTGTGCTCAAAAACAAGCTCGTCATTCCGGGGCGACGCGCAAGCGGCGAACCCGGAATCCATAACCACCGAATGTGGATATGGATTCCGGGCCTGGCCCTTCGGGCCATCCCGGAATGACGGGTGCAAAGAGTCCATCACGCGGCTTTCGCCGGCTGGGCAAGCGATGCGAAAGTCTTGCCTTCGGCAGCCAGACGCTTGAGCAACGGCGCCGGCTCGAGCGAAGGATCGTTGGTCTCCTTGGCGTAGTACGAGAGCCGGTCGGCGATGTGCTTCAAGCCCACCTGGTCGGCATAAAACATCGGGCCGCCGCGATAGACCGGCCAGCCGTAACCGTAAAGCCAGATCACGTCGATGTCGCCCGGACGCGCGGCGATCTTCTCCTCGAGAATTCGTGCGCCTTCGTTGATCATCGGATACATCATGCGCTCGAGGATTTCCTCGTCGCTGACTGCGCGGCGCTTGCGCCCGAGCCTCTGAAGCGTCTCGTCGATCAGCTTCTCCACTTCGGGATCGGGCAGTGGCGCGCGCGAACCCGCTTCATATTTGTAATAGCCCTTGCCGGTCTTCTGGCCGAAACGGCCCGCCTCGCACAAGGCGTCGGCAATTTCCGACTTGATGCCGCGATCTTTGCGCGAACGCCAGCCGATATCGAGGCCGGCGAGATCGCCCATCGCGAACGGTCCCATCGGCATGCCGAATTTGGTCACCACCGCATCGACCTGTTGCGGCAATGCGCCTTCGAACAGCAATTTTTCCGCCTGCTTGCCGCGTTGCGCCAGCATGCGATTACCGACAAAGCCGTCGCAGACGCCGACCACCGCCGGCACCTTGGCGATCCGGCGCGCCACCGACACTGCGGTGGTGAGCACGTCGGGTGAGGTCTTTGCCGCGCGCACGATCTCGCACAGTTTCATCACATTGGCAGGACTGAAGAAGTGCATGCCAAGCACGTCCTGCGGGCGTTTGGTTTCCCTGGCGATTTCGTCGATGTTGAGATACGAGGTGTTGGAAGCCAGCACCGCGCCGGGCTTGGCGTATTTGTCGAGGGCCGCGAAAACCTCCTTCTTGATCGCCATGGTCTCGAACACGGCCTCGATGATCAGGTCCGCATCCTTCACGTGCTCGAGGCCGACCACGCCGTTGATCAACGCCATGCGCTTGGCGGGCGCATCGGGGGGAATGCCGCCGCGCGCGGCGGTCGCCTCGTAGTTCTTCTGCATCACGCCCATGCCGCGCTTGAGCTGCTCCTCGCCGGTCTCGATCAGGGTCACCGGGATGCCGGCATTGGCGAACGACATCGCGATGCCGCCGCCCATGGTGCCCGCGCCGATGATGGCGACGCGCTCGACCTTGCGCGGCTTGGTGCCTTCGGGGACGCCGGCGATCTTTGCAGCCTCGCGTTCGGCGAAGAACGCGTAACGCTGCGCCTTCGATTGATCGCTCGATACCAGCTTGAGGAAACCTTCGCGTTCCTTCTTCAAGCCCTCATCGAATGGCAGGTCGATCGCCGCCCCCACCGCGTCGGCCGCGGCAAACGGCGCTTCCAGCCCGCGTGCCTTCCTTGTCATCGCCGCAACCGCGCTGGTGAAGATCGAGCGGTCGGCTTTCGCCGCGGCAAGCTTGCTGTCGTCGTCGCGCAGCTTTCGCAAGGGGCGCTTTTCCGCCAGCACCTTGCGGGCAAACGCCTCGCCGCCGGAAGCGGGGCCTTCGACGATTTCCTCGATCAGGCCGTTCTTCAGGGCTTCAGAGGCGCCAATCGGATCGCCGCCCACGATCATCTTGACCGCAAGCTCGGGGCCGACCGCGCGCGGCAGCCGCTGCGTTCCGCCCGCGCCCGGCAACAGGCCAAGTTTCACCTCGGGCAGGCCCAGGCGAGCGTCCTTGGTGGCAACACGGAAATGGCAGGCGAGCGCGACTTCGAGACCGCCCCCGAGCGCGGTGCCGTGAATCGCGGCAACCACCGGCTTTGGCGAATTCTCGATTTCCGTCAACACCTCGTGAAGGCCTGGAGGCTTCGGAGGCTTGCCGAATTCGGTAATGTCGGCACCCGCAATGAAGGTGCGACCGGCGCAGGTCAATACAATCGCCTTCACTTCCGGATCGGCGATCGCGCGCTTGATGTTGTCCATAATACCGCCGCGCACTGCGGCGCTGAGCGCGTTCACCGGCGGGCTGTCGACCGTGACGATGGCAACCACGTCATGAGGCTCGAGACTGACCAGTTCGCTCACGGCACTCTCTCCTTTTTATATTTTGAATACCTTCCGCACTGCGGAATTGAATTCCGCATCTTGACAGCGAGGGTTATTTTGAAGCACGTCCCTTGTCAACGAGGGTCCGCGTAACGGTACTATTGCGGTGGATTTGACATTCGTAAAAGCACTCGCGGCGACATGATACGAATGTCGGAACGGGAACACTAGCGGCAGGCCATGAGGCGTACAGGCAGGAAAGTGGCGACCGATCGCAGCTTCGTTGTCGCGCTTTCCCGCGGTCTTGATGTGTTACGCGCATTTCAGCCTAACGACGGGCTTCTCGGTAATCAGGAGATTGCAGCCCGCACGAACTTGCCGAAGCCAACCGTCTCCCGGTTGACCTATACTCTCACCAGGCTCGGTTATCTTACACCGGTTCCACGTTTCGAGAAATATCAGCTCGCGCCGGCGGCGATGGCGCTGGGCTATGCGGCGCTGGCCAATCTCGGCGTCCGGCATCTGTCGGAACCGTTCCGAGAAGAATTGATGCGCGAGACCGGAGGGGCGGTGGCGGTTGGCGGCCGCGACCGTCTCAGCATGATCTATTTCGGCCAGAGTCGCGGCATGACCATCGGCGTTCAACTGGACGTCGGCTCGCGAATTCCGATCGCCACCACCGCGATGGGCCGCGCCTATCTCTGGGCCCTGGGGGAAGAGGAACGCGGCGAATTGTTGCGTGACCTGCGCGAGCATTACGGCAGCCGCTGGGCAAGGATGCGCGAGGGCGTCGAACGCGCCGGCGAGACGGTCGCAAAACACGGCTTTGCGATCTCGGCGGGCGAGTGGCACGACGACATTCACGCCGTCGGCGTAGCACTAAAGCTTAATGACGGAACGGGTCCTTATGCGTTTAACTGTGGTGCGCCCGCATTCCGCTTCACGGAAGAACGGCTGCGCACCGATATTGGACCCCGTCTGGTGGCAATGGTAAGAAACATCGAGGCTGCGCTCGGCGGCGCAGCACCGCAATCAAAAAAAGAACAAGGCAGGAAATTGAAAGCAGGAGGGAAACTTGCCCGCGTGGCTGAGGGGATCAGATAGCCTTCACCGCTGTGATCCGGCCGATTGGCGCGGTCGTTCCGGTCCGTTCCAGCACCGGTGCGAGGCGCGATGACGCAAACCCGACCGGCGCCGGAGAATTCGCCGCTGCTTGCGGTTTGCGACGTCAGCGTCGTCTTCGGCGGCATCGTCGCCCTGAACGGCGTATCGTTCGAGATGCGCCAGGGCCAGATCCTGGGCCTGATCGGCCCAAATGGAGCCGGCAAGACCACGCTGTTCAATTGCCTGAGCCGGCTCTATCAGCCGAGCGCAGGCGACATCCTAATGGAAGGCCGAAGCATCCTGAACCGGCCGCCACACCGCATCGCCGAAATCGGCATCGGACGCACCTTCCAGAACGTCGCGCTGTTTCCGAATCTTTCGGTTCTCGACAATGTCCGCCTCGGCGCCCATTCCCGGACCAACAGCGACATCGTCAGCGATTCCTTGAGACTTCCCTGGGTGCGCCGCGGCGAGGCCGAGCTCAACGGGCGCGTTCACGAGATCGTCAGCTATCTCGAACTCGACGGCGTGGCCCACACCACGGTTTCCGGGCTGCCGTTTGGAACCCAGAAGCGCGTGGAACTGGCGCGCGCGCTCGCCGCCGAGCCAAAAATCCTGTTGCTCGACGAACCCGCCGGCGGTCTCAACCACGAGGAAGTCCATGCGCTTGGCGATCTGATCCGCCGGATCCGCAGCGACCGCAAGGTCACGGTGCTGCTCGTCGAACATCACATGGGTCTGGTGATGTCGATCGCCGACCACGTGGTCGCATTGAATTTCGGCCGCAAGCTCGCGGAGGGAACACCTTCCGTGGTGCAGTCCGACCCCGACGTCATCAAGGCCTATCTGGGGAGCAAGGATCAATGACCGCGCTCCTCAATATCAAGGCGCTGAATGCCTATTACGGCCAGGTCCAGGCGCTGCACGGCCTGGCGTTCAGTCTCACGCAGGGAAGCGTGACCACGCTGCTCGGGGCCAATGGCGCCGGCAAGACCACCACCTTGCGTGCGATCTGCAACATGGTGCGTTCCACGGGCGCGATCGAATTCGACGGCGCTCCCCTTGCCGGCCGTTCGACCGAAAACATCGTCCGCCTCGGGATTGCCCATGTGCCTCAGGGCCGCGGCACCTTCACCAGCATGACGGTGGAAGAAAACCTCCAGCTTGGCGCGATCACGCGCGGCGACAAGGTCGGCGTGGTGTCCGATATCGAACGCATGTACGACCATTTTCCGGTGCTCAAGCAGCGCTATAGCCAACAAGCCGGGACGTTGTCGGGCGGCGAGCAGCAGATGCTCGCGGTTGCCCGTGCGCTGATGTTGCGGCCGCGGCTGATGCTGCTCGACGAACCTTCGTTCGGCCTGGCGCCATTGATCGTGCGCGACCTGTTCAAGATTCTCGGCAAGATCAATCGCGAGGACAAGGTCACCATTCTCGTGGTCGAGCAGAACGCCCAGCTAGCGCTGGAGCTCGCCGACCACGCCTATGTGATCGAGACCGGACGCATCGTGATGTCGGGCACCGCCGACGAAATCGCGAACAACGAAGACGTCCGTAAATCCTATCTCGGATATTAGGAGCGCGCGGCCATGGAGCTTTTCACCAATCAGGTCCTGGCCGGCATCGCCACCGGCGCCATCTATGCCTGCATGGCGCTTGCGCTGGTCATGATCTACCAAGCGATCGACCATCTCAATTTCGCCCAGGGCGAAATGGCGATGTTCTCGACCTTCGTCTCCTGGCAGTTGATGCAATGGGGCGTGCCTTACTGGGGCGCGTTCCTGCTGACGCTCGCTCTTTCGTTCGCGGGCGGCATCGTGATCGAACGCCTGCTGTTCAAGCCGCTGGCGAAAGCCCCGATCCTGACCAACGTCGCCGGCTTCATCGCGCTGTTTGCGATCATCAACAGCGTCGCCGGCCTGATCTGGGATTTCACCATCAAGCAATACCCGACGCCGTTCGGCTCCTCGCCGTTTCTGGGTAGCCAGCTGATCTCGACCCACCAGGCCGGCATGATCGGCGTCACCCTGCTGCTGTTGATCGCGCTGTACGTCTTCTTCCGCTTCACGCGGATGGGGCTTGCGATGCGCGCGGCGGCTTCAGTTCCTGAATCGGCGCGGCTGGTCGGCATCAATACTTCCTGGATGATCGCGCTCGGCTGGGGCATGGCGGCGGCGATCGGCTCGATCGCCGGCATGCTGATCGCGCCGGTGGTGTTTCTCGAGCCGAACATGATGGGCGGCGTCCTGATCTACGGCTTCGCCGCCGCCGTGCTCGGCGGTCTCACCAGCCCGTTCGGCGCGGTCGTCGGCGGGTTTCTGGTCGGAATCTTCGAAAATCTCGCCGGCACCTACATCCCCGGCGTCGGCAATGAACTGAAGCTGCCGATCGCGCTGGCGCTGATCGTCACCGTTCTGGTCGTCAAGCCGGCCGGGCTGTTTGGCCGGCCCATCGTGAAGCGGGTTTGATCATGAGCGCCGTGCAAGAAGCCGTCACCGACGCACCCGCCGTTGAGGCCGTCCCCAAGCGCGCCCTGACGCTGGGCACCGGAACCTCGCTGACCGTGCTGGCGGCCCTGATCCTGGCGCCGCTGTTCGTCAAGAACTTCATCATCTTCCAGATGACGATGCTTCTGGTCTATGGCCTCGCGGTACTGGCGCTCAACATCCTGACCGGCGGCAGCGGTCAGTTTTCACTGGGCCAGAGCGCGTTCTATGCGGTCGGCGCCTACACCTCGGCGATCCTGATGGAACATGCCGGGATGAACTATGCGCTGACCCTGCCGATCGCCGGCCTGATCTGCTTCATCTTTGGATTTCTGTTCGGCCAGCCGGCGCTGCGCCTCTCCGGCGTCTATCTGGCGCTGGCGACCTTCGCACTGGCGACCGCGATGCCGCAGCTGCTCAAGCTCGGTTACATCGAGCATTGGACCGGCGGCGTACAGGGGCTGGTCGTGACCAAGCCCGATGCCCCGTTCGGTCTGCCGATGTCGCAGGACATGTGGCTTTATTACTTCACGCTGGTGATCACCATCGCGATCTACGTCTTTTCCGTCAATCTCCTGAAGTCCCGATCCGGGCGCGCCTTCATGGCGATCCGCGACAACGAGATCGCGGCCTCGGCGATGGGGGTCGACGTTGCGCTCTACAAGACGCTGGCCTTTGGCGTCAGCGCCGGCATCACCGGGGTTGCCGGCGGGCTGGGCGCGATCGCGGTGCAATTCGTCGCCCCCGACGGCTACACCATCACGCTTGCGATCCAGCTGTTCGTCGGCATGGTCGTGGGCGGCGTGGGATGGTTGCCGGGCTCGATCGTGGGCTCTGCCTTCATCATCTTCGTGCCGAACATCGCGGAAGGAATCTCCAAGGGCCTTTCCGGCGCCGTGTTCGGCGTCATCCTGTTTCTCGTCATCTTCCTGGTGCCCCACGGCGCAAGGCAGGTCGCTCTGGTCGCCCGGCATCTGCTCGGCAAATTGAAGAAAAGCTGAAAAGCCAAGGAGAAGAAAAGTGCATTCAAGACTAAACCTTCCGTTCGCCGCCGTCGCGGCGACCGTCATCGCTTTCGCCTCAACCACAAGCGCGCTTGCGCAAAAAAAATACGACACCGGCGCCACCGACAGCGAAATCAGGATCGGCAACATCATGCCATATAGCGGCCCGGCCTCCGCCTATGGCGTGATCGGCAAGACCGAGGCCGCCTATTTCAACAAGATCAATGCCGAAGGCGGCATCAACGGCCGCAAGATCAAGTTCATCAGCTATGACGACGGCTACAGCCCGCCGAAAGCGGTCGAGCAGGCGCGCAAGCTCGTGGAGAGCGACGAGGTGTTGCTGATCTTCAATCCGCTCGGCACGCCGTCGAATTCGGCGATCCAGAAATACATGAACGCCAAGAAGGTGCCGCAGCTCTTTGTCGCGACCGGTGCTACCAAATGGAACGAGCCCAAGGAGTTTCCCTGGACCATGGGCTGGCAGCCGAGCTACCAGAGCGAAGCGCGGATTTATGCGAAATATCTCCTCAAGGAGAAGCCCGACGCCAAAATTTCGGTGCTGTATCAGAACGACGATTTGGGCAAGGATTATCTGAAGGGCTTGAAGGACGCACTCGGCGCCAGGGCGTCGATGGTCATTGCCGAGGAAAGTTACGAGACGTCGGAGCCGACGATCGACAACCACGTCGTCAAGCTCAAGGCCTCCGGCGCGGACGTCTTCCTGAGCATCACCACGCCGAAATTCGCAGCGCAGGCGATCAAGAAGCTGGCCGAGATCGAGTGGAAGCCGCTGCATATTGTCTCCAACGTTTCGGCCTCCGTCGGCAGCGTGATCAAGCCGGCCGGTTTCGAAAACGCGCAAGGCATTCTCTCGGCCGCCTATGCCAAGGACGGGGCGGATGCGCAGTGGGATGACGATGCCGGAATGAAGAAATTCCTTACCTTCCTTCAGAAGTATGATCCCGACGGCAACAAGCTCGACGGCTCGGTGGTGTATGGCTACGGCGTCGCGCAAACCATGGTGAAGGTGCTGGAAATGTGCGGCGACAACCTGACGCGCGACAATGTCATGAAACAGGCGGCCAGCCTGAAGGATTTTGTTCCCGACACCCTACTGCCCGGGGTCAAGATCAACACCTCGCCGACCGACTTCGCCCCGATCGAGCAGCTTCAGATGATGCGCTTCAAGGGCGAAAAATGGGAGCTGTTCGGCGACATCATCAGCGGCGAACTGAGCAACTGAAAACGTAGTCGATCGCCTGATCATGACCGCAGCGGTGTGACGGTTGTTCCCCTCCCCGGCTCGCGGGGAGACCATGCGGGAGCTACTAAAGACGCAGCCCTTCGCAGCCTCTGCGAGGGGCTTTTTCTTGTGAGGAACCCGCCAAGGTGGTACTCAAGGCCCAGGGTCACCAAGAGCTTTCGGCCAAGAAAGCCAGGACAATTGCACTCAAACATGTGCACTCAAACAAGTGCTCTCAATTCAAGTCACTGGACCAGAGGGAGACCGCAATGCCCGTTTTCGCCTACAGAATGGCGCTCGCATCTGCAGCCGCATTCGCACTGCTTGCCGCATCTGCAAGCGGCGCGCTCGCGCAGAAGAAATACGACACCGGCGCCACCGACACCGAGATCAAAATCGGCAACATCATGCCCTATAGCGGCCCGGCTTCCGCTTATGGCGTGATCGGCAAGACCGAAGCCGCCTACTTCAAGAAGATCAACGATGCCGGCGGCATCAACGGCCGCAAGATCAACTTCATCAGTTACGACGACGGCTACAGCCCGCCGAAGACGGTCGAACAGGCGCGCAAGCTGGTGGAGAGCGACGAGGTTCTGTTCATCTTCAATTCGCTCGGCACACCGCCCAATACTGCGATCCAGAAGTACATGAACGCGAAGAAGGTGCCGCAGCTTTTCGTCGCCACCGGCGCCACCAAGTGGAATGACCCGAAGGATTTCCCCTGGACCATGGGCTGGCAGCCGAGCTACCAGAGCGAGGCGCGCATCTACGCCAAGTACATCCTGAAAGAGAAGCCGAACGCCAAGATCGCGATTCTGTATCAGAACGACGACTACGGCAAAGACTACGTCAAGGGGCTGAAGGACGGCCTCGGCGCCAAGGCGTCCTCGATGATCGTCGCCGAAGAGAGCTTTGAGACCACCGAGCCCACGGTCGACAATCACGTCGTAAAACTCAAATCGACCGGCGCCGACATCTTCTTCAATGTCACGACGCCGAAATTTGCGGCGCAGGCGATCAAGAAGGTGGCCGAGATCGACTGGAAGCCGCTTCACATCCTCAACAACGTCTCGGCTTCCGTCGGCAGCGTGATCAAGCCGGCGGGTTTTGAGAATGCACAGGGCATCATTTCCGCGGCCTATCTGAAGGACGTTTCCGATCCGCAGTGGGAGAACGATGCCGGGATGAAGGAATTCCTGAATTTCCTCGCCAAGGAATTTCCAGAAGGCAACAAGCTCGATGCCTCGGTCATCGTCGGCTATGCGGTTGCGCAGACGATGGTTCAGGTGCTCAAGCAGTGCGGCGACAATCTCACGCGCGAGAACATCATGAAGCAGGCCGCAAGCCTCAAGGACTTCCGTACCGAGGTGCTTCTGCCCGGTATCAGGATCAACACCTCGCCGAACAGTTTCGCCCCGATCAGTTCGCTTCAGCTGATGCAGTTCAAGGGCGAGCGCTGGAATTTGTTTGGCGACATCATCAGCGGCGAGGTCGGCGGCTAGCTCCTTTCCTGTCCCGGACGCGGTGCAGCGTTCTCGCCGCGATGTGAAGCATCGTCCGCTACGTTGCGCCACAGAGCCGGGGACTGATATGTGGGGTGGCCGGGTTTGGACCCCGGATCAGCAGCGCAGCATCTGCATGCTGCGCACTCTCGAGACCCCCGCCGCGCGAGTTGCGGGGGTTCGCTCGATCAAGCATCTGTAAAAAGCAACACAGGGAGGAAATTTGATGCGTTACGCGACTTGCGCAGCAGCGATGGTTGTCCTCGGCATGTCGATGGCTTCCGCCTCGGCTTTGGAGTCAAGCGTCACGATGACATCGTCGATGTCGCCGGACGCGCTATGGAAGAAGTAGGAGACTTTTGCGGCATCGCCACGTGGCATCCGGCGATTGAGAAATGCGTCCTCAGTGCGGATGGCAAGCAGCGCACGCTCTCGGTGAAAGGCGGCGGTACCGTCGTCGAGGCGCTGGAGAAGTGGGACGACGCCAATCGCAGCTACACCTACACGATCCTCTCCGGGCCGCTGCCGGTTGCAAACTATCACTCGACCATCAGTGTCGGCGCAGACCCCAAGGGTTCGGCGTTGAAGTGGATGGGCAAATACGATGCAAAGGGCGTGCCTGACGCTGATTCAAAGAAGACCATGGACGGCGTCTACGAGGCTGGCGCCAAGTCGCTCACGGGTAGCTGAATATCCAGCGATCGAAGCGAAACCACAGGACCCCCGCTTCGCGGGGGTTTTCTTTTGCCGCGAGGGGGTGGATAAACGGCTTCGCGTGCTCAGCCCCAAGTTCTCCGATGCAATTTTTTGACATGCAATGACCGACAGACGCCCTCTCCTGCGCGCGATTTTCGATGCCGCGGTCGCCGCCGCGCATCCCGATGTGGTGTTGTCCGCGCATCTGCGCCCCGTTCCCAGCGGCAGGGTGATCTGCCTTGCCGCGGGCAAGGGCGCCGCGGCAATGGCCGCGGCCGCGGAACGGCACTATCTGGACCAGCTCGGGCTCGACCCGGCACGGCTGTCGGGGCTCGCCACCACGCGCCATGGTCACGGCGTGCCGACGCGGCGGATCGGAGTGGTCGAAGCCGGACATCCCGTACCGGACGAGGCCGGACTGACGGCCGCGGAGGAAACCCTGCGTCTCGCGCAACAGGCGGGCCCGGAAGATCTCCTGCTGGTGCTGTTGTCGGGCGGCGGTTCGGCGAACTGGATCGCGCCCGCCGACGGCGTGTCGTTTACGCAAAAGCAGCAGGTGACGCGTGCGCTGTTGCGCTCGGGCGCACCTATCGGCGAGATCAATACGGTTCGCAAGCACCTGTCGCGGATCAAGGGTGGGCGGCTGGCGCGCGCCGGCCGACGCGCCGAAATCGTGACGCTCGCGATTTCCGACGTTCCCCACGACGACGCTTCCGCGATCGCTTCGGGGCCGACCGTGCCCGATCCGACGACGCTGTCGGATGCGCGCGCCATCTTCGCAAACTATGGCCTTAAGGTCGCCGATGCCGTTACACGCGCGCTTGACGATCCGAAAAACGAGAGCTGCAAGCCGGGCGATGCCGCCTTTGCGCGGGCGACGTTCGAACTGATCGCGCGGCCCAGGGTCTCGCTTGACGCCGCAATCAAGGTGGCGGCAGACGCCGGATACGCCATCATCGATCTTGGCGCCGATCTCGAAGGCGAGGCGCGCGAAGTCGCCGCCGACCACGCGCGCCTGGCGCTAAAGGCCCGCGGCGAAGGCCGTCGCGTTGCGATCGTCTCGGGCGGCGAACTCACGGTGACGGTGCGCGGCGACGGACGCGGCGGCCCCAACCAGGAATATGCGCTGGCGCTCGCCGATCTGCTCAAACAGATCCCGCACATTTCGGCGCTCGCCGCCGATACCGATGGCGCAGACGGCGGCGGCGGCAGCGCCAGCGATCCCGCGGGCGCGATGATCGACCACAGCACGTTTGCGAAAATGAAATCGCTCGATCTCGATCCCAAGGCCTATCTCGACAACAACGATGCAACCGCGTTCTTTGCCGCAACCGGCGATCTCCTCAACACCGGCCCGACGCTGACCAACGTCAATGACGTCAGGGTGATTTTGGTGGATTGATGCTCCGTCATTCCGGGGCGATGCGAAGCATCGAACTATGATGTGCCCTTGCACATCAGAGAATCTCGAGATTCCGGGTCTGGTGCTAACGCACCATCCCGGAATGACGATTGGACGACGTATAGCTTCTCAAAACTCCTTCGCAATCCTGGTCAACATCGCAAGCAGCGCGGCGCGGTTGGCGGGGCCGAGCAACTCGTTGAGACGCGCTTCGTGCTTGGCTGCGACGAGTTTCTTTGCCCGCGCCAGCACGGCGCGGCCCTTGTCGGTGAGGACGAGAATGTGCGAGCGGCGATCGTTCGCCGAGCGTACCCGTGCGCACAGATCGCGGCTTTCCAGGCCGTCCAGCATCGCGACGAAATTCGGCCGGAGAATTCCCAGCGTGCTGGCGATTTCGGTCTGGTTGCGGCCCGGATTTTTGTCGAGCAGCAGCAGCACCGAGAACTGGGCGGGCGTCAGCTGCAGCGGCGCGACGCAGCGGAGAAAATCCTCAAAAATCCTCAGCTGCGCGCGCTTGAGCGAATAGCCCAGCAACTCCGACAATTCGCCGAGATCGATTCCTGCCTCTCCAACTTCGTCGGCTGCGTCCTTCCGAGGCGGACGGGAAGTTTTCGTGGAATCGGCGGCAACAGCTTTGGAAACAGTCATCGCTCGGTAATCGCAATCCCGCTGGTGTGGCGGATTTGACGTTCCTATCAGTCTTGCCGCGAGCGCGTTACAGGAACCTCAAATCCAAGGCCACACCAGAATCATAGAGTTACTGGTCTCCCTTTGGTTCCGGCGTTCGCAAAAGTGCGTGCGGCAAAGTCATACGAACGTCGGAACCGGGACACCAGGTTAAGACCGCGGGGCGCGCAAGAAGTGCGGCCTTGAGGTTATGGTCGATAATTGTTATCGAACATATCAAATATCTGCGGCGGGATTCAACTGGCGTTGCTAAAAAAGGCGGGCGGCGCTTCGACACCGCGCGGCCCGGCCAAGGAGGGAGCGGTCCGTCTTGAACACGACGATCATGCTGTTCCTGCTGCAGGACGGCATCACCAACGGCGCGATCTATGCCTTGCTCGGACTCGCATTGGTGCTCGTCTTCGCCGTTACCCGCGTGATTCTGATCCCGCAAGGCGAGTTCGTCACTTACGGTGCCCTGACCTATGCCACGCTATCGTCGGGTCACATGCCCGGCACCGCGCGATTAGCGGTCGCGATGGGGGTCGCTGCCTTCTGTCTCGATCTGTTCATGAGCCGCAGGTCACTGCACGCCGCGCTGGTCGCGCGGGCGCTTGCGGTCGACATCCTCATGCCCGTGGCGATCCTCGCTTTGACCTACTGGTTCGCCGGACGCCAAAATCTCCCTTTCCTCAACATCGGCTTGTCGCTGTTGATCGTCGCGGCGATTGGCCTGTTTCTCTATCGCCTGGCGTTCCAGCCGATCGCCAACGCTTCCGTGCTGGTGCTTCTGATCGCAGCCGTCGGCAGCCATCTTGCGTTGCAGGGATTTGGACTCGTGTTCTTCGGCGCCGAGGGTCAACGCGGTCCGGCGCTGTCGAATGCGGCTTTCACGATCCCTCCGTTGCATTTCACCGGCCAGAGCATTGTCGTCTATGCGATCACGGTCGCGCTCATCGCGCTTCTGTGGCTGTTTTTCGGCTTCACGCTTTACGGCAAGGCGCTGCGGGCGACCGCCGTCAATCGCCTGGGCGCGCGCCTCGTCGGCATCAGGACCACGCTGTCGGGACAGATCGCGTTTCTTCTGGCCTCAGTGATCGGCGCGATTTCCGGAATCCTGATCGTTCCGATCGCGACGCTCTACTACGACACCGGATTCCTGATCGGCCTGAAAGGGTTTGTCGCCGCGATCATCGGCGGGCTTGTCAGCTACCCTCTGACCGCGGCCGCGGCCCTCCTCGTCGGGGGCGTCGAAGCCTTCTCCTCGTTCTATGCGAGCAATTACAAGGAGGTCATCGTCTTCACGCTGATCATCCCGGTCCTGTTGCTGCGATCTCTCGCCGCGCCTGCGGTCGAGGAAGAGAAGGATTGACCGCGATGGCAGAGCGCCTTCCGGTCATGCTGTTTGCACTCGTGATGGCGGCGATCCCGTTCATTCCCGGCGTGCCGCCATTCTGGATCGTGCTGCTGGACAATATCGGACTTTCCGCGCTGGTGGCGATGGGGCTTGTGCTTCTCACCGGCGTCGGCGGCCTCACCTCTTTCGGGCAGGCGGCGTTTTGCGGCTTCGGCGCCTACACCACGGCGGTGCTGACGACGGCTTACGGCCTCTCGCCCTGGCTGACGCTGCCGCTCTCGCTGATCGTGAGCGCTATCGCTGCGGTCGCGCTCGGCCTCATTACCGTGCGACTGTCCGGCCACTATCTTCCGCTCGGCACCATCGCCTGGGGCCTGGGGCTGTTCTACCTGTTCAGCAAGCTTGAATTCCTCGGCCGCAACGACGGCATTTCCGGAATCCCGCCGCTCGCGATCGGCTCGTTCAAACTGATCGATCCCGGCTCGATCTATTTCGCGATCTGGATCGCGGTCATCCTTTGCGCCGTCCTCACCATGAACCTGCTGGACTCCCGCACGGGGCGCGCGATCCGCGCGCTGAGGCGCGGCCATGTCGCGGCCGAAGCCTTCGGCGTACAGACGCCTCGCGCGAAACTTCTGGTTTTCATTTATGCGGCGGTGCTCGCCGGACTGTCCGGCTGGCTGTACGCGCATTTCCAGCGCGCCGCCAATCCGACCCCTTTCGGCGCACAGGCCGGCATCGAATATCTCTTCATCGCCGTGGTCGGCGGCGCCGGTTATGTCTGGGGCGGCGTGCTGGGCGCCGCGATCGTGATCGTGCTCAAGGAGATCCTCCAGGGCTACCTGCCCTATCTGTTTCATGGCGAAGGCCAGCTCGAGACCGTCGTGTTCGGCATTCTGCTGGTTGCGCTTTTGCAGCTGGCTCCGGACGGGGTATGGCCGTGGCTGACAGCACGCTTGCCGCTCAAGTCCGGCCGAAAGCGGCCCGATGCGTCGCTTGCCTTGCCGGGGCGGGCGAAGGTGGCTGAGCGCGACGGCGCCCTCCTGCGCATCGATCATGCGCGCAAAGAATTCGGCGGCGTGATCGCGGTCAACGACGTTTCGTTCGACGTCAAGCCGCGCGAGATCGTCGCCCTGATCGGGCCCAACGGCGCGGGCAAGAGCACGACCTTCAATCTGATCACAGGCGTGCTCGCCGCAAGCGGCGGCGCGATTTCCCTCCACGGCAGAAAGATCGACAACACCCCGCCGCAGGAAGTGACAAGACTCGGCATCTCCAGAACTTTCCAGCATGTCAAACTGGTGGCTGACATGACGGTTCTGGAGAATGTCGCGATCGGCGCGCATCTGCGCGGGAGTTCCGGCGCACTCGCCAGCATGTTCCGCCTCGACCGCGCCGACGAGGCCGGATTGCTGGCGGAAGCCGCGCGCCAGATCGAGCGGGTGGGCTTAAGCGGACAGATTAATACCGCCGCCGGCAGCCTGCCGCTGGGCCGGCAGCGCATCGTCGAGATCGCGCGTGCGCTCTGCGCCGATCCGGTGCTGCTTCTGCTCGATGAACCGGCTGCGGGCCTGCGTCATATGGAGAAGCAACGCCTTGCGAGCCTGCTCCGTGATTTGCGCGGCAATGGCATCTCGGTGCTGCTGGTCGAGCACGACATGGGGTTCGTGATGGATCTCGCCGATCGCGTCGTGGTGCTCGACTTCGGCAGCAAAATTGCCGAAGGCACGCCCGAAACGATCAGGACCAATCCCGAGGTGATCCGCGCCTATCTCGGAGGTGTGGCATGACCGGCGCGCCGCAGCTCCTGCAAATCAGCGATGCGCATGTCTCCTATGGCAAGGTCGAGGCGGTCCGCGGGGTGTCGCTCGAGGTCGCGGAGAACGAGATCGTCACCATCATCGGCGCCAACGGCGCCGGCAAGACCACGCTCCTGAACGCGGTGATGGGTATCCTGCCGCTGAAGGGCCGGATTTGCTTCGGCGGGGTGGATCTGGCGCGGCTCGAGATCGAGGACCGCGTCGCCTTGGGCTTGAGCCTCGTGCCGGAGCATCGCGAATTGTTTGCCGCGATGAGCGTCGAGGACAACCTGAGGCTGGGCGCGTTCAGGAGGCCCGCGGCTCTGGCAGCGCAATCGATCGAGCGCGTCTATGCGCTGTTTCCGCGGCTGAAGGAGCGGCGAAAGCAACTTTCGGGAACGCTGTCCGGCGGCGAGCAGCAGATGCTGGCGATGGGCCGTGCGCTAATGGGCGCGCCAAAACTCCTGATGCTGGACGAGCCGAGCCTGGGGCTCGCGCCCCTCATCGTCGAAAATATCTTCCGCACCATCGGCGAGTTGCGCGCTAGCGGCGTCTCGGTGCTTCTGGTCGAACAGAATGCGCAAGCTGCGCTGCAGATCGCCGACCGCGCCTATGTGATGGAGCTCGGCGAATTCGTCTTGCATGGGTTGGCGAAGGAGGTCGCCAGCGACGAACGCGTGGCCGCGAGCTATCTCGGATTTGCGCAGGCATGACTGCGCCCTTTTTGATCGTCCAGTTCCCGATCGACCCTCCCCTGGAGGGGGAGGGTCGGCTTTGAGTTGAGCAACGCGAAACACAAGCCGGGGTGGGGTGAGCAGGAAGATAACAACGTCGATTCGACGCTCAGCCACGAAGAACCAAGGGCCAATACGACACCTTAAAGGCGGCGTCTCACCCCTCCCCGTCCGCTACGCGGACGACCCTCCCCCTCCAGGGGAGGGTAAGAAGAGGCTCCATGGCCATCTCGCACAACGGCTGGATGACATTCCACGCGGTGAGGCTTGCGTCGCACCGCGTGTGGTCTTGTTGCTGCCACTCAGGATCGTGGCCGTGTGGGTCTCACTTTTCCTGCCACCGCGAGATCCTCCTGAGTTGCCAGATTGAAAGCGCATGCAGCAGGATCGAACTGGGGACGGCGAACACAGGCACCAGCACGGTCGGGTAGGTTCCGAGCGAAGCCGGGATGTCCAGACCGAGGATCTGAAACGGTCCAGGTGTGGTGAGCGTGCCCATGGTGATGGCTATCGTGAAATCCAGCAGACCGAATATATTCCACGCGATCGCGGCCCTTGGTCCATTCTCGACTCCGGATGCGAGCTGCCATGCGACCGGCAAGGCCATGATGCCCGTCAGCATGTCGCCGACGCCGGCTGGCCAGGCGAAAGCTGCCGCGGCCGTACCGTTCACCCAATTGACGATGAAGATGCCGCCGAAGATTCGATAGACCTGCAGGGCGATCAACCAGGCAGCCGGGGTTGCATCCAACACCGATGCGATCGATTTCGAACGCAGCAGCACAAAGAGCCCGATGATGACGGGCGCAAAAATCGCAATCGGCAACATCGGAAAGCCGGTCAATGACGGCTTGAAGAAATCGTTGATCGCCAGATTCCAGGCCACCGCGAGCCACAAGGTGAAGGGGACGGCGACACCGAGCCAGATGTTGATGCGTTGGCTCACCGGGAATTCTGTTCGCGCCAGGCCGAGCCAAAGACCCGTCAGGATCGCGATATGTATTCCCAGGCGCAGCACGGCCGATGGGATGCCGGTGGGGGCAAGCCCCGGAAAGGCCAGATTGATCCCGACCCAGGACGCCGCCAGCGCGCCGCCGAGCAACAGCAGGCCGATTGTCGTCGTTTGAGAGATCTCGGGTTTGAACCCTGTAGAGAGGGTGCTCATGGCAGATTCCTTTGTGACTATGAAATCGAAATATAACTATAAGTTTTATAGTCACTATATAAATAGAAGCTAGATGTCAACGTGGCGCTTATGATAAGATTGTGAACGACCTTGCGGCGGCCGGCGCCAACTGCGGACGATTTTTGAACGTGGAACCATGATGACTGTCGACTACACGCAATTCTGTCCTGTGGCGCGGACGCTCGATCTCATCGGCGACCGCTGGACCATCCTGATCCTGCGCGACCTCATTCTTGAGGGCCCGCGCAAATTTCAGGACTTGCAACGCGCGTTTCCCAAAATGAGCCCGAATACGCTATCGACCCGGCTCAAGACACTCGAGGAGCATGGGATCGTTGAGCGCAGGACGTATGTGGATCATCCGCCCCGCGCCGAATATGTCGTCACCGACAAGGGCCGCGAGCTCAGGCCGGTGCTGCGGTCGCTGCGTATCTGGGGGGAGAAGCACACCAAGCCGCCCTCGCCCCAAAGGGCGTGAAGCCGAAGCGTTCGCCGCTCGCGCAAGAAACCTTCCCTCTAAGGATAGGGCTATTGCCGGAAACGCGTTCTCTTATCCCTCCCCCCGCGAGCGTTAGCGAGTGGCGGGGAGGGTCGACGCGAGTAAAAGCGAGCGTCGGGGTGGGGGTGCAAGAAGAGGCCCCCCACCCTGGCCTCCACTTCGTTCGGCCTTCCCTCCCCACCGCTTTGCGGGGGGAGGGAGCACACCTAGGGTGATGGCAGCCCCTCACATCGCCGGCACGTACTTGCCGTTCTTGACCGTCAGGAGAATGCGCGAGCGATCGTCGAGGCCCGAGCGATCCTTTTCGGTCCAGCTGTACACGCCCTGGCTTGCGGCAATCTCGCGTTCGCTGATGAACGCCTGACGAATCGCTTCGCGGAATTCGCCCGTGCCGGGCTTCGCGGTCTTCAGCGCGGCCGGCAAGACGCGCTTGAGAACCTCGAAGGCGTCATAGGCATGGCCGGCGAACTGGCTGCGGGTATTTGCGCCGTACTTGGCTTCGTAGGCACTGTCGAGTGCAAGGCCCGGCTTCTTGGTGAGGGCGTTGTCGGGCTGACCTTCCGGATTCATCACGGGACCGGAGGCCATGATCACGCCTTCGGCGGCGGGCCCCGCAATGCGGATGAAGTCCATCGTGGCCGCGCCGTGAGTCTGATAGATCAGGCCCTGATAGCCGCGCGCGCGCAACTCGGTCTGCGGCAGGCCTGCGGCGGTCCCGGAGGCGCCGACAAGAATCGCATCGGGATTGGCGGCGACGAGTTTCAATACCTGCCCCGTGACCGACGTATCCGGCCGTGCAAATCGCTCTTCGTCGACGAGCATCAATCCCATCGGCACGCCCTGGGTTTTGAAGTCGTTGAACCAGAGATCGCCATAGGAGTCGGAGTAACCGATATAGCCGACGGTTTTGACGTTATGCGCCTTCATGTGCTCGTAGACGATCTTGCCCATGATCGGAACCGGCTGCGGCAGCACGACCGACCATTTGGCGCGTTCCGGCGTGACGGGGAACGGGGCAAGACTGAGATGAGGAATGCCCGCTTCGTTGGCGACGTTCGACATCGCAATCGTCGGCGGTGTCGTTGACGAGCCGATGATGATGTCGGCCCGGGATTCCGTGACGAAGCGCCGTGCGTTGGTGGTGGCGGTGGTCGGGTCACCACCATCGTCGAGGACGATGATTTTGAGCGGGGTGCCGCCGATCTCCTTTGGCACGAAATCAAGCGCGTTGCGCTCGGGAATGCCAAGTGCCGCCGCAGGGCCCGTGGTGGAAATCGAAATGCCGATGGTGATTTCGCCGGTCTGCGCAGCCGCGGGTATGGTCGGCAGCGCGACGAGCGATACGGCCACCGCGGCGCAAAGCTGAAATTTCCTCATTCATTCCTCCCTTGGCTTTTCGGCAGCAGATCAGCCGCGCATGAACTTCGCAATCATCTCCTGCGGGATCGGTGCGGATTTCAGCCGGTCCGGATCGTCCGGATGGCGTCGGACCAGCACGCGCGTCTCGAACGCCTCGATCGCCAGTGCTTTTTCCTTGTACACCTTGTGCGCTACCTCGAAGCTCGAGCGCTTGAAACTCTCGACCCGGCTTTCCATCGTGATCCAGTCGCCGTGGGTCGAGGCGATGTAGAATTTCGCCCGCGTATCGACGATGGGGATGCCGACCAAGCCGTATTTTTTGACGATGTCCTGCTTGGAAAAGCCGGCTGCCTCGAACAGGACCGATGTCGAGTCGTCGAACATCTCGAAATAACGCGGGTAAAAGACGATGTTGGCGGGGTCGCAATCGCCCCACTGGATCTGCACGTCGCGTCGATGGACGAACATCGTTTCACAAGATCTGCAAACTATTTCGGCGCCATGCGCAGCGAGGCATCGAGCCGCACCACCTCGCCATTGAGGTAGGCGTTGTCGACCATGTGCAGCACCAGCGATGCGAATTCATCGGCGTTGCCGAGGCGGCGCGGGAAAGGAATTGCCGCGGCGAGCGAATCCTGTGCCTCCTGCGGCAGACCCGCCAGAAGCGGGGTCAAAAACAGTCCCGGTGCGATCGAAAGCACGCGAATGCCGAATTGCGCGAGTTCGCGCGCGATCGGCAGCGTCATCGCGACGATGCCGCCCTTCGAGGCCGAATAGGCCGCCTGCCCGATCTGCCCGTCGAAGGCCGCGATCGAGGCGGTGGAAATCACCACGCCGCGCTCGCCGGTGGAAAGCGGCTCGAGTTTCGACATCTC
Organism: Bradyrhizobium sp.; assembly: GCF_035570375.1. Lineage (GTDB taxonomy): Bacteria > Pseudomonadota > Alphaproteobacteria > Rhizobiales > Xanthobacteraceae > Bradyrhizobium. Next base: position 5,056 of record NZ_DATMLW010000133.1, on the reverse strand, counting down.
CGCGGTCGCAAGCCGCAGCATATTGAACGAGCCGATCAGGTTTACCTTGATCACGCGATCGAATTCGGACAATGGCATCGGCCCTTCGCGGCCGATCACCCGCTTGGCGACACCGATACCGGCGCAATTGACGAGGATCCGCGCCGGACCATGCGCCTTTGCAGCGGAAGCGACGGCGGCTTCCGCCGAGGCGGCGTCGGCAACATCGCAAGCCACCGCGACACCGCCGATCTCGGCGGCGACGGTCTCGGCCAGTTTGGCGTTGATGTCGCAGACGGCGACCTTCGCGCCACCCTTTGCGAGTCTGCGCGCGGTGGCGGCACCCAGTCCCGATGCGCCGCCGGTGACGAGCGCGGCCTGATCCTTCAGCTGCATGGTTTCTCTCCTGAAAAAATGATTTCCGTCACGGCAATATCACGTCTGCGGCCGGCGTTGGCGAATAAAGCATCTCGATCAGGCGATTGCGATGATCGAGCACGGCGCGCTGATTGATCGAGCCCTTGTCGGTGACTTCGCCGTGGTCGATCGACAGCGGTTGATCGAGGAGAAGCGCGCGCGTGATCCGCGTCGAGGAACCCGTCGAGGACGCGAGGAAATTTGCAAAGCGATGGCGGAAGGCTTCGCGGATCAGTGGATCGCGGGCCGTTGCCGCGAGATCATCGAAAGGAAGCGTCGGGTTGATGAGGCGGCACCCGTCGAGATCGAGAATGACCACGGCCGAGATCTCGTCGCGGTTGATGCCGGCGATCACGACGTCGCGCACCAGAGGTACGCAAGCCGCGATGAATCGTGCCCGAAGCGGGCCGACGCTGACCCAGGTGCCGCTCAGGAGCTTGAAATCCTCGGCGATCCGGCCATCGAAATCGAAGCCAGCGGCAAGATCGTTGGCATCAGCCGGTTTGATCGCGTCGCCAAATTTGTAAAAACCTTCCTCGTCAAAGGCGGCAGCGGTCAAGGCGGGCTGGCGCCAGTAACCCGGGGTGACGTTCGGTCCCTTCGCGCGCACCTCGAGCTTGCCGTTGTTGGGAACAAGCTTGGCCTCGTTGCCCGGCACCGGAAGTCCGACATGACCGGAGCGGCTGGTGAGCGGATTGGCCGACATGAAGAAGGGCGCGGTCTCGGTGGCGCCAAGCCCGGTCAGCATAGGCACGCGAACGCCTGTCTCCTGGACGGCAAGCTCGTCGAGGCTTTGCCACACGAAGGGCGACAGCGCCGCGCCCGAGAAGAACATCGCCTGCAGCTTTTGAAAGAAGTTCGCGCGCAACTCGGCGTCGTCCCGCAAATAAGGCAAAAGCGACTCGTATCCCTTTGGCACGTTGAAATAGACCGTGGGCGAAATCTCGCGAAGGTTGCGCACGGTTTGCTCGATGCCGCCGGGCATCGGCTTGCCGGCGTCGAGATACATCGAGCCGCCGTTATAGAGCGTCAAGCCGATGTTGTGATTGCCGCCAAAGGTGTGATTCCACGGCAGCCAGTCCACGATCACGGGCGGCTCGTCTTTCAGAAACGCCATGGTCTCGCGGATCATCACCTGATTGGCGCAAAGCATGCGCTGGGTGTTGATGACGGCCTTGGGATTGCCGGTGGAACCGGAGGTCAGCAGGAATTTGGCGATACTGTCGGGGCCGATTTCCTCATGCGCCGCATCGAGGCGCGGGTGCAGCGGGCTCGCGATCAAATCGGCGAGCAGGGTGACTTCGCGGTCCCGCGGCGCGCCATAGGACGCCGCAATTTCGGTTTCCGCTGCAACACTGGCCTGGAGCGCATTGGCGAATTTTTCCGCATCGTCGGCGAACACGAGTCCGGGCGTCAGAAGCTTCGTCAGAAAGGAGAGCTTGGCAAAATCCTTCGACACCAGCGAATAGGCCGGCGACACGGCGCAGAACGGAATGCCCGCATACAATGCGCCGAATGCCACCAGCGCGTGATCGATCGAATTGCCGGAGAGAATGAGGATCGGTTTTTCGACCGAAAGATCGCGTGCCAAAAGGCTCGAGGCGATGCGCCGGCTGGCAAGCAGCAATTCGGAATAGGTGATCTTGCGCCAGCCGCCGCCCACCTCGCGCTCCGCCATGAAGATGCGCTGCGGCGCCGCGTCAGCCCAGTGGTGCAAGCGCTCGGTCAGCCGGGCCGGATATTCGCCGAGCGTGGTTGTCGGCCGCAGATAAATCGTGCCGTCGGCGCGACGTTCGATCGAGACAGCGGGATCAGCGAAGCAAATTTTGCGCAGCGGTCGAGAGCCACCGCCTCGCGAAGGCACCTCGCCGCTTGTCTTTTGGGAAAAGTCGGCTCTCGCGCTCATGTCATCAGCGTCCCACCTTGACGGGTCCTCCCAGGGTTTTGACACGGTCTTCGAGATAGTTATGTTTTATAACTAATTGACAAGGAGTCAATCATTCGCGTTCGCGATGCACCGCCGCGATGCTCCCCAGGACGAGGTCCGGTTCCTCATGGCGAGCAGCGCGGCAACGCCCGCGCGTCTCGAACCATGGAGCAACGATCATCGTTCGGTTTCATTGAAAGACAGATCAGCGAGCCATCATCTGCTGCGGCAACCAGGTAGCCAGCAGCGGAAATACGATCAGAATGATCAATCGAACGAGGTCGGTTACGACAAACGGGATCACGCCCTTGAAGATGGTGGTGAAGGATACGTCCTTCACCACGCTCTTGATGACAAAGACGTTCATACCGACCGGCGGATGAATGAGGCCGAGTTCCACCGTCATGACAATAATGACGCCGAACCAGATCGGGTCAAATCCCAGCTGCGAGATGACCGGAAAGATGATCGGCACGGTGAGGATGATCATGGCCATCGCATCCATCAGGCAGCCGAGCACCAGATACATCATCATGATCAAGGCGAGCACGCCGTAGCTGCCGAGGCCAAGACCAGTGAGGAATTCGGTGACCTTTTGCGGGGTCTGCGTCACCGTGAGGAAATATCCGAAGATCAGCGCGCCGATCAGCACCGTGAACACCGCTGCCGCCGTGCGGGTCGCCTGCAACAGCGCGGTGAGGATCTTCTCCTTGTCGAGGCGGCGCGTGAACACGCCGATCAGGAAGGCGCCGGTGGCCCCGACGCCGCCCGCTTCGGTCGGCGTGAATCTCGGCAGAAACGGCAGTCCGTAGAGCCCGCCGATGACAAAGACAAACAGCAGCACCGGCGCCCAGATATCCTTCAGCCCGGAGAAGCGCTCGCGCCAGGTCGTATATTGCCCCTTGGGCAGGAAGCCCGGACGGAAAAAGCCGATCAGCGCGATCGTGATCATGTACATGCTCATCGCGAGCACGCCTGGAACGATGCCGGCGATGAACAGCTTGCCGATGTCCTGTTCGGTGATGATGCCGTAGACCGCAAGCACCGTCGAAGGCGGCAGCATGGCGCCGAGCGTGCCGCCGGCCGCGATCACGCCAGTGGCGAAGGATTGCGGATAGCCGAAGCGGCGCATTTCCGGATAGGCCACCGCCGAAAAGGTCGCTGCCGTCGCCACCGACGAACCGCAGATCGCGGCAAAGCCGCCGCAGGCCGCAACGGTGGCGATCCCCAGACCGCCGCGCAGATGGCCGACGAAACCGTTGGCGGTGCGAAACAGGTCGCGGCTCATCCCGGAATTGCTGACGAAAGTGCCCATCAGCAGGAACATCGGAATCACGCCGAAAGTGTAGTCGGTCACCGTGCGCATCGAGGTCTGGCCGACCAGCTTCAGCGCCGGCGTGCCGCCGACCAGATAGCTGAAGCCGGAAACCCCGACGAGGCCCATCGCCATGCCGACCGGCACGCGCAGCAACATCAGCGCGAACAGTGCGACAAAGCCGATGACGGCGACGGCGTCGGTGCTCATGCCGCGCTCATTCCGTGGCCTTGATCCTGGGGTCGTGCATTTCTTCCGGATGGAAGATCAGGCGCCAGGTGCGGATCGCGATCAGAAGCACCGCCGAAACGTCACCGGCCCAGGCGACCGCGAAAAACGGCCAGGTCGGCATGTGCAGATCGAACGTCGTGACATGGTCGTTGTAGGTGCCGCGCACCTTGTCGAACAGCGTCCACGTCTGCACCGTCACGACGAACAGCAAGACCAGGGTTGCGAACACGTCGATCATGCGCTGGTATTTCGGGCCGACATTGCCCCAGACCAGGTCCACCGTGATATGGGTGCCGCGATAACTGGTGGCGGCGATGCCCCAGAAAATCAGGATGCCGAGCAGGAGCCGCCCGATGTCGAACGAATCCGGAATCGAATAGTTGAAGAGGTTGCGCAAGAGGACGGCGATGAAAATATTGGCGGCGACAATGCCGACAAAGGCGGCCGCGATCCATTCGATCGTGTCGATGAAACGATCCATCGATGCTCGCTTCATTTCCGCTCCATACGATCTGGATATTTCAGAAAGAGCCTGATTTTTTCGGTGAGTTCGGGATCCAAGGACAGCACGACGGCGGAAGGAGCCCGCCGCCGGATCAATTGCAGGAGGCGATTACTGCGTCAAGGCGTTGTATTTGGCGAGAGCGGCGCGCAACCCGGACATCGCCGCATCCGGGTCGGCCCCGGCCTTCCGCACGCCATCGGCCCAGGTCTTGACCAACGGCTCGGACGCCTTCTTCCACAGCGTGGTCTGCTCCGCCGTCAGCGGATAGACTTCGTGGCCGCTTTCAGCCTTGACCTTGTCGGGGCCGGCGTCTTCGAACCTGCCCCATGGCTCGCCGACGCGGCCGGCGGCCTCCGTGTTGCAATTGTCGTCGATCGCTTTTTTCTGCCGCTCCGACATCTGGTTGAATTTGTCCTTGTTCATGACAAAGACGAAGGTCGTGACGTAGAGCGGCGCGTCCATATGGTACTTCGTCACCTTGTCGATGCCGAACAGCACCAGCGATCCCCACGGAAAGGTGACCGCATCCGCCACGCCGCGTTCGATGATGTCGCGGACTTCCGGCGCGGAGGATTGCACGTTGGTGCCGCCCAGCAGCGTCACGAAATTCGCAATGGTGGCGTCGGCGGGGCGGATCTTCATGCCCTTGATGTCGTCAGGCACGGCGATCTTCTTGGTGCGG
>NZ_DATMLW010000132.1:0-2949 GCF_035570375.1 Bradyrhizobium sp. | reverse complement strand
CCTGGCCCATCGACTACCAGGACGAAGGCGCCCTGCATTATCGCGCCCTCTCGATGCTTGGGCTGCCGATTGGCGAGCAGTTCGTGCTCGATGAGCTGGCGGCGGATTGCGCGGCGGACAATCGATACGAATTCATGCTCACGTCCGCGCCGATGAACCTCGAGGGAGGAATTGCCTCGCCTCCCAACGCTCTGGCGATCAAGTGAGCCGTTTCGCAGCCGTCGGAAGATTCGGGGCTACGGTGCTTCGATGGTAGCAGCGCTGTCCGATCTGAGGATCGTTGAGCTAGGCGAAATGGTATCGGCGCCGTACTGCACCAAGCTCTTTGCCGACCTCGGCGCCGACGTAGTCAAAATCGAGCCGCCGCGCGTAGGCGATCGCTCGCGAACCCGCGGTCCCTTCCCCGACGACGAGGTGCATCCGGAAAAGAGCGGCCTCTTCCTTTACCTCAATACTAACAAGCGCGGCGTTACCCTGGATGTTGCGAGTCTGCAAGGCTTCGGGATTTTCGAGAAGTTGATTGCGGACGCCGACGTCCTGGTGCACAACCTCGCGCCGCCCGAGATGGATCGCATAGGACTTAACTTCGATCGGCTGCAGCGCATCAACCCCGCGCTCATCATGACCTCGATCGCGCCCTACGGCTTAAGCGGACCGTATCGCAACTACCGCTCCGAAGATCTTACGCTGTGGTGCGCAGGCGGAGTGTGCGTGCTCAACGGCGGCGGCCCCGAGAATCAGGAATTGCCGCCGCTCAAGACCTTCGGCCATCAGGCCGGCTACCAGGGTGGTGTGCACGCCGCCACCGCAACTATCGCCGCCGTTCTTGCCCGAACTGCCGGCGAAGCGGGTCAGCATGTCGAGGTCTCGATACAGGAATCGATCGCGTCGCAGCTCGAGATGACCTTCGAGTACTGGCCCTACGCGAAGATGATCGCGAGCCGCCACGGCCAGAAACCGGTGCATCCGGTCGGGATGATGCGATGCAAAGACGGCTACATCTACCTGTGCTGCATCTTCGAACATCACTGGCGGTCCTTCGTCGAAATCATGGGCAACCCGGATTGGGCGGACGAAGAAATTTTCGCAGACGGCCCCAGGCGCGCGCAGAATTGGGACGCGCTCAAGGTCTTCCTCGAGCCATGGGTCAGCCAGCAGAGCGTGATCGACCTCTACCGCAAGGCGCAGGAAAGGCGGGTGCCTTTCGCGCCGGTCTCGACGATGGCCGACCTGTTGAACTCGGAGCATCTGCAGGCGCGCGAATTTTTTGTGGAGATCGCCCAGCCGGTCGCGGGCACTCACAAGTATCCCGGCGCGCCTGTCAAGTTTTCGCAAACGCCGTGGAAGATTCGGATCCCCGCGCCGACACTGGGCCAACATAACGCGGAGATTTTCGGCGGATCGCTCGGGATGTCGTCCGCGCGAATCAAAGAGCTGACCCATAAGGGCGTGATCTAGGATGGCGAAACTGCCGCTCGCGGGAATTCGAGTCGCTGACTTCAGTTGGGTCTGGGCCGGCCCCTACTGCACGCTGCAGCTGGCCTATCTCGGCGCGGAAGTGATTCGCCTCGAGAGCAGCACGCGGCCGTGCGTCACCCGGATGCTGCCGCCGTGGCCGGACGGTAAGCCCGGCAGCCTGAACAGATCGGGCTACTTCAACCAGTACAACCAGGGCAAGAAGTCGTTGTCGCTCAACTTCAACCATCCCGAGGCAAAGGAAGTCGCTTGGCGGTTGATCAAGTCGTCCGACATCGTCGTCAATAACTTCGCCGCCAGCGTGATGGACAATCTGGGATTCGGCTACGATGCGATCCGCGCCGCCAAGCCAGACATCATCATGATCTCGCTGTTGGGTTACGGCGATACCGGTCCCTATCGCGAGTATCTCGCTCTGGGCCCGACGCAGGTGCCGAACTCCGGGCTCTCGGCGCTGACCGGCTACGAGGGCTGGCCGCCGATGCATGCCGGGTTCAGCTACCCCGACCCGAACGCGGGGATTCATGGCGCGTTCGCGGTGATGGCCGCACTCCACCATCGCGCCAAAACCGGTGAGGGCCAGTTCATCGACATGAGCCAGTGGGAATGCACGATGGATCTGCTGGCCGAGGGCATCCTCGATTACACCATGAATGGGCGCGAGCCCCGGCGGATCGGAAATCGCGATCCGCAAATGTCACCGCACGGCATTTTCAAATGTCTGGACCTGCCCGAAAAGATCGCGAACGTGACGATCGATCAGTGGGTCGCGATCGCATGCGCCGATGACGACGAGTGGCGCCGGTTGTCGCACGCGATCGGCCGCCATCAGCTCGCCGATGACGCGCGCTTTGCGACCTTGGCTTCACGCAAGAGAAACGAGGATGCGCTCGAAGCGATCATCACTGAGTGGACCTCGCAGCGGCGCGTAACTGACGTCGTCGATGCCCTTCAGGCCGCAGGCGTCGCTGCGGGCGCCTGTGCCGACAACAAGTATCTCCACGACGATCCGAATCTCGCCGCGGGAAAGTACTGGGTTGAGCTTGAGCATCCCGAGGTCGGTGTGAAGCGGCATTGCGGAATTCCATGGCGAATGAGCGCAACGCCTTGCGAAGTAAAAACGCCGGCGCCCCTCTTGGGGCAGCATACCGATGAACTGATGACGGGACTGCTGGGTTACACGGCGGCCGAGGTCGAGGATTTGCGAAAAAAGGGAGCGCTTGACTGAGCGGTGCCTTCCAAACGCGGGCACCTCACTCATTCGCTGGACGGGCAAAAATTCAGAGAGTACGTTCGGCCGATAGCAAGGAGAGCGAGATGAGCAAAGAACCATTGGTCCTTTACCACAAGAACGGTCCAGTGGTGACCGTCACGCTGAACCGGCCCGAGAAACTGAACGCGATTACGCACGAGTTCCATCACGAATTGAATTCTGCGCTGCGCAAGTTCAATGCCGATCCTGAGACTTACATC
>NZ_DATMLW010000131.1:0-99428 GCF_035570375.1 Bradyrhizobium sp. | reverse complement strand
TCTGCCTCCAAGTAAGCAGAGCCGTCAGGCTGCGCTATATAAATCAATAGCAAAGCGGCCGAATCCATAATGGCGCTCGCTTAACAATCCGGCTGCCGATCAGGATGCGCTCGAGTCGCTCAACTTCGGCAACAATTCGATTATAGGTTCGCCTCCACATCCGGCACGGACGTTCACGTATAGGATCGATCACTGGACGTCCGCCGCCGATCCGTTCACGCAATCGGTAGGCCCGCAAGTAGATCCGCGCCATATCGTTTCGTAGCTGACTTTCATACGGCGGATTGCCAACACAAGCGCGACAGAAATAGCCGCCCATTCCCTTGAACAGTCGCGCTACTCGCTTCCGGCAATGGGGGCAGAACATCCAGGGCCTGTAGGAGCCGAAGTGGCAAGGTGTCCACGAGAGATGGATATGCTGAGGCGTTACAAGATTGCAGAAATTTAGTTCAATCACATATCGGTCGGCCCTTATCTTCGCCACCTGAGGCCACCGCAGCAATGGTCGAAACGTCACTGTGCGTTCCTTCAATAAACCCTTCCGATTCAGTTCGCGTACGTCGATACAGTCGGTCGCTAGTTCTTCGACTGTCAGACGCTTTCTTTCGTGGATGAAGGTCATTTCCTGCCTTGCGCCCGCCCTCTGCGCCTTTGGGGGCGCAGGGCGGCCTCGTGTTCGCAGTGCGCGCCTCCAACTACTTTCGTTAGCGGCAACCCAGTGGCTAAACTAGTTATGGGCTGCACGTTCGTACCACCTAGTTGCGCCGATATGGACTCCCCGTTGCAACCACTTCCGCCGTTAGGTGGTACCGACGTGGAGTCCACTACTGGTACCGACGTGGAGTCCACCGTGGTACCGACGTGCAGTCCGGGATTCTGTTTTTTGAGGGCCGCCTGCTTGTGGGCATTCCAGCGCCTCGACGGTGCAACGTGCGGTTCGAACAGCACACCATCCCATCGCAGGAAGTCTTTGGTCGCCAGTTCCAGCTCGCCGCGACCGTTGCGGGTCGGCATGTCGGTAATACGCCAGTGCGTCGCCTTGCCCTTGCCATCGACGCCAAGGCTTGCCGCCACGGTCTTTACGAGGAAACCATAGTGCTCCAGCTCGCGATACCAGTTCGCGATGTCGTTCCTGTTTTTGTGGCCTAGCTCCTCCTCGGCATCGCGTTGGCTGAGATAAACGTGGCCGTTATTGTTGACGAGCCGTCCGCGCAGCGCTGTAAACAGCGCCCGTGCGCCAAATGAAGCCGCCCGATAGGCGAGTGACTTCAAGGTCTCGCGGAATAATGGAACAAAAGGCGGAAGCCTGTCGCCATGTTTGTTCTTCCTGCTCATGATGAGCCGCTCCTGTTTCAGTGAAAACAGCGAGCGCGCAGCAAACGGGCTGCTGAAAGGCGCTGGCCCATGCTATAGTCATTTCGCTGTTGGAGCTTTGCTAATCTGCGAATTAGGGCCGTCCTTGCCGGGGCGGCCCTTCGCATTTCTGGATCAGAAGATCGATCCCATGTTTGCGTCTCCTGGCCCGGAAACCTGTCCGTGATTGTTCGCGATGCAAGCTGAAGGATGAGAGCCGGCGACTCCAACATCCCACCAGCGGCCCTCTCCGGGCCGGCAATCGTCCTCAAGCAATGACTGGCATCAAGCAGGCGAACTGAAAGGCGTTTGCCGCAGCAGTTTTCGCATATTGCGTCGGGGCTGGTCATCGGCACCGCTCTCCATCAGGGAACTCGGATTTTTGCAGGGGCGCGTCAGGCAGGCTGTCGAAATACTGGTCGACACTGTCGAGATCGACATAGACAGACGTGTTTGGGCTGCTACCGGGCACTTTCTTGGCGCGGATCAGGCCCTTCCCGATCAGCTCATCGAGCTTCGTCTTGCCGATGTCCGCATACTTGCAGGCCGCAAGGCGTTTCGCCCATCGCATGGTTGTTGCTCCTTTTCACTTCGGTTGAACCAAAGTGAAAATGGGCCACGGCGGGCGAATGCGGAAGTTGTAAAAAAAGTAGGAGTTATTTTGCTGAAGCTAGTAGCGATAGCGTATCCACCCGTCGATCACTTCAACTCTCCCTTCGCGCACAAGTCGCTGTAGCTCCTCGGCGTCACGGGAATCGGCGGCTTCGACCATCTTGGCTGCTTGACGATACCGGCGTTTCGCCGCCGGCACTGTTATGACCTTCGCCCTTGCAAACTCGGCAAGGGCCGCCGCTTCGGTTCCGTGGCGGGCAAGAAGGGCTTCCATCTCGGCGAGATCCTGGCGCCCTTGCTCGAGCTTCTGGTTCTCGCGCTGCTCGCGCAGCATGTCGGTCTGCTTCCACTTCGGTCGATGAGCGGACCGCTTGGGGGGATCGATCAGATCGGCGATGTAGTGCTGCACCTTGGCGGGGACAATCGGCGGATTGGTCGTCCGCTGCAACGCGTCCAGAGCGGCGATAAATTGTTCGACAACAGGGTCGAGGCCCTCCGGGGGGAATTCTAGGAAGAAGGCAACCTCGGGCGTGCGCATCAGGCGGAAAATATCATCGATCTCGGACGTAGCATTGCGCAGCGCGCCGGCGATGTCGCGTTTGTCATTTATTGCGCCGCCAGCGATCAACGCCGCGATCCAGCTCCACAGTTGCTCGCCCTTGAGCGGCGGCAGTTGCTCGCCCTTGAGCGGCGGATAGTCCTTGGCACTCACGGCTGCCTCCGCAACATCACCACATTGCCGGGCTTGTCACCTTCGAGGATCGCCGCGAGCGCATTGGCCCACAGGTTCAGCGCACGCCGTTTCTCGGCCTGCCTCTCGTACTGATCGTAATGCCGCGAGCCGACGTCACCGCTTTTGTGGTTCATGCAGGCGTCGCGGTCTTCCTTTGGGATGCCGAGCGCGCTCAGTCGGGTTGCGAACGTGCGGCGCAAGTCATGCGCTGTCGGCGGCGATTGCTTCCAGGTCTCCGCACCTTCCAAGTCGGCTGGAATATACTCACCGAACCTCGACAACGCCTTTGACAGGGTATGGCGGTCAATCGATCCATCGTCGTTGGCGTTGCGGGTCGGGAATAACCATTGCTCGCCCTGTCTTGCCAAGGCGCGCGCATTGAGCACCAATTGCCTTGCCAGCGGCGACAGCGGCACCAAATGCGGTCGCTTATTTTTGACGCGGTCGCTAGCGATCAGCAGTGCGGCCTTCTCAGGATCTTCGAGGTGTAGCACTTCGCTCTTGTGGATGCCGGTGACCTCGCCGGCGCGTAATCCAGTCAGCAGTGCCAGCTTCAGAGCGATGCCGGTCCCCTTCGACACTGGTGGTTTCTCGATGGACGACCAGAACAACCTGATCTCGGCATCATCGAGCGTGCGTGTTAGCGGGGTCTCCTTCGACCGCTTCTTGAGCCGCGCTGCAGGGTTGGCGTCGAGCAAGGCACCATCAACCGCGAAACCGAAGATCTTCGAGACCAGTGATTGCACCCGGTTCGCCATGATCGGCCTGCCGCCGGCGATCAGGCCCTCGGCCAACTCGATCACATCGCTGCGGGTGATGCTGGCGTAAGCGCGCTTGCCCCAGACCGGCAGGATGTGCAGTCGTAAATTCCGCTCGTCGGTGTCGGCTGATTTCTTGAAGCGGCGCGCATGCTCGGCGAGATAACGGTCCGCGAGCGCCTTGAAGGTCCGCTTCGGCGCCTCGGCGCGATCCTGCCGCTTGGCCTCGATCGGGTTGATGCCCTTCGCCACCAGCTTGCGCAGCCCCTCGGCACGATCGCGGGCCTCGGCTAGTGACAGGTCGGGAAATTTTGGCAGCGTCATGCGCTGCCGCTTGCCCGTCACCGGGTCCGTGAAGCGATAGCTCCAAGTCTTACTCCCGGCGGTGAGGCGCAGGGCCAAGCCAGGCGATCGCGTGTCCTTGATGTCGACCTGCCCCGCCACCGGCGGCTTCAGGCTACGGATCTTGGCATCGGTGAGTGGCTTGCTCATGTGAAGGTGCTCTGGGTTCGTAGGACCGCCATAGGACCGCCACAGGACCGAAATGACGCGGATCAGCGTGGGCGACGGCGGGCGAGAAAGGGCTAAAATGACAAGATGTGGCTGGGACTTGCGGTGTTCAAGGTCGCCCGCAGAAAACCGTAGAAAACCGCGGGTACGCGCCTTTCGGACGCGGGGATTTTTTGAAGAACGATTTTTGTATGGGCCCAATCTGGTCAACGCCGCGCCCGCCGATTACAAGGGCGCGCGACCGCACAAGGTCGGCTGTGTCGAGGGATGGTATGCTTTCCAGAAAATTTTTGATTGGCGCCGCCGCGGCGGTGATGCTCGCAGCGGCAATGCTGGCGGCCTGTCCGGCGTCGGCCGAAGAGGAATTTCCGTTCGGATTTGAAATGACGCTGGATAGCGCAGCGCAGGCCGGATCGAAGCGCAGGCCGACCCTCGAAATCGGCGACAGCGGCGAGGCCGCGCTTGATTTGTGGTGCAAGAGCGGCAAGGGGCAGTTTTCGGTCGCCGGCAACACCGTGATTTTTGTTCCCGGCCAGCTGCAGGCTCGCGACTGCACGCCCGCGCAGGCGCAGGCTGACGATGCGATCGTTGCGGGCTTGAGCGAAGCCGCCACCTGGAGACGGCGCGGCGATGCGGTGTACGAAGGAGCTGCGATTCCGGATCAACACCAACTAGGGCCGCGTTAGCGCAAAGTGGAAACCGGTTTTCCCTTGGCTAACAAACGCGAATACGCGTTTGCGCGCAGATCATGCTCAAACAAATAGACGAGAAGATCATGATGCGATTCACTTGATCGCATCGTGGTCTAAAAGCTATTTCCAGATCGATTTGTCGGCGTCCCAGCGCTGCGCCTTGAATTCCCTGGCAAGCGCCTCGACCGCGCCGTTGTCGTCCTTTTGATCGCCTTCCTCGTCGCCGTTGGAGTCGTTCGCCACGTTGAGTTTGGCTCCCGAGCCCTCATCCGCCGTCGAGATGGCCGGATTGCTGATCCACAGGATCAGGCGGTCAGAAGCGCCGGGCTTTTCGGCTGCCGCCAGCGCGGTCACCTCGATCGTGTCAGTGAGTTCGAGCGCGGGGAAAGCCTGGCTCGGCCGCTTGAAAGTCAATGTCAGCTTGCCCGTGCCCGGATTCCACGCCGCCGACGAGGGTCGAGCCGCAAAGGTTGCAGCCAGGACATTGGAGATCGCCCTTGCAAGCTTCTCCCTGTTGAGATGATCTCCGTCGCGCCAGTCGGCTGCCGGGAAACGAATGGTGCGGTCCATCTCGACCGCCCCGGTTGTCCAGCCGGCGGCGACCACGCCCGGCGACGCCTTGAATTTCGCGATCAAGGCGGCCGCGCGTTCCGGATCGGTGCTCAGGTTGATCGTCTGCTCACCGGCCCTCAGCGCATCGCAAGTGACCGCAAGGCTGCTCAGGGATACTTCGACCTCCTGCCCCTTCAGACCCCTGAGCAAATCCGTAGCCGCCTCCAGCTTGACCCGCACGCCGATCGATTCCGGGGATACTTCCGTGAAATCCTTTGGAGCGGCGGTGATTCCGTCATCTGTCGTCTGGTTCTCCTGAAACTCCTTCTCGCTGAGATCCGAGTTGTCGCTCGAGTTGACCTCGGTCACGGTCTGGCCGATCGTGATCTGTCCCTTGAACTCGAAACTGTCGCCGGTCGGCCTTCGCACCAGCTTCACGGTCACCGGCTGTTTGCCGCCGATGGTCTGCGTGGTGCCCGACAGGGTTTGTCCGCTCACGGCCAGGTTGGCGACAAAGCGATCCTTGCGGTCCGAACCTCTGGCGAGGGGATAGCAGACGTCGAGCACGGCCGCGGCGACCGTTCTGCCCTGCCGGGTTTCCTTCAGAATGACGTCGGCGTTGCCGTCCATCAAACCGTCGATCGCAGTGAAATACCGGGTCTCGTTCGCAGCCGGCCCGGCCTTGGGCGAAAGCTTCGTCTGGCCCCAGGCAAGATCTGTCGAAGCCACGATCAGTCCAGCCAGGCAAAGTAGAAGCGCGCGCATGGGCATTTCCCTTGAAGGATGGATCGAGCTTCGCGACAGTGCCTTGCAAGTGCCGTTGAAGCCGGAATGCTTTAGCAAAGCTAAAGGCAAATCGCCAAAAAAGAAGGCCGCTTTCGAGGCGGCCTTCTCCGTTCGAACAAGCGCGCGATGTGCGCGGCGCTTAAAAGCCCATGCCGCCATGCCCATGTCCGCCGGGTGCCGCGGGTGCCGGTTCCTTCGGCAGTTCCGCGACCATGGCCTCTGTCGTCACCAGCAACGCGGCGACGGAAGAAGCATCCTGCAGCGCGGTGCGCACGACCTTGGCCGGATCGATGATGCCCTTGGCGACCATGTCGACATATTCTTCGGTCTGGGCGTCGAAGCCGAACGTCTCCGATTTGTCGTCGAGGATCTTGCCGACCACGATTGAACCCTCGACGCCGGCATTCTCGGAGATCTGGCGGACCGGTGCCTCCAGCGCCTTGAGCACGATGTTGATACCGGCCTGAACATCCGAGTTTTCGTTATGGATGCGGCCGACCGCCTTCTTGGCGCGCAGCAGGGCCACGCCGCCACCCGGCACGATGCCTTCCTGCACGGCCGCGCGGGTGGCATTGAGGGCGTCCTCGACGCGGTCCTTCTTCTCCTTGACCTCGACTTCGGTCGCGCCGCCGACGCGGATCACCGCGACGCCGCCCGCGAGCTTGGCAAGACGCTCCTGCAGCTTCTCGCGGTCATAGTCCGAAGTGGTCTCCTCGATCTGCGCCTTGATCTGGTTGACGCGGGCCTCGATGTCCTTCTTCTTGCCGGCGCCGTTGACGATCGTGGTGTTTTCCTTGTCGATCACGACCTTGCGGGCGCGGCCGAGCATGTTGATCGTCACGCTTTCGAGCTTCATGCCGAGCTCATCCGAGATCAGCTGGCCGCCGGTCAGGATCGCGATGTCTTCCAGCATGGCCTTGCGGCGGTCGCCGAAACCGGGAGCCTTGACCGCGGCGACCTTCAGCCCGCCGCGCAGGCGGTTGACGACCAGCGTGGCCAGCGCCTCGCCTTCGACGTCCTCGGCGACGATCAGGAGCGGCTTGCCCGATTGCACCACGGCTTCCAGCACCGGCAGCATCGCCTGCAACCCGGACAGCTTCTTCTCGTGCAGGAGAATGTAGACGTCTTCGAACTCGGCCGTCATCTTTTCGCCGTTGGTGATGAAATAAGGCGACAGATAGCCGCGGTCGAATTTCATGCCCTCGACGATGTCGACTTCGGTTTCGAGCGACTTGTTCTCCTCGACCGTAATGACGCCTTCATTGCCGACCTTCTGCATCGCCTGCGCGATCATCTTGCCGATCGCCGTGTCGCCATTGGAGGAGATGGTGCCGACCTGGGCTACTTCGGAAGACGAGGCGACCGGTTTGGCGCGCTTCTCGAGGTCCTTGACCACTGCGCTCACCGCGATCTCGATGCCGCGCCTCAAATCCATCGGGTTCATGCCGGCAGCAACCGCCTTGGCGCCTTCCCGCACGATCGCCTGGGCGAGCAAGGTCGCGGTGGTGGTGCCGTCGCCGGCCGTGTCGTTGGTCTTGGAGGCGACCTCGCGCAACATCTGCGCGCCCATGTTCTCGAACTTGTCGTCGAGTTCGATCTCCTTGGCGACCGTGACGCCGTCCTTGGTGATGCGGGGCGCGCCAAAGCTCTTTTCTATCACGACGTTGCGGCCCTTGGGACCGAGCGTCACCTTGACCGCATTGGCGAGAATATCGACTCCACGGAGCATGCGCTCGCGCGCGTCTCCGGAAAACTTGACTTCCTTGGCTGCCATTTGAATTCACTCCTGATGGATTGATATGTCGATGTCGTATGGTCGCGGCCGACCAGAACGCAAAGCGTGTCTTCGCTGGGTGAGCCCGCCGTTCATCGCTTTCTTCAAGATCGATTGCGAGCGCGGTTCAGGCCCCGGACGATCGCGACCTGCATACGGCCGTTGAGGTTTGCGTCAGCTCAGCACGCCCATGATGTCGCTCTCCTTCATGATCAGGAGTTCCTCGCCATCGAGCTTGACCTCGGTGCCAGACCATTTGCCGAACAGCACGCGGTCGCCGACCTTCAGGTCGATCGGGATCAGCTTACCGGTCTCGTCGCGGCCACCCGGACCTATTGCCGTGATTTCGCCCTGCGAAGGCTTTTCCTTGGCGGTGTCCGGGATGATGATGCCGCCCTTGGTCTTTTCCTCGGCGTCGATTCGCTTGACCACGACGCGGTCATGCAGCGGACGAAATCTGGTTTTAGCCATGACAGTTCCTTTGAAGGCCTGATTTGCTGGTCGGTTGGGGTTGGGATGGGTCTTCGGCACCGGCAAGGGCAGACTGGTCTATGTTCTTGGCAATCGTACCCTCAGAGTGCCAAATGTGGCTCCGGGGATATGGCGTGGCGCCGTTCCTGTCAAGCAAACGGAGGTTAAAGCCTTGGTGAGGCGGGTATAGGATGTTTGACGACGTCATTGCTCGGGCACGGTTTTTGCGCTTGGCTGAGGAATTGGTTGAGGAATCGCTCTCGTGGACTTTCCTGCGGGAAAATGGCCCGCGGATTTGCTTTGGGGGAGAATATGGTCGGTTCACGTAAGGCGCGGACAGCTGCCAATCTCGGAATCGCCTCTGCATTGGCGATCTTCCTTGGTGCGTGCAGCAGCACGAGCCTGCCTTCCTTTTCGTCATCGTCGCCCGAGCCCGCGCCAGTCCCCGAAATGCCGGCGACGATCCGTGCCGACGAGATCGTCGGCAAATGGGGCCTCGCCTCGTTCCAGAATCCCAACGATCGCGCCCGCACCGAAGCTGCAGCCAAGGCACAGTGCAAGCAACCCTATGTGATCGGCGCCGGCACCAGTGGTGGCGTGATCATGCATCTGGCCGATCAGGCAACGCCGCAGGAGTTGCGCCTCAAGGGCAGCCAGACCGGCAAGAACTATATCGGTCCTCCCGGACCGGCCGGTGGCGAGCAGGATCGCGAGATCGTCTCCTTCGACGGGCGCGTCTTGATCACCCGCTTCATCGAAAAGGACGCCGCGACGCGATACGGCAACATGGTCTATGTCCGCTGCGCGCCGCGCGCCTGACCGACGCGACTGAATACTCCGGCAGGTGCAACGAGCGAGCCCGGAATGTGCGGTGGCACATCGCAGAGTCTCGAGATCCGGCTTCAGGCCAGGGCTTGCCATCGAACCGACAGGCAGGGCTCGTCGGCAACCGTTCCGGACCGACCGCAGAAACGAAAACGCCGGCCTCACGCCGGCGTTTGGTTCTGCACGGGAGTAGTTTTCAATCGAACAGCGCGTCGATATCGTCCTGCGAGGCGTGGCCGATCTCGCCTTCGGACCTTGGACCGTTCAACAGCCTGGCGTCGCCCTCGCGGGCATCGATGATGGCAGGCGCGTGCGCCTTGATGGCATCGACCCCGCCCCAGATTTCCATCATGACGGTAATGTGATGTTCGATGAACTTCATCGTGGTCATCACCTTTTTGATACGCTGGCCGGTCAGATCCTGGAAGTTGCAGGCCTCGAAGATCGAAACGACGCGCTCCTGGATTTCCTCGCTCAATCGCTGCTGTTGATCGGGTGAGGTTACCCGGCTCAGCGCGGTCGCGGCGTTGTCGATTGCTTCGGCGGCTTCGAGAATATGCTGGGTGGCTTCTTCGGTGCCGCCGACCACGGCGCCGAGCTCGCCGTTGACCTTGGCCATTTCCTCGCCGTTGAAACTCTTGCCGTGCAGGACCGCGATTTCGCGTTTGGTGCGCGTGATGGCGTCATAGATCAGGTCGAGTTCGACCTTGAGTTTTTCGCATTGTTCGATCTGGGCGCGATAGGTCTCCAGCATGGCGTGGGCATCGGCAATTTCACGAGGCACGGATACTCCGTTTCCCTCCTTTGCAGCGGCGGGGCGGGACGCGCCCATCTGGGCCCGGATCGCGCGCAGCTCATTCATGATCTCGCGGTGCAGGGAACTCGCCTCCGCGTCTATCTCCAGCGGCAGCGGCATGTCGCCAGCGACTGCTTCTTCGATACGAAAACGTTTGCGAACCGGCATGAGATTTGTCCCTGACCTGCACTATGCCGCGTTTAAAGCAGACTCGATTTAACATGAGGTTCACGACAGGAACCCGTTACCCGGAGCATACGGGCCGGGCATAACTTGCGATTAACCATGCGCCTTTTGCGTTCACCGAAAATAAACGCTGCGGCACGAAAGCGCGGACAACTGACGACGTGGTGAATCGAAACGCCGATTCCGTTTACCAAACCGATGCGGTTTTCAATCTTAGCTGTTGTCGTGCAACGGCGCCGCTTGCGTCCTTCCACGACGAAAACAGTACGAGTACGTCGATGTCCAGCAGAATGCATCTTGCGCTCCTTGCCGGCGCGCCCTTTCTTTGCTTCGCAATTGCTCAGGCGGCCGCGAACGAAGCCGGCTTTGTCTCCGAGCACACTATCATCCACCCCGATCAGGCCGAGACGAGGCCGCTGTTTGCGCCGGTCCGGACAGCCTCGACGCAACGTTCGAATCTGGGTGGCGGTTTCATCGAGTTCCTGTTCGGTGACAGACAAGGTCAAGGCGGTCGCTATCAGCAGCCGGCCCATGAATCGCAACCGTCTTATCAGGGGCAGCGCATGCTGGTGATGCCATGGGGCCCACAGCAGGGCATGAGCCCGCAATATGGCCCGCAATATCTCGGCGAGCCCGCGCATCCCGCGTTCGATCCGAGATACGAGAAGCAAATCGTTGAATATCACGGCAAGGAAAGCCCGGGCACGATCGTGGTCGATACGCCGAACAAGTTTCTCTATCTGGTGCAGGGCAACGGCACCGCGATGCGTTACGGCATCGGTGTTGGCCGCCCCGGTTTCACCTGGTCGGGCGTCAAGCAAATTTCCGCCAAACGGGAATGGCCGGATTGGACGCCGCCGGCGGAAATGCTGGCGCGGCGGCCGGACCTGCCGCGGCACATGGAGGGTGGCCCGGAAAACCCGCTCGGCGCCCGCGCGATGTATCTCGGCTCATCGCTCTATCGCATTCACGGTTCCAACGAACCCTGGACGATCGGCACCAATGTATCGTCGGGCTGTATCAGGATGCGCAATGAGGACGTGATCGACCTCTACGGCCGCGTCAATGTCGGCACCAGGGTGGTCGTGATCTGACCGACCGCCCGGCCGGAAATCAAAAACGGCCGCCGATTCAGGGCGGCCGTTTTTTTCATGGCCTGAAGAATCGACTATGCGAAATCGCTGTCGCCGTCACCGCCGAAATCGTCGGAGTCCAGATCCATGTCGTCGCTATCATCCGTAGAGGCGGAATCGAAGAGTCCCGCGCCTGAATTGTCCTCGTTCCGATCTTTCGACGAGCCGATGTCGTTGATCCCGGCGTCCCGGGAAAGGCCGCTTCCCGATTGGTCGGTCCATGGATTTTGTCCCGAAGAACCCCGGTCGGTCATGGTGCCGGCGTCGCCAAAGCCCTGATGGCCGCCTCCCATCATCGAGCGGATGCTGTTGAGCAAGAGCGAACCCCCGACCACTCCGGCCGCCGCCGCGGCCGCAGTGCCCAGAAACGAGCCGCCGCCAGCGCCGGGCTGCGCCCCGGCATAGGGTTGCCCATAGGAAGGCTGGTCATAGCGTCCGGAATATCCGGCTTGCTGCATGGCCTGGCCGCTGTTCCAGACCGGACGGCTGCCGGTTTCCGGCGGCCGCACATTCGGCACCGAACCGCGCGACTGATTTTGACCGAAGATGGTGTCGCGCATCGTGTCGAGGAATCCGCCGCTCTGTTCCTGTCGGGGCTCATCTGACGCCTCCAGTTCCTGGATGCGGTCGTTCGCGCGCCGGAGCGCTTCGTCCTGCACCAGAACCGTTTGCACCAGCGCGTAAACCGCACCGGGTGCCCTGCGCAATCCTTCGGCGATTGCGGCGGTGGCCTGCGGATCGCGCGGCGCGGCTTCCATTTTCGAAAGCCGGTCGAACAGGTCGTCCACCAATTGGCGTTCTTGCGGTGTCATGGAGCTTCTCCCTCGCTTGGGCCGAGCGTGGGCTCAAATGTATGCGCGGTTTTCATCACCAGTAGTGGTGCGCAAATTAAATTTAGGTAGGGGCAAAGATCCGTCCCTGGCCGGCCTGAAGGCGATGCAAATGATTGATCGGAGCCGAAAAATGCGCCTCCGCGCCACCAAGGATTCAGCCCAGGGTGACTTTGTTCGCTGCCAGCATGGAGGCAAATTGCTCGCCGCCGAGAAAAGCGTATTCGCGTTCGCGCTGCACTGTCAGCGGATCGAGGCTGATCAGGACGTCATCGACCAAGCCCGGATGACACATGATCACGCCGCCATCGGACACGCCTTGAAGAAATCGTTGCATCAGCGAGCCGAAATCGGGCGCTCCGGAGAAATCGTAGGCGCCCGCGAAGCTCGGATTGAACGCCAGCTCGGCGCGCGCTGCGCGGCGGCGGAATTGCGTGCTCAACAGGTCGAGGAACAACGCCTTGGGCGTGCGGAGGCGATCGAGGAAGGGTTGATTGCGCCCGCACTGGCGAACCCAGGCCTTCGGCGCGGCCTGTTTGACCGCCGCAACAAAGGCGTCGCGCACGCCCGGAAAAAGCTGCGCGTGCTGGTGGCCGTCGACGAAATCCGGAGCGCGACCGAACAGGTCGCCGAAGCTCGCCAATTGCACCAGAAGTTCGGTGCGGACGAGTTCAGGATCGAGCCTTGCCGTCAGGCCCGTGCGCAAGAGCTTCGCAAACGGCAGGAACATGCCGCCGTCGATCGGCCGGAAATGCATCGTCAAGGGCCGAAATGGCGCCGTGAGCGTCGCATGCAGCCCGATGGCGAAGCGCGGGCTGTTTGCGGCTGCCGCCTTCAACGCGCTTACTTCGTCACGGCCGATGGCGGGGCCGACCACCATGGCCGACGTTGCATTGAGACGGCCGCGCTCGATCAGGTCGCGGATCGCGCGGTTGACGCCGGGGCTGATTCCGTAATCGTCGGCACACAGCCAGATGCGTGTTACGTTCGCTGCCATTTAGAGGCGGGCGTCGTTCATTCGGCCGCGGTCCGCTCGCTGGCCGCGGTTTCGGCGTTCGCCTCGGCCTGTTTCTCGCTGTGCTCGGCGACGAAATAGATCGGACGCGCCTTCAGCTCTGAAAGGATCTTGCCGATATATTCCCCGACGATGCCGATCATGATCAGTTGCACGCCGCCGATCGTCATCAGGCCGACCACGAGCGAGGGATAGCCGGGGACCGATTTGCCGGTCGTCCAGGTTTCCCACAGGATCGAAAGCCCGAACAGAAAGGCCGCGGTGGCAAGCAACACGCCAAGCAGGCTCGCAAAACGCAGCGGTGCAACGGAGAAGGAGGTCAGGCCTTCGATCGAAAGCCCAACCAGCCGGCTCGCGCCGAAGGTGGTGATACCGTGCGCGCGCGGCCCGGGTTCGTAGTCGACGCGGATCTGGCGGAAGCCGATCCAGCTTGCAAGGCCCTTGAAGAAACGATTGCGCTCGGGAAGCTGCCGCAACGCCGCGGCTGCGCGTGGCGACAGCAAACGAAAATCGCCGGCATCCTCCGGGATCTTCTGCCGCGCGCCCCAGTTGATCAGCGAATAGAAACCACGCACGGCAAGCCGCCGCAGCAGCGGTTCGTTGTCGCGATGCGCCTTGGCCGTATAGACCACGTCGTAGCCGTCATCGATCCAGTGACCGACCAATTGCTCCACCAGGGCCGGCGGGTGCTGGCCGTCGCCATCCATGAACAGCACGGCACCGCGCCTGGCATGGTCCAGTCCCGCCATCATCGCCGCTTCCTTGCCGAAATTCCGCGACAGCGACACCACCTGGATGTCGAGCGCCTCCGGGGCAAGTCCGCGCGCGATGGCAAGCGTCGCATCCGCACTGCCGTCGTCGACATAGACGACCTCGCTGGCGAGGCGATAACGGTTTCGCAGCGTCCGGGCCAGGGCGCAAAGCCGCTGATGCAGCGAGGAAAGCCCCGCTCCCTCGTTGTAAAGGGGTACGACAATCGACAGCCCCTGCGCCGCAGCGTTCGCCGCGGTCGTCGACAGGCTCGAAACATCCGTACCCAGCATCATCGATCAGGTTCCAACCATCCGGATGGGCAACATATGACAATCGAGGTCGAATGTCGCCACGGGCGAACGGTTCGATTGCAACATTCGCATCCGGTCAAGGCGGCCAGTTTTGCGGTAGCGAATGTCAATGCGCGTCCACCGCTGCAGCGACGCTTCGCCTTAACGCCGCAGGAACGCCTCCAGCCTGGCGAACAGCGGATTTTCGCGGTCAAGCACGTAGTCCAGAGAGGCTACCGAAACCGTCTCCGCGCCGTGGTCCCTCAGGAAGCTGCCGAGCGCATAAAGCTGCGCCGGCGGACAATGCAGCGTCACCATGCCCGAGGAGGTCGGGCCGCCAAACGGTGACACCACGCCAAAGCGCTTGTGGGCCTCGGTCAGCAGCGCCGCGTCGCAGCCTGCGAAGCGGGTGCGGACTTCCCGGTACTTGCTGGCGCGGGCGCGGGCGGCGATGTGGTCCAGAATGACGCGTGCGGTCTCCTGCGCCTCGTTCGACCAGTCGGCCTCGCGCGAGGCCACAAGGTTGGCCTGACTGCGAAGGATTACGCCGTCGTCAAGCACCTTCAACCCGTTGGCGGTCAACGTCGCCCCCGTGGTCGTGATGTCGACGATCATCTCCGCGGTGCCTGCCGCTGGCGCGCCTTCGGTGGCGCCCGCACTTTCGACGATGCGGTAGTCGACGATGCCGTGCGAGGCGAAGAACGTTCGGGTCAGGTTGATGTATTTGGTTGCCACCCGCATCCGCCGGTTATGTTGTGCCCGGAAGCCGGTAGTGACATCGTCAAGATCGGCCATGGTGCGGACGTCGATCCACGCCTGCGGAACGGCCACCACGACATTGGCGCTGCCAAAGCCGAGATTGTCGATCAAAAGGACGCGCATCTCGGCATCGGCGATGCTCTCGCGCACCAGATCCTCGCCGGTGACGCCGAGATGGATTGCGCCGCGCGCGAGCTGGGATGCGATCTCGCTTGCCGAGAGGTAGGCGATCTCGACATTGTCGAGCCCGGAAATCGAGCCGCGATATTCGCGTGCGCCGCGCGGCTTGCTCAGCGCAAGCCCCGCTCGCGTGAAGAACGCTTCGGCGTTTTCCTGCAAACGGCCCTTCGAAGGCACCGCAAGCACGAAAGGTGTCGTCATGACGCCCTCCCGCCGCTGCGGCTGGCGGAAGATTTGCCGCCTAGCTGGGTCAGGGTTTCGACCCAGACCGAAAATCCGACGGCCGGGATTGGCGTTCTTGAACCGAGCCGGGTCATCAACCCGTCATAGCGTCCGCCCGCTACCAGCGGCTCGGTGCCGCCATCCCTGGCATGTAGTTCGAACTCGAAACCCGTGTAATAGTCGAGGCCGCGGCCAAACGAGGTGGAGAAGCGCGTCGATCGGATATCGACGCCGCGCGCGGCCATCAAACCGACACGGCTTTCGAACGCATCGATCGCGGCGGTGATGTCGAGCTTGGCGTCCGCAGCCAACGCCCGCAACCGCGCGATCGAATCATTGGGATCGCCCGAGATCGCGAGGAAGCGCTTGATCAGTTCAAGTGCATCGCGCGGCAACGCCCCGCCTTTGAGCGTCGACTGTTCGAGGAAGCGGTCGGCGATTTCCGCGACCGTGCGCCCGCCGACATTGGTCGTCCCGGCAATCGACATCAAGTCGGTCACCAGCGCCAGGGCCGCCTTGCGGTCGGAGCCGGCGAGTGCCGCAAGCACGCCCTCATATTCGTTGCGGGTCGACGCGGTTGCGAGCGCGAGCCGCTCGAGATCCTGCTCCAGGCTGATCTTGCGGTTGAAATCCTTGATCAGCCGGCGCCGCCAGACAGGATAAAGGTCGAGGGCATCGATCAGGGAGATAAACAGGGCCACGTCGCCGGTACGAATTTCGACATCGCACACACCGAAGGCGCTGGTGGCCTGAAGTGCCAGTGCCAGCATTTCCGCATCCGCCGCCGCGCGATCGAGCCGGCCAAACGATTCGATGCCCGCCTGCAGGAATTCGCTCGGCTCGCCACGATAGCGGAAGACCGAACCAAGATAGCTGAAACCAGCCGGCTTGCCGGCGTTGCCGGAAGCGAGGTAGTCGCGCGCGACCGGAATCGTCAGGTCGGGCCGCAGGCACAGCTCCTCGCCGCTGGCGTCGGTGGTCAGATAAAGGCTTTTGCGGATGTCCTCGCCCGACAGATCGAGAAACGGCTCGGCAGGCTGCAGAATCGCCGGCTCGGCCAGGGTGTAACCGGCCTTGGCGAACGACAATAGCAGCGCGTCCGCCCACGCGGCGGATCCGGTCGCAGCAGTGCCCACTTTCCGAAGTTCGTGCTCCATCGCAGCGTCCACCTTTTCACGAACTTCGGAAAGTCATGGGCACTAGCAAACTTATCAATCTAGTGCCGCTTATCGATTTGAAGTTCCTGATGCGGGCTCGCCGCAATCGGTGCACGAACTTCAAATCGGCGGCACTAGTGCCCTTCACGGTCATCTCAAAGTCCAAATCCCCCGAAAACGGGGCTCTCACGTTTAAGGCCTAGCTAAGGCTTCTTAGTCCGAGAATATGTGTAAGTCATTGATTAAAGGTGTCTTCTCGGGATCTGGCCTTGACCCCGGCGCAAAAATACCTTTTTCGTCCAACCCGGCGCAGCCCTTAGCACGCCTGAGGCGGTGTTTCGACCTGGATCGCCTAAGTGTCTTAACACCCGGCCAAGACAGTCGTGCCGGGACGGCTGCTGCGAAGACGGCAGAGCGGTAGCCGTCGACCTCATCCGCCGGCGGCCCAGTCGCCCAAAGCGGCCTGCACCAAGGCAAGGGCGGCGACCGCGGCGGTGTCCGCGCGGAGAATTCGCGGCCCCAGCGAAAGCTGCAACGTTCGGGGCTGCCGCAGCAGCAGGGCGCGCTCTTCCTCGGCAAAGCCCCCTTCGGGCCCGACCACGACATCGATCCCGTCGGAGAGGGCTTGTCTGCCTTCCAGCGCTCGCAACGGGCCCGTGAGCTCCGCTGCCTCGTCACAGAAAATCAGCAGGCGGCGGGCGTTGCGCGCAGCCAAATAGCGATCGAGCGGCAGGGGCTCTGCGACCTCGGCGATAGACAGGATGCCGCATTGCTCGGCCGCCTCGATGACATTGGCCCGCATTCGATCGCAATTGACCCTCGAAACTTGCGTGAAACGCGTCAGAACCGGCTGCAGCGAGGAAGCTCCCATTTCGACGGCCTTCTGCACCATATAGTCGAGCCGGGCATGCTTGAGCGGCGCGAAGACATAAGCGAGGTCCCGCAGGTGATCCTGCGGCCGGGTGCTGGTCAGGATCGTAAGGCTGTCGGGCCGTTTGCGCCCCGAGATCGAAGCCTCCCATTCGCCGTCGCGCCCGTTGAACACCAGGATCGTCTCGCCCGCGGACAGCCGCAAGACGCTGCCGAGATAGTTGCCTTGCTCGCGCGTGAGGGTGACCGTCAGGTCCGGCGCAAGCGCGTCCGCGACGAACAAGCGCGGTCTGCGAAAATCGAATGGCGGCATCGTCAATGTTCCAATCCGCGCGCCTTTTAGCCCAAAGGATGAGAAAATGCGCGGTTATCGGCCATTTCGGCGCGGCTCAACGCCGCGCTGTTGCCAAATTCCACGTCCTTGTTAAGGGCTGGCTGCAATCGTAAAATAACCTATCGGAGTCGCTCTTCTATCGGGAAGACGCATCGGACCTTGCCTGAGGGAACAGCTTTGATGATCCGCCGTCTGATCGCACCGCTCGCCATGGCGGTGGTTACGCTCTGTGCCGGACAGAGTTTTGCACAAGGTGCATTTCCGGCGCCGCTGCCCGGGCAGGCTGGCACGGCCAACGCTTCGCCATTCCCGCCGGTGAACGCAGCTGCGCCTTCCGCGGCCGCTGCACCGCCCGCCAGTGCATTCCCCCCGGTGGGTGGAGGTGCGCCGCCGTTCGGAACCTCGCCCTTCGCGGCTCCGCCGACGCAGACGGGCGCCGTCGATGAATGCATGAAGCAATTCCTGCCGCTGCGCGAAGAGGCGGAAAAGCGCGGCAAGTTGATCAAGGCGGCCAGCGATAAGCATGCGACCCCGGACGAGGCTTGCAAGTTGATCGGCAATTTTGCTCAAGCCGAAGTCAAGATGCTGAAATACGTCGAAACCAACGCGACGAGGTGCGGGATTCCGCCGCAGATCAGCGAGCAACTCAAGCGCGGCCATCAGGGCACGGAGACGTTGCAGAAGAAAGTCTGTGCTGCGGCGGCGCAGATGCAAAAGGGCCCCTCGGGTCCGACGCTCAGCGACCTGCTGGGGTCTTCAACGGCGCTCCCCGAAGCGACCGCCGCGAAGAAGGGCGGCGCTTTCGACACGCTGAACGGCAACGCTTTGCAACGATGAGCCGCGCCGCCGCGCCGGGGCAACTTCGTAAAGAGGACGATGCGCCCAAATGATCGAGGCTGCGGCCCGCGTTGCAGATGCGACCGGCAACTGGGTCGACACGCTGGCGCCGCCATGGTCGCGGCCCTATTTGCGGCTCGCCCGTCTCGATCGCCCGATCGGGTCCTGGCTGTTGCTGCTGCCGTGCTGGTGGTCGGCGGCGCTTGCCGCCCTGGTGGCCCATGATCTGAGCCGGTTACCCATCGTCATCGCGCTGTTCTTCGTCGGCGCCTTTACCATGCGCGGCGCCGGCTGCACGTGGAACGACATTACCGATCGCGATCTTGACGCAATGGTCGAGCGCACGCGCTCGCGCCCCATTCCGGCGGGACAGGTGAGCGTGCCGCAGGCGTTCGCCTTTCTGGTCGTACAGGCGTTGATCGGATTGGCGGTGCTCCTGCAATTCAACCGCTTTGCGGTGGCGACCGGTATCGCCTCGCTCGCCATTGTCGCGGTCTATCCCTTCATGAAGCGCATCACCTGGTGGCCTCAGGTCGTGCTCGGCCTGGCGTTTTCGTGGGGCGCGCTGATGGGATTTGCCGTCATTCTTGGGCGGATCGACGGCGCCGCGCTTGCTCTCTACGCCGGATCCATCGCCTGGGTGATCGGCTACGACACCATCTACGCGCATCAGGACGCCGAAGATGACGCACTGATCGGCGTCAAATCGACCGCGCGGCTGTTCGGCAAGCGCACCCATCAGGCACTCATCGCTTTCTACGCGGTTGCGGTAGCTTTGATCGGGTGTGCGATCGCCCTTGCCGGCGGCGGCTTGCCGGCGTGGCTCGGGCTTGTCGCGTTTGCCGCGCATCTAGCCTGGCAGATCGTTCGCCTGAAGATCGACAATCCGGCGCTATGCTTGCGCGTCTTCAAGTCAAATCGCGATGCCGGCCTGTTGCTGTTCGCGGGCCTGCTGGTGGACGCGTGGATGGGCGCAGGCTGAGGAAAATACGAAGGGCTAGTTCCGCGCGATGATCTCGCGCTCGCCGCGATGCACGTTGGACGCATCGAGCGAGCCACCGCCGCGCCGACGCATCAGAAATTTCGGACGCCGTGAGCAGATCACGTTGCTGCGCCGCCGTCGCGCGCCCGGCTCGCATGCCTTGTCTTCAGGCAGTTGCGGCAGCGAGAAGATGTCGCTCCACGTCTGCCATGCCGACGCAATCTCGTCGCGGTCCGAACTCACGCACAGGGGGACGGTCAGGGAAGGATCGCGGTGAAGGAGCACCAGCATCTGGGCGTCGTCGATGCCGCGAAGCGCGATGCCGCGGAAATCGCTGACGCGAACCTGGATCGCCATTCGCATGCCTTGTACGGCACGGCGCAGCACGACACGTTCGTGGTGGAGTTCCACGTTGCGCACGCCGCCATCCGCGCGAACGTCGTGCGCATCAAAGCTGACCGGCAAAGAGAGAGGGTCGAGCCGCAATGCACGGCTCGACCCTGCGGGGTTTTCCCCGCTTTTTATCTGACGCCTCACGGCAATGTCTCCACGCCGGGATTATGTTCCCCGGTCGATGCGCAACAGTTTGCCAGAGCCGCGTCCGAATCCGCTTAAAAAGGCTGGTTAATCCGTTCTCACCGGCCCGGCATTCATTCGCATGATTGACAAGAGCTTGGTCCGCATGATTGACGAGACCTTTCTCGCTCCTGGAAAATCTGTGGTTTTGTATCGCGAAAATGCTTGAAATCCCCAAGAATCGAGCACATCTGGTGGTTCGGCTGGGTGTATCCGAGTCCGTTTTCGTTCCTTGCTGATTTTCCGGGATTTTGTTCGTGATCTATTCACCATTGGCTGCACCGTCCCTTTCGCCGAAAGCGCACAACTCCGATCTTTTCGATCAATCCGCGTTGAGTACGCTGGCGCAGCGTCTCGTCGAGGCTGCAAGGCGCGCCGGCGCAGATGCGGCGGACGCGATCGCCGTACGTGGCGTGTCGCAGGGCGTCGAGGTGCGCGACGGGCGCGTCGAGGAATCGGAGCGCTCTGAAGGCGATGACGTCGGGCTGCGCGTGCTTGTGGGCCGGCGCCAGGCGGTGGTCTCGACCAATGACGTCGGCGGCGATGGTGTGGCAAGGCTTGCCGAGCGCGCGGTGGCGATGGCGCGCGTCGCACCCGAAGACAAATATGTCGGTCTTGCCGATGCATCGCTGCTGGCGCGCGAATTCGCGGATCTGGATCTGCTTGATCCGGGCGTTCCAGCGACGGCGGAGCTCGAACGCCGCGCGCTCGAGGCCGAGGCGGCCGCGGTCGCCGTCAAGGGCGTCACCAAATCCGGCGGCGCATCGGCATCGACCGGAATCGGCGGCATGGTGCTGGTGACCAGCACCGGCTTTCATGGTTCCTATTTGCGCTCGAGCCAGGGCATCTCGGTGACTGCCATATCCGGCGAAGGCACCGCCATGGAGCGCGATTACGATTTCACTTCCGCGCCGCATTCCGCCGATCTCGCCTCGCCCGAAAGTGTCGGCCGCACGGCCGGCGAGCGCACGGTCGCGCGTGCCAATCCGCGCAAGGTCGAGACCTGCAAGGTGCCGGTCGTGTTCGACCCGCGGGTGTCTGGCTCGCTAATCGGCCACCTGGTCGGTGCGATCAACGGCGCCTCGATCGCACGCAAGACAAGCTTTCTCAAGGATCGGCTCGGCCAGCAGCTGTTCGCCAAGAACATCCGCATCATCGACGATCCGTTGCGCCGCCGGGGACTGCGCTCGCAGCCGTTCGACGCCGAAGGCGTCAGGGTCAAAGAGCTTGCGATTATCGACGGAGGCATTCTCACCTCATGGCTGCTGGATTGTGCAACCGCGCGCGAGCTCGGAATGGTCACGACCGGTCACGCCCACCGTGGCGTATCCTCCTCGCCGTCGCCAGGCGCCTATAATCTTCATCTTGAAGCCGGTGAACACTCTCCGGCCGAATTGATCTCCGACATTCGCCAGGGCTTCTATGTCACCGACCTCATCGGCTCCGGCGTCAACGGCGTGACGGGTGACTACAGCCGCGGCGCCTCCGGCTTCTGGATCGAGAACGGCAAGATCACCTACCCCGTGAGCGAGGTGACGATCGCAGGTCACCTTCTCGATATCTTCAAGTCGCTGATGCCAGCCAACGATCTGGAGTTTCGCTATGGCGTCAATGCGCCGACGCTGCGAATCGAAGGATTAACGCTTGGCGGACGCTAGTTCCGACGGCGCGAGCGCCGCGATTGCAACACGCAATGAGCCGACACGAGACGCCCTCCTGTTGAGGGACACCGTGCGTGAAGCCGGCGCACTGGCGCTGTCTCTGTTCCGGACCGATCTGAGAAACTGGACCAAGGGTGCTTCGTCGCCCGTCTCCGAGGCCGACATCGCGGTCAACGAGTTGATCTCCGGCCGGCTGCGATCCGCAACCCCGCACTATGGTTGGCTGTCGGAAGAGAGCGTCGACGACGAACAACGTCTCGACAAGCAACGCGTCTGGATCGTCGATCCGATCGACGGCACTCGCGGTTATCTCGCCGGTCGCGAGGATTGGTGCATCAGCGTCGCACTGGTCGAGGGCACGCGGCCGGTATTGGCCGCGGTATTTGCGCCGGCAAGCGATGAATTCTTCTTCGCCGAGCGAGGGCGAGGCACGTTGCTCAATGGCGCACCGGTTAATGCGACGTCCGGCACTGCAATCGACATTTCCCGCGTGGCGGGTCCCAAACCACTGATCGAACGGCTTGTCCGCTTATCCGGCGAGATTTCTCCCCATCCGCGAATCGCCTCGTTGGCGCTCCGGCTGTGCCGGGTCGCGCATGGAAGACTTGACGTGGCCTTTGCGGGCGGTCAAAGCCGCGACTGGGATCTTGCCGCGGCCGATTTGATCGTGCAGGAAGCGAATGGTAAAATGTCATCGCTGTCGGGGGAAGCCATCCAATACAATCGCCGCGAGGTGACGCACGGGGTGC
Source organism: Bradyrhizobium sp. (assembly GCF_035570375.1). GTDB lineage: Bacteria > Pseudomonadota > Alphaproteobacteria > Rhizobiales > Xanthobacteraceae > Bradyrhizobium. The sequence continues at coordinate 77,032 of NZ_DATMLW010000131.1, read as the reverse complement.
TGTTGGCAGCAGGGCGCGACCGCCATGCATTCATCGTCGAGCATTTTCGCGGTCGCTCCTGAGACATGACCCGGAAAACGGGATTCCGGAACAATCATGTTCCAATAGCAGGCTGTTGTGGCGGTTCAGAAGTCCGCATCATTGTTGCCGCGAATTCGTCATGCGGACTTCTGAACCAGAAGCCACACCAGAATCACGGATTTGCTGGTGTCCTCTCGATTCCGAGAGTTTGTAAACGCGTATGCCGTGCAATGATACGAACTTCGGAATCAGGACACCAGCGCGAGTGATATTCGAATTGGCGCCGTGATAGCAGCGAACACGGGCCTGATGCCGATCGAAAACGTTGCTCAACAGCACGCATTGGGAAGCAAGGTCATGTCGGATAGTGCGCCAAACCAGCTGCTTCATCTTGTGCTCGGAGGCGAGCTGACCGACCTTGAGCACAACACATTCAGGGATCTCTCCCAGGTGGAAATCGTCGGCCTGTTCCCGAATTACGCCACCGCTTACACGGCCTGGAAGGCGAAGGCGCAGCAGACAGTGGACAACGCGCATATGCGATATTTCATCGTCCACCTGCATCGGCTGCTCGACCCGGGTCAAGACGCAAAGCCGGCCCGTTGAAAAGACTGGTCCGCAATATCCTGCGCAGCGGCTGGCTGCAGCGTGCTGTGGGGGGACTCTCGGCCGGGTTCCTGCGGCTGGTCTGGTTGACCAACAGCTTCACGTTCGATCCGCCCGAGGTCTACGAAATCGTCGAGCCTCAGATGCCGGCGATCTTCGCGTTCTGGCACGGCCAGCATTTCCTGACTCCTTTCATCAAGACCAAGGATATCCACCGCGCCAAGGTGCTCATCTCGCGACATCGTGATGGTGAATTCAATGCGATTGCGGCCGAACGGCTCGGGATCGGCACGATCCGCGGCTCCGGGGATCACGGCTCGGCGTTTCAGCGCAAAGGCGGCGTCGGTGCGTTCAAGGAGATGGTGCGTGCGCTCGAACAAGGTTATAACGTCGCGCTGACTGCCGATGTGCCGAAGCGCTCGCGAATAGCCGGTCTCGGCATCATCATGCTGGCACGCGAATCCGGGCGGCCGATCATGCCGTTCGCGATGGCGACCAGCCGCTTTTGGCGCCTGAAAAACTGGGACCGAACCACGATCAATCTGCCATTCGGACGAGGGGCACTGGTGGGAGGCGAAATTATCAGGGTTCCACCCGATGCCGACGCCGCGACCATGGAACAGCTTCGCGCGCGCCTGGAGGGGACACTGAACGAGGCGACCAAGCGCGCCTATGCGCAAGTGGACCGCGCGCCAGAGGCGGGTCATGGCTAGCTCGCTGCCGATGACCTTGCGCGTCTATCAGCGCCTGTCGGCGGCGGCGGCCCCTCTGGCGCCTGCGCTGATCAAGCGGCGGCTAAGGCAGGGCAAGGAGGATCCAGAGCGGGTCGGCGAGCGCCGCGGCATGAGCGGCGACGCTCGCCCGAACGGGCCGCTGGTATGGATCCACGGCGCCAGCGTTGGGGAAGTGCTGGCGGCGGCGGCCCTGATCGAGAGATTGCGCGCGCTCAATGTCCGCATTCTCGTGACCTCGGGCACCGTGACCTCGGCGGCGATCGTCGCCAAGCGATTTCCAGCCGACATCATTCATCAATACGTGCCTTACGATTCCCCACGCTATGTCGCGAGATTTCTGGATCACTGGCGGCCGTCTCTGGCGCTTTTCATCGAATCCGATCTGTGGCCGAACCTGATCCTGTCGAGCGCGGCGCGGCGTCTGCCGATGGTTCTGATCAACGGCCGGATGTCGCATCGTTCGTTTCCGCGCTGGCGCAGGGTGAGTGGCACGATCTCGGCGCTGCTTTCCCGGTTCGACGTTTGCCTCGCGCAATCGCGGGTCGACGCAGAGCGCTTCGCGGCGCTCGGCAGCCGCAACGTCGTCGTCACGGGCAATCTGAAACTGGATGTTCCGGCGCCGCCGGCCGATCTTGCCAGACTGGAACGCCTGACGTCGGTCACGCGCGGTCGTCCGATCGTCGTGGCTGCCTCGACCCATCCCGGCGAGGAGGAAATCCTGCTTGAGACCCACCGCGCGCTGGTCGGATTTTTTCCTTCGCTGTTGACGGTGATCGTGCCGCGCCATCCCGGTCGCGGCGAAACGATCGCCCGCATGATCGCGGCTTCCGGCCTGCATGCGGGCTTGCGGTCGCGCGAGGAGCTGCCGACCGCGGCCATCGACGTTTACGTCGCCGATACCATGGGCGAATTGGGGCTGTTCTACAGGTTGTCGCCGGTCGTATTCATGGGAGGTTCGCTGGTCGAGCATGGCGGGCAGAATCCGATCGAGGCGGTGAAGCTCGGCGCGGCGATCGTGCATGGACCCCACGTCTTCAACTTCAACGACGTTTACGAAGCGCTGGATGGCGCCGGCGGCACGAAACAGGCCGACACGCAGGAAGCCCTGGTGAAGCAGCTCGGCAGATTGCTCGCCGATCCTGCGGCGCGTGATCTGTCGGTTGCGGCAGCCGAGCGCGTCGTCTCGCAGCTCGGCGGCGCGCTCGAGCGCACGCTTGCGGCGCTCGAGCCCTATCTGCTGCAATTGCGCCTGGAAAAGGGGGCGGCGGATGCATGAGCCGGCCTTCTGGTACCGGCCATCATCATGGATGTCGCGATTGCTGATGCCGCTCGCTGCCGCGTATGGCGCGATCGCCGGCCGCCGATTGCAACGCAAAGGATTCGATGCCGGCATTCCCGTGCTTTGCGTCGGCAATTATAACCTTGGCGGCGCCGGCAAGACGCCGACCGTGCTCGCGCTTGTGCGGCTGCTTCGTGAGCTCGGCGAGACACCGGTCGTGCTCAGCCGCGGCTACGGCGGACGGCTGCGCGGACCGGTCATGGTCGATCCCACCCGCCATGCGTCACTCGATGTCGGGGACGAGCCGCTGATGCTGGCGACAACGGTTCCGGTGGTGGTCGCGCGCGATCGCATCGATGGGCTGGCCTTGGCGCGGTCGCAACGGGCGAGCGTCATCGTGATGGACGACGGCTTCCAGAACCCGGCCGTCGCCAAGGACGCCTCGCTGATTGTGATCGACGCGAGCCGTGGCCTGGGCAACGCTTGTGTATTTCCCGCAGGACCGTTGCGCGCGCCTTTGCCGCCGCAAGTCGACCGCACCGATGCCTTGATTGTTGTGGGCAAGGGAAGCGCGGCGGAAACGGTCGCCGCCGCTGTCGCCGCACGCGGCAAGCCGGTCTTGCCGGCCCAGCTGAAGGCCAATGAAGCATCGCTGGCCTCGCTTCGAGGCAAGCGCGTATTTGCCTTTGCCGGGATCGGCGATCCCGTCCGGTTCTTCCGGATGTTGCACGCCTGCGGAATGGAGGTCGCCAGGGAACGGGCCTTCGCCGATCATCACCCGTTTTCGAAACGCGAAATCGAAGGCTTGATTGCCGAAGCAGGTCGCGACGCGCTGACGCTGGTCACGACCGAAAAGGATCTGGCGCGGATGCGCGGCCGCGAGGGGTTGCCTTACGGGCTGCGAGAAATTGTGCCGTTCGCGGTGACGCTCGAGATCGACGATGCGACGGAATTGAGCAAGCTCGTATCGAACTGGCTTTTCAAGGCGCGCGAGCGAACATTCCGCGCCCGCGACTAGTTTCAGGCCTTTTTCAGCGCGCCGGGAAAATGCCGCTGCAGCACCGCGCTGGGCGCGGCGTAGGCTTCCTGGAGATCGACGCTCCAATATTTCAATTCATCGAGTGGAATCCGCACGTCGGTCACCGCGCAACGCACATAGGTGCCCGGCGAGACCACGCGGAAATCGCCGTCGAGATATTGCAGCTTTGCCTCGCCATGACCGGAGGGACCGAATTTATTCAGCACGGCTAAAGTTCTCCGCTGGTTCCTGCCCGATGCGCTGGTTGGGCCGATGGATGAAATTACCATAGTTAGGTTCGGGTGTCCGCCCGTTAAACCCACCGATTTGTGATGAAATGGGAATTTTTCGCATGATAGTTTTCGATTGAATGGATCGCTGTTTTCGAAAGCGGCATCAGACCCGGCAAATTCATGCGCTTCTTGTCTGCCATAGTCCTGCTGGCATCTTTTGCCGTGGCGTGTGCGGCGGATGCCGCACCACTGCCCGCTCCGCATCCGGTGGAGATTCCCTTCGAGGGCGGGATGTTGCATGCGGCGCTGTTCAAGCCCGACGGCGACGGTCCGTTTCCGGTCGTCATCGCGTTGCATGGGTGCGGTGGCTTGACCGGCCGTTCCGAGCCGATCCAGGCTCGATATCGGGATTGGGCGGAGCAATTGCTGAAAGAGGGCAAGGCGGTCCTGTTTCCGGACAGCTATGGTTCGCGCGAACTGGGTCCGCAATGTCACGTCAAGGAACGCCGCATACACGCCCGCCGTGAGCGGGTGGCGGATATTTTTGCCGCTAGACACTGGCTGGTGGAGCAGCCCTGGGTCGCGCACAATCGTATCAGCCCGATGGGCTGGGGCAACGGCGCGAGCGCGGTGTTGTGGGCGGTTCGTCCACAATTGTCGTCGCGCCATGTCGAGCCGGATTTCCGTTCGGCGGTCGCCTTCTATCCCGATTGCCGTCTGTCATCGGGGCTCGGATGGAGCGCGCGGGTCCCGACGCTGGTCCTGATCGGCGCCAAGGACGACGTCAATTCGCCGTCGGCCTGCCACCAGATGGTTGACGGCGCGCATGGCCGCAGCGCGCTGGCGCGGATCGTGGTCTATCCGAGCGCCTATCACGATTTCGACCGCGCCAATCTGCCGCTGCACGCGCTCGGTCCGGCCACCGATGCGACCGATCCTGAAAAGGGTCACATCGGCACCGATTTGGAAGCGCGCGCGGATTCACAGAAGCGCGTCGCCGAATGGCTTGCGCGCTGAGCAGCTGGCTCTAAAACAGGCTTCCCTGGTCGACCGGCTTGGTGATCCGCCTTGCCGCAGCCGGCTTCGGTTCGCCGCCGACTGGCTTTGCCGCAACTGAGGCCGTCGCCGGCCGATCCGCATCCGCGGTGGCCGCGACACGTCCATCGGCGAATTCGACGCTCAGCCGCGCGCCCGGGCCTAGCTGTGACGCGGAGTGCACTGGATGGTTGTGGGCATCGCGCACCAGCGCAAAGCCGCGGGTAAGAATGCTTCGGTACGAGAGCGCGCCGAGCAGCTGGCCGCTATGGGCGATGCGGGCCTGAAGCCTTTGGGTTGAGGTGGCAAGCGCGCGGTGCGCGCGTTCGGACAAGCGCAGAACCCGTTCGCGGTCGCGCGCAATCGCCGCGCGCTGCGCCTGCGCGTTGGAGAGCTTTGAGGCTTTCAGCCTGATCGCAAGTCCGGCAAAGCGATCGCGTCGATGGCGCACCAGGCTTCGCGCCGAATGTGTCATCCGTTCGCCGCACGCTGTCATCCGGTGCTGGGCCTGCGCGAGTTGCGCGCGCAGCACCCGCACCGTCAAGCGTGCGCCAGCGCCTGCGAAGCGGCGGAAATGGGCGTGCGTGTTGGTCCTCAAGCTGCGGGGCAGGGCGCTGGAGGCGCCATCGAGCCGCTGCCGCGGAATGGCGAGCAGCTCGGCCATTCCGGGGAATGCGCGCACGGCCGCGCGCAGTTCGTTGCGGCGCAAATCATGGCAGCGCTGCCAGCACAGCATCGTCCGCCGCGCTAGCGCGGCGACCTCCACATACAGCTCGGCGCGCACAGGCACCGCCATTTCGGCCGCAGCGGTCGGTGTCGGTGCGCGCTTGTCGGCGGCAAAATCGATCAGCGTCACATCGGTCTCATGGCCGACGGCGGAAATCAGCGGGATCAGGCTTTCGGCAGCGGCGCGAACCACGATCTCTTCGTTGAACGACCAGAGATCCTCCAGCGAGCCGCCGCCGCGCGCGACGATCAGAAGATCGGGCCGCGGGATGCGTCCCTCTTGCGGCAACGCGTTGAAGCCGCGGATCGCGGAGGCAATCTGTTCGGCCGAGCCTTCGCCCTGCACCTTGACCGGCCACACCAGCACGCGGCGCGGAAAGCGGTCTTCCAGCCGATGCAGGATGTCGCGGATCACAGCACCGGTCGGCGAGGTGACGACGCCGATCACCTCCGGCAACCACGGCAAAAGCTGCTTGCGCCCCGCGTCGAACAATCCTTCGGCGGCGAGCTTCTTCTTGCGCTCCTCCATCAGCGCCATCAGCGCGCCGGCGCCAGCGGGCTCGAGCGCCTCGATCACGATCTGGTATTTCGACGAACCGGGATAGGTCGTGAGCTTGCCGGTGGCGATGACCTCAAGACCCTCCTGGGGCTTGAAGCGCATGCGGTAATGCGCGCTTTTCCAGATTACGGCCTCGATCTTGGCGCCGTCATCCTTCAGCGCGAAATAGCAGTGGCCGGAGGAATGCGGGCCGCGGAAACCGGAGATTTCGCCCCGGACCCGGACGTGCCAATAGGCGTCCTCCACGGTCCGGCGCAGTGCAGACGACAGTTCGGATACCGTGAATTCCGGTGCGTTGATCAGGGCTTCGTTGGCGGTCATCTCGACCATTGATTCGGTGATTTCAGGTCCGCCCAAGGTAGGAAGTTTCGCCGCGAACTGCGAATCTAGACCTTGCGCAACGTAAAACTCTGTAGTACAGAGTTCTCTGTATTGGTCAAAAACCGGGGCAAGGCAATGTCGAAATGGCTGATTCGGTTCCCGCTGAAATTCGCAGGCTGGGGTTTGGGCATCGTGGGTGCTGCCACGCTCGCGCTCGCCGCGATGATCGCAACGCCGCTCTCTCGACCGCCGGAACTGACCTCGGTGTCGAAAGCCGCGCGCGCCGTCGACCGCAGTACCATGCCGCCGCTGGCGCGCTTTTCCGCCCGCGACGGCACACAACTGGCATATCGGCACTATCCGGCGCGAGGGAACGCGAGCGGCAAGATCGCCATCCTCGTGCACGGCTCGTCGGGATCGAGCCCGGCGGTGCATGCGCTGGCGGATGCTCTCGCAGCCAGGGGCGTTGAAACCTACGCGCCGGATATTCGCGGCCACGGCGGCTCGGGTACGCGGGGCGACATCGCCTTCATCGGCCAGCTCGAAAACGATCTTGAAGACCTGGTCGCCACCGTACGGACGACCTCGCCCAACGAGTCCCTGATTCTCCTCGGCCATTCGGCCGGCGGCGGCTTTGCGCTTCGGGTCGCGAGTTCGCCGATCGGAGGCAAGTTCGCGCGCACCGTGCTGCTGGCGCCCTATCTCGGCTATGACGCGCCCACCAACCGACCGGATTCGGGCGGCTGGGCGAGCGCCGACATTCCGCGCTTCCTCGGGCTTGTCGCACTGCGCAGGCTCGGCATCGATTGCTGCGAAGCCTTGCCGACGCTTGCCTTCGCGGTGCCGGCAAATTCCGAACGGATACTTGTGCCGACCTACTCGTACCGATTGATGCGCAACTTCGCGACACGCGGCTACAGGCATGATTTCGCCGCCACCACCGGTCCGGTGACGCTTGTTTCCGGCTCTGAGGATGAACTGATGCTCGCGGATAAATATGCGGACGCGGTGCACGCTATCGCTCCCTCCGTCGAAGTGAGGCTGATCGAGGGCGTCGATCACATGGGGATTGTCAGCGACGCCAAGGCGGTCTCGGCGGTCGCGGACGAGGTCGCAAAGGCGCGGGTCGGATCGTGACCAGGATCGATCCGAAGGAGGCCGCCCGGGCGCTGAACGATATCGAGGAGATCGTTCAACGCGTTCGCCAGTCGCGAACCTATGACATCGCCAGCCAGATGATGATCCTGTGGGGCGTGTTGGTATTTGGGGGTAACATCGCGACCTTCCTCTGGCCGCGTGATGGCAGCTACATCTGGATTGGCGTCAACACGGCGGGCGCTTTGGGGGCGATCGCGATCAGCATGTTCCGCTTTCCCGGAGCCGGCGGCCCCGGCTTCGACCTGCGAATGGCGATGGCGTTCATCATGTTCTTCGCCTTCGGCCTGTTGTCCAGCGTGGTGTTCGGCCATTTCGGGCCGCGCGAGCTGGGGGCGTTCTGGCCGATCTATTTCATGCTCTTTTATTGCCTGGCCGGATTGTGGTTCGGTCGGGCCTTTATTTCCATCGGGATTGGCATTACCGCGCTGATCCTGATCGGCTATTTTTTCGTCGGCGGTGCCGCATTTCTGCTGTGGATGGCGGCAGTCAATGGCGGCGGGTTGATCCTGGGCGGCCTCTGGATGCGCAGGATCTGATGCATGGCCGAGCTCGACGACATCATCCACCAGCCGCTGCGCCTGAAGATCATGGCGGCGCTGAATGCGCTGCCCCCGGGCGCAGGGCTCGAATTCTCCCGACTGAAGAAACTGACCGGCGCAACCGATGGCAATCTCGGCGCCCATATCGAGACGCTTTCGAAATCGGGCTATGTGGGTGTCGTCAAGGCCTTTGTGGGCAAGAAGCCGCAGACCACGGTGAGTGCCACGGCAGCGGGGCGCGGTGCGTTCGCCCGCCACGTCGCGACCCTGCAGGAGATCATCGCGGCTTCGGCGCCGGAGAATTGACCGCCCTTAAATCCCTTGCGGCCAGATGGCGTTTTGTGCGACCGACGTATTTCCGCGGGACTTATTGCTGGCTTTGTGATGCACATTCTTCTGCTCGGTTCCGGCGGCCGTGAACACGCGTTGGCGTGGAAGATCGCGGCTTCGCCTTTGGTGACGAAACTCTGGTGCGCGCCCGGCAATGCCGGGATTGCGCGCGAAGCCGAATGCGTGGCGCTCGACATCGCCGACCACCCCACGGTGATCAATTTTTGCAGGAATCATGCGATCGAGCTCGTCGTGGTCGGCCCGGAAACGCCGCTCGCCGCCGGCATCGTCGACGATCTCGCAGCCGCCGGGATCAAGGCTTTCGGACCGAGCAGGCAGGCCGCGCGGCTCGAGGGCTCGAAGGGCTTCACCAAGGCGCTCTGCAGCGAATTCGGCATTCCGACCGGCGCCTACGGCCGTTTCAACAACGCAGCCGACGCGCTTGCCCATGTGCGAAGGCAGGGTGCGCCGATCGTGGTCAAGGCCGACGGGCTTGCCGCCGGCAAGGGAGTCGTGGTCGCGATGACGCTGGCCGAAGCGGAAGCGGCGGTCGCCATCATGTTCGACGGCGCGTTCGGCAAGGCAGGCAGCGAGGTCGTAATCGAGGAATATCTTGCCGGCCGCGAGATCAGCTTTTTTGCGCTGTCCGACGGCGAGACCGCGATTCCGCTCGCTTCTGCCCAGGACCACAAGCGCGTGTTCGACCATGACCAGGGACCGAATACCGGCGGCATGGGCGCTTATTCGCCGACACCATTGGTGACGGCCGAAATTCACAGCCAGATCATGCAGAGGATCATTCTTCCCACCGTGGCGGGAATGAAGGCGCGCGGCACCCCGTTTCGCGGCGTACTCTATGCCGGCGTGATGTTGACGACAGACGGACCCAAACTGTTCGAATACAACGTTCGCTTCGGCGACCCCGAATGCCAGGTGCTGATGCTGCGCATGATGTCGGATATCGTGCCGGCGATGCTGGCAGCCTGCGACGGCCAATTGAAGAATTTCGATATTCGCTGGTTCGACGAATCCGCGCTGACGGTCGTCATGGCGGCGAAAGGTTATCCGGGCGATTACAAGAAGGGAAGTCGCATCGAGGGGCTTGATGAGGCGAGCAAGATCGAGGGCGTTGAGATTTTCCACGGCGGCACCATTTTCAGCGATAGCCATGTCCTCGCCAATGGCGGCCGGGTTCTGAATATCTGCGCGTCCGCCAAGACGATTAGCGAGGCGCAACGGCGCGCATATGCGGCGGTCGACCGGATCAGGTGGAGCGATGGATTCTGCCGGCGCGATATCGGCTGGCAGGCGATCGAGCGGAACAAGGCGCCGAAATAAGCTGAGCGTGGAGTAAGTGCGATGTCCGATCTCGCCGATCTGTTTCCGGGTTTTTCTTCCGAATGGATCAACACCAGGGCCGGGCGCATCTTTGCCCGCGTCGGGGGCAAGGGGCCGCCGCTTCTCCTGCTGCATGGCTTTTCCGAAACCCATGTGATGTGGCATCGCGTGGCGCCGCAACTGGCCGACGAGTTCAGACTCGTGATCGCGGACCTGCCTGGCTACGGCTGGTCGGATATGCCGGAAAGCGACAAGGATCACGCGCCCTATACCAAACGCGCGATGGCGCGGACCATCGTCGAGGCGATGGAGCAACTCGGACACGTGCATTTTGCTCTTGCCGGGCACGATCGCGGCGGCCGCGTCGCCTATCGTCTGGCGCTCGATCATCCCGGCCGGCTATCGCGGCTTGCGGTGCTTGATATCCTGCCGACCTACGAGTATTGGGCGCGCATGGACCGGCTCTACGCGCTGAAAATCTACCACTGGACCTTCCTGGCGCAGCCTTTCCCGCTGCCGGAAACCCTGATCGGTGGCAATCCGGATTTTTTCCTCAAGTACAAGATGGCAAGCCAGACCAAGTCGAAAGATCTTCACGGGATCGATCCGCGCGCGCTCGAACATTATCTGGCACCCTTCCGCGATCCTTCGCGCGTGCATGCGATGTGCGAGGACTACCGGGCCGGCGCCTATGCCGATTTCGATATCGACAAGTCCGACCGCGACGCCGGCAAGAAGATCACGATCCCGATGCTCGCATTGTGGGGCGATGCCGGGATTGCGCGCGCCGCGGCGACGCCGCTCGAAACCTGGAGGAACTGGGCAACCGATGTTTCCGGCGCGCCGATCGATTCCGGCCATTTCCTCACCGAAGAGAATCCGGACGCGACCGCCAAAGCGCTGCGGCAGTTTTTTAGGACGTAGTGCCTTTGTCACTGCTAGGGAAGTGCGCCCCTCTCCCGCTAGCGGGGGAGGGTTGGGGTGGGGGTGTTCTCGGAAAAAACGCGCTGCGCGATCAGACAGATTTCCCCCACCCGCCGCGCTCTGGCGCGCAAATTGCGGCGCCGAGCGCGTCGACCTCCCCCGCAAGCGGGAGAGGTGGAGATCAAGCTCACCTTCGCACCTTGAAAAATTCCCGCAGCAGCGCCGCAGCCTCTCGCTCGCCGACGGCCGAATAGATTTCCGGGACGTGATGGCAGGTCGGGGATGCAAAGAACCTCACGCCGGATTCCACCGCGCCTCCTTTGGGATCGGCCGCGCCGTAATAAAGCCGCCTGATCCGCGCCAGCGAGATCGCGCCCGCGCACATCGTACATGGCTCCAGCGTGACGTAGAGGTCGCAATCGACCAGCCGCTCTGTTCCGATGATTTCGGCCGCCTGTCGGATTGCCAAGATTTCCGCGTGCGCGGTCGGATCGCGGTCGGTCAAGGTCTGGTTGCTGGCAGTCGCGATCACCTCGTAGTCTCGCACAATCACGCAACCAATCGGGACCTCGCCGGAGTTTCCGGCATTTTCGGCGGCTTTCAGCGCCAAATCCATGAAAGAGGGCGCGGTCATACCTCGTATCATCGAAATAAACCTGCTATGAGAGGCGCCTTCAGCAAAAGTGGATACCGTTTTGCGAGAGAATGCGCCTCGATGCTTTTTAGAAGAGCGCGCGACTAGTGTCCTGATTCCGAAGTTCGCATCATTTTGCGGCGACCAGGTTTGCGAACTTCGGAAGCGAAAGGACACTAGCAAGTCATTGTTTCCAGTGTGGCTTTGGTTCAGAAGTCCGCATGACGAACTCGCAGTAACAATGATGCGGACTTCTGAACCGCCACGCTAGCCTGATTCTAACCGGCGAAGGCCAAATCCACGCGCCGTTTGCCCTGTACCCGAAGTGAGCCCGTTCATGCCCCGCGATCGCGACAAACACAATGATTCCCGCGGAAGGCCGAACCGTCCCGGCGGCGGCAAAGGCCGCTTCGGCGACCGCAGGGGAGGAGAGAAGAAATTCGAAAAGCGGGGGTTTGCCAAGGGCGGCGGCGAAAAATCCCGCCCCCGAAAGCCTTATTCCGCATTTGACAAGGCGGACGGCGACCATCGTGAAGATCGCCGTCCGCGCTTCGCGAGCGACAACCGCCGTCGCCGTGGGGAAGCGGACGAGGCACGCCCGGCGGCGCGCTTTGAGGGCCGGAAATTCGCTGACAAGCGGGCATATCGACCGCACGGCGAAGGGTCTCGAAAAGAGAGCGATCGGCCCGGGCGCGATCGGCCGTTTGCTGCCCGGGCGCGAAGAGAGCGCGTCAATGGCGATTGGCCGGATCGCGGTGAGGAAAAGCCATGGCAAAAGCGCGAGCATCGTGATCGTGATCAGCGGCGAGGTCTCGACAAGCCGAGAGGATTCGGCAAGTCCCGCCACGACAGACCACGCGAAGCGCACGGTGGTGATGAGCGGCCGCGATCTTCGCGAGGGCGCGAAGACCGTCCATTTCGCGATGCTTCGCCTCCTGAGCGTCAGCGATTTGATCGCTCACGTGAGCGTTCCGAGCGTCGCGCCGACTGGCACGAGCATCCGCGCAGCGAAGAACGATCGTTCACCCGCGATGCGAAGAGGCCGCGCCGCGGCAACGAGGACAAGGGCAGAACGTTCGCAAAGCGTCCGCCGTTCGGCGGCCGCGGGGCTTATCGTGAACGCAATTTCGAGGAGCGACGCCCGGCTCGTCCTCCGCAAGCGCGAAAAACCGGCGAACGCATCGCCAAGGTCCTGGCGCGGGCGGGACTTGCTTCGCGCCGCGACGCCGAAGAGTGGGTCGTGCAGGGGCGCGTCACGGTCAACGGCCGTCTGATCAATTCGCCCGCACTCGATGTCACCGCAAACGACGTCATCACGGTCGACGGAAAGCCGTTGCCGCCACGCGAGCGCACCCGCCTGTTCCTCTATCACAAGCCGCGCGGGCTGATGACGACCCATGCCGATCCCGAAGGGCGGCCGACCGTGTTTGACAATCTGCCCGAAGGCCTGCCGCGCCTGATCAGCGTCGGTCGGCTCGATTTCAACACCGAAGGTCTTTTGCTCCTGACCAACGATGGCGGGTTGGCGCGCGCGCTCGAATTGCCCGAGACCGGCTGGTTGCGGCGCTATCGCGTCCGCGCCCATGGCGAGGTGACGCAAGCGCAACTCGACGAGTTGAAGCAGGGCGTCGAAATCGACGGCGTCAAATATGGCCCTGCTGAGGCGACGCTGGAGCGGGATTCCGGCGCCAACGTCTGGCTGGTGTTTGCGATACGCGAGGGCAAGAACCGCGAGGTGCGCAACGTGATGGCGCATCTCGGTCTCGAAGTGAACCGGTTGATCCGGATCTCCTACGGTCCGTTCCAGCTTGCCGAACTGGGCGAAGGCGAGGTGGAGGAGGTCAAGACGCGGGTGCTGCGCGAGCAACTCGGCGAAAAGATCGCAACTCTGGCAGGAGCAGACTTCGACCGGCCGATCCATCATCAGACGGCGGCAGATTCCGCGCATGAGGAGGCCGCCGCATCGCGCAGCAAGAAACCATTCAAGCCGGCGGGCAAGAGCGGCCTGATCGAGGATCGCAAGGGCCGCCGCGTGCTGGTGCAGCGTAGCGGCAGCGAGGAGGGGCGGGCGCACAACGAAGCCGAAGCCAATGGCTATGGCCCGCCACGGCGTCCCAAACGCGGTTATCACGGCAAGCGCGATTTCAAGCCGCGGGACGAGTAGGGTGGCTCGCCTTATGAGTTCTGGAGTTTCATCGGCTGCTTGTCTCGCTGCTTCGTCAACGGTCTCACTGTTCCCTCCCCCCTTGCCGGGGAGGGTCAGGGAGGGGGGTATCCAACGGGGATTCTTTGTTCGTGGCACCCCCACCCCCAACCCCTCCTTGCAAGGGGGAGGGGAGTTCAGAGCCCTCTAATGCGCATCGTCGGCGGAAGATTGAAAGGCCGCAATCTCGCCTCGCCTGCCTCGCGCGACATTCGTCCGACGGCGGATCGCCTGCGCGAGTCGCTGTTCAACATCCTGATCCACGCCTACGACAATCCGATTGCCGATGCGCGCGTGCTCGACCTGTTCGCAGGCACCGGCGCGCTCGGCATCGAGGCGGTCTCGCGCGGCGCCAAATTCGCGCTGTTCGTCGACAATGGCGCCGAGGCGAGGGCCTTGATGCGCAACAATGTCGAGGCGCTCGGCCTTGGCGGCGCTACCAAGATCTATCGCCGCGACGCCACCCATCTCGGGCAAGCGCATCCGGTCGAGCCGTTTTCGCTGGTGTTTCTCGATCCGCCCTACGCCAAGGGTCTGGCGGACAAGGCGCTCGTCTCGTTGCGCGATGGCAGCTGGCTGACGCCCGGCGCGCTGTTGGTCATCGAAGAAGCGAAAGCCGCGGCCTTCAAGGCGCCGGAAGGTTTTGAGGAACTGGAACGGCGGGCCTATGATGATACGGAATTTGTGATTCTGCGCGCTGAATGATCTCGTCATTCCGGGGCGCGAGTGAAACGAGCGGGCCCGGAATCCATAGCGCCGCTGTAACGTGGAGAGAAATGGATTCCGGGTTCGCGACTTCGTCGCGCCCCGGAATGACGGCTAGGGAGCGGTCACCTTCGTCCGAACAGCTTTTCGATGTCGGCGAGCTTCAGTTCCACATAAGTCGGACGGCCGTGATTGCATTGACCGGAATTCGGCGTGTCCTCCATCTCGCGCAACAGCGCGTTCATTTCCTCGGGCTTGAGACGGCGGCCGGCGCGCACTGAGCCGTGGCAGGCCATGGTGGCCGCGACATGCATCAGGCGGCGCTCCAGCGGCAACGTCTCATCCCATTCCGCCATGTGCTCGGCGAGATCGCGCAACAGCGCGCCGGCGTTGGCCTTGCCGAGCAGCGACGGCGTCTCGCGCACCGCGATTGCGCCGGGTCCGAAGGACTCGATGGCGAGACCAAACGAAGCAAGCTCGCCGGCGCGCGCAAGCAGCCGTTCGACGGTGGCTTCGTCCAGTTCCACGATTTCCGGGATCAGCAGGATCTGACGTTGCACGCCATCTCGTGCAAGGGACGCCTTCAGCCTTTCATAGACGATGCGCTCGTGGGCAGCGTGCTGATCCACGACAATGAGGCCGTCGCGGGTTTGCGATACGATGTAGGTCTCGTGGATCTGCGTGCGCGCCGCTCCCAGCGGGCGGTCGAGCAGGTCAAAGGCCGGCTGATCCTCAAAGCGAACGTCCGCCGTCGGCGCGCCGACGTCGAACGCAGCCTGCCCCGGCTCGGAAATAGCAGCCACCGCCGCGCGCTCGAAAGACGGCAGCCTCCCGGCAGCGGGACGGGAAGGCGAGCGCCGCCAGTCCCAATTGGTCGGGCGTGGCGCAAACGAGGGACGGAACGCCGATATCGCCGTGCCATCGCTGTTGGCCGCCGTGCGCTTTCCTTCGCGCGATAATCCCTCCTTCAGCGCATGCACTATCAGCGCGCGGACGAGGCCGGCATTGCGGAAGCGAACCTCGGTCTTGGCCGGATGCACATTGGCGTCGACGCCTTCGGGATCGAGGGTTACGAACAGCGCAACGAGCGGGTGGCGGTCGCGGGGCAAATAATCGGAATAGGCCGCGCGCACCGCGCCCAGGATCAGCTTGTCGCGCACCGGCCGTCCGTTGACGAACAGATATTGCCCGAGCGCATTGGCCCGCGTCAGCGAGGGCGCTGCGGCAAATCCTTCGACCACGACGCCGTCGCGCGCGGCGCCAACCTCGATCGCCTGACCACGAAAATCCGCGCCCAGAATGTCGCCAAGCCGTGTCAGCCGGCCAGCAGTGCCGGGCAGGGCCGCCACCCAGGTCACCGGCGCGCGTTCCTCACCGGCAAGGGTGAATGCAACGTCGGGCCGCGCCATCGCCAGCCGCCGCACGACCTCGCGGATCGCTTCGGCCTCGGTGCGGTCGGTCTTGAGGAATTTCAGCCGCGCCGGCGTCGCATAGAAGAGATCGCTGACCTCGACCCGGGTTCCTCCAGACAGCGCCGCCGGCACGATGGAGGATTTCGTCCCGCCTTCGACTGTCAGCGACCAGGCATGCGGCTCGCTGGCATGGCGCGTGATGATGTTGAGTTTTGCCACAGCTCCGATCGAGGGCAGTGCCTCGCCGCGAAAGCCGAGCGTGCGGATTCTGAGGAGGTCCTCGTCGTCGAGTTTCGAGGTGGCATGGCGGTCGACCGCAAGCGACAGATCGGCATGGTTCATGCCGCTGCCGTCGTCGGTGATGCCGATCCGTCGCCGCCCGCCGCCATCGGTGAAGATGTCGATCCGGCCGGCGCCGGCGTCGATCGCATTCTCGACCAGTTCCTTGACCACGCTGGCAGGGCGTTCGACCACTTCGCCGGCGGCGATGCGGTTGACGATCTGTTCGGGGAGTTGACGAACGGGCATAGGGCTGGGTTTGAGACGCGACTCGGGGCAGTTCCCGGCATTCTAGTCGCCGCACGCGGTAAATGCATGCAACCAATGCAGCCGCCATCAAGGGGCAACCGCCTTGATTATCGCATTGAGTATATTGACCTTCCCCTGCGGCCAACAGCATGCGCCCTGATATTCAACAGCATTGTGAGGCCGCGCCGCCCGGTATATCGTTTTAAAAAAACGACGTTCCGCCGGGAGAGAACCATGTGCCATCTGTTCGCGCATCAGCCGCAACGCGACTATGAATCGCAGACGCGATCGCTCCGGATCAACGGACACTGCACGTCGATCAGGCTCGAAATGTCGTTCTGGGACACTCTGGAGGAGATCGCGGCGAAGGAAGGCATGAGTCTGGCGAAATTTCTCACCACGCTGCACAACGAGGTGCTGGATCATCACGGCGAGGTCAAGAATTTAGCTTCGCTGTTGCGCTGCTCTTGCCTGATCTATCGCTCGAAGCAGGTCTGCCTCGTTCCGGAATTTGCTGCCAAATCCGCTCGCGTGCTCGACGCTGCCGAATAGCCTGGTGTGGCGGTTCAGAAGTCCGCATCATTGTTGTCGCGAGTTCATTATGCGGACTTCTGAACCGAAGCCACAATAGAATCAATGAGTTGCTAGTCTCCTTTCGATCCGAAGTTCGCAAACGAAGTCGCCGCAAAATGATGCGAACTTCGGAATCAGGACACCGTGTTTGCCAGGGCGTTAAGCCGGAAAACGGCTCCGCTCGCCGGCGCGCGGAGCCGTTTGTCGTTTCCTCAGATCTCTTTCTTCTGCATCGCGCCTGCGATGTAGTCCGCCTGACGGACCGCGAGCGACACGATGGTCAGCGTCGGGTTGCAGGCCGCGCCGCTGGTGAACTGACTGCCGTCGGACACGAACAGGTTCTTGATGTCGTGCGTCTGGCCATACTTGTTCACCACGCCGTCCTTCGCCTTCTCGCTCATCCGGTTGGTTCCGAGATTGTGCGTCGACGGGTAGGGCGGCGTCGGGTAAGTCACGGTCGCGCCGACCGCCTCGTAGACCGCCGCGCCTTGCTTGTGGGCATGGGCGCGCATCGCGACGTCGTTCGGATGGTCGTCGAAATGCACGCTCGCGACCGGCATGCCGAACTTGTCCCTGGCCACCGGGTCGAGGGTGATGCGGTTGGTCTCCTGCGGCATGTCCTCGCCGACCAGCCACATGCCGGCCATCCGCGGATAGGATTCCATGGCGCTCGTGAACGAGCGGCCCCATGCCCCGGGATTGAGGAAGGCGGCCATGAAGGGCAAGCCGATCGACAGCGTCTCCATCTCATAGCCGCCGACGAAGCCGCGTTTCGGATCGTTCTTCGATTCATCACGGATGATGCCGGCCATGGTGGTGCCGCGATACATGTGCACCGATTTGTCGAACGCAGCATACACGCTGCCCGTCATGTGCCGCATGTAGTTGCGGCCGACCTGGCCTGATGAGTTGGCAAGGCCATCCGGGAACATGGTCGAAGCACTGTTGAGCAACAGGCGCGGGCTCTCGATCGAGTTCCCGGCGATTGCCACCACGCGTGCCTTCTGGCGCTGCATCGCGCCGGACTGGTCCGCATAGACTACGCCCGTCACCTTGCCGGCAGCATCATGCTCGATCTTGATCGCCATGCTGTTGGGTCGGACCTCGAGATTGCCGGTCGCTTCGCCCTTGGGAATTTCAGTGTAAAGCGTCGACCACTTGGCGCCGGATTTGCAGCCCTGGAAGCAGAAGCCGATCTGCAGGCAGGAACCGCGGCCGTCGCGCGGCTCGCTGTTGATCGCCATGTTGCCGGTGTGCACCGTCTTGTAACCGAGCTTTTTCGCACCTGCCTCGAGAACCTTGAAATTGTTGTTGCCGGGTAACCCCGGAATGCCGTTGGTGCGGGTGACGCCCATCTTGTTTTCGGCCTTGGCGTACCACGGCTCCATTTCGGCGAGTGTGATGGGCCAGTCCTGCAGGTTGGCGCCGGGAATGTTGCCATAGGTGGTCTTCGCCTTGAACTCGTGCTCGTCGAAGCGCAGCGACGCTCCCGCCCAATGTGTGGTCGAGCCGCCGACCGCCTTTACGATCCAGGCCGGAAGATTGGGAAAGTCCTTGGCCACGCGCCAGGTGCCCGATGTGGTACGCATGTCGGACCAGGCGAGCTGACTGAAACTTTCCCATTCGTCGTTTACGAAGTCCTGGTTTTCGATGCGCGGACCGGCCTCGAGAATCACGACCTTGACGCCCTTCTGCGCAAGCTCGTTACCAAGCGTTCCGCCGCCGGCGCCCGAGCCAATGATCACGACCACAGCGCTGTCGTTCTGGTCAAATTTTGCAGCCATTGTTTCCTCCTGACTTTTTTCTCGCCGAAGCCTTCAGGCCTTCGGGAGCCAGTCGATATCGGCGAAGCCGCGGTTGATGTAGCCGCCATGCTCGGCGGAAGAGCCCTCGTAGCCGAATTTCGGCCAAACCTCTTTCTGGTTGTAGAGCGAAACGATGAGGTCGCCGCGGACCTTCTGGAAGAAGTCGCTCTGCTCGATGCCCTGCAGAAGCGCGACGCGGTCAGCCTCCCAGGCCACCTCCGCATAGGATACCTTGTGGCGCTCGCGGGCATTCTGGTCGAGCCGGGCCACGCCGTCCGTGATCATCGCTTTCACGGCCGGATCTTTCGCCGCCTTGGCGTCCCATCCTTTGATCGCGATGCTGTAGTAACTGTCGGCGAGGAAATCGTGCGGATAGATGTCGCGCGCGATCTTCACCAGCGTCTTCAAGGTCGCTGGCGTCAACGCGGCGGCGTCATCCGCCCAGGCGTCGGTGAATCCAATACCGGTGCTGGTTGCAACTGCGACGGCTGGCACCGTCGTCGCCGCGCCTTGCAGGAAGACGCGGCGATCATATTTGCGACGACGATCGACTTCTCTCATGGGTTTCCTCCGTTGAAAGTGTTGTTATCTGCGATGCGAGCTATCCAAAGCGGCCGCCTTTCTGAATCACCTCGATCTTGTAGCCGTCCGGATCGGTGGCGAAGAAGAAGCGCGCCAGCGTCTTGCCGTCATGCTTGAAGTCGCGCAAAGGTCCCGGCGACAATTTTTCGCGTTCGAAGCGGGCGTGTTCGGCATCGACATCGTCGACGACGACGGCGAGATGGCCGTAACCGTCGCCAAGCGCGTAGGGCTCCCTGCGATCGAAATTGACAGTCAGCTCGACCTCGAAGGGCGATGATGGATGGCGCAGGTAGATCAGCGCGAAATCGGGGAATTTCAGATGATCGGCAACCTGGAGTCCGAAAGCGCGCTTGTAATAGTCGACCGATTTCGCCTCGTCGAAAACGCGGATCATCGAATGGACCGGTTTTGCCATTCAGTGCAGCTCCTTCAGATAAGCGATGATGGCGGCGCGGATCTCGGGCCTGGCCTGACGGTAGGCCATGATTGAGCCGGGTATCATCTCCTGCGGATTGGTGATCCAGGTGTCGAGCGTGATGTCGTCCCAGGCGAAATCGGCCTTGGCGAACCCGGCGGAGTAGT
This sequence comes from Bradyrhizobium sp., assembly GCF_035570375.1. Classification (GTDB taxonomy): domain Bacteria; phylum Pseudomonadota; class Alphaproteobacteria; order Rhizobiales; family Xanthobacteraceae; genus Bradyrhizobium. The sequence goes on along the minus strand of NZ_DATMLW010000131.1, from coordinate 57,187 downwards.
GGAAGCCATCAACCGCCCCGGCGCGCCGGCCGATGATGTTGAACAGCGACGGCCCTTGCCGAGCGGGATCGCCGAGATTGGTGGTATGACAGGTCGCGCATTGTTGCTTGAACAACGTCGCACCATCAGGCGGCTTCGGCGCCGGGAGCGGCATTTGCGCCGCCGCAATCTGCGCGTTCAGCAGCGCGCAACAAAACCCGAGCCCGATTCGCAGCCGAAGTGACCGTGTCGCACGCATCCCTGTCATCGACATCACCGTCAGAGTGCAACGACTTTAGGTCGCGGCAGAGCGGCCGTGGTAGTAGCGGGCTGTTTTGTGTGAGAACAAAAAGCCGCCGTATTTGATCGGGGCAGCTTACAGGCGAGCGAGTTCATGGCGGGTCGCGTCGGAGACAGGCGGGAATCAATCTTCGAAACCGCCTGGCCGGCGCTTGGCCTTGACGTCGCTGCGGCGCTTCTTGCCTTCCAGCCGGCGCTGCTTCGATCCGAACGTCGGCTTCGTCGGCCGCCGCGGAACCGGCGGCGTCATGGCCTCGCGCAACAATCCGACGAGGCGATCGATCGCGTCCGTGCGGTTGCGCTCCTGGGTGCGGAAGCGTTGCGCGTGAATCACGATCACGCCGTCCTTGGTAATGCGCTGGCCGGCAAGCCGGCTAAGCCGCGCCTGCGCGTCGGCGGGCAGGCTTATCCGGCGCGTGTCCAAGCGCAACTGCGCGGCGGTGGAGAGCTTGTTGACATTCTGGCCGCCCGGTCCTGAGGCGCGCACGAACGAGATCTCGAGATCGTTCTCATCAATTGTGAGATCGCGGGCAATCCGCAGCATGGCATCACCGGGCCGAAAAGAAATCCTGTAACGGAGTTGGGCGCCGGCAACATAGCGTCTTTGGGGACGGTTTGCCTCGCGGCCCGCCCCTTATTACCACTCCGCACCTTGGAAATCAGTTCGCCTTGGCGGGGGTCACGATGGCGGGCTCGGTTGCCGTCTGCGAGGCGCGGCCGACCACCACGGTGAGAAGGCCATGTCCCCACAGCCGTTGGGCGGCCCGTTTCGCGTCCTCGAGGGTGACCGCATCGACGAGCGCATTGCGCCGCTCGATGTAGTCGATCGGCAGGTGATCGAGCTGGTACTGCAGCAATGCCCCCGCAAGCTTCGCAGACGTATCGAGCGAGAGCATCCGCGAGCCCTTGAGATAGGATTTGGCCTCGTCCAATTCCTGCTTTGTCGGACCTTCCTCGGCGATGCGGCGGACCTCGCTGGTGACGGCGTCGACGGTCTCGCCGGCGCGATCGGCGCGGGTTCCAGTATTCCCGACGAACATCGCGGAGTGATCCATCCACAACAGCGACTCATAGACCGAATAGGCAAGCCCGCGCTTCTCGCGGACCTCGCGGTAGAGACGCGAGGACAGCGATCCGCCGCCGAGAATGTGGTTGACGACAAAGGCGGGCATGAAATCGGGATCGCTGCGCTTGATGCCGGGACCGCCAAAGGTCACGACGGTTTGCGGCACGTCGAGCGGAATGAACGCGCGTTGCGGCGGCTGCGCTGCGTCGATATCGGGCACCGGGGCAAGGCTCGATCGGGCCGGCAAGCCGCCGAACGTCTGGTCCAGCAACCTGCCGAGGGAAGCAGCGTCGATATCGCCGACCACGGCAATCTTCAATCTCTCCCTGGTCAGGACGCGTCCGACGTAGTCCTTCAAGTCGGCGACCGTGATGCGCGGAACGCTTTGCAGGTTGCCGTTGGTCGGCCGGCCATAGGGGTGGTCGCCGTAGGCGAGCTCGAGGAACTTCCGGCTGGCGAGCGCCGAGGGATTTGAGGTTTCGCGCTTCAATCCCGAAAGGACCTGGGTGCGGATGCGTTCGACGTCGGCGCCGTCGAAATGCGGCGAGGAGAGCGACATCCGAAGCAGATCGAAGGCTTCATCCTTGTCGTCCCTGAGCATGCGCAGACTGCCTCGGAAGAAATCCCGCGACACGCTGAAGTTCAACTCGATGGCACGGCGCTCGAGCCGCTCGTGAAACGTCCTGGAATCCAGATCGCCGGAACCTTCGTCGATGAGGTCGGCGACCATGTTGGCGACGCCCGACTTGCCATCGGGGTCCTGCGCCGCGCCGCCGCTCATGGCAAATTCCATCGCCACGATCGGCACGGTCGCGTCCTGCACGAACCAGGCCTCGATGCCGCCGGGCGAAATCAGGTGCTGGATTTTTGCCGCTGCACGCGCGGGCGCCGAGGTCCAGACGGTCATCGCCAGGCATGCGGCAACGAGCAATCCGATCTGCCGCATCCCGGGTTCAGGCTTCATCACGACCGCTTCTCCTCGTGTTTGGGCGTGGCATCCTTGATGAGATACCCGGTCACCGAGCGTTTCTTGTCGAGCCATTTCTGCGCGGCCTGCCGGACCTGATCGGCGGTGACGGCGCGGATGCGATCGGGCCAGCTTCTGATGTCTTCGATGCTGAGCCCGGTGGTCAGCGCGCCGCCATACCAGCGGGCGAGCGTGGCCTGGTTATCCTGCGCATAAATGGCTTCGGCGATAAGCTGGGTTTTGACCCGCTCGAGATCTTCGGCGCGGATCGCGCTTTGCCCGATATCCGCGATCACCTCGTCGATCACCTGCTCGAGTTGCGAAAATTCAACGCCGGGCCTTGGCGAAGCCGAGATCGCGAACTGCGTCGCGTCGAGCGAGGTCCCCTGATAGCTCGCGCTGGTGGTGACTGCGAGCGGCCGGTCGATCACCAGCCTGCGATAAAGATAGGAGTTGCTGCCGCCGCCCATCAATTGCGCGAGCACGTCGAGTGCGGCGCTTTCTCCGGCGGCTGCCGTGGCGGCCGAAGGCACCAGATAATAGCGCCGCAGACCGGGTTGCTCGACGCGCGGGTCGGATAGCGTCACGGTCCGGGCCGCAGCCGGCTCGGGCTCCTGGGGACGAACGCGCTGCACCGGTATGGCCGGTCGCGCGGGGACGGCGCCGAACGCTCGTTCGACCATCGGGCGAATATCGTTCGCCTCGACGTCTCCGGCGATCACCAGCGTGGCGTTGTTGGGGGCATAGAAGCGCCTGTAGAAGGCCAGCGCGTCTTCGCGATCGAGTTGTTCGATTTCCTGGCGCCAGCCGATCACCGGGCGTCCATAGGGGTGATTGAGATAGAGCGCAGCCATGATCTGTTCGGTCAGCCGCGCTTCCGGATTGTTGGCCACCCGCATGTTGAATTCTTCGAGCACGACATCGCGCTCGGGCAGCACGTTTTCATCCTTGAGGACGAGGCCGGTCATGCGATCGGCCTCAAATTCCATCATCCTGCCGAGTTCTTCGCTCGGCACGCGCTGAAAATATCCGGTGTAGTCGGTGGAGGTGAAGGCGTTCTCGTTGCCGCCGACCCTGAGCACGGTCTGGGAAAATTCGCCTGCAGGATGTTTGCTCGTTCCCTTGAACATCAGATGCTCAAGAAAATGCGCCAGCCCGGATTTGCCGGGCGTCTCGTCGGCCGAGCCGACCTTGTACCAGATCATTTGCGTGACGACGGGGGTGCGATGATCCGGGATCACCACCACCTGCAGGCCATTGCCAAGCGTGAACGTGGCCGGCGGCACGGAGGTCACTGTCGTTTCGGCGAAAGCGTTCGCTGATGAGAGCACCGCACCCGAAAGTAAGGCGGCGAAGATAGAAACCCTGCAGGCGTGTAACGACATTATAGCCTTTGATGGATGCCCGAAGGTTTCGGGGAAAATGTCACAATGCCGCGCCACGCACGGCAGGCGATCAGCGTCAGCAAGCCGGTCGTCAGCAGATGACTCTATTTTGCCATGCTGGTTGCGCTCGACCGTTGGGCGAGCGGGTTACGGTCAGGATTGGATTCCCCGCCCAGCAGTCCCTTCGATTCGGGGGCGTAGGGATAGTTCGGGGACGGCGTCTGATACCCCGCCGGTGGTTGGGTCAGAGCCTCCCGGGTCGGCTCACTTCCAGGCTGCACCGCAAGCTCGGTTTTCTTGGTGCCGAACAGATTGCCGATGTCGAGACTGTCGCCGAGGCCCAGCGATTTGCTCAGCCCGCCCGTAAAGAGGTCACCCGGCTGGTCGTAGACCGGGTCGGTCCGGGCCGTTCCGTTGCTATCGTTCGCGTAAGCTGGACGAGTGGTGCCAGGAGCAGGAGGCTCGTCAGGCGGAGGGGCGATGTTGACCGGGCGAGCCGGGCCAGCGGCTGCCGTTTGATTCGCCGCAGCCTGGACGCGGGCCGGGGGCGGCGCATTCTTCTTCTTGGCCTCGATGACGGCCTTGCGCTGCCTCTCGTCCGGGTCCTTGGGCCAGTTCGCAATCTGGGTGTTCTGGGCTGCGGCAGTCGGCGGCGGCAGATCGAGCTTCGGAGGCACCACCAGCGGAGACCGCTCGCGGTAATCGATGCCGCGGTTGTCCATATTGGTGCCGCGGACCGTGTTGTAGAAGCCGTCCATGAATTTTTCGCCGAAGGTTCTGTTGTCCTCTTCGGCGCGCGCGCTGCCTGCGGACACGGCGAGGGCCATCCCCAACGCGATGACGGCGAGCCGCAGCACAGGCGTCGCCACATTCGACGAATTCCGCACGATCCAACCGCTAGTGCCCACTTTTCGAAGTTCGTACTCCATCGCAGCGTCCCCTTTTACGAACTTCGAAAAGTTATGGGCACTAGCAAAGCTACGATTCCAGTGCCGATTTCCCATTTGAAGTTCCTGGACGGAGTCTGCCGCCCGCGACGCAGGAACTTCAAATCGGCGGCACTAGCCTCGGTCCGGCGCATCGCGTTTTTCCTGTCCAAAATTTCCCCGCGGCCCCGCCTGTCAAGCGTACAATCCAGCACACCCTCAAGCCTTTAACTTGCTGGGTTCGTATCTGCCGGGATCAGGGCGCTTTTGCGGCGGGTGCCCCCAAGAAGGAATCATACAACAGGGCCGCAACCCCGGCAACAATCGCCACGTCGGCAAAGTTAAACACGTACCAATTGAAGGTTTTTTCGCCAATCTGAACGTGAAACAGGGCAAAATCGACCACCGCGCCGTAGGCGAAGCGGTCGATGGCATTGCCGATCGCCCCGCCGATGATAAGGCCAAGCGCAATCGTTGCGATCAGGTTGCGCGACCTTGCCATCCAGATCGCCAATATCAATACCGCAGCCGCCTTGATCAGCATCAGGGCGATCTGGGCCGCCGGACTGTCGCTCTGGAACCAGCCGAAACTGATCCCGGGATTCCACGCCAGCACCAGATCCAAGAACGGCGCGAGCTTGACCGCGCCGCGACGGCCGATGTCGAACACGCGGAGCAACCAGAGTTTCGAGGCCTGGTCGAGCGCGAGCACGGCAACGGCCGCGATCACACCTGCGCGTAGTTGGCTGCTCAAATCGCCACTCCCGGGGCCTTCCATTCGCGCAAAGCCTGGGCGTCGCGCGGCGAAACGTCGGGGTATTCGCGATCTTCACCCACCGTCGGCAGAATCTTCCAGGAGCGGGCGCATTTGCTGCCCGCTGCCTTTTCGACCACGACCGCGACATTCGGCACGTCGCTCAACCGGAACGCGTCGGCGGGCGAGTCCTCATTGGTCACCATCGCGTTCGAGGTGATGCAAACTTCGGCCAGATCGATGTCGAACAGCGTGTCGAAAATCGCCTGGTCCGAAATGTAGACCAAAGGCGAGGCTTCGAGCGAAGAGCCGATGCGCTTGGCCGCGCGCTCGATTTCCAGCGCCCCGGTGACGACGCGGCGCACGGCGCGGATCGTCTCCCATTTCGCCGCCAGCGCCTCATCGCGAAAGTCAGCAAGACCATCCGGGAAGGTGAGCAAATGCACGGACGGCGGTCCGTGCGGCCGGTACATGAACCAGGCTTCGTCGGCGGTAAAGCTGATGATGGGCGCGAGCCACCTCAAGATCGCGTCGCAAAGAATATCGACAGTCGTGAGCGCCGCCTTGCGGGTCGTCGACGACGGCGGATCGCAATACAGAACGTCCTTGCGGATGTCGAAGTAGAACGCCGACAAATCGGTGTTCATGAAATGCGTGAGCGAGGCGACCACCGTCTTGTAATCGAAGTTTGCGTAGGCCTCGCGCACGACCGCGTCGATCTCGCTCAACCGGTGCAGCATCAACCGCTCGAGTTCGGGCATATCGGCGGCTTCGACGTCATCGCCCGGCTTGAAATGATGCAGCGTGCCGAGCATCCAGCGGATCGTGTTGCGCAGCTTGCGGTAGGTTTCGACGTTGTTTTTCAGGATCTCCGGGCCGATGCGCTGGTCGTCGGCATAGTCGGTAGAAGCGACCCACAGCCGCAAGATATCGGCGCCCGATTGCGCGATCACCTTTTGCGGCTCGACGGTATTGCCGAGCGACTTCGACATTTTGCGGCCGTTCTCGTCGAGCGTGAAGCCGTGCGTCAGCACGACGTCATAAGGCGCGCGCCCGCGCGTGCCGCAGCTCTCGAGCAGCGAGGAGTGAAACCAGCCACGGTGCTGGTCCGAACCCTCCAGATACATCACGGTGTCGGCGCCGCCATCGACCTTGCGCCTGATGCCGGCAAGACCCGGAAAGTGCACGGGGTCTTCCAGCACGAAAGCGTGGGTCGAGCCGGAATCGAACCAGACGTCGCAGATGTCGTCGATCCTCTTCCATTCCTCGTTGGCCAGCGGTCCGAGGAAGCGCTCGCGGGCGCCTTCCATGTACCAGGCGTCCGCGCCTTCCCGCTCGAACGCGTCCGTGATGCGCTTGTTCACGGCCTCGTCCTGCAGGATTTCAGCCGAGCCATCAGGCTTTTCGCGGATGAAGACCGCGATCGGCACGCCCCAGGCGCGCTGGCGCGAGATCACCCAGTCGGGCCGGCTTGCGATCATGCCGGTGATGCGATTTTGGCCCGCGGGCGGCACCCACTCGGTGACAGAGATCGCGTGCAGCGCGCGATCGCGCAAGGTGTCACCGACTTCCTTCACCTCTCCCCGCCGGGGAGAGGTCGACGTTTGAGCGGCAGCGAGAACATCGGGTGAGGGGGCTCCACCACCTGACCCCTCCCCCTCACCCGTCCGTTTCGCGGCCGACCTCTCCCCAGCGGGGAGAGGTAAGGAGAAAGGTTTATCCATCGCGATGAACCATTGCGGCGTGTTGCGGAAGATCACCGGCTTCTTCGAGCGCCACGAATGCGGGTATTGATGCTTCAATCGTGAGCGCGCAAGCAGCATGCCGGCGTCGATCAGGGCCTTGATGACAGCCTCATTGGCATCGCCCTTCTCGCCCTTGTCGTTGATCACGCGTTTCCCGGTGAAGCCAGGCGCATGGTCGGTGAAGGCGCCGTTTTCGTCGACAGTGTAGGGGATGGTCGTGTTGATGCCGCGCGCTTCCAGCTCGCGGGCATTCGCGGTCCAGACGTCGAAGTCTTCGCGGCCGTGGCCGGGAGCAGTATGTACGAAGCCGGTGCCGGTATCCTCGGTGACGTGTTCGCCTGCGAGCAGCGGCACCTTGAAGGCGTAACCGCCGTCAAGGCTCTTCAGCGGGTGGGCGCATTCGACCGCGTCGAGGGTTTCGCCGGGCACGTTGCGGACCTTCTCGTAGGCCGTGACGCGCGCCTGCTTGAACACGCTTTCCGCAAGCGCGTCGGCAAGGATCACAAGATCACCGGCCCTCGCCCAATTGTCGGAGGGTGCGTCAGTGACCCTGTAAAGTCCGTAGGCGATTTTCGGCGAAAAGCTGATGGCGCGGTTGCCGGGCAGCGTCCAGGGCGTGGTGGTCCAGATCACGATACTGGCGCCGGCGAGCACGCCATGCGCGGGAGAGGTGACCGGGAATTTCACCCAGACCTGATCAGAGGTGTAATCCTCGTACTCCACCTCGGCTTCGGCCAACGCGGTCTTTTCCACCACGCTCCACATCACGGGCTTGGAGCCGCGGTAGAGCGTGCCGTTGGCGGCGAACTTCATCAACTCGCGGGCAATCTGCGCCTCGGCGAAATAGTCCATCGTCGCGTAGGGGTGGTCCCAGTCGCCGATGATGCCAAGCCGCTTGAACTCCTCGCGCTGAACGTTGAGCCAGTGCGTGGCATAGGCACGGCACTCTTTCCGGAAGGCAACCATCGCCGCCGAATCGCGGAAGTCGGGTTTGGCCTTGCCCTTGGAGCGATAGTTCTCTTCCTCGATCTTCCATTCGATCGGCAGGCCGTGACAGTCCCAGCCGGGCACGTAGTTGGAGTCAAAGCCGAGCATCTGCTGGCTCTTGGTCACGACGTCCTTGAGGATCTTGTTGAGCGCGTGCCCGATATGGATGTTGCCGTTGGCATAGGGCGGGCCGTCATGCAGCACGAATTTGGTCCGCCCGGCGGACGATTTGCGCAGCCTCTCGTAGAGGCCGATTCCATACCAGACCTTGAGGATCTCAGGCTCGCGCTGGGGCAGGCCGGCCCGCATCGGGAATTCCGTCTGCGGCAGGAACAGGGTTTTGGAATAGTCTTTGGCTTCGGACTTCTGTGGCTTTTCGGACATCAGGGCTCTGAAATCGGGCTCAAGCGGAAAGACGCGATTCGCTTCGCGGGTGAACGAAATCCCCGGTCTTGCGCCGAGCCGAAGCTCAGGCGGAAGCCGGGCCGCTAATCCCTGTGGTGCGCTGCGCAAACATAGGGGTTTCCATAGCAGCCGGGCGCAGGAATCGCAAAGCCCTCGCCGGTGGGCTGGGAGGTGGTCAGGTGACGGTGCCGAGCTCCGGAAATGCTCCCGGCGCCGCGGCGAGGCATGCGCGGGCGCGGGCGCTGTCGTCGTCCATCTGGCGGATCAGCGTCTCGATGCTGTCGAACTTCAATTCGTCGCGAATGAAAGCGATGAAGGCAACATCGAGGGTGGCTCCATAGAGATCGCCATCGAAATCGAACAGGAATATTTCCAGGAGCGGGGCGCCATTGTCGAAGGTCGGGCGGCGGCCAAAACTTGCCACCCCGTCAAAGCGCCGTCCGCCGAGTCCGACCCGCACCGCGTAGATGCCGTGCTTCAGGCCGCAATTCTTGTCGAGGCGGATATTGGCGGTGGGATAACCGAGGTCGCGGCCACGCTTGTCGCCATGGATCACCTGACCGGTGACGAACCAGGGGCCGCCCAGCATGGCGGTGGCTTCCTCGATTTGTCCCTCCGTGAGCGCCATGCGGATCGCGCTCGAGGAGACCGGCCGTTCGGCGATATCGACATGCGCCTGCACGTCCACCTCGATGCCAAGACGTGGCGCTTCCGATACCAACAGACTCGGCGAGCCGACCCGGCCCTTGCCGAAATGAAAATCGTAGCCGACGGCAATGCCGCTGATCCCGAGCCGCTCGATGAGATCATGGTGAATGAAATCTGGCGCCGTGGTCTCGGCGCGGCGCTTGTCGAAGCTCATTACGACGGCGCCGGCGAGCCCGGTTCCCGCCAGCAGCCGCAGCTTCGCGGTCTCGTCGGTCAGCCGGAATTGCGGGGTGTTCGGGCTGAAATAGCTGCGGGGGTGCGGTTCGAATGTCACCGCCATGGCCGGCTTGCCATGCGCCCGTCCCATTCGAAGCGCCGCGTCGATCACCGCGCGATGACCGAGATGGACGCCGTCGAAATTGCCCATCGCGACCACCATTCCCTTCGGGATCGCCGCCGCGGGGGTGGAATCGCCTATCACCGTAAAGTCAGCCGCCATCTTGGGAATCTTCGATTCTGTCGTCAGGCGCGGGACCGTGACTTGGGGAAACTGATGAAGTCAAGCCGGAGCCTTCATCGCCATTAGCCCCATTTCGGGACGGTAGCAGGTTAACGGGCTGTTTAACGGCTGATGGTAGTCCTTGCAGCGGTCGGCGAAGCGACTCTAAGTCGCGGCAGAACTCTTACGATTGTTGCGGTTGCGCAGGGGAATTGAATATGGCGGTTGACTTGTCGATGTCGGTTCTGGTGGTCGATGACTACAACACCATGATTCGTATCATCAGAAATCTCCTCAAGCAGCTTGGCTTCGAGAATATCGATGACGCCAGCGACGGATCGCAGGCGCTGAACAAGATGCGCAGCAAGAAATATGGGCTCGTGATCTCCGACTGGAACATGGAACCGATGACCGGATACGACCTGCTCAGGGAAGTCCGGGCCGACCCCAATCTCGCCACCACCCCGTTCATCATGATTACGGCGGAGTCCAAGACCGAGAACGTCATCGCCGCCAAGAAGGCCGGGGTAAACAACTACATCGTCAAGCCCTTCAATGCCGCGACGCTGAAGACCAAGATCGAAGCCGTGTTCCCGGATCTGGCGAACGCTTAGGACCTCGGCTCTGTCCCGGACGCGGTGCAGCGCGTAACGCTGCATCGCCGAGCCGAAACCTGCCTGCCAAAAAAATATGGATCCCGGATCAGCAGCGCGCCACGCCGCCAACAGCGCCGCGGCTTACGCAGCATCCGGGAAACGGCGGTGCTACCACCGCAATTCCCGCATCAGCGCGCGCGGCGGATGGCCGAACAATTCCCTGACGGAAGCGGGGTCCAGCTGGTCGATCCCTTCGAATTCCTCGGAATGGATGCCGCGAGTGATGAACAGGCAATCGATCCCGAAGCTTTGCGCGCCGGCCAGATCAGTCCGCACCGAATCTCCGATCGCAAGGACGTCCTTGAGCTCGACCGCACGGCCGCGACGTTCGGCGGCCATCGCGATGGCGCGCTCATAGATCGGCCGGTGCGGCTTGCCGTAGAAAATCACTTCACCGCCGAGTTCGAGATAGAGTTCTGCGACCGCGCCCGCGCAATAGATCAGCCGGTCGCCGCGCTCGACCACGATGTCGGGATTGGCGCAGATCAGGGTCAGCCTGCGCTCGCGCGCCTGCAGCAACATCGCGCGGTAATTTTCCGCCGATTCCGTTTCATCGTCGAACAGGCCGGTGCAGACGATGTAATCGGCCTGTTCCAGCGGTGCGAGAACCGGATCGAGCCCACGATAGATCGAACTGTCGCGCTCCGGTCCGATCCAGAACATCTTCTGACCGGGATGGTCGGCGACGAAATGCCGGGTGAGATCGCCCGAACTGACGATCGCGTCATAGATCTCGTCCGCAACCTTGAGCTTGCGCAATTGCCGCTGCACCGAATCCGCAGGTCGCGGCGCGTTGGTGATGAGGATTACGGTGCCGCCTTGCTGGCGAAAGCTGTGAAGGGCCTGGCAGGCATCCGGGAATGCGGCGAGGCCGTTGTGAACCACGCCCCAGATGTCGCTGAGCAGGACCTCTGCGCCGCCAACGACGTCGCGCAGCCTTTCGGCAAATCTAAGCGCCGTCATGTCGCCTGTCAGACGGGGCCGGCGGCACGGCGCGCCAGTGCGGCGTTGCCGGTTGCGCGAGCCGGCTCGATCGCTGGCTTGCCGGAGCCATTGGTTTCCTGCGCCCTGCTCTGATGGACGGTGCCATTGGCAGGTGCGCCCTCGGGGCGCACCGGACGGGGCGGCGCAAACAGAAATCCCTGGCCGAACCGCACGTCGTAATCGAGCAGATCGACCACGGCGCGTTCGCCCTCGATCCGTTCGGCGATCAGATCGATGCCGAAGCGGCCGAGCAGGTCGGAAAGGTCGGACGGGTGAATGTCCGAAGTCGAAGACCGCTTCGGATCGAGCAGCAGCGCGGCGGGGACTTTGATGAAGCGGACACCGCGGTCGGCGAGTTCGCGCGGTTCGATCCTCAGATCGGTGACGTGATCGATCGAGAAGCGATAGCCGCGCTGCGCCAGCGCCGCGAGATGTTCGCTTTCCGTCGGGCCAAGCTTGCGGAACGCCGCCTGCTTGAATTCGATGACGAGCGAGGGCGCCAACGCGCGGTTGGCTTCGAGGAAATCAAGGCATTGGGTGAAGGTCACGGGATTGCCGAGCGTCGCCGCCGCCAGGTTACAGAACACGCCGACGTCCTTGTTGCGCACCATCAGCCGGCGAAGCACCTGCACACAGCGCAGCATCACCATGTGATCGATCCGCCCGATCAGTCCGGCAGCTTCCGCGACGCGGATGAAATCTTCGGCCGGAACGATCTGATCGTTCTCGTCACGCATCCGCGTCACGGCTTCATAGAAACGAACCTTGCGTTGCGGCAAGGTCACCATCGGCTGCAGGTAGATTTCGAGCCGGTTTTCCTCGATCGCAGCCTTCACGGCGGCAAGGATCTGGGCTTCGCTGCGGGAAGAGGCAGATTTGCTGGCCGCGACGACGGGCGGCGCCAGCGCCGTGGTCACGCCATTCGCGGCCGCGGCGGCGGGCGATTGCTCCTTTGGTTCGTCCTCCACCTTGTTGGCGGGAAGGCCCGCGGACAGGATGTCGTCGTGGCTCGCAACGGAGACCGCGAGCTGTTTGACGAGCCCGCCGAGTTCGCTGATCTCCCCCGCCACCGCCTGAATGCGGTCAGCACCCGCAGCATTGGCCGAAGCGAGCCGGCCTTCGACTGCGGCGAGCCGGCGGCCGAATTCGGCGACCTGACGGGCAAGATCGGCGGTGCCGCGCGACAGGTCCGCGATCTGGCTGCCGACGTCGGTACGGTCGCGCAGCCGCATCGATACGGCATTGTAGAGGATCAGGAAGGTCAGCGCGGTGAGCGCGACAATCGCCGATTCCGTTCCGCTGATTCCTGCGACCGAGTACAGGACCAGGCCCAGGGACGCTGCGACCAGCACCATGCAGATCGCGATGAAAATCGTGGAAATGCGAATCATCTAGCGAACGTCCCCCCACCCGATGCCCGCTTCTGACTGAAGCGGTCACCGATCCTATCACCATTGCTGATTCGCCGGACGAATGTTGTTATTTTTCATCCGCCGGGGAACCGGCCGCAGTCAGGCCACCGCGCGGATCACCCTGGCCACCTTCTCGACGATCTCCCCGATCTGGTCTTCGCTGACGATCAAGGGCGGGGTCAAGGCGAGGGTATCGCCGGCGATCCGCAGCATCAGGTCGTGATCGAAGAACGCGCTGTTGAGCCCGTCGAAGCCCCGTTTTCCGATCTGATCGGGGCGCGCGGCAAGGTCGATCCCCGCCGTGAGCCCGACAGTGCGGATGTCGAGCACGTTGGGCTCGTTTCTCAGCGACATTACGGCGTCGATGAATTTGGGCTCCAGCGCACGGGCGCGCTCGAACAGCTTCTCCTCACGGTAGATTTCGAGTGTTGCAAGCCCGGCGGCGCAGGCCAGGGGATGGGCCGAATAGGTATAGCCATGGGCGAGTTCGATGACATGTTCCGGGCCGTTCATGAAGGCGTTGTGGATCGTGTCGCGCACGACGACGCCACCCATCGGAGCGGCACCATTGGTGACGCCCTTGGCAAAGGTGATCATGTCCGGCAGCACGCCGTAACGCTCGGCGGCAAAGGCGAAACCGAGACGACCAAAGCCGGTGATGACTTCGTCGAAAATCAGGAGAATGCCGTGCCTCTGGGTGATTTCGCGCAGCCGCTTGAGGTAGCCCTTGGGCGGCGGGATCACGCCGGTCGATCCCGCCATCGGTTCGACGATCACGGCGGCGATGGTGTTTGCGCCATGCAGGTTGACCAGACGCTCGAGCTCCTCGGCGAAATGCGCGCCATATTCCGGCTCGCCTTTGGTGAAGGCCTGCTTCTCGCGGTCATAGGTGTGGGACAGATGGTCGACGCCGGCGAGCAGCGTTCCGAACAGTCGGCGGTTGTTGACGATGCCGCCGACTGAGGTGCCGCCGAATCCGACGCCGTGATAGCCACGCTCGCGGCCGATCAGACGGGTGCGGCTGCCCTGGCCGGAGATTTGGTGATAGGCCAGCGCGATCTTGAGCGCGGTGTCGACGGCTTCCGATCCGGAATTGCAGAAGAACACGTGATCGAGCCCCGCCGGCGCGAGGTCGGCGACGCGGCCGGCGAGTTCGAATGCCTGCGGGATGCCGAACTGGAACGGCGGCGCATAGTCGAGCGCGGCGGCTTGCCTCGCAATGGCCTCGGAAATCCGCTCGCGGCCATGCCCTGCATTGGTGCACCACATCCCGGCGGCAGCGTCGATGATGTTGCGTCCGTCGGTCGTGATGTAATGCATGCCCTTTGCGCCGGCGAGCATCCGCGGCGCCTTCTTGAAGGCCCGGTTGGCGGTGAACGGCATCCAGTGCGCGGCCAGGTCGTTGGGTACGTTGACCGCATTGGGGCGTGGGCTCTTGTCCAGCATGGGGGCCTCTTGAAGTTTTGGGATATGGCTGTTGGCGGCCAAACTAGCAGTTTCGGACCTCGAATACCACGAACGGGATTGCTTTACGGTCAATCAGGCCGTGATAAGTAACATTCGGCTGGTAAGGCGGCTGACTTCTTCCGAAAATTTCACAGATCCGCGGCGCGAATCCAGAAAACCTCGCCTTGCGAATCTTCGGTTTCGAGCCAGAGAAATTCGCTTTCCGGACAGGCCGCCTCGAGCGCCGGGCGACAGCGGCCGATTTCGCACAACAGCCCGCCCTCGGGCGTCAGGTGGCGCCTGGCCTCGCTCAATATGCGACCGATGACCTCAAGACCGTCGGCACCGCCGTCGAAGGCGAGCTTCGGCTCGGCGCGGCATTCGCGCGGCAGCGCGGCCAAGCCTTCGGCATCGACATACGGCGGATTGGCAATGATCAGGTCGTAACGCTTGTCGCCAAGCGGCGCGAACAGGTCGCCGCGGTGCAACATCACCCGATCTTGAAGGCCGTAATCGGCCACATTGCGCGCGGCGACCTCGATAGCCTCTCTGGAAATGTCTACCGCATCGATCTTCGCGTTCGGAAAGGTCCGGCTGGCGAGAATGGCAAGACAGCCGGAGCCGGTGCATAGATCGAGGACGTTTTCCACCGCGCTTGCGTTTTCGATCAACGCGGCTGGTTGGTCGTCGCGCCCGCCGAAATGTGAATCCAGCAACTCGCCGATATAGGAGCGCGGGACGATCACCCGCTCGTCGACATGGAAGGGCAGGCTGCGCATGTAGATCTTGTTGACGAGATAGGCGGCAGGTTTTCGCGAGGCGACGCGGAGGGCGATCAGGTCGAGGATCGATTTGGCCTCGCGCGCGGTGACCCGCGCGGTCGCGAACGTGTCGAACTGGTCGGGGTGAAGGTGCAGCGTCTCGCAAACCAGAAATGCCGCTTCCGCAACCGGATCGGTCGTGCCATGGGCGAAGGTCAGTTTGGCTTCGACAAAGCGGCTTACCGCGAAACGGACGAAATCGAGCAGCGTCACCAGTTCGCCGGGTCTGACCTCGGCGAGTTTCGATGCGGCGCGGGAACGCTTGGCGGGTGATTTGACGCGCTTCGCCATCTGGATCCTGGCCATCAGGGCTTGGTCCAGCGCGCCGCCGCCTCGTCGTCGTGGTGACGCGCTTCGACCCAGCTCGTTCCGCTGCCACTCTCCTCACGCTTCCAGAACGGTGCGTTGGCCTTCAGGTAGTCCATCAGGAATTCCGCGCCGGCGAACGCCGCCTGCCGATGCACCGACGCGGTCAGCACAAGCACGATATTTTCACCGGGCGCGATGCGACCGACGCGGTGAATCACGCTCACGCCGGTCAGGGGCCAGCGCGACATCGCGGTCTCAACGTGCCGTGCGATTTCCGCTTCCGCCATGCCGGGATAATGCTCGAGCGTCAGGGCCGCGATTGGGCTCCCGTCGTCGCCGTCCCTGCAAATGCCGCTGAAGCTCACGACCGCGCCGATATCGGTGCGGCCCCTGGTGAGAGCGGATATCTCACGCGCGATGTCGAAATCGGCCTGCTGGATTCGAATCGTGACGTTGGCGGTCATGAGAACTGGCGAGCCCGAAAATGGATTCAGCCGCCGGTCATCGGCGGAAAGAACGCAATCTCCCGCGCGCCGGCGATGGTGGCGTCCGCCCTGACATGGGCATGGTCGATCGCCGCGCGGATCACCTTTGGCGTCTCGAAGGCGTGGGCGTAGGTCTCGCCGCGCCTGGCGAGCCACGCCATCAGGTCTTCGATCGTCCGCACGCTTTCCGGCGGCTCGATGGTTTCCTCGGATTTGCCGACCCGCTCGCGGACCCAGGCGAAATATTTCACCTTCATCCCTCATCCTCCTTCATGAGGTGATGGATGCCGGCACGGAAATAGTCCCAGCCGGTATAGATCGTGAAAAGCGCGGAGATCCACAGCAACGATATGCCAACCTGGGTGGTGAACGGGATGACCTGGTCGCCGGCTTCGCCCGCGAGCAGGAAGCCAATCGCCACCAGCTGAATCGTGGTCTTGTATTTGGCAAGCTTGGTGACGGGCACGCTGACGCGCAGTGCGGCGAGGTATTCGCGCAGGCCCGAGACCAGAATCTCCCGGCACAGGATCACGATCGCCGCCCACAGCGTCCAGCCGTGGATGATGCCGTCGGCGGCGAGCATCAACAGGCAGGAGGCCACCAGCAGCTTGTCGGCGATCGGATCGAGCATCCGCCCGAAGGCCGATTGCTGGTCCCAGATTCGCGCATAATAGCCGTCGAGGAAGTCGGTGACCGCGGCGGCGAGGAACACGGCCAGCGCCATCCATCTGAGCCAGAGCGGGCCGTCCATGATGGACTGCACATAGATGCAGCCAACCACCACCGGGATGGCGGCAATCCTGGCATAGGTCAGAATGTTGGGCAGGGAGAGCGAGGTTTTCGCCACCCCCCTGGTCGTCGCGATGTTCATTCCTGGTGCACCACTTTCCGAAGTTCGTGCTACGCCGCCGCACCCACCTTTCACGAACTTCGGAAAGTCATGGGCACCAGCAAATTATCGATTCTAGTGCCGCTTTACCATTTGAAGTTCCTGGACAAAGTTTGCCGCTTGCAGTGCAGGAACTTCAAATGGGCGGCACTGGTACCAATACCGCTGAAGTGTGAAGGTCAACCGTCCGCGGCGCCGCAGCGGGATGACCCGGTTCAATTTTACCCCAGCTGGGAGTGGAAAAACTCGAAAATCTTGCGCGCGCTTTCCGCGCTGACACCAGGAACCTTGCCAAGATCGGCGATCGAGGCCCGCTCGATCTCCTTCAGGGTTCCGAAATGGTGCAGCAAGGCACGTTTGCGTGAGGGGCCGATCCCGGGGATTTCCTGCAGTCCGGCCTCGCGAATGTCTTTTTTGCGCAATTTTCGATGGGAACCGATGACAAACCGGTGGGCCTCGTCGCGCAGCCGCTGGATGAAATACAAGACCGGGTCCCGTGGCTCGAGTTTGAGTGCGTCCCGATTCGGCATGAACAGGGTTTCGCGGCCGGCATCGCGGTCCGGTCCCTTGGCGACCGCCAGCAGCGAAACCTGCGTCAAGCCCATCGTGTCGAAGATCTCCCTTGCCGCGTTGAGCTGGCCGCGGCCGCCGTCGATGATGACCAGGTCAGGCCATTGCGGAAAACTATCGTCGTCGCGGCGGGACCTGACCGCACTGTCTTCGGCCGGCGGTGTCACCAGCCGCTTGAAGCGCCGTTGCAGCACCTCGCGCATCATCGCGTAGTCATCGCCGGGCGTCAGCCCCTCGGCCTTGATGTTGAACTTGCGGTACTGGTTCTTGATGAAGCCGTCGGGGCCGGCCACGATCATCGCGCCCACCGCGTTGGTGCCCTGGATGTGACTATTGTCGTAGACCTCGATCCGCTGCGGCGGATGCGGCAGGCCGAGCGTGGTGACAAGCCCGGCCAGCAGCCGGCCTTGCGTTGCCGTATCGGCGAGCTTGCGTCCCAATGCCTCGCGCGCGTTGGTGAGCGCATGCGCGATCAATTCCTTTTTCTCGCCGCGCCGCGGTGTTGCGACCTCGACCTTAAAGCCCGCCTTGACCGAGAGCGCGTTCGCCAGCAACTCGGCTTCCTCGATCGTGTGCGACAGCAATACGAGCCTGGGCGGCGGCTTGTCGTCGTAGAACTGCGCAAGGAACGAGGCCAGCACCTCCTCCGGCGTGAACGATTTCTCCGCGCGCGGGAAATAGGCGCGGTTGCCCCAGTTCTGCCCGGTGCGGAAGAAGAACACCTCGACACAGGAATATCCGCCTTCCTGGTAGATGGCGAACACGTCGGCTTCCTCGACCGTGCGCGGATTGATGCCCTGTTGCGACTGGATCGCTGACAGCGCCGCAAGACGGTCGCGATAGAGAGCTGCGGTCTCGAATTCGAGCGCGGCAGAAGCCCTCTCCATCTCGCCCGCCAGTTGCTGTTTCACGGCGTGGCTGCGACCCGACAGGAAGTCCTTGGCTTCGCGCACGAGCTCGGTGTAGCCGGGAAAATCGATTTCCCCGGTGCAGGGTCCCGAACAGCGGCGGATCTGGTAGAGCAGGCACGGCCGCGTGCGGCTCTCAAAAAACGAATCGGTGCACGAGCGCACCAGGAAGGCGCGCTGCAGCGCCGTGATGGTGCGATTGACCGCACCTGCCGAGGCGAATGGCCCAAAATACTGGCCCGGGCGGGTCTGGGCGCCGCGGTGCTTGAGAATCTGCGGCGCCCAGTGATCGCCCGTGATCAGGATATAGGGGAACGATTTGTCGTCGCGCAGTTGCACGTTGAAGCGCGGCCGCAACTGCTTGATCAGATTGGCCTCGAGCAGCAGCGCTTCGGTCTCGGTCGCGGTGGAGACGATCTCCACCGCAACGGTAGCTGCGATCATGCGCTGGATGCGCGCGGGCTGGGGGGCGGTCAGCCTCGCATAGGAAGCGAGCCGCTTGCGGACATTCTTGGCCTTGCCGACGTAGAGGACGTCGTTGGCTGCGTTGAGCATGCGGTAGACGCCCGGCGAGATCGGTGCCAGGCGCACCGCGTTTTCGATCGCTGCATGGCCGATCGCGAGCGGACCTTCGGCGACCGGCTCGGCATTTTCCTCGGCGATTTCCGGCAGCCGCGCCTCATCCTCCTCCTCGGCGTTGACGGTGGCAGGGTCGATATCGCCCGCGGCCAATTCCTGCGGCGGCAAGTCAGGTTCCGCAGCGATCGGTTCGGAGCCGGACGGAGCTTTCCGCCGGTCGGATGCCTTCGCCTGATCGGTAGAATCGTGAGCCATGGCCTTGAAGATTTAAGCGCCGCCATCGCGCAGCGCCAGTCGCGCCGGTAACGCTCTCTTAAGACTAAAAAGCACCCTGCGAGAGGCCTTAACAACCCCTTAACTTAAAAGTCTCGATAAATCCTGTCGACAAAGGGTGGAATTCCGTAACCACGCCGGTCGTCACGACGCGCATTTTTTTCGCGACTGAAACCAACGGTCACGGCGAGTGTGTTGGGGAGTGTGAGGGATGAGCAGGATCGCTTTGGGCGCGGCAGCGCTGATTGCCGCGACCGGGACGGCTTCGGTTGAGGCAGCCGATCTCTATTACGGATCGCGCGCCCCATACACCGTCAACCAGCCGCTCAATATCTATAGCTGGGCAGGGCCCTATCTCGGCGGAAATCTCGGTTGGGCCTGGGGCTCCGTCGACAATAGTGTGACCAGGCCATCGGGTTTCGTAGGCGGCGCGCAGGCCGGTTATAACTTCTTCCAGACCGGCCCATGGGTGTTCGGTGTCGAAGGCGACCTCCAGGCGACCGGCGCCTCCGATACGTTCGCTCCGTGGAAGTTCTCAAACCCATGGTTCGGCACGGTGCGTGGCCGCGCCGGCTATGCGTTCAACAACATCCTGTTTTACGGCACCGCGGGTCTTGCGTTCGGTGAATTGCGCGGCGAGACGTTCGGTCTCTCGGAGACACACACCAACGCCGGCTGGACCGCGGGCCTTGGCGCCGAATTCGGTCTCACTCCGAACTGGAGCACACGATTTGAGTTCCTCTTTGTCGATCTCAGCGACAGCAACTTCACGATCACCGGCGTTCAAAACGGCTATCACTTCGGGCTGCTTCGTGCCGGTGTGAACTATCGCTTCTGAGAGCAACAAGAAAATCAGCAGCAAATTTCCCGGCCGCACTACGGCCGGGATTTTTTTGTCAAAGCGCTTTTGAGCGAAGTGGGAACGTCCTTCGCGTGAAAAATACGCGTCGAGCTTTCAATCGTCGTCTCGACCCCGCGTCAACAGGACGCATCGAAAAAAGAAATTTTCCGAGACGTCTGAAAATCGAAACGGCTCAGGAAGAAATCACGAGGTTAACCGCCTTGGGGCCTTTGCCCTTCTTGTCCGGTTCGACATCAAATGTAATACGTTGTCCTTCGGTCAGATCCTTCAATCCGGCACGCTCCACAGCCGTGATGTGGACGAAAACATCGCGTCCGCCGTCATCGGGCTTGATGAAGCCATAGCCGCGTTCTCCGTTGAAGAACTTGACCGTACCAGTCATGGCCATAGGGAAACCTCCCCGCATTGCTCCGCCGCTACGCCAACGCGTATCGGTGGGTCGGATATTCGCTGTCGGAAGTCTGGCCATCCCGGCGTTCAGGCGATGAGCCTGGATCCGCCACAAATTAATAGAAGAAGGCCTTCACTCCGCCGCTACCATTCGCGGAAGCGGAACGTAAAGCCGATCCCAATGGCTTGAGCATAATACGGTTCCCGGCAAATTGCCTATCGGACTTTTAAGGCCGGGCGGCGGGCCGGCCTGGTTAAGGTTTAGGCGCTCTCGAGTCTCCCGGCTCGGACATCCGCTTCCTCTTGCGGGAAGCGCTCTTGCAAATGTCCGACCCCGCGCGGACGCCACAAATACAGGATTTTAGTGCGATTTTGGATTTGACATTGGCGACCAAGGCACGCGGCGACAGGGACGCGAGTGTCAAATCAACCGCACCAGTCTCCACCGGCCGGCGCCGCCCTGGCCGAGCGGCTTTTCAAGTTCGGGCAGGATGGCCTTGAGCTCTCCCATCAGCGTCCACGGCGGGTTCACCGCCAGAAGACCCGCCGAGGCCAGCGCGGTGCCTGGCCTCTCGGGCGCGACGCTGAACTCGAGTCGCAGGCATTCTCCGGGAGGGCTCGTACGCCCAACCGCTTCGGCGACCTGCCTCGCCAATTCCTCCGTGACCCGGCGGCTTTTGACCGGGTACCACAACAGGTAGCTGCCGCTGGGCCATTTCGCGAAGGCTTCCGCAAAGCCCGCGGCGAGCCGCTCAAACTCGTCCTTCTGCTCGTATGGCGGATCGATCAGGATGAGACCGCGCCGCTCTTTCGGCGGCACGAAGGCCGGCAACGCGACCCAGCCATCGAGTTCGACCACGCGGGCCTGGCGGTCTCGCCGCAGCGCGTCGACCAGCTTCTTGTGCGCTTTCGGCTCGAGTTCGCATGCGGTCAGCCGGTCCTGCGGCCGCAGCAAGGCGCGCGCGATCAGCGGCGAGCCGGGATAGGCCTCGAGTTCGGCCCCGCGCGGGTTGAACGCCCTGACGATGTCGAGATAGGGCTTGATCAGCGATGCGGTGGCTTGCGAGAAGCGCGCCTGCATGATGCGGGCAATGCCGGTGAGCCATTCGCCTCCGCGTTGGGCTTCCTCACCGGTCAAATCATAGACGCCGGCGCCGGCATGGGTATCGATCAGGCGAAACGCGGCCGGCTTCCCCTGCAGATAGAGCAGAATACGCGTCAGCACGATGTGCTTGAGGACGTCGGCAAAGCCACCGGCGTGAAAGGCGTGGCGATAGTTCATGGCAGCGGGGTTACCACGTCATTGCCAGCCAGGCGAAGCAATCCATGGCCGGCAGAACGACGCATCGATGGCCCCAAGTGGCTTTCGCCCTGCCGAAAATGAAGGTGAAGCTGTGCTTTGCGAACGCGCTCAGCCGCCGCGCACAGGAGGCATCAGCACCTGGTCGCGCCGGCAGGCGCGGCGGTCGATCTCATCGCAGGCGCGGAACTGCAGGTCCTTGCTCATGCAGATGCGCACTTCGCTCAAGCGCGACCTGTTGCAGGTGACGGCAACCGCGGCATTGGAGAGGCCCGGATTGACCCTGACGAAAGCGTCTTCGATGTCCGCCGGTGAAATCGTCTTCGGATCGGACAATTCGATGAATTCAGGCGGAATCTTCACCGCCGCGCGCGCCTTGCGAACCGTCTCGAAATAGGCGCGCGGGGAAAGCCCCGAACATGTGCCGTGCTTGTCCCATTCATTGAAGATCAGCCCGGGCGCCGGCATCAGATCGAGCATGGAGGTCATGATGTTTCGGTCGAGCCGCGGCGCCGGCCGTTCGCAATAATTGGGAAAGCCGTGCTCATATTGCGGCCACAGACCGTGGACCACGAAGGAAAACGGCCGCCCGCCGCACTGGGCCTGTTGTGACCGCCCGCTATGGCCGCGTTCGGCCGCCTCTTCGCAGAACGATGGCGACCACGACAGCGACAGCACGTAGAAATCGAATTCACCCGGGGCGTTCTGCCGGCGATCCTGCGCCGAAGCGGTGCCCGCCGCGCCGATGCCGATCACTGCCGCACCAAGGAGGCCGGTGGCCGCCAAAATCCGCCTTATCCACCCCAATCGAAACCCAGACATGGTGATGCCCTCATTCCACAACCTGTGCTCGAAGCCTAGCATCCGGGAAGAACATTTCAAGAACAAAATGCGCGCGCGTCGACGTCGGACGGGGCGCGGCCGGGTGGGAAAGCGGAAAATTATCGTCGAATCAGGGCCCCGCTGCCTTGCAGGCGGGGTTATACGCCCAGTTGCGGTCTAGCCCGGTGACACACCATTCGATGCCCTGGTTATAGCCGGCGAAGCCGCCATCCTCGATGATCGAGTAGTGAACGCGGCGCACCCTGCCGTCGTTCAGCATCACATCGCCGCTGCAATAGCGACGCGGGATGTTATCCGATTGCCAGGGCCGGAACGCGGTTTCGTGAATCCGGCCATAGGCCGTGATCCGCAAGGCGGAATTCCAGAACGTGCTCTCCTTTTCCTCGAATTGCGAAGTGATCGTGCCGAGCGCAGCTTCGCAAGGTGCGACCCGGCCGTCATATTTCGGGCCTGACAGCCAGAAATTCAGCTCCAGCGGATTGGCCGCCTCGGCTGCCTGGCCGGACACGAACAGGCCAAACAGCATGCCAAGCGCCACGTTCAGGCTGATCTTTCTGGCAATGAAGAAAAGGTCGCGCATGGTCGGTCGCCGCTGGTGGTGTAGGGCTCTGGACGGGTGATCGAACATTGCAAACCGTGCCGCGAAGCCCCGCCGAGGTCAAGTGCAACGCGGCAACACTGGCCAATTACTCGATTTCCAGCCCTCCACCGTTCTTTTCACGGCAAACGATGCGCCTTATGGTGCTTCGCAAGCACAACGGAGTGAACGATGCGAATCACCGGGGCCCTTACTCTGATCGCCGTTGGCGGCATGCTGGCGGGCGCGCCCGCGCGCGCCGATATCTTCAATTACGTCCCGCCGTTCAAGGGCAACGATACCGGCGGCATCATCGCCTATGAACTGGCCCAGCGGGTGGATGCCCGGCAACTCGCCGTCGATCATTGTGCGTCCTACGGCAAGGTGGTGAAATTTCTGGCGGTGGATCCGCAGTATGGCGGTTACGTCTCGTTTTCCTGCCGCTGGGTGCCGTATGGCGCCAATGAACGTCCGCTGCGCACCTTGTACTAGCGCGGTGGAAGTTCCTATCGGTGCTGCTGCAATCTCATCATAGGAACTCCAAATTCAAAAAACCGCACCAGAAACCAGGCGACATCGTGATGCCCGGCGGCAACATCAAGGATGCCGAAAAGCTCAGGGGCCTGTTGCCGAAATAGCCGCTGGTTAAACCGGTACCCGCACGGCGGCGCGCAGTCCGCCCATCGGACTGTCGCCAAGGGTGATGTCGCCGCCATGGGAACGCGCGATGTCGCGCGCGATTGCGAGCCCAAGCCCCGTTCCGCCCTCGTCCTGGTTGCGCGCGTCGTCAAGCCTGAGGAACGGTTTGAACACTTCCTCGCGCATGGCAGGGGGAATACCCGGCCCGTCGTCGTCGACCGTCACGGTGAGGTAGCGGTGATCGCGGTGGCCGGTGATCGAAATCGCATTGGCATGCCGGGCGGCATTCGACACCAGGTTGGCGAGGCAGCGCTTGAACGAGGCCGGCTTCACTGTCACGACAGGGAGTCCGTGGAAGGCCACGGTCGCAGCATGGCCGTGGCGCTCGGCATCGCTGCGCAGTTCCTCCAGCGCCTGGGCCATGTCGGTCGGCTGCGCGTGCTCGCCGGTATCGCCGCGCGCAAACGCAAGGTAAGCCTCCAGCATGCCCGACATCTCGTCGACGTCCTTGCGCATGGCGTCGACTTCCGGACTGTCCCCGATCAGCGCCAGTTCGAGTTTGAAGCGGGTCAGGATGGTGCGCAGGTCGTGCGACACGCCGGCCAGCATCGCCGTGCGCTGTTCGATCGAGCGCTCGATGCGCGACTTCATCTCGATGAAGGCTTGCGCGGCGCGGCGCACCTCGCGCGCCCCGCGGGGACGGAAATTGGGCGCCTCGCGGCCCTTGCCGAAACTCTCGGCGGCATCGGCCAGGCGCAGGATCGGCCGGATCTGGTTGCGCAGGAACAGGACCGCGACGATCAGAAGGATCGACGAAGTGCCGACCATCCAGAACAGGAAGATTTCCGAGTTAGAGGCATAGGCCGCGCTGCGCTGGGCGAAGATTCGCATCACCGCGTCGTCGAGCTGAATGCGGATTTCGACCAGGTTTGAGCGGCCGACGGTGTCGATCCAGAACGGCTTGGCGATCTGCCGTCCAAGCTGGCGCGACAGCGTCTGGTCGAGCAGCGAGAAGAACGGCTTTGGACCGGGCGGCGGCAAGTCATCAACGGGCAGGAAATCGACCAGCAGTCCCAGCCGTTGCTGGGCGATGCGCCGAAGTTGCGCGCGGTCCTTGTCCTGGGGGTAGACCTTGTAGACGTCGATCAGGGCGGCGATGTCCTGCACCACCGCGGCCGAGAGATGCCGCGTGACCGTGTTCCAGTGCCGCTCCATGAACACGAACGCCACCACCGATTGCAGCACCACCATCGGCACGATCATGATCAGGAGCGCGCGGGCATAGAGCCCGGTCGGCATCCAGCTCTTGAACGCGTTGCCCATCCGGCCATTGGCTGCGGAAACCCGTTCCGCGGCGGTGCGGATCAGCGTGAGACCGGTGTCGAGTGGAGCGGATTTGACGTTCGCCACTCCCTTGCCGCGATTTTCGGATGCGAACGTCAAATCCAAAGCTCCACTCGAATTATAGGTTTGCTAGTGCGGCGAATTTGAAGTTCCTATTAGTATCGCGGCAGGTTGGTGATAGGAACTTCAAATTCAAAGCCGCACTAGAATCAACAAGTTGCTAGAACTCCTTTGATTCCGAAGTTCGCATCAGAGGTCGCCGCGATAGCTTGCGAACTTCGGAATCGGAGTTCTAGTGCCCATAACTTTCCGAAGTTCGCGCAAGGGTGGTGCCGCGACGGAGCGCGAACTTCGGAAAGTGGGCGCTAGTGTACTCATGGGCGGGCACTCGACGACATAACGATGAACAGTGTTGGCCGCGGATGTGCACTCCCTCCACGCGAGGGGGAGGGGGGAAGACAGACCGCTCGGGTAGATTGGTTGATCACGACGATCCTGCTCCAACCGGTCCACATGCGTTAGGGCGACGCGACCAGGCGATAACCGATGCCGCGGACCGCCTGCAGGAACAGCGGGCTCGCCGGGTCGCGTTCGATCTTGCGGCGCAGGCGGTTGATCTGGACGTCGACGGCGCGCTCGTTGACCGTGTCGCCGCCGGTCAGACCGCTGCGCGGCACGGTCTCGCCGCGTGCAAGAGCAAGAATTCGCAGCATGTCGCGCTCGCGGTCGGTGAGATGGACGGCCTCTTCGCCCTGGCGGAGTTCACCGCGTTCCAGGTGATAGACGTAAGGTCCGAACGCGATCTGCTCCAGCGTCTCCACCGGCGGCGGCGCCGAGCGCTTGAGGATGTTGCCGATCCGCAGGACGAGTTCGCGTGGTTCGAACGGCTTGGCGACATAGTCGTCGGCACCGATTTGCAGGCCCTCGATCCGGCTTTCCGCCTCATGGCGTGCCGTCAGCATCACGATCGGCACCGATGAGGAGCCTCGGATGAATCTCACCAGATCAAAGCCGGTTTCGCCGGGCATCATCACGTCGAGGATCAACAGGTCGAAATTCAGGCCGTTGAGCTTGGCGCGGGCGTCCTTGGCGCTCATCGCCGTAGTCACGCGATAACCTTCCCCGCAGAGAAAGCGCGACAACAGATCGCGGATGCGGCGGTCGTCGTCCACCAGCAGCAGATGCGGGGCATCGTCGGCCGGCTTCGGCCGCGTTCGTGCGACGGTTGCAGCCTCGGCCACCATTGTCATTCCTTTGCCTTCGCGGTCGTCGTACCGGTTCCAAAAATGGCTTCCAGCACCTTGTCGGGATCGTCGCGATCGATCATCGCGCGCAGGAATTGGCGGATCGCATCCGCGCCCGATGGTCCGACATCGCGCAGTGCGCGGTTCAGCCGTGCCGTCTGCAAGCCGGCGAGCCTGGCGACCAGCGCCTCGCCCTTGGCGGTGGCGAAAAGAAGGCGTTGCCGGCGGTCATTGTTCCCGGCCTTCTGCAAGATATATCCTTCGTCGAGAAGCTGCTTGAGCACCCGCCCGAGCGATTGCTTGGTGATCCGCAGCACGTCGAGAAGATCGGCAACCTTCAGTCCGGGATAGCGGTGGACGAAATGCAGCACGCGGTGGTGCGCCCGGCCGAAGCCGAAGGCCTCGAGCTCATGGTCGGCATCCCCGACGAAATCGCGGTAGGCGAAGAACAGGAGTTCGATGATGTCCCAGCGCAGTTCGGCCGGGACCGGTCCACGTCCCTCGCCCCTCGAATCGGCGGTGGTGGTGGCTGCTGGGGGCCTTGAGAGATTTACGTCAGGCATATTGACATATCTTGGGTTCAATGTTACAAAACAGCCAGCCACGACGAAATATTAAGTCGCTTCGATCGTGGCGAGGTTCCGGGTGGTCAAGAATAGTCAAAGGAGCTGCGGAGCCGCGAATCTGTTGACCATATGATTGTCGAGCGGCGCTTCGGCAAACATACTGGACTTCCGCATTCCACAAAAGCGTGTCCTGAGGGCGCGCGGCTGTGGTAACCGGCCGCAAGGCGGGAACGGCTGAGGTCCAACGAACCAACGGCGCCGCGGCGCGGTGGTGTCCATCGCGCCAATCCGGGAGAGAGGCCATGGCGGTTTCGTTAGATAGATCTGCCCGAAATCGGGACGGCGGGCCCGGAGAGGTCAGACCGGCTGCGGAGATCGCGCCGGTTTTGACAGCGGGAAGCAGGACAATGAGCGTGAAATTCGAAATCGAGCCGGCGACTACTCCGACCTCCGAGAAGGAGCGCGCGGCAAAGCTCGTGGACCCCGGCTTCGGCCGGATTTTCACCGATCACATGGCTTTGGTGCGCTACAATCAGGGGCAGGGCTGGCATAGTGCGCGCGTCGAATCCCGCGCCAATTTCCCGCTCGATCCTGCCACAGCCGTGCTGCACTACGCGCAAGAGATTTTCGAAGGTCTCAAGGCCTATAAGCGCGACGACGGCGGCGTGAACCTGTTTCGCCCCGACGCCAATGCCCGCCGCTTCCGGAATTCGGCGGAGCGCATGGCGATGGCGCCGCTGCCCGAGCCCGTATTCATCGAGGCGGTCGAAGAACTCGTGCGCATCGACCGCGCCTGGATGCCTGGGGGCGAAGGCAGCCTCTACCTGCGGCCGTTCATGATCGCCAGTGAAGTCTTCCTCGGCGTAAAACCATCAGCGGAATACACCTTTGCCGTCATCGCCTCGCCGGTCGGCTCCTATTTCAAGGGCGGACCTGCGCCCGTGTCGATCTGGGTGTCGGAGAATTACACGCGCGCCGCGATCGGGGGCACCGGCGCGGTGAAATGTGGCGGCAATTACGCCGCAAGCCTGCGCGCGCAGGCCGAGGCCATCGATCACGGCTGCGATCAGGTCGTTTTCCTCGATGCGCTCGAGCGCCGCTATGTCGAGGAACTCGGTGGCATGAACGTCTTCTTCGTCTTCGACGATGGTTCGCTGTCGACGCCGCCGCTTGGCACGATCCTGCCGGGCATCACCCGCGATTCGATCATCGCGCTGGTGAAGGATTCCGGCACGCATGTACGCGAGGAGGCCTACTCGATCGACCAATGGCGCGCTGATGCCAAAAGCGGCAAGCTGAAAGAGGCCTTCGCCTGCGGCACGGCGGCGGT
Organism: Bradyrhizobium sp.; assembly: GCF_035570375.1. Classification (GTDB taxonomy): domain Bacteria; phylum Pseudomonadota; class Alphaproteobacteria; order Rhizobiales; family Xanthobacteraceae; genus Bradyrhizobium. The sequence goes on along the minus strand of NZ_DATMLW010000131.1, from coordinate 29,099 downwards.
CATCTCGCCGATCGGCAAGGTGTGTTCGGCAAGCGGAGATTTTCTCATCAGCGGTGGCGCGGCCGGCCCGGTTGCCATGGGGCTGCGCAAGAAGCTTATCGACATCCAGTACGGCCGCGCGGCCGACCCGCACAACTGGATCCGAAAGGTTTTGTGAACCGGCTACCTTAAACCGCGTCAGTAGGATGAACGACGAACACTCGAGCCTTGCAACTTTGGGGTGACGGTATGGCTAAATTTCTGACGGAGCACGATCCGCCGGTCATTGGCGTTCGTGCGGCTGATGCCGAGATGAACGCCGCGATCGCCCGTGCCCGCGACACGCTTCCGACGTTCTGGGCTTCCTACGATGCGCCGAAGCCGACAGAGTCAGGTCATTGCCTGAAAGTTCGTTTTGCTGGTGATGGCTACGTCGAGCACATTTGGATGGCCGACGTGGAGAAGCTTCCGGATGGCAATTATTCCGGCCGGTTCGCCAACGAGCCGAATGATCTGCCAGGCAAGAACATCGGCGATCAGACCGAATTCGAACAGGCCGATATCTCCGACTGGATGTTCATGCGGAATGAAAAGATCGTCGGCGGCGAGACCCTCAAGCTGCTGCTGAAGTCGATGCCGAAAGAAGACGCCGACGCCATGCGCGCGCGGATGGAGCAGCCGCCACATTGAACCGGGTTGCCGCTCGCCGTCCCGGCTGATACCAACGCGCCTCATGGCCGAGAAACCGAAAAAGCCGCAAAAGCTCAAAGCCCGCCTGCCGCGTGGGCTCGCCGATCGCGGGCCCGCCGAGATCGCGGCGACGCGTGCGATGCTGGAAAGGATACGCTCGGTCTACGAGCGCTACGGCTTCGAGCCGGTGGAGACGCCGGCGTTCGAATATACCGATGCGCTGGGAAAATTCCTGCCCGACCAGGACCGGCCCAACGAGGGCGTGTTCTCGCTGCAGGACGACGACGAGCAATGGATTTCGCTGCGCTACGATCTGACCGCGCCGCTCGCGCGCTACGTTGCGGAAAATTTCGACACGCTGCCAAAACCCTACCGCAGCTATCGCGTCGGTTACGTCTACCGCAACGAGAAGCCGGGTCCCGGCCGCTTCCGCCAGTTCATGCAGTTCGATGCCGACACCGTGGGTTCGTCGTCTCCCGCTGCGGATGCCGAAATGTGCATGATGGCCGCCGACACGATGGAAGCGCTCGGCATCCCGCGCGGCTCCTATGTGGTCAAGGTGAATAACCGCAAGGTGCTCGATGGGGTGAGAGATGCGATCGGCGTCACCGATGACGGACAATGGCTGACCGTGATGCGGGCGATCGACAAGCTCGATCGACTCGGGATCGCCGGCGTCGCGCAACTGCTTGGCGAAGGTCGCAAGGATGTATCGGGTGACTTTACGAAAGGCGCCGGATTGAGCGCCGCCGACATAGCGCTCGTGATCGGCGCGATCCAAACGGGCGAGAAATCCGCGACCGATACCAGATTGCGCGAGAGCGAGATCGGCAAGCAGGGGCACGCGGAGCTCGAGGAAATCAGTCAGCTCGTTGTCGCCTCCGGCTATGGCCCTGATCGTATCATCATCGATCCTTCCGTCGTCCGCGGCCTCGAATATTACACAGGTGCGGTCTACGAAGTAGAACTGCTGCTCGACACCAAGGACGAGAAGGGCCGCCCCGTGCGTTTCGGCTCGGTCGGCGGCGGCGGGCGTTATGACGGTCTCGTCTCGCGCTTTCGCGGTGAGATCGTGCCGGCGACCGGATTTTCGATCGGGGTGTCGCGGCTGCAGGCCGCGCTGACCATGCTCGGTCAGCTCGACACCCGACCCGAATTCGGCCCCGTGGTCGTGACCGTGTTCGACCGCGATCGCCTCGCCGACTACCAGAAGATGGTAGCGAGTTTGCGAAGTGCCGGCATCCGCGCCGAGCTTTATCTCGGCAACCCGAAGAACATGGGTAATCAGCTCAAATACGCCGATCGCCGCAACTCGCCTTGCGTGATCATTCAGGGCTCGGATGAAAAATCGCGCGGCGAGGTGCAGATCAAGGACTTGATCGAGGGCGCCAAGGCGGCGGCCGCGATTGCCTCCAATCAGGAGTGGCGCGAGACCCGACCTGCGCAATTTTCGTGCAGGGAGGACGAGCTTGTCGCCAAAGTACGCGACGTGCTGGCCCGGCATAACGTGACATGGATATAGTCCATCCCAATAGTCATGTTCGGCATGCAGGTTCGGCTTCAACAGACGTGCGCAGATGTCTCATTGTGCAAGGGCTTTTGTCTGGTAGGGAAAGCACGGATGGCCTTAAGCGAGCGCGGCCATTCCGAACGCGGTAAGTTGCAGGAAGTTAAAGAGGGAGTTCAAAATGCCGGAGATCACGATCAGCATGGCCGCGGGCCGCACGGAAGAACAGAAGATCGGCATGATGCGCGACATCACCCAGGCGCTGGTGAAGAATCTCGGCGTCGATGCCGACAATGTCGTGATCCAGATCAACGAGGCGCCGCTGCACCACAAGATGAAGGGCGGCAAGACATTCGTCGAGCGCGCCGCCGCTGCGAAGAAATAGTCTCCTCGTCGTCCAGCGAAAGCGGGGACCCATAACCACAGGCGCAGATTTTCGACGGCGTCTGCCATCCTGCCTCCCGCACCATCACGCGGTATGGGTCCCGGCGTTCGCCGGTACGACCGGATCGAAATCATGGACGCACGCGACATCATCAAAATCGGCATGAGTGCCGAGCGAAACCTGATCGTGCCGCCGGAGCGGACGGTGGGGCATTTCGTCAAGGGCATGCCGATGGTCTACGCGACGCCGATGATGATTTTGGAGATGGAGCTCGCATCCGGGGACGCCATTAAATCTTGCCTTGAACCGGGCTGGATCACGGTCGGCACCGAGGTCGATGTCCGCCATCTTGCCGCAACCCCGGTCGGCGCGCCGGTGCGCACCACCGCGCGGGTGGTCGCGGTGGAACGGCGCTTGATCCGCTTCGAGGTCGAAGCGTTTGACGACAAGCGCCGCATCGGCGAAGGCCGCCACACCCGCGGTCTGGTCAATGTCGATAGTTTTACCAAGCGCTTCGGTGGGAACCAGGCCAGTTGGCGCCGGCAATAAGGACCGGTTGACGGAGATGTTCGTCGTGCCCGGCCTTGTGCCGGGCATCCACGTCTTTGCATGCATTCGGAAGAAAGACGTGGATGGCCGGGCATAGGCGAGCGGAAGCGACGCCGTTCTTCGAACGGCTATGCCCGGCCATGACGCGCCGGAGCAGAATTGGTGTTACTTCGCCAGTTCCTTCGAGCGCCGTGTTGCGGCTGCGACCGCGCGCGTCATCAGCAACTGCAGGCCGTCGGCTCCCATCAGCACTTCCAGTGCGGCTGCCGTGGTGCCGCCGGGCGAGGTGACGTTCTGGCGCAGGGTCGCCGCCGAAAGATCGGAGCGATGCAACAATTCGCCGGAGCCTGCCAGCGTTTCCCGCGCAAGTTTGGTGGCAAGCTCCTCCGGCAATCCGGCTGCGACACCGGCGCGCGCCAGTTCTTCGGCCAGAAGAAAGACATAGGCCGGGCCCGATCCGGAAACCGCGGTCACCGCATCCATCAAACTCTCATCCTCGACCCACTCGACCGAGCCGATGGCGCGCAGCAAGGCATCCGCGGTCGCCCGTTGTGCGCTCCCGACGTTGTTCGCCCCCACCGCAACCGTGATGCCGCGGCCGATGGCCGCCGGCGTATTCGGCATCGCGCGCACGACATTGCCGCCGCAAACTTCCGCGACGGAGGCGATGGTCATTCCTGCCATGATCGACACGACCAGCGTGGCCGGGCCGGCAAATGGTTTGAGAGCTGGGCCGGCCTCGCGAAATGCCTGCGGCTTCAGTGCAACCACCAGTGCTGCGACGTCGCCGATGTCTTTCGGTGAGGGATTGAGGCGCACGCCTGCGCCGGCCAGTACGCGGATCTCGTCGGAAGGATGCGGCTCGATCACCATGACGCGCCTGGCATCGAGTCCCTGCGCCAGCCATCCCGACAGCATGGCGCCGCCCATCTTGCCCGCGCCGGCGAGAACGACGGTGCCCATAAGGCTTCCCAAGGTGTTGCCGTTCACCATTGTCACCACAAATAAATCCGTCCTCCCGGCGAACGCCGGGACCCATAACCACTGTCGGTTCTAGTGCCCACTTTTCGAAGTTCGTACTCTATCGCAGCACCTCCTTTTACGAACTTCGAAAAGTCAAGGGCACTAGCAAATTTATGATTCTAGTGCCGCTTTTTCTATTTGAAGTTCCTGAACCGGTTTGCCGCTCGTGGCGTAGGAACTTCAAATAGGCGGCACTAGTGAAGCGGAAGGCAGGCCACAAGCTTCTTGCTCAAGCAACGAAATCACGGCGTATGGGTCCCTGCTTTCGCAGGGACGACACCGGATATATGGAGGCCATCCGGCCTCATCCCGCCTACGCCTGGCCCTCGGTGTCGAACATCGCCGCGGTCATTGCCTCGGGCGCGGACTTGCCGGCCCAGACCACGAACTGGAACGATGGATAATAGCGTTCGCAGGCGTGCACCGCGCTCACCAGCATGGTCTCGCATTGTGCGCTCGAGGCCGCCATGCCGCCCGGCAGCACCAGCGCCTGGCGATACATGATCATGCCGGTGTGGGTCCAGATGTCGAAGTGTCCGACCCATAATTGCTCGTTGATCGAGGCGATCAGCCGCTGCACCTCGGCCCGGCGCGGTTCCGGAATCTTCATGTCGAAGGCGCAGGCCAGATGCAGCGCCTCGATCTCGCTCATCCAGGTGAAGGAGAGCTGGTAATCAGTCCAGTCGCCCTTGGAGACAATCGTGACCTCGTCCTCGCCCGAGCGTTCGAACGGCAGATTGTTGTTCGCGGCGAGATCCTCGACCACCGCAAGCGGATGGTTCGGGGAATCGATGATGCCTTCGAGGAGGGACATGCCGTCTCGACCTTGCCTTTACTTCGGATACGAGGCTGATACGCACGCTGCACGCCGACGCGCGCTTTGCGTCGCTGCCGATTGCAGTTCCCTGATGGTCCAACCTGCGTCAGGATCGGGGCTTGCCGGGATGAAGTGATGTGATTTGCGGAATCCGCGCAACCGCACGCGGAGTCCATCCACAGGCAAAGCTCCGATCTTTCCACAGCTGTTCGAGGTCGTTAACTTTTGCTTAACTTTTGCGGCGAGAACGAACCGGAATCGGATTCATTCGGCGCCCAAATCGTTAATTTTTCCTTAATTCATGGGCTCAAGCATGATCCGGACCCGCGCATCGACGCGCCGCCGGAACCGGTTTTTGCGCAAGATGCGGATCGTGCGTGCGGGGATGAGCCGCGCGCGTGCGTGGCTCAAGCCCTTATCGCTCAGCTTACTGGTCGTATCTGGCCATGATCTTGGCAAGCGTGCCGTCGGCGCTCGCCGACGCAATGGCCTTGTTGATCCGCGCCAGAGTCTCCACGCCTCCCGCCACGTTTTTCCCGACGATCAGGTAATTGCCAAGCTTGGCAAGGGGCTTTGGCAACACGCTGAAATCGTCTGCCGACAGCCCGGCCTCCTTGGCGCTGTTGAGGAATGCAGTCTTGCCGGGATTGAATAGCGCGGCATCGACACGGCCGGCGGACAGCTTCTTGGCCCGCAGGCTCGGCGAGGAGTCTTTGTCGAGCGTCAGCTGCGGGGCCGCGGCGGCAAACTCGTCACCGTAGAAGAAAGTGTCCTGAAGACCGATTTTCTTTCCGGCAAAGTCGGCGGCCTTGTCGAACGGAAACTCTTTTCCCTTGGCAACGGCCACGATCACATCCTCGCTGATGAGCGGCGCGGAATAGTCGTAGATCTTGGCGCGCTCGGCGGACAGGAACACGCCCGTCATCACGCCGCCTTCGGTGGTTTTCTCCATCGCCCTCGCAAACGGCAGCAGCGTCACGGTGACGTCATAGCCGGCCCGCTTGAGCACCTCGACGGCGGCCTCAACCGCGAAACCCTTGGGCGTTTCGCCGTCAAGCCAGGCCTTGGGCGGTTGCTGGACATTCCCGTAGAGCACGATCGAGTCGGCCCGTGCAGGAGAAGCGCTCAGAACCACGAGAGCGATTGCCATCGCGGTGAGGATTTTGGCTTTGGTCATGATCGATCCTTGATCGGTTGGCTGCCTGATGATTGGCAACTGGGTTCCCGCGTCACGGTCTTCACCCGGCTTTTCTGATCGTCCCGAGGAAAACCTCGACTTCTCCCTGCAACGTCGTCGCCTGCTTGTTGAGTTCGCTGGAATAGCCGAGCACGCCCTTGGCCACCCGGCCCGTCTCGGCTACGGCCCCGGCGACATTGCCGATCGTGCTTATGACCTCGCTCGCCCCGGCCGAGGTGCGTTGAATGTTGAGCGCAATTTCGCGCGTCGCGTCGTCCTGCTGGCGGATCGACTGGGCCATGACGGCGGAAATCGCATTGATTTCCCCGATGATGCCGCTGATCGAACCGATGGCGCCCGCAGCCTCTTTCGTAACCTGCTGCATCCCGGCGATCTGGGCAGCGATCTCGTCGGTTGCTTTTGCCGTCTGGTTGGCAAGATTCTTTACCTCGGAGGCAACGACCGCGAAGCCTTTGCCCGCATCCCCCGCGCGCGCCGCCTCGATGGTGGCATTGAGGGCCAAAAGGTTGGTTTGGCCCGCAATGTCATTGATCATGTCGACGACCTTGCCGATCTTGTCGGCGGCGTCAGCCAGTCCTCGCACGGTTCCGTTGGTACGATCGGCCTCCGTCACCGCGCGCTCGGCAATCTGAATCGAATCGGAAACCTTACGGCTGATTTCCGCCCCCGTCGCCGACAATTCTTCCACCGCGGCCGCAACCGCCTGCACGTTGCGTAGGGCATTCTGCGATGCTTCTGCGACCGTATTGGTCTGGTGGGAGGTCGCATCGGCGGTCTCTGTCATCGAGTTCACGGACGAATGAAGCGTCGCAGAGGAAGCCAGCACGGCTTCGACAACGCGCTTGACCATGGCCTCGAAATTCTCGGCAAGCGACCGGTCTCGGTTTTGGCGTTCAGCCGCGGCCTGCCGGGTTTCCACCTCGAGACGATCGCGTTCGGATGCGTTCGAACGGAAAACCTCGACGGACTTCGCCATCGTGCCGACTTCGTCGGTGCGGTCGACGAAGGCGATCTCGATATCGCGATCGCCTTGAGCCAGCGAGTGCATCGCGTTGGCAAGTTCGAGGAGGGGAGACGTGACGCGGCGCACGGCGATCCAAAGACCTCCGGCGCACAGGATCATCAGCACGGCGAAGCTCGCCATGCCGATCCAGACGTGTTGCCAGGTTACGGTCACCACGCTTTGCGCCGAAATTCGCATGGCAAGATGGCCGATGACATGCTTCTTGCCGGCTTCCGTCCGCACGATGTCCGTCACCGGGACCTGCAGCGATCCCGGCGCATCCGGATTACCTTCGCGTGCAATCTGCTTGCCCTCGGCATCGGTGATTTCGCCTGACACGAAGTCCGGGTAGGCGGCCAGTCCGTGCAGAATTTCTTTTACCCTTGCGTTGTCGAGATCCCACACGCTTGGGGCAACTGCGCCGGCCTGAAGCTGCGCAACAACGGTTGCATCCTGCACCAGCTGGTCGCGATCTTCCGCATATTGGCGATAGATGACGAACGTATTGAACGCGAAAGCGAGCGAGCCCACGAGCACCATCACGGGCACAATCAGCTTCATTCTCAGCAGCATGTCCCCAACCCCCGAGTCAGCTCTGGCGCGTTGTTAATCTGAAAACCTTAAGGATTTCCGTAATCACAGGTAGCAAAACGGCCAAAGTTCTCGCAAAGCTAGATCGGCCGCGGCGCGCGCACCCGAACTGGCCGCGGCCGGCAAAAGCGAATGTCAGATGCAAAACTCCACCGGAAATCCATCTTTGCCGGTGGTCCTGCAATTCTCACATTCAAAAATCCGCCTCCAAAACCTGTAGCCAATGTTAGGATCGGACGACCAGAAGAGGAACGGAACGCCATGAATCAGACGTCGCAAGAACGAGCCGGCGCAAACGACTCTTCCGAACTCCAGGCTTCCTCCGAAACCACCGAGCGCCGTACCGAACACCCGCGCTTTGCAAGACCGCAGCGCATTGCCTTTGTGCAGTCGGCCTGGCACCCTGAGGTGGTCGCGGAGTGCCGCCTCGCTTTCCTCGCCGAGATCGAGGCGCGCCACGTTCCGCGCGCGCAGGTCGACGTGTTCGAGGTGCCGGGCTCGTTCGAGATCCCGCTGCACGTGCAGCTCCTTGCCAAGACGAGACGCTACAACGCCATCGTCGCGGCAGGGCTCGTGATCGACGACGAATACATCGCCGAAACCGTGATCAAGGCGTTGATGGATGTGCAGCTGCGCACGGAAGTGCCGGTGTTCTCCGCCGTAGTGACGCCGGAACAGTTCCACCATACAGCCGCGCATTTCGACTTCTTCCGCAAGCATTTTGCAGTCATGGGTGCCGAGGTCGCGGAGGCCTGCGCCAAGACGCTGCTCAGCCTGGAGCGCTTGCGCGGGCAGGTCGCGGCCGGGATCATTGGGTAAGGCGCGACAGAATTGTCATTTCGGTCCGCGCACCTGTAAACTGAGGGCGGGAGGAGGCCGCCCCGTGGAGACGGGGGGCCGAGAAGATCATGTTCGAAGGACACGATCCCTATCTCGTCGCGCTCTCGGTGGTGGTCGCGATCCTGGGAGGTTTTACCGGTTTCGGGCTTGCGGCGCGCATCCGCACGATGCCGGGCGTAAGCCGTCGGGTGCTGTTGTCCGGCGCGGCCGCCTTCCTCGCCGTCGGAATCTGGACCATGCATTTTGTCGGCGTGCTGGCGGCACCGATTCCCGCCGACGCCGGCTATCTGGTGCTTCCGACCCTCGTGTCATTCCTGATCTGTGCACTCGTGGTCGGCGTATCCCTGTTCTTTCTCAGTATCGGCGAGCCGTCGCATCGGCGCGTGATCTCCTCGGCCGTGCTGCTCGGGGCCGGGATCGTGAGCATGCATTATGTCGGCATTCATGGCCTTGCCGGCGATTTCGCCATCACCCATGACGGCGCGATGGTCATGCTGTCGATCGTCATCGCGATCGCCGCGGCCTATGGCGGCCTGCGCGCGTTCCTCGCCCGCCAGGACGGCATCCGCCTGACCTTGAGCGCCATCGCGTTCGGCATCGCGGTGTCCGGCATGCATTACACTGCGATGTATGGCATGCATTTCGTCCCGAAATCGGATCTCGCCCACCACCAGCTCGCTGGCGGACTGGTTGCCTCGCCGCAAATCCTCTCGGTGGTCGTGGCCGTGCTCTGCTTTGTGATTGCCGCGGGTTTCCTGTTGTCGCTGGTGCCAGATCCGCGGCGCCAGGCGCCGGTGCCGACAGTCGCGGCCGGTCCGACGGCAGGATCGCCGCTCGAGGTGAAATGGCCCGAAGCAGCGGCAACCAGCTTCCCACGCCTGACCTCGGCGCCGCTCGGCGGATTGGGCCAGCCGCCGCGCCCCGCTCCCGTGCCGCGGCTTCCGGTCGAGGGCGCCGACGGCACTCACTTCATAGATACGGCCGACGTGCGCAGCGTCCGGGCCGATGCCCACTATACAAGGGTGCATGACGGCATCCGCGAGCGGATGTGCCCGTGGTCGATCTCGGAAGCCGAGGCGCAGCTCGATCCCGGATTGTTCGTGCGGGTGCATCGCAGCCATATCGTGGCAATGGCGCATGTCACTTTCGTGCGCAAGGAAGGCGACGGCGCCGTGATTGAGCTTGACGGGCCGACGCCGCACCGCGTTCCCGTCAGCCGCGCCAAGATCGCCGAGGTCAAGGCCCGGCTCGGCCTTGCCAAGCGCAACCATCACAATCACCAGGCCGGAATGGGTCGCCAAGCCTGACGCATTTCGTGCGCGCCAAGGCGCATTTCGTGCGAATTCCTTCCACCGGTGACGAAGCCTTCGCCGTCGCCTTGTCTATGAACAAATCCGGGCAGAGCCTTCCTCCGACGTCTGGATCAAGCGCGTATTCCGCAAAAGTGGAGTTTGCGGTTTTGCGAGAAGAATACGCGCCAAAAAGGAGCGTATTCCGCAAAAGTGGAGTTTGCGGTTTTGCGAGAAGAATACGCGCCAAAACATAGAGACGCATGGAGGAAACGATGATTCCTGGCCCGTTCAGCTATCACCGGCCTGCGACGCTCGCCGACGCGGTCAAACTGCTCTCGACCTTGGGCGACGAAGCCCGCCCCCTTGCCGGTGGTCACAGCCTGGTTCCGATGATGAAGCTTCGGCTGGCAACCCCCGAACATCTGGTCGATCTGCACGGAATCGCCGGCCTGAAAGGCATCCGCCGCAACGGCAACAATATCGTGATCGGCGCGATGACCACCCAGCACGAACTGCTCGCCTCGGAAGAAATCGCCGGATCGCTGCCAATCCTGCGCGAGACCGCGATTCTGATAGCCGATCCTCAAGTGCGTTACCGCGGCACGATCGGCGGCAATGTCGCCAACGGCGATCCGGGCAACGACATGCCGGCCCTGATGATGGTGCTCGGCGCCAGCTACCGGCTCGAAGGCGCTGGCGGGGCACGGGAAATTGCGGCGTCCGACTTCTACCAGGGTGCCTATTTCACCTCGCTCGAGCCCGGCGAAATCCTGACCGCGATCTCGATACCTGTACCCGCCGCCGGTCACGGTTACGCCTATGAGAAGCTCAAACGCAAGGTCGGCGACTATGCCACGGCGGCGGCGGCGGTGGTGCTGACGATGTCGGGCGGTGACGTCGCAACTTGCGCGATCGGACTCACCAACCTGCACGAAACGCCGCTGCTCGCAACCGACGCCGCCAAGGCCGTGATCGGAACGAGCCTCGATCAGGCCGCGCTGAAAAAGGCCGCGGCAGCCGCACAGGCGATCATGTCGCCGGCAGCGGATGCGCGCGGACCGGTCGAGTACCGCAGGCATGTCGGCGGCATCATGGTGATGCGCGCGCTGCAGCGTGCCGCGTCTCGCGTCGGCTGAGGCCTGATCAAGCGATCAGACCCCAGCCTTTTTTCAATTGAGCGTGATCTTGTCCGAAAACCGGCTTCCACTTTTCGGGATCATGCTCTGAGAGGGAAACGAAAATGGCAAAGACCCATGTGACCATGAAAGTGAACGGCGCCGAGGTCGAAGGCCTCGTCGAACCGCGCACGCTGCTGGTGCATTTCCTGCGCGAAAATCTCTCGCTCACCGGCACCCATGTCGGCTGCGAGACCACCCATTGCGGCGCCTGCACCGTCGATCTCGACGGCATGTCGGTGAAGAGCTGCACCGTTTTCGCCGTGCAGGCGCAAGGCTCCGACATCACCACCATCGAAGGCATGGCCAATGCCGACGGCTCGCTCTCGGCGCTGCAGGAAGGTTTTCGCATGATGCACGGACTGCAATGCGGTTTCTGCACGCCCGGCATGATCGTGCGCGCGCATCGGCTCTTGAAGGAGAATCCGCAGCCTTCGGAGGAAGAGATCCGCATCGGCATCTCCGGCAACATTTGCCGCTGCACCGGCTACCAGAACATCGTCAAGGCAATCCAGTACGCCGCCAGCAAGATCAACGGCGTCGAATTCAAGGAGGCCGCGGAATGAACGAAATGGCTCCCACGCGGGAACAACGCACTGCCGCCCTCGAAGGCATGGGCTGCGAACGCAAGCGCGTCGAAGACATCCGCTTCACCCAGGGCAGGGGCAGCTATGTCGACGACCTGAAACTGCCGGGCATGCTGCACGGAGATTTCGTCCGCTCGCCGCACGCGCATGCGCGTGTCAAATCGATCAATTCCGAAGCGGCGCTCAAGGTGCCGGGCGTACTGGCGGTGATCACCGCCGAGACGCTCAAGACCGTCAACCTCGCCTGGATGCCGACGCTGGCGGGCGACGTGCAGATGGTGCTCGCCGATGGCAAGGTGCTGTTCCAGAACCAGGAGGTCGCCTTCGTGGTCGCCACCGATCGCTATGCCGCCGATGACGGCGTCACCAAGGTGGTGGTCGAATACGAGCCGCTGCCGGTGATCATCGATCCGTTCAAGGCGATGGACAAGGATGCGCCAGTGCTGCGCGAGGACCTTGTGGGCAAGACCGCGGGCGCGCACGGTCCGCGCAAGCACCACAACCACATCTTCGAGTGGACGGTCGGCGACAAGGATCTGACCGATGCGGCCTTCCGCAAGGCGGAGGTGACGATCAAGGAGATGATTTCCTATCACCGCACCCATCCGTCGCCGCTCGAGACCTGCCAGTGCGTCTGCTCGTTCGACAAGGTCAAGGGCGAGCTGACGATCTGGGGAACGTTCCAGGCGCCGCATGTGATCCGCACGGTGGTGTCGCTGATCGCGAAGCTGCCGGAGCAGAAGATCCACGTGATCTCGCCCGATATCGGCGGCGGCTTCGGCAACAAGGTCGGCGCCTATCCCGGCTATATCTGCGCGGCGGTGGCGTCGATCGTCACCGGAAAGCCCGTGAAATGGGTCGAAGACCGCATCGAGAACCTGACTGCGACGTCCTTTGCGCGCGATTACCACATGACCACCGAAATCGCGTCGACCAGTGAGGGAAGGGTGACGGGCCTGCGCGTCCACGTGCTCGCCGATCACGGCGCCTTCGACGCCTGCGCCGATCCGTCGAAATGGCCGGCCGGCTTTTTCAACATCGTGACCGGCTCCTACGACTTCCCGACCGCGCATCTGACGGTCGACGGCATCTACTCCAACAAGGCGCCGGGCGGGGTCGCCTATCGCTGCTCGTTCCGCGTCACCGAGGCCGCTTACTGCATCGAGCGCGCGATGGATATTCTCGCCCAGAAGCTGAAGATGGATCCGGCCGAGCTGCGGCTGAAAAACTTCATCAAGCCGGAGCAGTTTCCGTATCACTCGGCGCTGGGCTGGGAATACGATTCCGGCAACTACCACACCGCGATGCGCAAGATGATGGAGAGCGTGAAATACGCCGAGCTTCGACAAGAACAGGCGGACAAGCGCGCGGCATTCAAGCGCGGCGAGACCCGCGAGATCATGGGCATCGGCGTGTCGTTCTTTACCGAGATCGTCGGCGCGGGACCGTCGAAGAATTGCGACATTCTTGGAATCGCAATGTTCGATTCCTGCGAGATCCGCATGCATCCGACCGGCGCGGGCATAGCGCGCGTCGGTTCCAAGAGCCAGGGCCAGGGCCACGAGACCACCTGGGCCCAGATCATCGCGACCGAAATCGGCATCCCCGCCGACAACATCATGGTGGAGGAGGGCAATACCGATACCGCGCCTTACGGACTCGGCACCTACGGCTCGCGCTCGACGCCGGTCGCGGGCGCCGCGATCGCGATGGCGGCGCGCAAGATCAAGGCCAAGGCGCAGATGATCGCGGCCTACAAGCTCGAGGTGCATGAAGACGACCTCGAATGGGATATCGACGGCTTCCGCGTCAAGGGCCTGCCCGAGAAGAAGATGTCGATGAAGGACATCTGCTGGGCGGCCTACAATTCGGTGCCGCCGGGCATGGAACCCGGGCTGGAGGCGGTGAGCTATTACGATCCGCCCAACATGACCTATCCGTTCGGCGCGTATATCTGCGTGATGGACATCGACGTCGATACCGGGGTCTACAAGGTCCGCCGTTTCTACGCGCTCGACGATTGCGGCACCCGCATCAACCCGATGATCATCGAGGGCCAGGTGCATGGCGGATTGACCGAAGCCTTCGCGATCGCGATGGGCCAGGAAATCCGCTATGACGAAGGCGGCAACGTCGTGACCGGCTCGTTCATGGATTTCTTCATGCCGACCGCGGTCGAGACGCCGCATTGGGAGACCGACTTCACGGTGACGCCGTCGCCGCATCACCCCATCGGCGCCAAGGGCGTCGGCGAAAGCCCGAATGTCGGTGGCGTGCCGGCATTTTCCAACGCCGTCAACGATGCGTTTTCGTTCCTGGGCTCGACCCACATCCAGATGCCGCACGATTACTGGCGCAACTGGAAGGCGGCGAAGGCGCTGGGCGCGGTGGCGTAGTGACATTACCACTGGGCAGTCATTCCGGGGCGATGCGAAGCGTCGAACTATGATGTGCAATTGCACATCAGAGAATCTCTAGATTCCGGGTCTGGTCCTTCGGACCATCCCGGAATGACCTGGACTGAGTGCTCAGTGCTAGCGCACCGGAACGACATGGAGACGCATCCCAGCATGAAAACCCGCGAGGAGATCGCGCAAGCGCTGGCCGCTTCCGGCTACATCGCCGACACCGAGCTTGCGACCGCGATCTCGCTGATGCAGCTCTTGCGCCGCCCGCTTCTGCTCGAAGGCGAAGCGGGCGTCGGCAAGACCGAGGTGGCGAAGGCGCTGGCCGCGGCGCACGGCACCGAGCTGATCCGGCTGCAGTGCTATGAGGGGCTGGATCAATCGGCCGCGCTCTATGAATGGAACTACCAGCGCCAGCTGCTTTCGATCCAGGCTCATCGCGGCGAGGACGCCGATGCCGTCGAGGACCAGATTTTCTCGGAAAAATATCTTCTGGAGCGGCCGCTGCTGGCGGCTATACGGCAGAGCCAGCCGCCGGTGCTCCTGATCGACGAAATCGACCGCGCCGACGACGAATTCGAGGCGTTCTTGCTCGAACTATTGTCCGATTTCCAGGTGTCGATCCCGGAACTGGGAACCATTTCGGCGATTACGATTCCACATGTGGTGCTCACCTCGAACGGCACCCGCGAATTGTCGGACGCGCTGCGCCGCCGCTGCCTCTATCACTATGTCGATTATCCGGACGTCGATCGCGAGGCGCGGATCATCATGGCGCGGATCGACGGCGCGAGCGCCTCGCTCGCGCTGCAGATCGCGCGCATGGTCGAAGGCATCCGGAAAGAGGAGTTGCGCAAGGTGCCGGGCGTGGCGGAGACGCTGGACTGGGCTGCGGCGCTGGTCGGCATCGGCGTTAATGATCTGCGCGACCAGCCCGGGGCCGTGCATGAAACTCTGATGTGCCTGGTCAAGACCCACGAGGACAAGTCGCGCCTCAGTCGCGAGGTGGCCGATCGCCTGTTGGGAAAGGTGGCATGAGCTGTTGTGGCGTCAGCGGCGGTTATGACTTCGACGAGGTGTCCCGTCTCGTCGCCGCAAGACTTTCGGCGTTTCTCAAAACCCTGCGCGATGCCGGCTTTGCCGTGGGCCTGCAGGAAGGCCGTGATGCGGCGGCGTTGATGGCGGCAGGCTATGCTGAAAGACCGGCGCTGTTGCGCGTCGCGCTCAAACATCTGTTCTCGGCGCGCAAATCCGACTGGGACAGGTTCGACGGGCTGTTCGATGCCTTCTGGCTCGGCAAGCGCGCGCGCTCGCGTTCGCTCACCTCGGGCTCGGCAAGAGCGGCCAACAATCCCTCGCTGAAGAATCTGCAAGACAAAAGATCCGAGCCGGCGGTGGGCGAGAGCGCGACCGATCAGATTCCCTCCGCCGGCGGTGACGCGGACGAGGATCGCGCCGGCGAGGGACGCAAGCAAGGCGCATCGCGCGCGCAAAACCTGGCCGAAATCGATTTTCGCAAGATGGCCGATCCCGAGCAGATCGCGCAGGCCCATGAAGCCGCAGCGCGGCTTGCGAAAGCCATGCGCACGCACCTGACGCGGCGCGATCTGGCGCGGCGGCGCGGCTACCGGCTCGACCTGCGGCGAACCATTCACGGCAATATCAGCCATGGCGGCGTGCCGATCTCGCTCGTCCGGCGCCAGCGCAAGGAGAAGCCGCTGCGGCTGGTCGTGCTGCTCGATGCTTCCGGCTCCATGAGCATGTACACCGGCGTTTTCTTGCGCTTCATCCACGGCGTGCTCGACGAGTTTCGCGAGGCCGAGGCGTTCCTGTTCCACACCAGGCTCGCTTACGTCTCGGATGCAATGAAGGAAAAGGACGCAGGCCGTGCGCTCGATCGCCTCTCGATCATGGCGCAGGGCGCGGGCGGTGGCACCAGGATTGGCGAAAGCCTGCAGACGTTCAATCGCTGGCACGCGGCGCGCGTCTTGCATTCGCGTTCCTGCGTGATGATCGTGTCGGACGGCTACGAGACCGGCGACGCCAGGCTGCTTGGCCGCGAAATGGCGGCACTGGCCAAGCGCTGCCGCCGCATCGTCTGGCTCAACCCGATGATGGCGTGGGAAGGCTACGCGCCGGAAGCCGCAGGCATCCAGGCGGCGCTGCCGCATATCGACCTCTATGCGCCCGCCAACACGCTGAAAAGCCTGACCGAGCTCGAACCCTATCTGGCGAAGCTGTGAGGCGCCAGCGAATGAAGTCGGTCGGATCGCGAACGTGCCGCGACGGAACTGCACTCCCTCTCCCGCATGCGGGGGAGGGTTGGGGAGGGGGCGCTTCCTTGAAATGGGATGCCCCCACCCGACTCGCGCTGTCGCGCGCGTCGACCTCCCCCGCAAGCGGGAGAGGTGAAGTAAAGGAGAGCCTCCGATGAGCAGGCATGTGGAAGTGATGGATCTGGTGGCCGAGCTCAAGGCCGCGGAAGAAACCTTTGTGCTTGCGACCGTGGTTCGCACCGTGTCGGTGACGGCGGCGAAGGCCGGAGCGAAGGCGATCATCCGTCCCGACGGCACCATCGTCGCGGGATGGATCGGCGGCGGCTGCGCCCGCGGCGCGGTGCTCAAGGCCGCGCGCGACGCACTCGCCGACGGCAAGCCGCGCATGGTGTCGGTGCAGCCGGAGAATCTTCTGGCCGAGCTTGGCGTAAAGCCCGGTGAGAACCGTGACGGCGTGCGCTTTGCCAGCAACATGTGCCCGAGCAAGGGCACGATGGACGTTTTCGTCGAGCCGGTGTTGCCGCATCCCTCGCTGGTCATTCTCGGCGGCAGCCCGGTGGCGCTGTCCCTTGCCAGCCAGGCCCGTGCCCTCGGCTACCATGTCACAGTCGCGGCTCCCGCAGCCGACCTGCCCGAGGCGGCAGACGCCGATGCGCGGATCGACGGGTTTGTGCTCGGAAAACTCAACGAGGCAAAACGCTTTGTCGTGGTCTCGACGCAAGGGCAGGGCGACGAAGCCGCGCTGCGCAGTGCGGTCGCAACGTCGGCTGCCTACCGCGCTTTTGTCGGCAGCCGCCGCAAGATGGCGGCGCTGCGCGAAAAGCTGATCGGCGAGGGGTGTGACGCTGCCGCCCTCCACCGCGTCAAGGCGCCGGCCGGCCTCGACCTCGGGGCGATCACGCCGGAAGAGATCGCCATGTCGATCCTGGCGGAGATCACGGTGGAGCGAAGGCGCGGGCAGCGCGGGAACGCAACTTGAGGGCTGTCTTCCGGTCGCGGGATGTCCGATGATCGGGCAATGATGCTGCCCCAAAAATGACTTGCTCCGGATCGCAAGCCGGAGACACATTTCCTCGCCAGCGCGCAGCCCTGCTCGCGACCACACCTCGCGGTATTCGGCTGGGTCGTCCAGGATAAACCAGCCAACGAGTTGTGCTTGCGCTGACGTCGATGAGAGTACCGCTTGCGGACCGCTTGCGGTACGATATCCGCACGCATCATGAATGCACGCATCATGACTAAAGGAGTTCGACGATGACCAGGATGGGTCGGATCACCGTCGCCGTCGTCGCTCTGGCATGGGCGGGTGGACCATCTGCTCTCGCGGCACCATCAGCCGATTTCGGCAAGGTCCATTTCGAGACCTCCTGCACGCCTGAAGCTCAGCAGCACTTCGACCAGGCCATGCTCTATCAGCACTCGTTCTGGTACCGCGCTTCGCAGAAGTCGTTCGAAGACGCGCTCAAAGCCGATCCGAAATGCGCCATCGCCTATTGGGGGATCGCGCTGAGCCTGCTGTACAATCCGCACGTCGCGCCGCCCGCCAAGAATCTTGCGGAAGGCGCAGCCGCACTCGAAAAAGGCAAGGGCCTCAACGCCGGGACGCAACGGGAGCGCGATTATCTCGATGCGCTGAGCGCAATGTATACCGACTACGACAAGGTCGACCATCGCACGCGCGTGCTCGCCTATCTCAAGGCGATGGAACAACTGGCAGCGCGATACGGCGACGATGACGAAGCACAGATTCATTACGCGCTAGCCTTGAATGTCTCCGCCTCGCCGGCCGACAAGACTTATGCGAACCAGCTCAAGGGGGCGGCGATTCTGGAGAAAATCTGGGTGCGCCAGCCGGAGCATCCGGGTATCGCTCACTACCTGATCCACCTCTACGATACGCCGGCTCTGGCCGAGAAGGGGCTCGCGGCGGCGCGGCGTTACGCCAAGGTGGCGCCTGCGGCGGCGCATGCGCAGCACATGCCGTCGCACATTTTCACGCGGCTCGGTTACTGGGAGGATTCGATTTCTTCCAACACTGAATCGGCGCGCGTCGCCAGGGAGGCGGGGGACTTCCACGATCAGCTGCATGCGATGGACTATCTGGTCTATGCCTATCTGCAGAGCGGTCAGGATGGCAACGCCAGAGCCGTGCTTGACGACATGAACACCGTGAAAGGGTTTACCGAGACATTCCTTCCGGGACCCTATGCGCTGGCGGTTTCGCCGGCACGCTATGCGATAGAGGGCGGCGACTGGAAGGCCGCTGCCGAGCTTGAGGCTCGCCCCAGCCCGCTCGCGAACGTGCAGGCGATCACGTATTTCGCGCGTGCGCTCGGCGCGGCACGTTCGGGCAATCCGCAAGCCGCGAAGATCGACATCGCCAGGCTTGGCGAACTGCGCGACAGGCTGCGCGACGCAAAGGACGGCTATTGGTCGGAACAGGTCGATATTCAACGGCAGATCGCGACCGCGTGGGTTCTCTACGCCGAGGACAGGCGCGATGACGCCTTGCAGGCGATGAGCGCCGCCGCCGATGCCGAAGACAGGACCGAGAAACATCCGGTGACGCCCGGTGTACCCAAGCCGGCCCGCGAACTCTATGGTGTCATGCTGCTTGAAAGCGGCAAGCCCGCCGAAGCGCTCGCCGCCTTCGAGGCGACGCTTCGGAAGGAGCCGAACAGGCTGGGTGCCTTTGTGGGCGCAGCGACCTCGGCCGAAAAGGCGGGAGACAAGGACAAGGCCCGGGACTATTACGAGAAAATTGTCGCAATTGCCGAAGGCGCGGACGACACGCGAACCGAGGTCGCCAACGCGCGCGATTATCTGAAGAAATTGTGAAAACGTCACCCAGGCGAGGAAGCCGCCCGTGAGAGAGCTTGTTCCGACCATTGTTCTGAGCGCGCTGGCTGCCTTACCCGTCCAGGCCCAGCCGCTCGAGATCATCGGATATTCGGGCTATCTCGGCGAATGGGAATTGACCGCCACCGTCACAGCGACCGCTCCACCCCGAAAGGCCTACTCCGGTCCGTTGACGATGCGGCATGTCGGCCTATGCACTCAGGATGGCCCGGAGGAGAAGACCGGAGAGATGCAGCTTGAGTTGTCGGCTTCCCGCATGACCGCAACGCTTTCGGTTGCCGGGGTCGAATGCCGTTACAGCGGGCTGTTGTCCGACTCCTACACCGGCACCATGACCTGCCCCGATAAAGAAGCCGTCCCGCTGAGAATTTGGGTTAGATAGCTTTGGAAACGTTGAGACGGTGGTACTGCCGGACGCTCGCATGCCGGTGACCGCTGATATTTGCGTTCATTCGCGCTGTAAGAGCGCTGAGTTTTTTACCGGCTTTCCCGAACTTTCAGGCCTTCCGGGCTTTGATTGGGTCAGGCGCTGTCTGTGGCTTCGCCCAAATGCTTCTATATCTTCGCTCCAACTCGGAGAATCCTGGTGCTTCTTGTCTGACGAGCGCGTGGAACGGCGACTGGCGGCGGTGCTGGCGGCGGATACGGTCGGCTGTGACCGCCTGATGGATGCCGGCGTGGAAGGCGCCCTCGTCCGGCTGAAGGAAATCAGAAAGGCGCTCGTCCACCCCACCATCGCCACGCATCGAGGGCGCATCGTCAAGACCACCGCCGACGGCATGCTGGTCGAGTTCGCGAGCGCGGTCGACGCCGTGCGCACCGCGGTCGAGTTCCAGCGCAGCATGGCGGAACAAAACGAAACTCTTCCGGAAGGCAGCCGGCTCGAGTTCCGGATCGGCTTGCACGTCGGCGATATCATCATCGACGACAACGATATTTTCGGCGACAGCGTCAACATCGCCGTGCGCCTGGAAGGGCTAGCCGAACCGGGCGGTGTCTGCATTTCCGACGACGCCTACCGGCAGATCCGCGGCAAGGTCGAATACGCCTGGAATGACATCGGACTGCAGGCGCTGAAGAACATCGCCGAGCCGATGCGGGCGTGGCGGGTCAATCTTGGCGGCCAAGGCACAGCGGGCGCGCAGCCGGTTTCGCTCGCCGTTCCCGTTTCCGTGCTTGCGCTTCCCGACAAGCCGTCCATCGCCGTGCTGCCGTTCCAGAACATGAGCACCGACCCCGAGCAGGAGTATTTTGCCGACGGGCTGGTGGAAGAAATCATTACCGCATTGTCGCGCTTCAAGTCGCTGTTCGTGATCGCGCGCAATTCGTCGTTCACCTACAAGGGAAGGGCGGTCAACATCAAGCAGGTCGGACGCGAGCTGGGGGTGCATTACGTGCTCGAAGGCAGCGTGCGAAGGGCGGGCTCGCGGCTGCGGATCACGGGACAGCTGATCGACAGTTCGACGGGATTTCATCTGTGGGCCGAGAAATTCGAAGGCGGCCTTGAGGATGTGTTCGAGCTTCAGGACAAGGTCGCTTCGGGCGTGGCGGGCGTGATCGATCCGTTGCTGCAGGATATCGAAATCAAGCGCGCCTCGGATCGGCCGACCGCCGACCTGACGGCTTACGACCTTTATCTTCGCTCGCTCCCTCATATTCGGGCGTGGGCGCGCGAGGCCAACATGCAGGCGATCGCGCTCCTGGAAAAGGCGGTCGAGCGCGATCCCCACTACGGCTTGGCGCTCGCGAGCCTCGCGCTTTGCCATTCGCAGAACATCTCGAGCGGTTGGGCCGAGGACGCGGCAATCGAAAGAGAGCGAACGAGCGCCTTGGCGCGGCGCGCGCTCGAAACCGCGCCCGACGATCCCTCCACCGTCACATCGGCCGCTGGCGCCTTGTTGAACATCGGCGAGGACCCTAACGTGTTGAGGGGATTGGTCGACGGCGCGCTTTCGCGCAATCCGAGCCACGCTTTCGGCTGGCTATGGAGCGGCTGGATCCGAACCGTTTCGGGCGAACCCGATCTTGCAATCGAGCATTTCGAGATGTCGTTGCGGCTTGATCCCCGCACCACGCGGCGGGCGTTTCATCTGACCGGCATCGGCATCTGTCATTTCTTCCGGCGGCGTTTCGACCAGGCGGCGGCCGCTTTGGGAGCGTCGTTCCGCGAGCTTCCGACCTATCCGCTCACGAAGTGGTTTCTGGCTGCGTGCCATGCGCAGATGGGGCGCTTGAGCAAGGCGCGCGAATTCGCAGGCCACAATGGCATCCGCCCCGGCGGGCCCTGGCTCGCCGTTGGTCAGATGCTCGGCAATCCCGAGCATCGTGAACTGGTGCTGTCGGGGCTCAAGCTCGCCACGGGGGAACAGGTATAATCGCGAGCCGAATTCATGCGAGCCGACCTTCGCTTGTATTTCAATCCGCAATCTTTCGCCGATACCGAAAGTCGCAATGGCTGGCGCCTTGCATGATGGTTTGCGTGCGCGTGAGTTCGATGTCGCCACCAAATCCCTCGGAGAACAGAAAGTCGGCACTGCAGACCAGCAGGAAGCCGAGCTCGGGCTCGCCCAATTCCTTGTAGAACTCGGCGTACCGGCACCTTTGAACATCTATCTCGAACGCGTCATGCGATTGCTCGAGGACGCGATACTCGAGAGCCTCGCCGCGTGCGAAAGTGCCGAACGCGGACGCCATCCTCTGCCCAAGGTCCGTCCCGGTCTTCGACCGCCAGAACTCTTCGCCATGGCGACGAAAGAGATCGCCCAGCGCCTTTCGGACCAGCGTATGCGCCCGCTCCGTCCCCAGTTCGCCCTCGAGCGTTTTCACGATCGGAACCAGGACGCGAGCCTGAATCTTTGCCTGCTCTATGACCGGAACATTCATGTTCGAACCCCTGTTTACGGCCATCGCAATCTAGGAACGATTGATTGTCACCGCATCCCCTGCTGCCACGCCGACGGCGGCACACCCATCATCTTCTTGAATGCCCGGCTGAAGGCGGCCTCGGATTCGTAGCCGATCTCGGCAGTCGCCATGCAAGCGAAGTCTGCCGGAAACCATGACCTTGTTGCTTGTCGATTCATCGCGTTGGCGCGGGCGGTCATGCTGCTCAGCCTGATCGTGCGGGCCTTGTGCGGGATGCCGGGTCTTGAGCAAGCGTGTTCAGCTGGCAACAATATCTTTGGTGTTGGCGGCCGCATCGCCACGAGGCCCGGAAATAATCTGAATGATTGCTTCCAGCGACGTGCGAAATGATCCGCTTGCAGTCGCTGCACCGGCTGCACCAATCGATGGCATGGCGGCGTCGGTTCCCAGAAGGGCGAGCAAAATGCGGGCTCCCGGGTTCTTTTTGTTGAGCCTGCGGACGGCGTCCTGGACCCTGGTGATGGACGGTTGGCCGACGTAGCAGACGCACGCAAGCGATGTATCCGCCATGTCGAGCGAAAAGAATTTCGACATGGATAGAGCGTCTGCTTCTTCTGCCAATGCCCCGATTTGGCGATGCCGCAACAGATAAGCCAATACCAGTGCCGCCGCCTCGTCGAGCTTGCTTGATCCGGGAATGCAGAGAACCGAACGCGGTGATCCGTTTTCTTCCTCGACCAACTGGCGTTGCGCCCTCGCTTGCTCGATGGCGATGGCGGCGCCGGGGTTGAAGCTTATGTCCGCGGGCGCAAGGTCCGCCGCTCCTGCGCCGTGGTGTGCTTCCAGGTGAGCCACCAGCTCGTCGACGGTTGAGACAATTCGATCCAGCCGTTCTTCGTCGAGATGGCCCAATCTGCGGTCGGCTTCCGCAAGCCTCAACCCCTCCAGCAGGATCGTGTCGCAATAGTCTTCAAGCGAGGCCTCTTTGAGAAAAACATCCGCTTGTTCTGCCGCTTCGAGGGGATCGCCTGCGAGCATCCGTTGGTAAACCAGTTGAGGCGGGCTCAACGGAGGCCGGTCGCCGAGCATGACGTCGAGGAACTTGAGTCGCTCGACATGCCGTCCCACGACAACGAGGCACACCGTCAGAGGCGTCGCTATCACCAGTCCGACCGGACCCCAGAGCCACGTCCAGAATGAAGCAGACAGGATGATTGCGACAGGGGACAGGCCGGAACTGTGGCCATAAACCAGAGGTTCGACGACTTGTCCGGCAAGCAGTTCCAGCACGACGAACAACAGAGCCGTCTGCAGCAACATGTCCCAGCCGGACCCGACAGCCGCAGCCAGGGTCAATGGAAATACGGCCGAAATCAACGCGCCGATATACGGTACAAATCGTAGAATCATCGCGATCAGGCCCCACAACGGAGCCGAAGGCACGCCAATCAATTCGAGACCTGCGCCAATGGCCAAACCGAACACGGCATTGAAAATGATCTGGGTGAGAAAGAGCTTGCTCAGGCGTTTGCCGGCATCGTCAAGGGCCGCGGTCGTGCGCTGAATGTCTCCCGAGCCGGCAAGACGGACCAGCCGATTTCTGAGATCCTCCCGTTGCAGCAGGATAAAGGCCACAAAGATCACGACGATGCCGGTCGTCGTGAGCGGTGAAAGCAATGGCTCGATGATTTTGGCCAGCGTCGTCAGGGCGCCGGGGTCGGGCTGTTTGATTTCGACCGGTATCGGAACCGTCTTGTCCGATGCTTGCCTCGCAGGCCCATTGTCAGTCGGGCCGGCTGCACTGCCGCGTTGCAGCTCTGTCTCCAGTTCGCGGAGAACGGTCGACGCCTGTTTCAATGTTCCAGGACCGCCCATCAAACCACGCAAACTCTCGATCTTGTCACTGAGCGTCTGCTGATATCCAGGCAGTTTGGCGGCCAGACGCGTTGCCTGGGACACCATCAGCCCACCCAGGCTGAAAATGATCGAAAATCCGAAAAACACCACGATGAGGACGGAAGCCGTGCGCGGAACTCGCCAGGAATGCAGACGTATGACGAAGGGCGCCAGCGCGAAGCTCAGGAGAACCGCCAGCGCGAACGGAACGAAGATTTCCCTGCCGAAATAAAGTGCGGCAATAATCAGCGCGGCGACGGCCATATTGGTGAGCACCGTGCCTCGCCGCTGTGTCAGCTTTATTTGAGCCGGCTTCTCCTGCAACTACGTGGTCCTCACTGTCAGCCGAACTGCCGATCGCTGCGGCTTCGATGAATTCCCTGGTGCGGCGGTTCAGAAGGCCGAAGTTCGTAAACGAGTATGCCGTGCAAGGATACGAACTTCGGAATCAGGACACTAGGTCACGGCACCAGAATTCATTCCTGCCGCCGCCGCAGCCTGCGGCCTGCGATCACCCCCGCGATGGCGATTAGAGCAAGCGCGCCCAGCAATTCCGGGCGGGTACCCTCGCGTACTGTATCGCTTGCGAGGCGCAAAGAATCCTTGCCGCCAGTGATCGCCTGATCGGCGCTGAGGTCAGCAGCGGTGGCAAACAGGGTGGCGGGCTGGGCTACCTGCAGGGGCGGCCGCGTCTTGAGCCCGGGGCGTCGCAGAGAGAAGGCCACCAGGAACAGAATCAGCATCAGCAACAGCAAGCCAGCGCCGATGATGCCGAGTGCCGCAAGTGAACCGACCTGCGGCGCCAGCCAGGAATGAAGGGCGATCAATCCGACCGTGAGCGCGCCAAGCCCAGCGAGTGCGCCCATGCCGGCGATTGCGCCAATGAGGACAGCATATCGAATCTGGCGCCGGGCCTCCTCGCGCGCCCAACCCGCCTGCCGATCGATATCGGCGCGGATGACGCCCAGCAGGGGCGCGAACATCAGCCTCGTCCCCGCGACATCATCCCAACGATGATACCGACCACCAGCGTGCCCGCGATCGTGCCCAATGGATTGCGCCGCGCCATGGCTTCCAGCTCGGATGCGAACGTCTTGGCGTGCTGCTTGGCGGACGTCGCAAGATCGGAACCTGTGTCTGCCACCCCGCTGGCGGCATCACCCACCTGCGAGGCGACCGCCTCGCTCATATTGCGCATCGTCTTTGCGGCCTCGCCGCCCGCCTGCGACGCGAGTAGCGCAAACGTGTCCTTCAAGCTTGCCACATCCCGGCTCAACTGGCTCAAGGTCTCGCCAAAGCTGTCGCGCGAAGCGTCGTCGGCGTCAGAGCGAGCGGAAGTTGTCGCGGAAGCTGAGGCTGTGGGACGACGAGGCGTCTGTTCAGGTGATAGATGCGAATTCATCTGCGTTCTCCTGGTTGAACCACGCGCATCTGCTGTCGAGGACTAGATAGAAGGCCATCACTTTGTTCCAGACGCCTTGCGATAAATCAAATTCGAGGCGTCGGAAGTCGCGTTGTCGCTGCCTGGTGCCTGATCAGCTTTTCCAGGATCGCGCCGGGCGGTATTCCGGGCGGACGTGCCCGTTAAGCGCTTCACCCGAGTTGGGCAACCAGGTCTGAGGCAACGGCCGTTTCAACCCGCGCGCGGGCGACCGCGCGGATCTTTCGACGGATGAAATTTGAGGAATTGGAAAAGGTCTTAGTCGAACAGGCTCGACACCGACTCTTCCGCCGCGGTGCGGCCGATCGCCTCCGCAATCAGGGAAGCGATCGAGAGCGTGCGGATGTTGGGGGCGCTCCGCACGGCTTCCGTCGGCTGGATCGAGTCGGTGATCACAAGCTCTTTCAGCCGCGAAGAGGTGACGCGGGTCACCGCGCCGCCGGACAACACGCCATGGGTGATATAGGCGTAAACTTCCTTGGCGCCGTTGGCGAGCAGCGCATCGGCGGCGTTCACCAGGGTGCCGCCGGAGTCGACGATGTCGTCCACCAGGATGCAGGTGTACCCGGCGACGTCGCCGATCACGTTCATGACTTCGGATTCACCAGCGCGCTCGCGGCGCTTGTCGATGATGGCGAGCGGCGCGTTGATGCGCTTGGCAAGCCCGCGCGCGCGTACCACGCCGCCGACATCCGGCGACACCACCATGACATTGGTGAGATCGAAACGTTCGCGGATATCCCGCACCATCACCGGCGAGGCGTAGAGGTTGTCGGTCGGGATGTCGAAGAAGCCCTGGATCTGGCCGGCATGCAGATCGAGCGTCATGACGCGGTCCGCGCCCGCATGCGTGATCAGGTTGGCGACGAGCTTGGCGGAAATAGGCGTCCGCGGACCGGCTTTGCGGTCCTGCCTGGCATAGCCGAAATAGGGAACCACCGCCGTGATGCGGCGCGCCGAGGCACGGCGCAGCGCGTCGGTGATGATCAGCAATTCCATCAAATGATCGTTGGCCGGAAACGACGTCGACTGGATCACGAAGACGTCGGAGCCGCGGACATTCTCCTGGATTTCGACGAAAATCTCCATATCCGCGAAGCGGCGGACAATCGCCTTGGTGGGCGGCACATGCAGCCAGTTGGCGATTTCCTGCGCCAGCACTGGATTGGAATTGCCGGCAACGAGCTTGATGGAGCCGTTTTTGGCCGACATCGAGATTTCTCCTCGCGCCTTGCTGGATACTTTGTTCAGCATATCGCAGTTTCCACGGAAGCGCGTTTCGACAGGCAGGGTGATATCAAGGGGGCAGCCCGGCTGGCAACCCATGGGGGCGGTTTTCCCGGGCAAAAATGGCCGTTTCCGAAGGAATTTGCCTAATGGCTGGTGTAGCTGAGCGCGCTGGAGCCGACATCACCGGAAGCCGAAGGAGGTGGATTGGCGCTCGCCACTGCCGGACCTCGTTTGGCGGGAGCGGGCGGCGGCGCCGGCGGCGGCTCCGCAGGTGCCGTTCCGTTGATCATGCTGCTCAGGCCGCTCAATCCGGCCTGGGCGATCTTGCGCAAAACCAGGTCGTCGGCAGCCGCCCAGGCGTCACGTCCGGCCTTGCCCGCCGGCTCCTCGCCGGCAAGGCGCAGCGCGCGCTGCTGGTTCTGGTCATAGACGTCCCAGACCCAGGCGATCCTGGCGCGACCGCGGCTGACCTGGGCTGCAAGATAACTGCGGACACGGTAGGAGGCCGTGCCTTCGCGGGAGACGATCGAAAGATTTCGAAGCTTGGACTCGCTGTCGAGCACGCTCACCATTCGCTCGAAAATCTGTGGCGGGGGGCCGTCGATGGATTCGAAGGTGACGGTCGGACCGCTTGCAGCGCTTGCGGTTGCAAAGGCGCCGCCATTGGCGCCATTGCCGGCACAGCCGCAAAGTCCGCAGGCGATTGCCAGCATCGCAGCGCTCACGGCTGTGCGCGGCAACCAGCGACGGTTGCGCAATGGTGTTGATGACGCGTCCCACATTTTGTCCCAAGCGATATCGTTAAAATGCGGCAAGGTCCAGTGCGATGGATTCGTCATGCGGACTTCTGAACCAAAGGCCACACTGGAAACAATGACCTACCAGGGCGCGTATTCATAAATGCCAGCGGTGCGGATGTCCGCTTCCGGTAACCGGACATCGCGAAGCCACGCTGAATCGGTCGAGAATGACCCCAAACCAGACGTCGGCAGCGCACGACAAGTTCTTTCCTTCGTCAGACCCTTCCGGCGCCACCAACATCTTGTTGGTGGCTGCGGTTCTGAAGGGGACTGAATGAAGCCCTGCCGTGATGGCCTGCTCGCGACTCACTACTTGCCGGAGGCCCGCCCCATGTCTGTCAGGGTAAGCGTGTCGCCCGAGCGCAATATTTCGAGGCTGTGGCCGGATTCACCGAACTCGCCCGGCACGGAGATCGTAGCCGATTGATTGTCGGCGAGAGTGGCCGAGAACCGCACAGGCAAGCCGGCCTCACCGTCCGCAATCGTTGCGACAACCCGATAGCCGTCGTCTTCCTTGGTGTAGTAGGCGACGCCGTGAAGGCGGCCGAGATCGATGCTTTCGCCCGCCTTGGCGGGTAGTTCGCCGGCATGCAGGGGAGAAGCAGCCATACAGAGCATCGCTAAACCACCAATGAAGTTGCGCACCGTGGCGCCCTGTCTGAAAGCGTTCATGATTTTGCTCCAATGTTTACAGTGTTAACTTTCGAGCGTTGACATAGGCCCGGAAGTAGGCAATGTCAACATATGTTTTCAATGACAACTTCGTGAGGGAACATGCCCGACACCACCGATCGCCCCTATCACCATGGCGACCTCAGGCGCGCACTCATCGAAACAGCCATGGGTATGCTGCACGAGGACAAGGGCTGGCAGTTCACTCTAAGGGAAGTGGCGCGTCGCGCCGGGGTCAGCCATGCCGCTCCCTACAAGCACTTTCCGGACAAGGCCGCGCTGCTGGCTGAAATGGCCTTGCTCGGTTTCGACCGCCTGCGCCAGGCAACGATGACGGCGAAGTCTCGGCGACCAAAGTCCTTACGCGACGAATTCTTCGCTATAGGGCGGGCCTATGTCCAGTTTGGCGTTTCCAACCCGGCCCTTTACCGGCTCATGTTCAGCGCGGATGCCGACGAGGCAGCGGACGTGCATTTGAACGAACGGGCTCTCGCTGCGTTTGGCGTGCTGATCGAATTACTGAAGCGAGGCCAGACTGAGGGCATTCTACGCAAGCGTGACGTGCGCGGTCAGGCGGCCGCCTGTTGGGCGCAATTGCATGGCATCACAATGTTGACTATCGACGGCCTGCTCCTGCCCGAGAAGGTCGGCCCGAAACCCCTGGACGCCGCCCTAATGACTCTATTCGAAGGGCTGGAGAACTGAACGTATGGCGCGACCGCGGAATGCTCGCGAGAAGGACACTAGAACCTATCTCAAAATTGCCTGAAGAGGATAAGTAGGCAAGCGAGTTGAACGAAACCGAGAAAGTTTTGAGGATAGAACTCCCAGCGGACCAGCAGGCGCCACTGAATCCAGGCGAAGAAGCGTTCGACCAGTCGGCGGAGCTTGCGCCCGTCCTGGGTGAGCGACTTCACTCGATTGGAGCGATGCGGGGCGATCATTTCGATGCCCTCGCGGCGCAGTTCATGGTCGAGCGCGTCGCTGTCGTAGGCACGATCGCCAATGAGGTTTTCAGG